>MKUE01000079.1 GCA_001897675.1 Thiobacillus sp. 65-1059 | reverse complement strand
GCCGCGGTCAAGGTGGTCTTGCCGTGGTCAACGTGTCCAATCGTGCCTACGTTTACGTGCGGCTTGGTCCGCTCGAATTTTTCCTTAGCCATTTCAAGTACCCCTCAAATTTGCACAAGAACGATGCGGTCAACCACGATCAACATCCCGACAACCGCTTCTCAAACACTGGCGCGCCGCCCGCTATCTTGACGGACACCCAAAAACCTGGTGCCCATGGGCAGGATTGAACTGCCGACCTCTCCCTTACCAAGGGAGTGCTCTGCCACTGAGCTACATGGGCTTCGGACTTACTACAAATAAGCCCACACAAAACTGGAGCGGGTGAAGGGAATCGAACCCTCGTCTTAAGCTTGGAAGGCTTCAGCTCTACCATTGAGCTACACCCGCATGGGGCTGGCCGTGACCGTAAAGCCGCCAAAGCGCCAGCAATCACGCTCTTCCCGCTTCGCCCTGCTCCTACTGCAAAATCTGGTGGTGGGGGAAGGATTCGAACCTTCGAAGGCAGAGCCGTCAGATTTACAGTCTGATCCCTTTGACCGCTCGGGAACCCCACCCAAACGAAGCGCGAAATTATAGGGGCTTTCAGAAGCCCCTGTCAAACATCCCCATGAAAATTCCCGCCCCGCACATTGAATTTCACACGTTGAACAGGAAATTCAGGACATCCCCGTCCTTGACGACATACTCCTTGCCCTCCGCGCGCATCTTGCCAGCTTCCTTGGCGCCCTGCTCGCCCCTGCAGGCAATGAAGTCCTCGAACGAGATGGTCTGCGCGCGAATGAAGCCGCGCTCGAAATCGGTATGGATGGCGCCCGCCGCCTGCGGCGCGGTGTCGCCCTTGCGGATAGTCCAGGCACGCACCTCCTTCACCCCGGCGGTGAAATAGGTCTGCAGACCGAGCAAGTCGTAGGCGGCGCGAATCAGCCGATTCAGCCCCGGCTCATTCCAGCCGAGCTCCTTCAGGTATTCCGCACGCTCCTCCGGCGACAGTTCCTGCAGTTCGGCCTCCAGCGCCGCGCAAACCGGCACCACCGGCGCCCCTTCTTTTTCGGCAAACGCGCACAGGGCATCGAGCATGGGGTTGTCGTGAAAACCATCCTCGCCCACATTGGCGACATACAGCGTGGGTTTCACCGTCATCAGGCACAGCGACTTGATCGCCGCCAGTCCCTCTGCATCCAGTCCGGCGGCGCGGGCGGGGCGACCCTCGTTCAGGGCGGCGACCATGGGCTTCAGGGCGGCAACCATTTTCTGCGCATCCTTGTCGCCGGCCCGGGCGGGTTTCTCGAAGCGTGCCAGCGCTTTTTCGGCGCTCGCCAGATCGGCAAGCGCCAACTCGGTGGCGATGGTTTCCACATCGGACAGCGGGTCGACCTTGCCGGCGACATGGATCACGTTTTCGTCGTGGAAGCAGCGCACCACGTGACAGATCGCGTCCGTTTCACGGATGTTGGCCAGGAACTGATTGCCCAGCCCCTCGCCTTTGGAGGCCCCCGCGACCAGGCCGGCAATATCCACGAACTCGACAATGGCCGGAACGATTTTTTGCGGATTAATGATCTGCGCCAGCGCCGCCAGGCGCGGATCGGGCACCTCGACCACGCCGGTGTTCGGCTCGATGGTGCAGAAAGGGTAGTTTTCCGCTGCGATGCCCGCCTGGGTCAAGGCATTGAAAAGCGTGGATTTGCCGACGTTGGGCAATCCGACGATACCGCATTTGAGGCTCATGGCGTTTCCTGTTTGGGTTTGGCTAACGGGTTGGTGTTGGCGCGCTGAGTCGCCGCGTTCCACTCGCCCCGTTCGATCAAGGGCACGAGGTCGATCGCTCGCTCGATCGCCGCGTCGATCTCGAACTGCTCCTCGCGGCGCGGCGGTTTCAGGACGTAGTTCACGACCTCGCTGCGGTCGCCGGGATGGCCGATGCCGATGCGCAACCGCCAGTAGTCCTGGGTCCCCAGGTGCGCGGTGATGTCTTTCAAGCCGTTGTGCCCGCCCATGCCGCCGCCGAACTTGAGGCGCAGCTGGCCGGGCGGGATGTCGAGCTCGTCGTGCACCACCAGAATTTCGGCCGGGGCGATGCGATGAAAGCGCGCGAGCGCGCCGACCGCCTGTCCCGAACGGTTCATGAAGGTCTGCGGCAGCAGCATCCAGGTGCCCCGGGCATTGCGTCCGACGGCGCCGTGGAAGCGCGACTCATGCGCCAGCGGCGCACCCCACGCCTGCGCAAGACGCGCGCAAAACCAAAACCCGGCATTGTGCCGGGTTTCTTCGTAGTCGCGCCCCGGGTTACCGAGGCCGACAATCAGGCGGGGCGCTGTCATGCCGCTCGCAATGCGCAATCCTGCCGGCCGAAAACACCCGGGAATTGCGCAACCCGATTACGCCGCAGGAGCAGCCGGCGCCTCTTCGGCGGCACCGCCCTTGGGCGCATTGATCGACACCACGGCAGGGTTTTCCACCTTGACGTGGGCGACCAGCTCGACGCCTGCGGGCAGCGTCAGGTCATTCGCGTGGATGGAATGGCCGACTTCGAGCTTGCCCATCTCCACTTCGATGAACTCGGGCAGGCTGCCGGGCAGGCACTGCACGTCGAGTTCGTTCACGATGTAGTGGGGCTTGCCGCCGCCGGTCTTGACGCCGGGCGCCACGTTGGCATTGAGGAAGTGCAGCGGCACCTTGACGTGGATCTTGTGATCCTTGTCGACGCGCTGGAAGTCGACGTGCAGCACCTGCTGCTTGTAGGGATGCCACTGGGTGTCGCGCAGCAGCACGGTTTCCTTGGCGCCGTCGACATTCAGGGTCAGCACGGAGGCATGGAAGGCTTCCTTGCGCAACGCGTGGTACAGCGTGTTGTGGTCCAGCTCGATCTGCACCGGGGCGGCGGCGCCACCGTAGACGATGCCGGGAACCTTGCCCGCGTGACGCAGACGGCGGCTCGCACCCGTACCTTGCAGTTCACGCTTGGCGGCGATGACTTCGATATTCATAGTGTTTCTCCAATTTAACCGCTTAAACGATGCATTGCCGAAATGGCCAATGCATGCCACAAGCCCCCGCGACCAGGGGCATTCAACCAGCCCTACTCGATGAAGAGCGAACTGACGGAATCCTCGTTACTGATGCGGCGGATGGTTTCCGCCAGCAGTTCAGCCACCGACAACTGCCGGATCTTCTTGCATGCGCGCGCGTCGTCGCGCAGCGGAATGGTATCGGTCACCACCAGCTCGTCGAGCGCGGAATTCGTCACGCGTTCGGCGGCGCTGCCGGACAGCACGGCATGGGTGCAATACGCCATGACCTTTTTCGCGCCGTGCTCCTTCAGCGCGGTGGCCGCCTCGCACAGGGTGTTGGCCGTATCGACCATGTCATCCATGATGATGCAGGTGCGGTCCTTGACGTCGCCGATGATGTGCATCACCTTCGCCACATTCGGTTTCGGACGGCGCTTGTCGATGATCGCCAGATCGCATTCCAGCCGCTTGGCAATCGCCCGCGCCCGCACCACCCCGCCGACGTCCGGCGACACCACCACCAGGTTCGGATGATTGCGCTTCCAGATGTCGCCCAGCAGGATCGGGCTGGAATAGATGTTGTCGACCGGGATATCGAAGAAACCCTGGATCTGGTCGGAGTGCAGGTCCATCGTCAACACCCGGTCGACCCCCGCGCCCTGCAGCATGTTGGCCACCACCTTGGCGGTGATCGCCACCCGCGCCGACCGGGTGCGCCGATCCTGCCGTGCATAGCCGTAATACGGGATCGCCGCGGTGATACGCGCAGCCGAAGCGCGCTTCAGCGCATCGACCATCACCATCACCTCCATCAGCGTATCGTTGGTCGGCTGGCAGGTCGACTGCAGCACGAACACATCCTTGCCGCGCACGTTCTCGAGGATTTCGACCATCACTTCGCCATCGGAGAAACGCGATACCGTGGCGCGCCCGAGATGGATATTGAGATGACGCACCACATCGCTGGCTAAACGTGGGTTGGCGTTCCCGCTGAACACCATCAGGTTGTCTATGGACACGCGAGTCTCCGGCGTTTGGCTGGTCCGACACAACAACAAAAACAGCCGCCACTGGCGGCTGTTCGCTTAACTGGCTGGGGAGGCAGGGATCGAACCTGCGAATGTCGGAATCAAAATCCGATGCCTTACCACTTGGCGACTCCCCAATGGGCACTACCCGGCACAGCAGTCGATCAGCGGATGCCTGTCCAACCCCTGTGCCACAAAACCCTGCATCGTTTCAGGCAACTGGCGCAGCACGTCGCGCGCCGCGCCTTGCGTTCCAAACGATGCAAACACGCAGGCGCCGGAGCCAGTCATCCGTGCCTCGCCGAATTGCGCCAGCCATTCGAGATGACGGGCGACTTCGGGATAGCGGCTGACGACCACGGGCTGCAGGTCGTTACGACCCATGCCTGCGGAAAAGGGCGCTATTTTGAGGGGTGGCGTGTTGCGTGTCAATTCCGGCGCTGCAAAAATTGCAGCGGTCGGCACCTGCACGGGTGGCGTCAGCACCACATACCATGCCGGCGGCGCACTCACCGGCTGCAGGATTTCGCCCACCCCCTCGGCAAACGCGGTCTGGCCGAACACGAAGACCGGTACGTCGGCGCCCAGTTGCAGCGCCAGCTTTTGCAGGGTTTCACGCGGCAGATTGACCTGCCACAGGCGGTTCAGGGCGAGCAGCACGGTGGCCGCGTCGGAGCTGCCGCCGCCGAGTCCGCCTCCCATCGGCAGCACCTTGTCGAGACGAATGCTCACTCCGGCGCCTGCCGGTGCATGCGCCTGCAGCAGGCGCGCCGCACGCACGCTCAGGTCGCGCTCTTCGGGCACCCCGGGCAGGTCGTCTTCGCGCACCACGCGGCCGTCGCCGCGCAATTCAAGATGCACGGTGTCGGCACGGTCGATCAGGCGAAACACGCTTTGCAGCAGGTGGTAGCCATCGGCGCGCCGGCCGACGACGTGCAGGAACAGGTTGAGCTTGGCGGGGGCGGGATAGGCGTGGCTCATTCGGCTTGCCAGCTGTCCGCCACCAGGCGGATTTCCAGCCCCTCGCGCGCCACCACCAGCTTGCGCGGACGCGCATCGGCAGCGTATTGCAGGTAATCGATCACCCAGCCATCCTGTTTGAGCTGCATGACGCGTCCGGCGCCGTCATGCGTGGCCTCGAAGCTGCGCGCGGGGTCGGGGCGCGCCTGTACCCACCACGCCAGGCCCGCCACCGGCAGCGCATAACCGAGAGCCTCGCGCGTCAGGGATTCGGCGTCGGGTGCGCGGCGCGGCGGCCGATTCGGTGCTTCAAGCATCACCCCATCGGCGTTGCGAACGATGCGCGCCACGCCCAGCCCCAGCGGCGAAGTCACCAATACTTCATCCGCTTCCACGCTATGCTGCCAGCGGATATTTCCCGACAGGCTCTGCTCCCCGGCCTGGACGCCGATGCGCCCCTGCAGCATCCAGTTGGCGGCGGGGATGGCAACAGCGGGAACGGCAGGCGGCACGGACGCGCAGCCGGCCGCCAGCGCCAGCAGCAACGCCGCCATCAGGCGCCTCATCAAGGCTTCAACCGGCGCAGGGTTTCCAGCAGCACTTCGTTCTGCGGATGGGTTTGCAGGCTGGTCTGCCACAGCTTGCCGGCTTCGTCGCGCTGTCCGCGCGCCCATAGCACCTCGCCCAGATGGGCGGCGATTTCGGGGTCTGGGCGCGCCTTGTAAGCGCGTTCCAGGTATTCCTGCGCACGCGCCAGATTGCCCGAACGGTATTGCGCCCAGCCCACGCTATCCAGGATGAAGGGGTCTTCCGGAGCCAGCGCCAGCGCCTTGTCGAGCAGGACGATCGCTTCGGCAAGACGGCCGGTGCGGTCGGCCAGCGTGTAGCCCAGCGCGTTGTAAGCCTGGGCATCGTCGGGGCGCAGGGTGATCACGCGGCGCAGGTCTGCTTCCAGCACCTCCAGCTTGCCGAGCTTTTCCGCAGCCATGGCGCGGTCGTACAGCAAGTCCGCCGAGTCGGGATAACGCTTGAGCCCCTCCGACAGCATTTCGAAACCCGCCGCATGCGCCTTGCTGTCGCGCAGCAGTTCGGCCTGCGCCTGGATCAACCGCACATTTTGCGCGTCGTTTTCACCCTGCGTGGCGGCCAGCAGCGCACGCGCGGCATCATGCCGGCCCGCCCGCGCCAGCAGCGCGGCCTGGCGCGCACGCGCGGGAACCAGATAATTGCCCGTCTTGACCTCGGCATAGTAGGCAGCCGCCGTCTCGGGCTGTTTCATTTGCTCGGCCAGCTGCCCCTGGTAGTACCGCACGGCATCCGGGTCGCGCGGGCTGTACTCCAGGGTCTGCGTCAGCAAGTCGCGCGCCGCGTCGAAATCGCCCATTTGCATGGACAGCAAGCCCGCGGCCAAGCTCACTTCGGCATTGCGCGGAAAATCGGCCGTCAGACGGGTGAATTCGACGCGCGCTTCGGCGAACTGGCCGGCATTGACCAGGGTACGCGCATAGGCCAGCCGCACCTCGCGTGCAGCCGCATGGGCCGCCAGGAAATCGCGCATGAAGGCCAGCGCATCGGCGCGAGAAGCCCTGCCCAGGATCTGCACGCGCAGCAGCGCCGCAGGCTCCCACCCAGGGCGCAGGCTGTCGGCCTGCTGCAAGGCCGCGACGGCCGCGTCAGCGCGGCCGGCAGCGGCTGCGGCCTGCGCGACCGCAAAGCGCGCTTCCGGCAATTCCGGATAATCCGCTGCCAGCCGTTCGACCAGTTGCAGTGCGGCCTGGGTGTCGCGCGGCTTGCCCATCAGCGCAGGCAGATGCAGAAAACCGTTGGCCGTGTCCTGTTTCAAAAGAGCTTGCAGTATCGGTTCGGCCTCGCCGAGGCGACCCTCGCCCAGCAACAAGGCCGCCAGGGTCTGCTGCGCGCGTTCCGAGTCCCGTTCCGTCGCCGCCCACAGCCGGCTGGCCTCCAGCGCCCCCGCCTGGTCGCGCGCAAACATCGCGACTTCCGTTGCCCGGCGGGCTATGCGCGGATCGCGCGTCTGCCGCGCCAGATCGAGATAAGTCGAGTTGGCAACACCGATCGCACCCCGCTGCCCCGCCACTTCGGCTACCAGAAACTTGAACAGGATTTCGGGGGTGAGCGGCTGCCTGGGCAGCGCGGCCTGCGCCTTGGCGGCTGCCTCAGCGGCGGGGTCGGCGACCGCTTCGCCCACCGTCGCGGCAGGCTGCTGCGCCTGCGCTTCCGCCATGACAGCCGGCGATGCCTGCGTTTCCGCCACCGCAGGCTGCGACGCCTTGACGCCGGGCTGGCTGCACGCGGCCGCGAGCGCCAGCGCTGCGCAGAGGGGGAGAACTTTGAGGTGGGTCATGTACGTCGCCTTGGTGGAATTGCTGTCACGATTCTAAGCTTTCGAGGCCCGCCCGCAAGCAAGGTTCACTCGAACCGGCACCCGATGAAGCCCGATCAGCTTCGCGCTGCCGGATGCTGCGGACGGCCTGCTGGCGCCGCGGGGCCGCGGCGGCGCCGGGAAAATGCGCAGGTTCAATAGCCGGGCACGCCGGGAATGGGTGCGCGCCAGCCGGAGCCTGGCAACGTCAATTTCACTGCGGCATCCCGGCCGGCCCCGTCGCAGGCGTGAAATTGGCGCCAACAGGCCCTAAAATACCGGGATTCGGTTCGCCCCGCCTTGCGGACCCGCTCCATGCATGGCGCCGACATCGTGTCGGCGCCCTGTTTATCGCCACGCCGCACTCGATCCCGATCGCGCCATGCCTGAATTGCCCGAAGTCGAAACCACCCGCCAGGGGCTGTTGCCGCGTCTGCGGGGCCGTACGCTCGCGCGCATCGCGATACGCAATCCACGCCTGCGCTGGCCGATACCGGACGATCTGGAAACGCGGCTGGCAGGACTGATGCTCAGGCAGATCGAGCGACGCGGCAAATACCTGCTGTTCGACTTTGGCGCGGCCACCCAGATCGTGCATCTGGGCATGTCGGGCAGCCTGCGCTTTGCCGAGCCCGGCGAGCCCGCCGCCCTGCACGACCATGTCGACTGGCTGTTCGACGACGGCACCACGCTGCGGCTGCGCGACCCGCGCCGCTTCGGCGCGGTGCTGTGGACCCACGACGCGGCACGGCATCCGCTGCTGGCCCATCTCGGGCCGGAACCGCTCACTCCGGCGTTCGACGCGGCCTACCTGCACGCGCAGTGCCGACGCCGCGGCACCGCCATCAAGCAGGTCATCATGGATGCCGGGGTGGTGGTCGGCGTCGGCAACATCTACGCGTCCGAGTCGCTGTTTCACGCCGGCATCCGTCCCGCCACCGCCGCGCGCCGCCTCAGCCGCCCCGCCTGCGCGCGGCTGGCGGCGGCGATCAAGCAGGTGCTGACGGCGGCCATCGCCGCGGGCGGCAGTTCGCTGCGCGATTACGTTCACAGCAGCGGCGAACTCGGCTATTTCCAGCTGCAGACGCGGGTCTACGACCGCGCGGGCCAGCCATGCAGGGTCTGCGCCACCCCGATACGCCGCATCGTGCAGGGCCAGCGTGCGAGTTTCTACTGTCCCGGCTGCCAGCATTGAGCCCCCCTGCCGCAGCGGTCAAGTTTGCCGTCAACATGCCGCTAACCGAGTGTGCCTTACCCGGTGATCCCCCGCATGAAACCGACCGCCCTGGTTGACGAATTCGAGCGTTACAGCGCCTGGCGCGACGCCGTGTACGTGCGCATCGAGGCCCTGCGCGACTGGCTCGACACGCAGCAACTTGGCGACGCCGAATCCGCGATGCGGCTTGGCCAGCTGCTGGGCCGCCTGCAGGAAGACACGCTGAACGTGGCCTTCGTCGCCGAGTTTTCGCGCGGCAAGTCCGAGCTGATCAACGCGATTTTCTTTTCGGATTACCGCCAGCGCGTGCTGCCGTCGTCCGCCGGGCGCACCACCATGTGCCCCACCGAACTGTATTACACCCCCACCCAGCGGCCGTCGCTGCGGCTGTTGCCGATCGACACCAAAACCCGCGCGGGCGGTATCGGCGACTTCAAGCGCGACGCTGCCGCCTGGACCGAATTTCCGCTCAATCTCGATTCCGCCGATGAGATGAGCGCGACGCTGATGCGGCTGGCCGACACCGTCGACGTCGACGCGGCCACCGCCGAAGCCTACGGCCTGCTCGACCCTCTGGACGAGGAAGCCGCGCGCCACCTGGCGCGCGACGGCAGCATCGCGATTCCGCGCTGGCGCCACGCGCTGATCAATTTTCCGCATCCGCTGCTGAAGCGGGGCCTGGTCATTCTCGACACGCCGGGGCTCAACGCCATCGGCACCGAGCCGGAACTGACGCTCAACCTGCTGCCCAACGCCCATGCGGTGCTGTTCCTGCTGGCCGCCGACACCGGGGTCACCAAATCGGACATCGAAATCTGGCGCCGGCACATCGCGCCGACGCAGGCCGCCAGCCGCGCCCGGCTGGTGGTATTGAACAAGATCGACGGGCTGTGGGACGAACTCAGGACGCCGTCCGAAATCGACGCCGAAATCGCCAGGCAGGTGGCCAGCAGCGCTGCGCTGCTCGACCTGCCGGCCGCCCAGGTTTACCCGGTGTCGGCGCACAAGGCGCTGGTCGCCAAGGTGCGCGGCGATGCGGCCCTGCTGGCGAAAAGCCGGCTGCCCGAGCTGGAGGCTGCCCTGACCCAGGAACTGCTCCCCTGCAAGCAGGCGCTGGTCAGCGAATCGGCCCAGGCGGTGGTGGAGGACGTTGTGACCAAGGCCACCGAGCTTCTGGAAACGCGGCTCGCCGGCATCCAGGATCAGGTCGAGGAATTGCAGGGACTGCGCGGCAAGAACCGCGACGTCATCCAGCACATGATGGTCAAGGCCAACGAGGACAAGCAGCAGTTCGAGCATGGCCTGCAGCAGTTCAACGCGCTGCGCAATGTGTTCGCCTCGCAGGTCGACGCGCTGCGCCAGCGGCTGGGCATGCGGACGCTGAACGGCGAGGTGCGCCTCGCCCGGGAGGCGATGGAGAAAAGCCGCTTCAGCACCGGTCTGCTCGATGCGATGGGGCGCTTCTTCCGCCAGGTGGACGGCAATCTGGATGCCTCTGCCGCGCTCATTCAGGAAATCCGCGCCATGATGACGGCGATGTACCAGAAATTCAGCGACGAACACGGACTGGCGGCGGTCAACCCGCCCGACCACAGCCTGCGCAAATACCGCAAGGAAATGGCGCGGCTGGAGCGCATCTTCGACGAACGCTTCAACACCGTGTTCAAGATGCTGACCGTGGGCCAGAGCCAGCTGACCACGCGCTTTTTCGAAACGCTCGCCAGCAAGGTGGTCGAGGTGTTCGAGCTGGCCAACAGCGAAACCGAAGCCTGGCTGAAGGCGCTGATCGCTCCGATGGAAACCCAGGTGCGGGAACACAATATCCAGCTGAAGCGCCGCCTGGACAGCGTCAGCCGCATCCATGCCGCGACCGAAACGCTGGACGAACGCATCGCCGAACTGGAGGCCTCAACCGGAACCGCGAGCGATCAACTGGAGCATCTGGCGCGCATCAACATGCGCATTGCCGATGCCCTGGCCGGCGACCTGGGCGAGGTGCAGCTGGCCAGAATGGCCTGAGCGCTTACTTGCCGGCGGTCAGGCGCAGGAACTTCTCCTGCAATTGCTCGCGCGTTTCAGGGTAATCCGGGTTCAGCGGAATGCAGTCGACCGGGCACACCTCCACGCATTGCGGGGTGTCGAAGTGGCCGACGCACTCGGTGCACTTGTTGGGGTCGATGATGTAGATCTCATCGCCCTGGGAAATGGCTTCGTTGGGGCATTCGGGCAGGCAGACGTCGCAATTGATGCATTCGTCCGTGATCATCATCGACATGGCGTTCTCCGGGTCATATCAGTTATTAATTATTTTCTCACTTAATCGCTGCGCCACCAATGGATGAACAAAGGGCGTCACGTCGCCGCCCAGCTGCGCGATCTCGCGGATCATGCTGGCGGAAATGAACATGTACTGATCCGACGGCGTGAGAAACAGCGTTTCGATGTCGGGCTTGAGATTGCGGTTCATCCCCGCCAGCTGGAATTCGTATTCGAAGTCGGACGCCGCGCGCAATCCCCGCAATACCGCAATCGCCCCCTGTTCGGCGACAAAGTCGATCAGCAGGCCGGAAAATCCTTCCACCCGCACCTGCGGCACGTCGGCCAGCACGCCGCGCGTCATCGCCACCCGCTCCTCCATGCTGAAAAAAGGCCGTTTGTTGCGCGATTCGGCCACCGCGACGACGACATGGTCGAACAGCCGCACCGCACGCCGCACCAGGTCTTCATGGCCGCGCGTGATGGGATCGAAAGTACCGGGATAGACAGCGGTCAGCATCGCTTATTCCTTGACGAGAAGCGCAAAATGCGAGCGCCCCGCGCGCCCGCTGCGGTGGATGATCAGCCCCGCCGGCGCGACCACCGGAGCAGCCTGCTCGATATACGCCTGGCCGCCTGATTCGAGATGGCGCGCCAGCCCGGCGAGCACCGCCCCGGCCAGTCCGCTGTCGAATGGCGGATCGACGAAAATCAGGTCGAAGGTTTCGCGGCTGTTCGCCAGCCAGGCCAGCGCATCGGCCCGCAGGATGTCGACCTGGCCGGCGCCGAGCGTGGCGCGGTTTTTTTCCAGCGCGCCGATCGCCCTGGGATCGCGCTCGATCATGACGACGCGCCCCGCCCCGCGCGAAGCCGCCTCGAAGCCCAGCGCGCCGCTGCCGGCAAACAGGTCCAGGCAAGCCCAGCCGGGCAGATCCTGCCCCAGCCAGTTGAACAGCGTCTCGCGCACGCGGTCGGGGGTCGGGCGCAGGCCGGCGCCGTCGGGAAACTCCAGCAGCCGCCGGCGGTATTGCCCGCCGATGATGCGCACGCGGTTGGGCGCGCCGTGCGCCCGCTGCGGCGGCGCGCGCTTAGCGCGCACCGCCTGCCCCCACCACCACGGTCACCAGCCTGTCGGGGTCGATGCGGCGGGCAAACGCCTGTTTCACCGCCGCCACGTCGACCGCCTCGACTTTGGCGACCCAGGTATCGAGATAATCCAGCGGCAGCCGGTAAAAGCCGATCGCCGCCAGGTAATCGAGGATTTTCCTGTTGCTGTCCAAGCGCAGCGGGAACCCGCCGGTGAGGTTGGATTTGGCCTGCTCGAGTTCAGCCTCGCTGGGGCCGTCGGCGATGAACTGCCGCAGCGTCGCCTGCGCCACCTTGAGCGCGTCGTCGGTCTGCTCCAGCTTGGTCTGCAGGCCGAGCTGGAACGGTCCGGCCTCGACCATCGGCATGAAATAGCTGTAGGCGCTGTAGGCGTAGCCGCGCTTGTCGCGCACCTCGCGCATCAGCCGCGAATCGAAGCCGCCGCCGCCCAGCACATAATTGCCGACGAACAGCGGAAAGAAATCGGGGTCGTTGCGTGCCATGCCCACCGCCCCTACCAGCACATGGCTTTGCGTGGAGGGATGGGCTATGCGCACGTCGGATGAGGCTGCAGGTGCGGGGCTGGGCAGCGGCGGCACCGCCGCGGCCTTGGACAAGCCGGCCGCCAGGCGCGCGGCGATGGCCTCGGCCTCGGCGCGGGAAATGTCGCCGACCAGCGAAATCACGGCGTTGGGCGCGCTGTAATGCGCGCGGTAAAACGCCTGCAGATCGCCCCGCGTCAGCCGCGCAATCGCGGCGGGGTCGCCCGCCTCGTCGTGCGCGTAAGGGTGCGTGCCGTAGAGCGCCCGATAAAACGCCTTGCCGGCGACCGTGCCGGGATCGGCCTCGGCTTCGCGGATGGCGGCAATCAGGCGCTGTTTCTCGCGTCTGATCACCGCCTGCGGAAAATCGGGCCGCTGCAGCACGCGCGCCAGCATCTCGAGCGCGGCCGTCTTTTCGGTTGCGGACGACAGGGTGCGCAGCGTGACGCCGGCACGGTCGCGGTCGAAGCTCCCCGACAGCACGGCCCCGACATCGGCCAGGCGATGCGCGATGGCGGTATCGGAAAGGCCGCCCGCGCCCTGATCGAGCAGCCCGTGCGTCAGATGGGCAAGCCCCGCCTTGCCGGCGGGATCGCGCGCGCTGCCGGCGGGGAAATCCACCGAGATATCGAGCATCGGCAACTCGCGGCTTTCGACGAAGACCACCCGCGCGCCCTGCGGCGTTTGCCAGTTCTGGATGGCCAGCGTGGCCTGCGCCGACAGCGGCAGGCTCAGCAGCAGGGCAAAAAAGAAGCGCTGAATCGACATGGTTTTAATTGACATGGCGCACTCCCGGCACGGCGGCGCGCTGCGCCTTGGCTTGAAGGGGCTGCGGGTCGAGCTCGGCCACGCTCAGCCGGTCGTCCTGCAGCCACTGCCGGGCGGCGGCCTGCACCTCCCGGGCGGTCACCGCGCGCAACTTGTCGACCCGGCGCGCCAGCGCCTCGGGCGGCAGGCCGGCGGTCGCGTACTCGCCCAGCTGCATGGCCTGATAAAACAGCGAATCGCGCTGATAGACGTCGGCCGCGATGACCTGCGCCTTGACCCGCGCGAGCTCCGCTTCGTTGATGCCGTCACGCTGGATGCGCCGCACCTCCTCGCGAATGGCTTTTTCCAGCGCCGCCGCCGATGTGCCCGGCGCCGGTGTCGCATCGATCATGAACATGCCCGGCCCGCGAGCCACGGCGTCGTAGCCCGCGCTCGCGTTCACTGCGATCTGCCGGGTCTTGACCAGCGATTTTTGCAGCCGTGCCGAATCGTTGCCGGAGAGCACACCCGCGAGAATCTGCAGCGCGTACGGCGCGGTGTCCTGTTCCCAGTCCTTGAGCGTGGGCGCATGCCAGGCCATCAGCAGGTAGGGCAGCTGCGCCGGCGCCTTGACCACGATGCGCTTCTCGCCAAGCTGCGCAGGCTCGTCCTGCGGCTTGCGCGGCGGCAGCGCGCGCGCCGGCAGTGCACCGAAATGGCGCCTGGCCAGTTCGATCACCTCGTCGGCCTTGACGTCGCCCGCCACCACCAGGGTGGCGTTGTTGGGCGCATACCAGCGCGCATACCAGTCGCGCGCGTCCTGCGCGGTCATGTTCGAGAGATCGTCCATCCAGCCGATGATGGGGCGGCGGTAGGGATGCGCCTGGTAGGCCGTCGCCATCAGGCGCTCGTACACCACCGATTGCGGCTGGTCGTCGGTGCGCAGCCGGCGCTCTTCCATCACCACCTGGATTTCCTTGGCGAACAGCGCGTCGCCGATGACGAGGTTGGCCATGCGGTCGGCCTCCAGCTGCATCGACAGCGCCAGCCGGTCTTTCTGCATCTGCTGGAAATAGGCCGTGTGGTCGCGGCTGGTAAAGGCGTTTTCACGGCCGCCGGCCGCGGCGATGCGCTTGGAGAACTCGCCCGGCGGCACCGTCTGCGTGCCCTTGAACATCATGTGCTCGAGCACGTGCGCCACGCCGGTGCTGCCGTTGAATTCGTCCATCGATCCCGCGCGGTACCACACCTGCGACACCATCACCGGTGCGCGATGATCTTCCTGCACGATCACCCGCAACCCATTGTCCAGCGTGACATCCGTCACCGCCGCCTGTGCGCTGCCCACCAGCAGCGCCAGCAACATTCCCCGCATGCCGACCATCCCGTTCACCTCTGATTGAATGCATCCCAAGGATGCCGACCCACTGTTGGCCGAAGCCGTGTGGAGTCGACTGCCTGAATGATAAGATACCGCGTCCGTCAAACAGCTGTGCTGACCGCCTTTATCCGTGTTTAGTTTCTTCAAGTCCAAATCCCCTGCCGCCGAACCGGCTGTCCCCGACGCGCCGGCCGAAGCCGCCGCCCCGCAGCCGGCCGGGTCGCGCCCGGGCTGGGCGCAGCGGCTGAAGCAGGGGCTCGCCAAAACCCGCGATCGGCTGGGCGGCCAGCTTTCCAGCCTGTTCGGTGTCGGGCGCAAGATCGACGCCGAACTGTTCGAGGAACTCGAAACCATCCTCATCACCGCCGATGTCGGCATCGATGCGACCCAGGCGCTGCTCGAAACCCTGCAGAAGAAGGTGCGGCGCGAGGGGCTGACCGAGGCCTCCGACCTGCAGGCCGCACTGAAGCAGGCGCTGGTCGACCTGCTGACCCCGCTGCAGGCGCCGCTCGACGTCACCCCGCACAAGCCCTTCATCCTCATGCTGGCCGGCGTCAACGGCGCCGGCAAGACCACCACCATCGGCAAGCTCGCCAAGCTGTACCAGGCGCAGGGCCTGTCGGTGCTGCTGGCGGCGGGCGACACCTTCCGCGCCGCCGCCCGCGAGCAGTTGCAGGTCTGGGGCGAGCGCAACAACGTCACCGTGGTGAGCCAGGAAAAGGGCGATTCCGCGGCGGTGATTTTCGACGCCATCCAGGCCGCGCGGGCGCGCAGCATCGACGTGGTGCTGGCCGACACCGCCGGCCGCCTGCCGACCCAGCTGCACCTGATGGAGGAGATCAGGAAGGTCAAGCGGGTGATCGAAAAAGCCGCGCCCGGCGCGCCGCACGAAGTGCTGCTGGTACTCGACGCCAACACCGGACAGAACGCGGTGGCGCAGGTCAAGGCATTCGACGATGCGCTCGGCGTCACCGGCCTCGTGCTCACCAAGCTCGACGGCACCGCCAAGGGCGGCGCCATCGCCGCCATCGCCCAGGCCCGCCCAGGCCCGGCCCAGCCGATCCCGGTGCGCTACATCGGCGTAGGCGAAAGCGTCGACGACCTGCGGCCGTTCGACGCGCGCGAGTTCGTCGAAGCGGTATTCGCCGCATGATCGGCTTCAGCCAGGTCACCAAGCGCTACCCCGGCGGGCATGAGGCCCTGTCCGGCGTCGACCTCGCCATCGAGCAAGGCGAACTGGTTTTCCTGACCGGGCATTCCGGCGCCGGCAAGAGCACCCTGCTGAAGCTCATCGCCGCCATCGAGCGGCCCACCAGCGGGGTGGTGTCGGTCAGCGGCCAGAACATCAACCGCCTGTCGCGGCGCGCCGTGCCGTATCTGCGCCGCAACATCGGCCTGGTGTTCCAGGATCACAAGCTGCTGTTCGACCGCAACGTGATCGACAACGTGATGCTGCCGCTCGACATCGCCGGTTTCGAGCGCCGCGAGTCGCTCAAGCGCGCGCGCGCGGTGATCGACAAGGTCGGCCTGTTGAAGCGCGAGAAGGCCAACCCGATCAGCCTTTCGGGCGGCGAACAGCAGCGCCTGTGCATCGCCCGCGCGCTGGTGAGCCGCCCTGCCCTGCTGCTGGCCGACGAACCCACCGGCAACCTCGATGCCGGCTATGCCGCCGACATCATGGCGATGTTCCGCGACTTCCATCAGGTCGGTACCACACTGGTGATCGCCACCCACGACGAGCGCGCCATTACCGCGCTGGGCGGCCGCACGCTGCACCTGGATCACGGCAAAGTCGCGGAGGTGGCGGCATGATCGGCTGGTTGCGCCATCAGAAGCATGCGCTGATCGCCGCCTTGCACCGCCTGCGCGTCCAGCCGATCGCCACCCTGCTCACCGCACTGGCGATGGGCGTGGCGATCAGCCTGCCCAGCGGGCTGTATCTGGCGCTCGGCAATCTCGGCCGGCTGGTGGGCGATCTGCCGGCGCAGCCTGAAATCAGCGTTTTTCTCGACGCCGATGCGCCGGCCGCGCACAGGCAGGCCATCGCCGGGCGGCTGCAGCAGCCCGATATCGCGCAGGCCCGTTATGTGTCCAAAGAGGACGCGCTTGCCGCGCTCAGTGCGGCGCAGGACCTGGCCAACATCGCCGCCGGCCTGACGCAGAACCCGCTGCCGGACGCCTGGGTGGTGCGCTCCCGGGCTGGGTCGCGCGAGGAACTGGCGCGGGTGGCAGCCGATCTGGCCAGGCTGCCGGGGGTGGCCGAAACCCACCTCGACAGCCAGTGGGCCGAGCGCCTGCAGGCCGCGCTCGCCATCGGGCGCACCGGCGTGTGGCTGCTGGCCGGGCTGTTTGCCATCGCGCTCGTCGCCATCTCGGGCAACGCCATCCGCGCGCTGGTTCTGGCCCGCCGCGACGAAATCCAGGTCAGCCGCCTGATCGGCGCCACCGACCGCTACATTCGCCGCCCCTTCCTTTACCTCGGGGCGCTGCAAGGCCTGCTGGGTGGACTGGCGGCGGGCGGCGTGCTGGCGCTGGCGGGCTGGGTGCTGCGCGCGCCCATCGAGCGGCTGGCGGGCTTGTACGGCTCGACTTTTCAGCTGCTGCCGCCGACGGAGGCCGAAATTGCCGTTGTGCTGGGGCTGACCACCCTGTTTGGCTGGCTTGGCGCCTGGCTCACGGTGCGGCGCACGCTCCGCCAGGGCATGGCGACACGCTGATTTCATTGCCCTTTGCGGAACCCTCTGCCCTCTTAGCACTCTTATGCCGTGAGTGCTAGAATCATTCGCAAGGGAGTATTCGCAACCATGAGCCAAACGATCGCTTTACCCATACCCGCGGCCTACAGCCTGGATAGCTACATCCAGACGGTCAACCGCTATCCCATGCTCAGCCTGGAAGACGAGCAGCGTCTGGCGCGTGCCTGGCACGACAAGCAGGACGTCGATGCGGCGCGCCAGCTGGTGGTCTCCCATCTGCGCGTGGTGGTCAGCGTGGCGCGGCATTATCTGGGCTATGGCCTGCCGCATGCCGACCTCATCCAGGAAGGCAATGTCGGCCTGATGAAGGCGGTGAAGCGTTTCGACCCCGATCGCGGCGTGCGTCTGGTGTCGTTTGCATTGCACTGGATCCGCGCCGAAATCCACGAATACGTGCTGAAAAACTGGCGGCTGGTCAAGGTGGCGACCACCAAGCCGCAGCGCAAGCTGTTTTTCAACCTGCGCAGCCTGAAACACTCGCTGAAAGCCCTGACGACGCAGGAGGCCGACGCCATGGCGCGCGAACTCAACGTCAGCCGCAAGGACGTGCTGGAGATGGAAACCCGCCTGTCGGGACACGATGTGTCGATCGACCCGATGGTGGACGACGGCGAAGAGGGCTACAACCCGCTGGCGCATCTGGCAAGTCCCGACGAAAACCCGGCCCAGTTGCTGGAGCGCGAGCAGACCGAACGCCTGCGCCATAGCGGTCTGGCCACCGCGCTGGAGAACCTGGACGAACGCAGCCGCCGCATCATCGAAGCGCGCTGGCTGACCGAGGGCGCAACTGCGACCCTGCACGAACTCGCCGCCGAATACGGCGTGTCGGCCGAGCGCATACGCCAGATCGAGGCACGCGCCCTGCAAAAAATGCGCGCCGCGATCCCCGCCTGATCCGGTTTCCCGGCCCCCTCCAGCCATCTTGCAAGGGCGCGGAATACGGGGCGGGGATCTTTGGCTGCCGGCCCTCTTCGGCGCTGCGACCGGTTCCGCCCGGTTCGCTTCCGCACAATCCTCGGAGCGGATTTGCCGCCCTGGTGCCTCCATGCTGACAGTGCCCACAAATCGCCTGGCCGGTTCCACTCATCCGGGCGCCCGCGCCGGAATGCCCGCGGTGCGCCGGTGTGTCGCGCGAAGCGGGGCCACACAAGCGGGTATCCGCCGTCTGCTCTGGGCCTGCCTCGGCTTCGCTGCCGGCCTGGCCGCAGCGGACGGCTCAATGGCCTCCGAACCGGCCGAATTTGCCGCCACGGCATGGATGCGGCCCGCACTGCTGGCGGCGTCGCAGGACGCGCCCGCCGGCAGCCCCGATCCGGCAGCACAGGAAGACCCGGCGGCCCAGCCCGACGGATACCGCTGGCGGGGGCCGCTGGACGCCCGGCCGGACTGGCGGGGCGCCAGCCGCGATGCCGCCTATTTCCTCGGCTACCAATTTGCCGGCGTGGCCGTGCTGTACCTGGCCCCGGAAAGCATTTCGGGCTGGGATAGCGAAGCAAAACGGAACTACAGTTTCAGCAAGTGGCGCAACAATGTCAGTGAACCGGTGTGGGACACCGACCGCTGGTGGATCAATTACGTCCTGCATCCTTACTGGGGCGGCGCTTATTACATCCAGGCGCGGGAACGCGGTCTGGAACGGGCCCAGGCTTTCCTGTATTCCGCGCTGCTATCGACAATCTGGGAGTACGGCGCCGAAGCGCTGGCCGAACCCGTATCCATCCAGGATCTGGTGGTGACGCCGGTGGTCGGCTCGCTCGTCGGCGAGTATATTTTTTCCCCGCTACGCGAACGCATCCGCGCCAAACCCGGAAAGCTCGACTGGGCGGACAAGACCGTCTTGTTCATCACCGATCCGCTGGGTGTGCTGAATGCGGAAACAGACCGTTTGCTGGGGGTGAAAACGACATTGCGCCTGCAGCCCATTGGCCAGCGCATGCCCGCACTGGGCGCCGGCGATGCACCCTGGGCTACGCGGGCCAATTCGCGCAGTACTGCGTGGGGCCTGCAATTCAGCGCCGACTGGTAGCGCCCGCATTCCCTGCGGCGGCCAGGGAACTGGGGTTGCGGCCGGTGCGGAAACCCGCATCGCACCCAGCAAAACAAGAAGCCCCGCAACAGCGGGGCTTCTTGTTTTGCTGGTCAATTCAGAACAGCGAACCGATCACCACGGAAAGAATGCTGATCCACGACCAAACGATTAGTGCCACCACCACCACCATGGGAAAACCCTGAAAAGTCAGAAATTGTTTCATTGTGCGAACTCCATTCAAAGTTGATCGATTTTAATTTACTTGTGCCCGTTTGGGTACTGCTGTTGCCCGCTCGGGTCGTCCTTGCCGCCCGGACGGCGGGTCGGCAGCAAAGGATCGTCGTCGTCCATCAGGATGCGCTCGGCCGGCCCTTCCAGATCGTCGAACTGGCCGCTTTTGATCGACCAGAACACCCCCACGATGATCAGCAGCACGAACACCCCCGACAGCAGAAACAGAAACCCCAGGATGCCGCTCATGGCACGACCAGCTCCTGGGTGCCGTGGTAATGCACCTCGCCATCCCGCAACAGCCGCAACTCGACCAGCCAGCGGCCAGCGGCGGGCACCTTCAGCGCCCCGACATACACCCCCGCCTCGACGCTGCTCATGGGCAGGATCAGCGCGGGCGCTGCAGCACCCGGCCGCGACAAGCGTAATTCGGCCTCCACGCGATCGACCGGCAGCCCGGTGCGGTCGCGCACCCGGAGCTGCAGCTGACGCGTGTCGCCAGAGCCGTCCAGTCCGCTCATCTCGACTTGCCAGCCGAGCTGCGACTCGCGGTGCGCTTCGCTCAGCGCCGACGACACCGCCTTGGCCGCGCCCTGGCCATGTGCGACCACGCCGGAAAACCCGCTGTAGACCGCCTTGCCGTCGCCCCCCAGCCACCAGCGCGCGATGGGCTCGGGCAGGCCCTTGTTTGCGATGTAAAGCAGGGAGGCGTTGATCAGCACCAGGCCGATGAAAAAGGCGGTCAGCAATTTGGGAGCCCAGTGCATGCGCCCGGCGTCGCGCCTGCGGAACTGGGTCAGGGCGAACAGAACCAGCGCCGCGGCGAGGAAAACCGAGATATGTATGGCCACCACATCCAGTCCCGGCCAGTGGCCCACGATAAGCGCGAAATACGCGACCAGCGGAATGAGCCCTGCCAGCGCGGCGCGCAACATCGGCGGCAGGCCGCGCACCGCGCCCGCGGCGACGTACAGGACGAACACCGCCGCCAGCCCGCCAAACAGTGTGGTCATCGTATTCATGGACGCTTCCCCGGGCTGTCGAAACGGACGGCTTCGCTGCGCGCTTCGGCGGCCTTGCCGCGCGGCGTGATGATCATTTCGAAACGTTGCGTCTGTGCCGCCTGCGCAGGAGACAGCCGCACGCTGGCCTGCACCAGTCCGCTGTGGCCGGGCTTGACGGTGATTTCGCGGAAATTGCCGAGATCGAGCGCGTCCGCCGGAATGCCGCGTACGCTGATCTGGTAGGTTTGCTCCTGCGCCGCCTTGTTGGTGATGCGTATCTGGTAACGGTTGCGGATGTCGCCGTTCGACAGCACCACGTAGAGCGGCTGGCGGATCTGGTTGACGGTACGGTCGAAGCTACCCCGCGTGCCGATGCTGTAGACGAGATAGGCGCTCATCAGGATCAGCGCCGCCCCGTAGCCTATGGTTTTCAGGCGCTTCCACTGCACCCTGGGCGCAGCCGGCGTTGCCGCGGCGAGGTTCTTTTCCGAATCGTAGCGGATGAGGCCGCGCGGAAAACTGAACGAATCCATGATGGTGTTGCAGGCGTCGATGCACAGCCCGCACGAGATGCATTTGTATTGCAGGCCGTCGCGGATATCGATGCCGACCGGGCAGACCTGGACGCACAGACCGCAGTCGACGCAGTCTCCCAGCCCCTTGTCGTGCCGTTCGGCCAGGGTACGCTGACCGGCGCGCGCGGCCGCGCGCCCATGCGCGGCTTCGCCCCGTTTGGCATCGTAATGAACGGCCAGCGTTTCCGGTTCGTACATCACGCTCTGGAAACGCCCATACGGGCAGACATAGGTGCAGATCTGCTCGCGCATCAGGCCGGCGGCGGCGTAAGTGGACAAGGTGAGGATGCTGACCGTGATGTAGGCGGCGGCGGCGGCCTGGCCGGTGAAGAACGCCACCACCAGCTGCGGCGCATAGGTGAAATAGGCGACAAAGGTCAGGCCGGTCCAGAACGACGCCAGCAGCCACAAGGCATGGGTGCCACCGATCTTGAGAGCTTTTTCGCGATTCCACGGCTGGCGATAGAGACGCACCCGCGCTGGCCGCTCACCCTGGATCGCGTGTTCGATCCAGATGAAGAAATCGGTCCACAGGGTCTGGAAACAGAAGTAGCCGCAAAACGCGCGTCCGACCAGGCCGGTGACGAAGAACAGCAGGATGGCGGCGATGAACAGCAGCAGCGCCAGCCAGATGACGTCCTGCGGATAAACCGTCAGCCCGAAGATCAGAAACCGGCGCCCGGGAAGATCGAACAATACCGCCTGGGCGGGCGCATCCAGCCGCGACCACGGCAGCCATGGCAACAGGAAATAGATCGCATAGGCGAGCACCAGCACCGACGTTTTGAAACGTCGGAAACGCCCCTTCACCGAACGGGTGAAGATGGGGATGCGCTTCTGATAGAGTCCGAGCTGGTCTTCTAGGCCTGTCTGCATGGTGCGAAAGTGGATATGCGGGAAACAAAAGCCCCCGTGAACGGGGGCTTTGCTTATTCCTCAGTCGACGGCCTTACTGCCCGCCGCCCAGTTCATGAACATAGACTGTCAGAACCTTGATTTGTTCGGGCGAAAGGCGACCGGCCCATGCGGGCATCACGCCTTTGTTCAGGCCATTGGCGATGACGCCGCGAATGGCCGCGACCTTGCCCTCGGCAGCGTCGCTTGCCGGCACGTTGGCCCACAGCCAGATGTTGTCGGTCAGGTTGGGCGCGCCGATGTCCTTGCGGCCCTTGCCATCGCTGCCGTGGCAGTAATAGCAGGCGGCAGTCTCGCTGCGGAACAGCGCGTCGCCGGCGGCCGCCTTGGCGGCGTCGTGCCCGATGCCGGACAGCTTGGCGACATAGTTCGCCAGCTGGTCGATCTGCTCGCCGGCGAGCACTTCGCTGAAGGCCGGCATGTAGCCGCGGCGGCCGACCATCAGCGTTTCGTGAATCTTGTCGTACGAGCCGCCGTACAGCCAGTCATCATCGGTCAGGTTGGGAAAGAAACCGGCCACGCCCTGGCCGCCGGCCTGGTGGCAGGGTGCGCAGTTGTCGGCAAACAGCGCCTTGCCCGCGGACAGGATGAAGCCGTTCATTTCCGGATCCTTGGCGATCTGCGCGTACGACATCGCCGACACCTTGTCGAAATAGGGCTTCTGCTCGGCCGCCGCCTGGTTCAGGTCTTCCAGCAGCAGCGCGCGGGTGTTCCAGCTGTGCGTCTTGGTTTCGCCTGCGCTGTTGACGTAGGTGATATTCGAAGCGCCGCCTATCCAGCCTTTACCGATCGGCCACGACGGATAGATGGTCCAGTAGATGACGGCAAAGATCACCGTAGCGTAGAAGGTGTAGACCCACCACACCGGTAGCGGGTTGTTGTATTCCTGCAGATCCCCGTCCCAGGCGTGGCCGGTGGTTTGCACAGTTTGAGATTGTAGTTTTTGCTCGCTCATTGCTTGTCCTTCGTGCCTTCCTGATCGTCCAGAAACGGGATGTCGCGGTACGACTCGAGTCGCTTGCTCCGCTTTTTGCTACCGTAGACGTAGATCACGATGCCGATAAAGGTAACGAAAAAAATAATCAGGGCCAAAGGCTTGGTGTTTTCGGGTTTGGAAAACCACATCAGCCATTCCATCTGAAAATCCCCGGCTGCGTTCGATCAGCGGACATCGACGAATGCGTCGTCGCTGTATTTGCTGAAATCGACCATGGTGCCCAGCACTTGCAGATAGGCCACCAGGGCGTCCATCTCGGAAATGCCGGAACGGTCGCCGTCGTAGTTGCCGAAGTTGGCCTGCTCGACCAGGTTCTTCTGCGCATCGGGAATGTGCAGCTGCTTGGCGACGGTTTCGCCGAACTTGGTCACGTTGGCGTCGTACTCGGCCTGCGACAGCGAATACGGCACGCCGACCTTGCGCAGCGCCTTCATGCGGGCCGCCGTGTCGGAAATATCCAGCTTGGTCGCCAGCAGCCAGGGGTAATTCGGCATCACCGACTCGGGCACCATCGAGCGCGGTGCGACCAGATGCTGCACGTGCCATTCGTTGGAATACTTGCCCCCCACCCGGGCCAGGTCCGGACCGGTACGCTTGGAGCCCCACTGGAAGGGGTGGTCGTATTGCGATTCCGCCGCCAGCGAGTAATGGCCGTAACGCAGCTTTTCGTCGCGGAACGGGCGAATCATCTGCGAATGGCAGGTGTAGCAGCCCTCGCGCTGGTAGATATCGCGGCCGCGCTGTTCCAGCGGCGTATACGGACGCACGCCCTCGACCTTTTCAATGGTCTTGTCGATGAAGAACAGCGGTGCAATTTCCACCAGGCCGCCGACGCTGATCGCCAGCATGGTCAACACGGCCATCAGGCCGATGTTGGTTTCAATCCATTCGTGTTTGAAGTTGAAGTTCATGTTTTATCTTCCCTGATTCATGCATGCGCCATCTTGGCGGCCAGCTTGGCGTCCAGCGCAGCGCTTTCGCGCTTGCCCTGGCGGATGGTCATGAACATGTTGAACGTCATCAGCACGGCGCCGGTGAGGAAGAACATGCCGCCGATGGCGCGCATTGCGTAGAAGGGCATCATGGCCGCGACGGATTCCGCGAACGAGTACTGCAGGTTGCCGAACTCGTCGAAGGCGCGCCACATCAGGCCCTGGGTGATGCCGGAAATCCACATCGCGACGATGTACAGCACGATGCCGACGGTGGCCAGCCAGAAGTGCCACTCGACCAGCTTGCGGCTGTAGATCGTGGTGCCCCACAGCTTGGGCATCATGTGATACAGCGAGCCGAAGGAGATCATCGCCACCCAGCCCAGCGCGCCGGAGTGCACGTGGCCCACGGTCCAATCGGTGTAGTGCGACAGCGCGTTGACTTCCTTCAGCGACATCATCGGGCCTTCGAAGGTCGACATGCCGTAGAACGACAGGGCGACGATCATGAAACGCATCACCGGGTCGGTGCGCATTTTGTCCCAGGCACCCGACAGCGTCATGATGCCGTTGATCATGCCGCCCCACGAGGGCATCAAGAGCAGGATCGAGAACGCGGCGGCCAGCGACGACGTCCAGTCGGGCAGCGCGGTCCAGTGCAGGTGGTGACCGCCCACCCACATGTACATGAAGGAGAGCGCCCAGAAGTGCACGATCGACAGGCGATAGGAATAAATCGGGCGGCCGGCCTGCTTCGGCACGAAGTAGTACATCATGCCGAGGAAGGCGGCGGTGAGGAAGAAGCCTACCGCGTTGTGGCCGTACCACCACTGGGTCATCGCGTCCTGGGTGCCGGAGAACAGGCTGTAGGACTTCATCGAAAACAGATCGATGGGCATGGCCAGGTTGTTGAAGGTATGCAGCAGCGCGGTCGCCAGAATGAAGGACAGGTAGAACCAGTTGGCGACGTAGATGTGTGGCTGCTTGCGGCGCATGATGGTGCCGACGAACAGGATCAGATAGGTGACCCACACGAGCTCGATCAGGATGTCGATCGGCCATTCCATCTCGGCATACTCGCGCGACTGGGTGTAGCCCAGCACGTAGCTGATATCGGCCAGCACGATCACCGCCATCCAGCCCCAGAAGGTGAAGCTGGCCATGCCGTCCGAAATCAGCCGGGTCTGGCAGGTGCGCTGGACGACATAGTAGGAGGTGGCAAACAGCGCCGACCCGCCAAAACCGAAAATCACCGAGGTGGTGTGGACGGGACGGAAGCGCCCGAACGAGAAATACGGGCTATCGAAATTCAGCAACGGCCAAGCCAGTTCGGAGGCGATATACACGCCCACGAACATGCCGATCACTGCCCAGACCAGCGACATGACGGCAAATTTCTTTACGATATCAAAGTTGTACTGCTCCGCACCGGAATATGTTGTTACCGCCATCGACCGCTCCTGTTGTATCCGAAATAGCGCGTACCACCGCGCTCAAGCAGCATATGCTTATATTAAAAAACTGCGGGATTATATGACGCCGGGCCGCCAGCCCGCAAGCTGAAAAACCCTGCTCAGGATGCGGCCAATAGCGTCTTCAAGTCTTGTGCGATCGCGTCCGGGCTGCTTCCGTAAGGCACGAGCAGCCTCAGGCGCCCATTGGGATCATAGACATAGGTTCCGGCACTGTGGTCGATCAAATAGTCGTCCGCCGCCTTGACCGCAGTTTTTTGATAGACCACCCTGTATTCCTTCGCCAGCCGCCTCAGCGTGTCCGCGTCGGCGACCATGCCCAGAAAGCTCGGGTTGAAGGCCGGCACGAACTGCCTCAGCAGCTCCGGGGTGTCGCGCTGCGGGTCCACCGTCACGAAAATCACCTGCACCCGGTCAGCCTGCTGCCCCAGTTGCTGCAATGCGGCCGCAAAATCCGACAGCGTGGTGGGGCAGACATCCGGACAGTGGATATAGCCAAAGAAAATGGCTACGGCCTTGCCCTTGAAATCCGCCAGCGTGCGCACCCTGCCATTGTGGTCGGTCAGCCTGAAATCGCGCGCGAAGGCGGCGCCGGTGATATCGGTCGCCTGGAATGCCGGGGGCGGCGGCGCGGGCTGACAGCCCGCCAGCACGAACGCCGCCACGACGCCGGCTGCGGCCAGCCAGCCGGTCACGCCTTGATCTGCTCGAACAGCTGCCCCGGAACGTCGGCCAGGCGGTATTTGCCGGATTCAACCGCCTTCGCCAGTTTCTCCAGTGTCGTATCCTGCAGCAGGTCGATGATTTTTTTCTTTACCGGAACCCAGCGGAAATGCAGCGGGCAGGCGGTTTCGTCGCTGCATTTCTTCAGCCCCAGCAGACAACTCTGGGTAAACGCCGGCCCTTCGGTCAGCAGCAGGATCTGCATCAGGGTGATTTTGTCGCCGTCTTCGCGCAGGCAGAAACCGCCCAAACGGCCGCGAAAGGAAAACAGCAGGCTGCCCTTGGCCAGGCTTTGCAGGATTTTTGCCAAGTAGGGCGCAGGCACGCCGAGCTCCGCGGCGATATCCTTGTTCAGCACGGGCGTTGCGCCTGGCTGGGTGGCCATGTAAATCAGCGCCTGCACGGCATATTGACTGGTTCGGGAGAGGATCATCTCGTGCCCCTGAGAGTGAATTGGCACAATATAAAACAATCCTGTCCTAATATCCAGATAGGGCCTCAATTATCCATATAAATCAAATGGGTATTTGAAAATAGTGGTCGACCAGCATGATCGCAAACAACGCGCTCAAATACCAGATGGAATAGCGGAAAGTCTCTTTCGCCAGGGCATCGCTGTAGCGGCGGTGTAGCCGCCAGCCGTACTGGACGAAGCGGCCTCCCAGTGCCACCGCACCGAGCAGATAAATCCAGCCGCCCATGGCGGTTCCAACCGGCAGCATGCTCACGGCAAACAGCAGTAGGGTGTAAAGCAGCACATGCAGGCGGGTATAGGCTTCGCCGTGCGTCACCGGCAGCATCGGCAGTCCGGCCTTGGCGTACTCCTCGCGCCGGTAGAGCGCCAACGCCCAGAAATGCGGCGGCGTCCAGGCAAAAATGATCAGAAACAGCAGCAGGGCGTCATGGTGGATTTCGCCGGTGGCCGCCGCCCATCCGAGCACGGGGGGCATGGCGCCGGAAGCGCCGCCGATCACGATGTTCTGCGGTGTGGCCGGCTTCAGCACGACGGTATAAACGACCGCATAGCCGACGAAGGTGGCCAGCGTGAGCCACATGGTGAGCGAATTGACAAAAACGTTCAGCAGGTAGAGACCGACGCCCCCCACCGCGCCGGCGAACACCAGAGTCTGCGTGCGGGTGAGTTCGCCGCGCGGCAGTGGACGGGCGCGCGTGCGCGCCATGACGGCGTCGATTTTCTGTTCGATCAGGCAATTGAACGCCGCCGCCGCGCCCGCCACCAGTGCGATTCCCAGCGTCCCCGCCCACAGCGCATTCCAGCCCGGCCAGCCCGGCACGGCGAGAAACATGCCGATCACCGCCGTGAACACGACCAGGCTGACCACCCGCAGCTTGCATAGCGCCAGAAACTGCTGGCAGCGGCAGGCCGTGCCCTGGATCATCAAGGATTCCACGTTCACCTCCTGCGCACCCGATAGTTCAGCGCCACCAGGCTGGCCAGCAGCAGCGCCGCACCGGCATTGTGGGAAACCGCCACGGCCAGCGGCAGGCCGTGCAGGACATTGGCGATGCCCAGCGCAGCCTGCAGCGCCAGCAGCCCCGCCACGGCCACCCCCATGCCGGCGTAACCCGGGGTGCGCAGTAGGCGCAGCACCAGCCCGCCCAGATACAGGACCACGATCAAGGCCATGGCCCGGTGCGCCCAGTGGATGGCCGTCAGCGCCGCCAACGGCAGCAGTTCGCCGGAAGCGGTCTGGCCCAGTTCGCGGCGCAGCGTGAACGCGTGCGCGAAGTCCATCGGCGGCACCCACGCTCCCTGACACAGCGGGTAATCGGTACACGCCAGCGCTGCGTAGTTGGCGCTCACCCAGCCGCCCAGCGCGATTTGCATCGCCACCAGGGCCAGCCCGAACGCCGCGCTGCGGCGCAAATGGTCGACCCGTGCAAAATAGGCGTGGCTGATGCGGCCGCGTTCGCGCAGCCACAACCACACCAGCAGGGACAGCGTGGCCATGCCCCCCAGCAGATGCGCGCTGACGATCAGCGGCTTGAGCAGCAGGGTGACCGTCCACATCCCCAGCAATGCCTGGAATACGATCAGGCCCAGCAATGCCACCGGCAGGCCGGGGCTGCCGTTCGTCTCGCGTCGCCCGCGCCAGCCCAGCACCGCAATGGCCAGCACCAGCAGTCCCAGCGCGCCGGCGAAGTAGCGATGCGCCATTTCCTTCCACGCCTTGGCGTGCGAAACCGGACCATCGGGGCGCACGGCGAGTTCGGCGTTGATCGCATCCACGGCATGGTACGGCGTCGGCTTGCCATAGCATCCGGGCCAGTCGGGACAGCCCAGGCCGGCATCGGAAAGGCGCACGTAAGCTCCCAGGCTCACCACCCCGAACGCGAGGATCAACGCAGCCAGAATGAAATTGCGGTATGTCGCCATGGTCGGTTGCCTGAATCAGCCTATCCGGGAAGCCTTGAGCAGGAGCCTGAGGTCTTTCATCATGCGCCTGGCATCGACCCGGGCAGGAAAGCGCAACATCAGGTTGCCCAGCGGGTCGACCAGATAGATATGCCCAGCCCGATCCCGCACGGCGGGAAACTGGGCAACAAAGGCCGGATTGTCCGGCCGCCACACATGCAGGCCGGGATGCGCCCGCAGCAGCGCCGCCGCGGGCGCGCCAGCGCCGGTCAGCACCCACAGCCGCTCCACCCGGGACTGTTCCTTGCCCTGCGCGATCCGTGCCTGCCGCATGAGATACAACTGCTGCGCGCACGCTGCGTCGCAGCGCGGCGCGCCCACATGCACCATCACCCATTTGCCGCGCAGCGCATCCAGACTGAAGGGCCTGCCATCGAGCGCCGTCCCCGCCGTCTGCTGCAAGGGCACGACCTTGAGCAGATCCCCGTAATTGGCGTGGCCCGCCGGGCGCCAGCCGAAGTAGGCCAGATAGGCGGCTGCCACCGGCATCACGAACACGCCGATCAACAACAGGAATTTACTGCGCTGGGTCAATTGCATGGGCTGACTAGATTGTGTTTCGGGGCGTGGAATTCACGTCGCCGGCACGCTGACGTTTCACATTCATCACCAGCCACAAAATCGCCAGCGTCGTTGCCAGACTGTACCACTGGAAAGCATAGCCGACGTGCATGCCGACCCCGCTGTCGGGGCGCGGCCAGCGGCGCTGCAAGCCGTCATTCTGCGCACTGGTCTGCAACAGCAGGACCGGTTGCAGCCTCAGCCCGCTGGCGCTCGCATAACGCGCAAAGTCGAGGTTCTGCCAGACCCGCCCCTGTGGCGCGGCATGCGCCAGTTCGACATAGCGGGTATGCGGGTCGACTGCCATGCCTTCCAGCCTCACCCTGCCCGCGGGCACCGGCGGCAGCGGAATCTGTTCGCGGGTGCGCCCCGCCGCCACCCAGCCGCGATTGACCAGGATGGCGGTTGCGCTGCCGTCGATCCTGAGCGGCGTCAGCACGTGGTAGCCCGCGACGCCGTTCATCACCCGGTTGTCGAGCAGGATGGTGTGCGCATCGTCGAATACGCCCCGTGCTTCCAGCGTGCGGTACCGCACGCTGGCGCGGTCGAGCAGCGAGCCGCCGACGTGGATGGGGGGTTCGCGCAGCGCCGCATCGTAACGCGCCTGCAGGGCGCGCTTGGTTTCGGCGCGGCCGCTTTGCCAGTTGCCGAGCGCCAGCGTCAATGCAAAGAAGAACAGCGCGGCCAGCGTGGGCCACAAGGTCGGGGCAAACCGCCATGATCCGATACGCAGTTTCAGCAAGTGCATGGACGGAGCGATGCAGTTAGACTGGGATTTTGCCGAGCCGCCTTTTCCATGCGCATCGTTGCCCTGCTTTTCATTGTCTTCATCCTGGCCAGCCTTGCCAGCGCGCTCTACTATCTCATCAAGGACAAGGGGCAGTCCGACCGCACCGTCAAAATGCTCACCGTGCGCGTTGCGCTCTCGCTCATCCTGTTCCTCTTGCTGATGGGCGGGTATTACTTCGGCGTCATCCCGCAAAGCGGGCTGCGCTGACCCGATGCCTCGACAAAAAGCCGCATCCCAGGCTTTTTATTCGATTCGAGAACCGCTGCCTGGACCGCTTGCGCCTGCCTTGCGGATGATTCAGATCATCCAGTAAACCAGGATAAACAGCAGCACCCACACCACATCGACAAAATGCCAGTACCACGATACCGCCTCGAACGCGAAGTGGTGATCAGGCGTGAAATGGCCGGCGATCGAGCGCAGCAGCATGACAAGCAGCATCGTCGTCCCCACCAGAACGTGAAAGCCATGGAAGCCGGTCAGCATGAAGAAGGTGGCGCCGTAGACGCCGGCGCCGAGGGTCAGCCCCAATTCGGTATAGGCATGGTGGTATTCGTAGACCTGCAAGCCCAGGAAAGTCGCCCCCAGAACCACCGTCATCACCAGGCCTGAAACCAGCTGCCGACGATTGTTTTTTTTCAGTCCCCAGTGCGCCCAGGTGACGGTCACGCCGGAACTCAGCAGCAACAGGGTATTGATGGCCGGAATCCCCCAGGCGCCCATCGGGGTGAACCTGAGCCCGTCCGCCGTCAGCCCCGGCCCCGCGGTAGGCCAGGCGGCCTGGAAGGCCGGCCACAACTGCCGCATGGTGTCGCCCTCGCCGAGCCAGGGCACCGACAGCACGCGGGTGTAGAACAATGCCCCAAAAAAGGCGGCGAAGAACATCACCTCGGAAAAGATGAACCAGCTCATCGACCAGCGGTACGACGAGTCGACCTGCTTGTTGTAGCGCCCCGCCTCGCTGTCGCGGATGACTTCGCCAAACCAGCCGAACATCATGAACAGCAGAATCGTCACACCGGCCAGCAGCACCCAGCCGCCGTGGTCGACCTCGCGCAGGGTCATGGCGCCGCCCACGGCCATCAGCAGCAGCGCGACCGAGCCGACGATCGGCCAGAGCGAAGGTTGCGGCAGATAATATTTATCGGTTTGTGCCAGGCTCATGTCTTCCCCTCCCCCTTGTCCGTTGACCGTTCATTTCACGAACTGCACTATCAGATAAACCGCCAGCAACACCGTCAGCACGAACACGATACCGCCGGCCAGTCCTGCGACGACGATCTGCACCGGGCTCAGGCTTTGCGCATCGGCATCGTAATCGCGTCGCTTGCGCACGCCGAAGAAGCTCCAGAACACGGCGAGCGCGGCCTTGAGATGCCCCCGGTCAGCCATGCGGCGCCGCTTCCCGCCGCTCCGCCGCCTGCGCCTTGGCGCCGGTATCGAAGAAGGTATACGACAGCGTCACGGTATGCACCTCGCGGTCCATCGCGGGATCCAGCACGAACAGCACCGGCATCCTGCGGCGCTCGCCGGCCGCCAGGGTTTGCGGAGTGAAGCAGAAGCACTCGATTTTCTTGAAGTATGCGGCCGCCCGCGCCGGACCATAGCTCGGAACGGCCTGCCCCACGACCGCCCGATTGCTGCTGTTGGTCACTTCGTATTCCACCTGCACCAGTTGGCCCGGATGCACCCTGAGGCTACGCTGCAGGGGTTTGAACTGCCACGGCAAAGCGGTATTGGTATTGGCATCGAACTCCAGCGTCACCCAGCGGCTGGCATCGACCTGGGTGTTCCTCGCCAGGCTTTGCTCGTCCCCCGAATTGATGCCGGTGACCTCGCAAATCTTGTAATAGAACGGCACCAGGGCAAAGCCGAATCCGAACATGCCCAGCGTCGCCGCCACGAGCTTGGTCAGGGTTCTGGCGTTGCCCATGGCCATGCCCTATTTCAGCCCGCTGTACAAGGTGAACAGAAACAGGCCGAGAGCGAACGCCGCCAGAATGGCGGCGGTACGGTATCTGCCGTTGCGCTTGTCCGTCATGCCTGCCGCGCCCCCGCTCATTTCACCGCCGGCACGGTTTCAAAGGTGTGATAGGGGGCCGGCGACGGCACCGTCCACTCCAGGCCTTCAGCGCCCTCCCACACCCGCGCGGGCGCCTTGGCGCCGCCCTTGATCGCCTTCAGCACCACCGCCAGAAAAACCAGCTGGCTGAACCCGAAAACGAAGGCGCCGACCGTTGCGATCTGGTTGAAATCGGTGAACTGCAGCGCGTAGTCGGGAATCCGGCGCGGCATCCCGGCCAGCCCCAGAAAATGCATCGGAAAGAACACGATGTTCATGCCGACGACCGACAGCCAGAAGTGCCATTTGCCCAGGGTTTCGTCGTACATGTGGCCGGTCCACTTCGGCAGCCAGAAGTAGATCCCGGCAAAAATCGAGAACAGCGCTCCCGACACCAGCACGTAGTGGAAGTGCGCGACGACGTAATAGGTGTCCTGCAGCTGGATGTCGACCGGAGCGACCGCCAGCACCAGCCCGGAGAACCCCCCGATGGTGAACAGGCAGACGAAGGCGATGGCGAACAGCATCGGCGTTTCGAAGGTCAGCGAGCCCTTCCACATCGTGGCCACCCAGTTGAACACCTTCACCCCGGTGGGCACCGCGATCAGCATGGTCGACAGCATGAAGAACAGCTGCGCCGCCACCGGCATGCCGACGGCGAACATGTGGTGCGCCCAGACGGTGAACGATAGGATCGCGATCGAGGCGGTGGCGTAGACCATCGAGGCGTAGCCGAACAACGGCTTGCGGGAGAAGGTGGGAATGATCTGCGAAACGATGCCGAAAGCCGGCAGGATCAGGATGTACACCTCGGGATGCCCGAAGAACCAGAAAATATGCTGGAACATCACCGGGTCGCCGCCTCCCGCCGCGTTGAAAAAGTGGGTCCCGAAGTTGCGGTCGGCGAGCAGCATGGTCACCGCGCCCGCCAGCACCGGCATGGTGGCGATCAGCAGGTAGGCGGTGATCAGCCAGGTCCACACGAACAGCGGCATCTTCATCAGCGCGATCCCGGGCGCGCGCATGTTGAGGATGGTGGTGATGATGTTGATCGAGCCCATGATCGACGACAGGCCCATGATGTGCACCGCGAGGATCGTGAGGTCGTACGAAACCCCGCCCTGGATGAACAGCGGCGGATACATCGTCCAGCCCCCCGCGACTGCGCCGCCCGGCAGCAGGAACGAGGACATCAGCAGGATGGCCGCCACCGGCAGCAACCAGAAACTCCAGTTGTTCATGCGCGGAAATGCCATGTCCGGTGCGCCCAGCATCAGCGGCACCTGCCAGTTCGCAAACCCGGTAAAGGCCGGCATGATGACGCCGAAAATCATGATCAGGCCGTGCATCGTGGTGAGCTGATTGAAGAAGTCGGGACGCACCAGCTGCAGGCCGGGCTGGAAGAGTTCGGCGCGGATCAGCAATGCCATCGACCCGGCGGCAAACAGCATGATGAGCGCAAACCACAGGTAGAGCGAACCGATGTCCTTGTGGTTGGTGGTGGTCAGCCAGCGCATGATTCCGCCGGGGGGCGCGGGGTGTCCGTGGGCGTCGGGGGCGTGGGCAGCGTCAGACATGGCGGGCTCTCCTCTCGATGGTTCACTGCGCGGCGGGGGCGGCGGCTTCGGCGGTTCCGCCGCGTGCGGCGGCGATGGCGGCGGGCTGCGCCGCGTCGCCCATCTTGTTGTCCCACGCATTGCGCTGGTAGGTCACGACGGCGGCGATGTCGGCGTCCGACAGCTGGCTGGCGAAAGCCGCCATCGCGGTGCCCGGCCGGCCGTTCAGCACCACCCGGATGTGATCGGCAATCGGTCCGGTGGCGACCTTGGAACCGTTGATCGGCAGGAATGCACCCGGAATCCCCATGCCGTTGGCCTGGTGGCAGACCGCGCAATTGGCCTGATAGACCTTCTCGCCGCGCTCCACCAGTTCGGCGACTGCAAAGCTTTTGGCATTGTCGGCCGCAGCAGCGTGCGCGGCGCCCTGCTTCTTCGCCACCCAGGCTTTGTAGGCGTCTTCCGACACCACTTCAACGACGATGGGCATGAAGCCATGTTCCTTGCCGCACAGCTCGGCGCACTGGCCGCGGTAGGTGCCGATCCTGTCGGCCTTGAACCAGCTGTCGCGGATGAAGCCGGGGATGCCGTCCTGCTTGACGCCAAGCGCAGGCACCCACCATGAATGGATCACGTCGTTGGCGGTGATCAGCAGGCGCACGCGTTTGCCGACCGGCACCACCATCGGTTCGTCGACTTCCAGCAGATAGTGCTTCCCCTTGGCGGCGCTGCCGTCGATCTGTTCGCGCGGGGTGGCGAGGTTGCTGTAGAAACGGATTCCGTCGTTGAGGTAGTCGTAGCTCCATTTCCACTGGTAGCCGGTGATCTTGACGGTCATGTCCGGATTGGAGGTGTCCTTCATGTCGATCACCACCCTGGCGGCGGGATAGGCCATCCCCATCAGAATGATGAACGGAATCACCGTCCAGACGACCTCGACTGCGGTGTTTTCGTGGAAGTGGGCAGCCCGGTGGCCGAGCGATTTGCGATGTTTCAGCAGCGAATAGAACATGACGCTGAACACCGCGACGAAAATCCCCAGGCACACCAGCATGATGAGGTTGTGCAACTGGAACACGTGGTGTGCCACCGAGCTCGCCGGCGCCTGCAGGTTGTACCCGTATTCGGCCAGCACCGGCTGGCTCGCCGCCAGCGCCGCCCCCCCCATCCCCGACCGCTGCCCCATGCTCTTCATCGCGTTCCCCCATCCTCTCGACTCTGTTATGTATAGTCGTTGTGGCGTGTGTTGCGCTCAGGCATTGTCCGGCCTCCGTTTCGCGACGCTCGCGGCGGGTGCCGGCATGCCATTCCGGCACGATCATTTCACCCTGGAAGGCAGGCCGTTCCCCAGTGTGCGTCAGCGAACGGCTGGGAGCGGAATGCAGACGCATCGGCCGAGCCGCCTGCAGCGTCTTCCGCGCCCCGCCTTCCCTATCGGAAACCAAGGCAGCCGTCTGCGGCATATTGCCGCAGACGGTAACACGGCGCCCGCCAGGCGAACAAGCCGGAAAGAGGTATTAAGTTTTTGATTTTTATGAATAATATCGTTATTAACGACTATTCTAAGATGCTAATTCTTTAGGCAGCGCCAGCCAGGGCGGCGCGTCGGTTGAACAGGCCGGGTCGGCCATGAACGCCTGCACCCCCAGGCAGGGTCCCGGCAGGCGTGCGCGCAGGGCATCCAGGTTGGCCGCCGCCTGCGCCATCGCCGGGTCGATGTGGTTGCCCACCCAGCCCGCCCAGGGCACCTGCCGGCCGGCTATCGACTCGGCCGTCAGCAACGCATGATTGAGGCATCCCAGGCGCAGGCCCACCACCAGCACAACGGGCAGCGCCAGCCGCTGCGCCAGGTCGGCCATGTCCTCGCGCTCGTTCAAGGGCACCCGCCAGCCGCCCGCTCCTTCGACCACCACCGCATCGGCTGTGGCGGCGAGCCGGGCGTATGCCTCGGCGATGACGGCCAGCTCGATCCGCGCACCGGCCTGCTGCGCCGCGAGATGCGGCGCGATGGCAGGCTCGAAGGCATAGGGATTCACATCGCGCATCTCGGCCGGCACGTTGGCGGCCTGCAGCAAGGCCGCCACATCCTCGTTCACCCCGCCCGGCGCGCTGCCTGCCGACACCGGCTTCATCGCCGCCACCCGCAGTCCCGCTGCACGCAGGGCGTGAATCAGCGCCACCGCCACCCGCGTCTTGCCGACGCCGGTGTCGGTGCCGGTGACGAACAGCCCGCGTGCCGTCATGGCAGCCCGCGCTGGCGGCGGCGCTCGTCGATCTTCAAGCGGATCACCTGGCGTCCGTCCTCGCGCTGCGTTTTGTCGCCTGCCCACGCATGGCCGTAGATCACCTCGAAAGTGGCCGGCAGGCGGCCTTCGCGCCGCTGCGTTTCATACGCCTGTTCCAGCCGCCTCCATGCCGATTTGCCGAGCAGGCCGCGTCGCCGCGCCGTTGCCGCGTTGTGCGCGCCGATGCCCTTGAGGTCGCGCATCAGGGTTTTGAGATCGGCGTAAGTCAGCGTCAGCATCTCCATCTCCATCACCGGGCTGGCGAAACCGGCATGCATCAGCATGTCGCCGATGTCGTGCAGGTCGATGAAGCGGTTGACGTGCGGGGCGTCGTCGATGGCGGCGAACGCCGCGCGCAATTCCTTCAGCGTGTCGGGGCCGAAGGTGGCGAACATGAGCAGGCCTCCCGGCGCCAGCACCCGATGCAAGCCCTTCAAGGTGGCTTCAAGATCGTGCGCCCATTGCAGCGCCAGGCTCGACCAGACCAGGTTCATGCTGTCGGCCGCCAGCGGCAGGCGGCCCATGTCCGCGCATACCGCGTAGTGCTGCGGCGCGCGGCGCGGCAGCAGATGCGACAGCGCGCGCTGCGCCCGCGTCGGCTGCGGCAGCCGCGCGCGCGCGGCCGACAGCATGGCCGGGGCAATGTCGAGCGCGCAGAGTTCGGCCGCCGGATAGCGCGCATGCAGATGCGCCAGGCCGTAGCCGGTGCCGCTGCCGACATCGAGCACCCGGCCCGGCTGCAGGGTCACGAAGTCGAGGCGTTCCAGCAGGCGGTCGCACACTTCGCGCTGCAGTACCGCATGCGCGTCGTAGCTGGCGGCGGCGTGGTCGAAGGCGCGCCGCACTTCGGCGAAATCGAGTGCGGGTTCAGTCATGCGCAAACCGCCCGATTGCAGCGGCCACCTCTTCGGCGTGCGACAAGTGCGGCGCGTGCGCGGCGCGGCAAAACGCGATGTGCTGTGCGCGCGGCAATGCCTCGGCCAGCCAGGCGCCGGCCGCCGGCGGCGTGAGGGTGTCGAGCGCGCCGTGCAGCACCAGAGCCGGTTGCGCCAGCTGCGGCAACTCCGCGCGCAGATCGGTGTCGCGCAGGATCGCCAGCCCGCCCGCCAGGGCCGCGGCGCTGGCGGGCGGGGCTGCCAGCAGCGTCTGCCGCAGCCGCTGCAGCAGCGTCTTCTGCCCCGGCATGCCGCGCGTCTGCAGGCTCAGAAAACGCAGCAAGGTCATCTCCGGCTCGGCCAGCAGCGCCGCGCCGAATTCCTGCAGATCGGCCGGCGCCATGCCGCAGCGCCAGTCTTCCGCGGCGACGAATTTCGGCGTCGACGCCAGCAGCACCAGGCGCGCGATTTTGTGCGGGTGATCGAGCGCCGCGCGCATCGCCACCTGACCGCCGAGCGACCAGCCGAGCAGGATGGCGTTGTCCGGCAGTTGCCGCGCCAGTTCGTCGGCCCAGTCCCGCAGGGTGTTGGCGGCCGCGCCATCGCGTCCGCCGTGGCCTGGCAGGTCGAGCGCGCGCACCTCGAAAGCGGCCGCCAGCAGCACGGCCAGTTCGTCGAACACGCGGGCATTCATGCCCCAGCCGTGCACCAGCGCGAGGCAGGGTTTAGGCGACGGCATGCAGGGCCTCGACCAGCAGCGCGACATCGTCCGCGCTGTGCGCCGCCGACAGGGTGATGCGCAGCCGCGCCGTATTGACGGGCACCGTCGGGGTGCGGATCGCGGCCACCAGCAGACCGCGCTGCAGCAAGGCTTGCGACAAGCGCACCGCTGCGTCGTTGCTGCCGATCACGAGCGGCTGGATCGGCGTGTCGGACGGCAGCAACACGCCGCGTTTCAGCCCGGCCAGGCCTTCACGCAGTTGGGCGACATGGCCGCGCAGGCGCTCGCGCCGCGCCCCGCCTGCCTCGATCTGGCGCAGGCTTTCCAGCAGGCACGCGGCCAGCAGCGGCGGCGAAGCGGTGGTGTAGATGTAGGGGCGCGCTTTCTGGATCAGCCAGGCGATCACGCCGGCATGCGCGGCCACCGCCGCACCCGCCACGCCGGCCGCCTTACCCAGGGTGGCCAGATAGATCACGCGGTCGCTCGTCCGTGCGCGCTCGCTGAGTCCGCCGCGGCCGTCGTTCAGCACGCCGAAGCCGTGCGCGTCGTCGAGATAGAGCCAGGCGTCATGGCGTTCGGCCAGGTCGAGCAGCGCATCGACCGGCGCCGTGTCGCCGTCCATGCTGAACACCAGGTCCGACACGATGAGCTTGTCCTGCGCCTTGCTTGCCGCCAGCTGCCCTTCGAGCTGGGCCAGGTCGTTGTGGCGATAGCGGGTAAGCGTCGCGCCGGACAGCTGCGCGGCGTCGACCAGCGAGGCGTGATTGAGCTTGTCGCCGAACACTTCGCCGCGGCGCCCGAGCAGCGCGGTCAGCACGCCGAGGTTGGCCATGTAGCCGGTGGAAAACAGCAGCGCCGCTGGCTTGCCGACGAAGCGCGCGAATGCGGCTTCGAAGTCCTCATGGAAGCGGTGGTGGCCGGTGATGAGATGCGCCGCCCCGGCGCCGACGCCGCATTCATCCAGTGCCGCATGCGCGGCCTGCACCAGCGCCGGGTCGGCGGCGAGACCGAGATAGTCGTTGCTGCAGAACGAGACGACGCGCTGGCCGTCGATCGTGATGCGGGCGCCCTGCGCGCCGTCGAGCAGCGGGCGGCGGCGCTCCAGATGATCGGCCTGCAGCGCCGCCAGCCCGTCCTGCAGACGGGTCAGCGCGGCGTGCGTCACAACGGCATCAGGCCCAGGCTGTCGAACAGGCGCTGGTCGCGTTCCCACTCCGGATTGCCGGTGGTGAGCAGCTTTTCGCCGTAGAAGATCGAGTTGGCGCCGGCGAGGAAGCACAGCGCCTGCACCGCGTCGCTCATCTGCTGGCGGCCGGCCGACAGCCGCACGAAACTCTTCGGCATGCAGAGGCGCGCGACCGCGATGGTGCGGACGAATTCCAGCGGCTCGAGCGCCTCGGTGCCGGCGAGCGGCGTGCCCTCGACCTGCACCAGGAGGTTGATCGGCACCGATTCCGGCTGCGGATCGAGTGCGGCCAGCTGCGCGATCAGCCCGGCGCGCTGAGTGCGCGACTCGCCCATGCCGACGATGCCGCCGCAGCATACGTGCAGATCGGCGCGGCGCACGCGTTCCAGTGTGTCGAGACGGTCCTGGTATTCGCGGGTGGTGATGATCTCGCCGTAGAACTCGGGCGCGGTGTCGAGGTTGTGGTTGTAGTAGTCGAGCCCGGCTTCCTTCAGCTGCTCGGCCTGGCCGTCCTTCAGCATGCCCAGGGTGGCGCAGGTCTCCAGGCCCAGCGCTTTCACCTCGCGCACCATGTCGAGCACCGGTTCGAGGTCGCGCTGCTTCGGTCCGCGCCACGCCGCCCCCATGCAGAAACGCGAAGCGCCGGCCGATTTGGCCGCCCTGGCCGCCTTGAGCACGTCGTCGAGATCGAGCAGCCCCTGGTTTTCCACCCCGGCGTCGTAGCGCGCCGATTGCGGGCAGTAGCCGCAGTCCTCGGAACAACCGCCGGTCTTGACCGACAGCAGCGTCGACAACTGCACACGGTTGGGATCGAAGTGTTCGCGGTGCACCGTCTGCGCCCGGTACATCAGGTCGGCAAACGGCAGCTCGAACAGCGCCTCGATCTCCGCCATGGACAGGCGGCTATGGGGTTGGGTCATGTCATTCATAGATTGTCGTCTCGTCAAATCGTCGGGCGCTGCGGGGCCATCCGGCGGGCGCAGCCATGCGCGACCGCACACATCCCGCTACGCGGGAATCCTGCTTACGGCTCACGCCTCCACCTCGACGGTCATGTCCGTCCACGGCTCGCGCGCGGCCCTGAAAATATCGAACAGCGCCCACGGCACGATGATCAACACCGCCAGCCCCAGCACCAGCATCAGGCCCCGCCAGCCGTCAAGCAGGCCATAGAGCGCCGGCCCGATCACCATCAGGCTGCCCATCACGCCATAAAAGCGGTAGCCTGCCCATTTGTTGTAGTGCGCGGAGCGCGGGTTGGGATGATGGGCGATGCTGGCGTAGACGAAAATCGACGCGCCCAGCCAGATCATCAATGGCGGCAGCGACAGCACGAAAGGCAGGAAACCGACTTTCTGGCTGGCAAGCAGTTTGCCCAGCAGCATCGCGGTCAGCGACAGAATCATCACCGAAACGGTGATGATGTTGAACAACTGTGCGGCAAAACGGGAGGAGGCGGCAGGAATGAAATGCGCGGTTTTCATGGCCCGAATTCTCGGGGGTGGCGCCGCCCCTGTCAAATCCGGACAGGGGGAAAATTGAACATCAGCTCATTTTTTAATCACTTCGCATTCCGCAAGGCGACGCCGATCTACTCCGCCCTGAAGTCCCGCCTGGCGTGGAACCACATGCCCCGCGCCTGCCTGCTGTGCGGGGCCGCAGCGGGAAACCGCCACCTGTGCGGCGGCTGCCTGGCCGATCTGCCCTGGCACAGCCAGCCGCAGTGTCCGCACTGCGCCACGCCCACGCCCGCCGGCCAGGTATGCGGCGCCTGCCTCAAGCATCCCCCCGCATTCGATCGCAGCTTTGCGGCGCTGGCTTATGCCTTTCCGCTCGACCGTCTGATCCCGCATCTGAAATACCGCGGCCGGCTCGCGGTTGCGCCGGTACTGGGCGAGTGCCTGGCCCGCGCCGTGGCCTCCGCCCCCCGTCCCGACCGGCTGATCGCCATGCCGCTGCACGCGCAGCGTATCCGCGAGCGCGGCTTCAACCATGCCAGCGAAATCGCACGCGAGACGGCAAGGCGGCTCGGGCTTCCGCTCGATGTCGCCAGTTGCCGGCGCATCCGCGACACGCCGCCGCAAATGGGGCTGAAGCACGCGGCGCGGCAGCGCAATGTGCGCGGCGCATTCGCGTGTTCGGATAGCGTTCGGGGACTGCATGTCGCGCTGATCGACGACGTGATGACGACCGGGACCAGTTTCGACGAACTGGCCGCGACGCTGAAGCGGGCAGGCGCGCGCGAGGTGAGCTGCTGGGCGACGGCGCGCACGCTGCCGCCGCCATGAGAAACGCCCCCGCAACGGGGGCGCGGACAGGCGCTGAGGCGCAGCGGCCTCAGCAAGCCCGGGGGAATCCCTCCTCGATCGGCAGTTCCGGGTCCTGCGACCATTCGTTCCACGAGCCGAAGTAGATCTTCACATTCTTGACCCCGGCCTCCTTGAAGATGAGGAAAGTGTTGGACGCGCGCGCGCCCTTGAAGCAATACAGGATCACCGGCGTTTCCGGTGTGATGCCGGCGGTGAGGCACTCGGCCAGCACCTCCTCCTTGGCCTTGAATACCGGGCCGGCGGCGCCGGGCTTCATCATGCGGTACCACTCGATCCAGCGCGCGCCGGGTATGCGGCCTTTCCTGGGGCTGAAATCGCGGCCGTACGGCGACGAGCTCGCACCGATCCACTCGTCGACATCGCGCACGTCGAGCAGCGTCACCCCGCCGGCGTCCATCGCCGCCAGCACTTCGTCGGCGTCAACCATCACGTCGGCCGAGCCGCCCAGCGGGAACGTTGCCGGCGTCGGCGCCACCGTTTCGGTGCTGGTCGGCAAGCCGGCTGCCTGCCAGGCCTGGTAACCGCCGTGCAGCACCTTGATCTTGGGATAGCCAAGATAGTTGAGAATGAAATAGCCCCGGCACGACTGACCGAAACCCGAGTCCATGGCGTCCTCATACAGCACGGCGGTTTCCTTGCCCGACAGCCCCGCCGCGCCGAACATCTCGGCAAACTTTCCCTTGAGGACCTCAAGCCCCTGCGGATCGGAAGTCGCCAGATGGGTAAAAATCTCGCGCAGGTTCACTGCGCCGGGAAGATGGCCCTTGGCATAGGCGCCGGGATCGCGGGTATCGATAATGACCATGGGCTCGTTCGCCATCGCGGCCTGCAACTCGGCAGGTTCAATCAGTACGCTCATTCAGTTCTCCTAGTCTGTGATGCAAAAAGCCTGCCTGGCGGCAAGCCGGACAGCGACAAGACAGGCGCAGGCCGATGCGGGTGAGCGCATCCATGTCCATACACACAGCCTATCGACAGGCCGCGAGTTTATAAAAAAGATTTAGCCTGTTTCAGGGAAAGAAAATGCGTGGGAAGCGGTACGAAATACTCACGGAATCCTGCGGCGCACCCGGCCCGCTTCAGCTAGGCGCCGCGCGCATCAGCCGTAGATTTCTTCCACCGCGAAAATCCGCCGGTGTTCGCGCATGGCGTAGCGGTCGGTCATGCCGGCGATGTAATCCGCCACGGCGCGCGCGCCTTCCAACGACTCGCGCGCCTGATGTTCGGGCGGCAGCAGGCGCGCATCACCGGTAAACGCGGCATAGAGGTCGGTGACGATGCGGCTGGCCTTGGCGCTCATCCGCGCGACCTTGTAATGGCGGTACAGATGGCGCAGCAGGAAGCGCTTGAGTTCGCGGTGCTCGTCGAGCAGCGCCGGGCTGAATGCCGCCAGCGGCGGCGCCGCGCGCACTTCGTCGATGCTGGCGACGCCGCTGTTTTCGATGTTGACGCGGGTGGTGTCGACCAGATCGAGAATCAGCGTATTGATGATGCGGCGCACCGTTTCGGTAATCGCGCGGCGGCCGTTCAGCGTCGGGTACAGCGCACGGACCTCGTTCAGGTGGCGCGCGAACAGCTGCACCTCCATCAGCTGCTCCAGCGTGATCAGCCCGGAACGCAGGCCATCGTCGACATCGTGGTTGTTGTAAGCGATCTCGTCCGCCAGGTTGGCGATCTGCGCTTCGAGCGAGGGTTGCCGCTTGTTCAGGAAACGCTCGCCGAGCGCGCCGAGCTTCTCGGCATTGGCCAGCGAGCAATGCTTGAGGATGCCCTCGCGCGCCTCGAAGGTGAGGTTCAGGCCGTCGAACTCGGCATAGCGCTCTTCCAGCCGGTCGACCACGCGCAGCGATTGCAGATTGTGCTCGAAGCCGCCGTGTTCGCGCATACAGGCATTCAGGGCATCCTGGCCGGCGTGGCCGAACGGCGTGTGGCCGAGGTCGTGCGCCAGCGCCACGGCTTCCGCCAGGTCTTCGTTCAGCGCCAGCAACCGGGCGATGGTGCGGCCGATCTGCGCCACCTCCAGGCTGTGGGTAAGGCGGGTGCGAAACAAATCGCCCTCGTGGTTCACGAACACCTGGGTCTTGTATTCCAGCCGCCGGAACGCGGTGGAATGGATGATGCGATCGCGGTCGCGCTGGAATTCCGAGCGCGGCGCGGCGCGGCCTTCGGCGTGCAGGCGCCCGCGGGACTGACTGGAATGCGCTGCGTAGGAAGCGAACGACGGTTCCATCAGGTCTCCTTGGATTTATCGGGGCGCGGTCAGCACTGCGTTCAATACCTCGGGCGGCACCTCGGCGGTGATCGCCGCCTCGCCCAGCTGCTTCAGCAGCACGAAGCGCATCCTGCCGCCCTCCACCTTCTTGTCGTGGCCCATGTATTCGAGATAACGATCGACACCGAGGTCGGGCGCGACGTCGGGCAGCCCGGCGGCGCGGATCAGCGCGCGAGTGCGCGCGACGTCGGCCTCCGCAATCCAGCCCATGCGCTGCGAGGTCTGCGCCGCCAGCACCATGCCGGCCGCCACCGCCTCGCCGTGCAGCCAGTTGCCGTAGCCCATGCCGGTTTCGATCGCATGGCCGAAGGTATGGCCCAGATTGAGGATCGCGCGGATGCCGCCTTCGCGCTCGTCCTGTCCCACCACCTGCGCCTTGATTTCGCACGAACGGTAGATCGCATGGGCGATCGCCGCCGGGTCGAGCGCGCGCAGCCTGTCCATGTTCGCTTCCAGCCAGGCGAGGAATTCGGCGTCCCAGATCAGGCCGTACTTGATCACTTCGGCCAGCCCCGCCGACAGTTCTCGCGCAGGCAGCGTCTTCAGCGTGGCGGTGTCGGCCAGCACCGCCTTGGGCTGGTAGAACGCGCCGATCATGTTCTTGCCGAGCGGATGGTTGATCCCGGTCTTGCCGCCCACCGAGGAATCGACCTGCGACAAGAGCGTGGTGGGAATCTGGATGAAAGGCACGCCGCGCTGGTAGCTTGCCGCCGCGAACCCGGTCATGTCGCCGATCACGCCGCCGCCCAGCGCGATCAGCGTAGTCTTGCGTTCGGCGCGCTCGGTCAGCAGCGCATCGAAGATGAGGTTGAGCGTCTCCCAGGTCTTGTAGGCCTCGCCGTCCGGCAGCACCACCTGCGCCACCGCCACCCCACCGGCCTGCAGCGCCGCCGTCAACGGCGCCAGGTAGAGCGGCGCCACCGTGGTGTTGGTCACGACCATCGCCCGCTTCTGCGCAAGCTGCGGCAGGATCAGCTCGGGCCGGCTTAACAGGCCGTCGCCGATGTGGATGGGGTAGGAACGGTCGCCGAGGTCGACGGTAAGGGTTTGCATGGGAAAGCCGGGAAAAGGACGGATGGGCGGATTGTAACCAAAGCCGGCGCCGGTTTTCGCCGCAGACCGAAGCGCATCAGGCCCGGCAGCGCGCGCGTGCCGGAACGCCGAATGGCGCCCTGCAATACGGCCAACAAAGAATATCCACGCGGCGCAGTGCTTGCCGATTCGTTCGCGAACTACAATACCCCGCCATGTCGCGCCTCACCGCCCGCCCCGAACAGCCGCCCATGCCGCGACGCCCGCCCCGGCGCCGCGGCATGCGCACGCGCCCTGGATCCAGGGGCCGCGCGTGCGGCAGGCGCGGCATCGCCGCCTGCCTGCGGGGGCACGCATGAGCCAGGGCCAGAGCATCCGCCAGGGCGCCGCCTGGATTTTCGCCAGCAATACCGGCAGGCAGATACTGGGGTTTTCCTTCGGGATCGTGCTGGCGCGCCTGCTGGCGCCCGAAGATTTCGGCACGCTGCTCACCATCCAGGTTTTCACGGGGCTGGCGGGCTTCATTTCCGGCGGCGGCATGGGGCAGGCCCTGGTCAGGGCCAAGTCGGTCACTCGCGCCGACTATGACATCGTCTTCACCCTGCAGCTCATCGTCGGCAGCCTCATCTACGCCTTTTTTTTCTTCACCGCGCCGCTGTTTGCCCGCTGGTACGACAATCCGCTCTATACCGACCTGCTGCGGCTATCCGCGCTGAGTTTCATCTTCCGGCCCTTCATCAATCTTCCGGGCAGCGTGCTGTATCGAAACATGCGCTACAAGGCGCAAGCCTATGTGGGGGTGATCAGCCTGATCGTTTCCAGTGCAAGCAGCATTGCGCTGGCCTATCTGGGTTACGGCGTATGGAGCCTGATCTGGGGCGGCATCGTCGGCGCCGCCACCAGCGCCGCGACGCAGATTCCCCTGTCCGGCTGGCGTCCGGGGCTTTCGCTGGACTTCAAGCGCGGACGCGGCATTGCGCGCTACGGCATCCTGGTGTCGGCCAACGATATCGTTGGCTACCTGCGCAACCAGGTCGGCATTTTCATCCTCTCGCGCACCCTGGGACCGGCCAGCGTCGGCCTTTACAACAAGGGCGAAAGCCTGGCCAAGATGCCGCATGCGTTCATCACGGGATCGGTCTATCACGTGCTGTTCCGAACCATGGCCGCCGAGCAGGACAATCTGGACAAAAGCCGCTATCTGTTTTTTCGCAGCATCGCGCTGGTGGCGGTCTATACGACCCCCTTTTACATCGGCCTGTTGTGGCTGGCCGAGCCGCTCATCCGCGGCGTTTACGGCGAAAAGTGGGTTGCCGCGGCAGGCCCTTTGCTGATCCTTTCCTTCGCCTGGCCGTTCTGGCTGATGGACAATCTTTCCGGCGCCGTGCTGGCCGCGCAGAGCTGGCTGGAACGCGAACTCCCGGTGCAAATCGCCACGCTTATCATCACCGCCCTCGCCATCGTCATCGCCTTGCCGTATGGCATCGAGGGCGTGGCCTGGGCCATCGTCGGCGTTTCCGTCTATAGCGCATTCCATCTTTACTGGCTGGCAACCCGCTGTCTGCAGGCGCACATCGGGCACTTCTTGCGCGCCGTCGCCCCCGCGGCCTTGCTGAACCTCCTGCTGGCCATGACGCTTTATCTCGTCGACCTGGGCATGCCGGACAGCCTTCGCCAGCATGATTTCCTCTACCTGGGCTGCATGGGCATGGCGGGAGGCCTGATATACGGGCTTGCCTTTCTTTACCTGCCGATCGCCTCATTGCGAACCGAGCGGCAACGCTGGAAAGTCAAACTCAAGCTGGCCAGCCTCCCCGCATGAACGGGCTCCCCTCTATCGCTCGCCCCCGCCCGTCCGCCATTTCGGTTCCGGCTTGTTGTGCCCGGCCCGTCCGACCGGCGGCCCCAACCGGCTGTGGATGCCTGCTTGCGCGGAAAGAACCGGCCCCGATCCGCTGGCCGGCAAAAACTCCAGGTATGTGCTTCAATTCATGAAAAATCGGACACCCCGTTAAGGCCCCCCATGTCCCCCCGCTTTGCCATCCTGTTCTGGTATTACAAATCGCCGGGGGTCTGCATCGACAGGGTTCGCCTGCTGCGCCGCCTCAATCCGGACCTGCCCATCCTCGGCCTGTACGGCGGCCGGATCGATGATTTCCCCCGCTTCGAGCGTGCCCTCGCCCCCTGGCTGGACGACAACTGGGCTTATCGCGGCAACGGGGATGCCGAATGGAAATGGCGCCACGGCGATCAGATGATCAATCACTGGTTTCTCGACCGCGGCCAGGAGTTCGCGTGGGACACCCTGATCGTCATGCAATGGGACATGCTTTTGCTGGAGCCCGCGGACAGGCTCTTTGCGGGCTTGCGCCACGACGAGCTTTACCTGCCCGGGCTTCGCGCCCTGGACGAGATCGAATCGCGTTTCTGGTGGACAAAGCCCGGCACCGAAGTGCATGGCGACTTTCTCGCATTCAAGGCCTGGCTCGGCGAGCAGCATGGTTCCAAAGCTTTCCCCCTGTACGCCTGCCAGTTTTTCACCGCGGCCCTGCCGCGCAGCTTTCTGCAGCGCTACAGCCTGCTCCCCAGACCCGAACTGGGCTTTCTCGAATACAAGATTCCCGCCTACGCGAAGCTGTTCGGCAACCCCATGCGCGACCTGGCCAACCTGCCGACAGCCTGGTTCGGCACCCCTCCTCCCGGAAAACGCAGGACGCTGACCACCGCAAAAGCCGACATCCCTCCCAGCACCATTGCAGCCGAATGCCTGACCCCGGGCGGTGCGCGCATGTTCCATCCGGTTACCACCCGCTTTCCTTCCAGCCGGCTCGGCATCGCTGCCTGGCTTGGGCGGCAGGCAACCTTCGTCCTGGCCCGCAGCCTCCGGCAGCATCTGGTGCCGGGCAGGCTCAGCCGTGGAAAGGCCAGGTCGCCATGAAAAAACTTTTTGAACGGCTGCGCATCAAGCGCCCCGTTTTTCCGCAGGCGCGCCGGCGCTGCGATCTGGTCGTGGTGTCGGCCATCAGCGATGGCGAATGGCCAGGCATGGAAGACCTGCTGGACAGTCTCGCCACCTATCTCGATTGCGCCTACGAAACCGTCGTCGCCGACGACGCCACCACCGACGGCAGCTACGAACGCCTGCTCGATGCCGGCTGCTGGGTGGTGCGCAATCCCGAAAAACTCTTTCTGGAAGGCAACGATCTCACGCTGCGGCGCGCCTTCAGCGAAGCGCATCGGCTATTCGACGCTCCCATCTACCTGAAAATCGATCCCGATGCGCTGGTCATCGATGGCGGGCTATTGAGCGCGCTCGGCGCCGCGTTCGGCGCCGCCCCCAGGATCGGCCTGCTCGGCACGTACCGGATCGACTGGAACGGCGAGCCGCGCGACCTCAGTTACTGGAAAGAACGCATGCTTCGTCGCCGCAAGGATCTGGGCAAACCCTACGACCTGGCGGTCCGCAACGGCTACCAGATCGGCGACGGCGTGCAGGGCGGCGCCTATGCGCTGTCGCGCGACTGCCTGGGCGCCATCGTCCGCCGCGGCTGGTTCCATGGCGCGGACGATTACCGGCCCTCCGGGATCAAGGGCCGGCATGTTGCCGAGGACAGCCTCATTGCCATGCTGACTTATGCGGCCGGCTACCGGGCAGCGGACATCGGCGGCCCCGGCCAGCCTTTCGGCCTCTGGGACGTAGGCCTCCCGATGCCGCCGCATGAGCTGGTCGCGCAGAACCGCCTGGTGACTCACGCAATCAAGTATCGCGACCCCGAATCACTGGAAGCCCGCGATTACTTTCGCGCCCGGCGCGTCGCCCACAACGCCTCCCGCCGGCCATGACCCGCAAAACCGTCATCCTGTTCCTGAACCCGGACCCGAGGCGCGAAGCGGGCTGCAACCTCAGCCTGCTCAGCCTGATCGCGGGGCTCGATCCCCGCTTCCACCCCATCGTCGCCACCCCCGGGAACAGCGCCTTCGCCGAATTGCTGCGAGAGCGGCAGGTGGAAACCGTCGATTACCGGATGAACAACTGGTGGTATCCCGGCCAGGAACATTTCTTCCGCAGCGCAGCCGGTTTCCAGGCCCGCATCCGGCAGTTGGCCGAAATTATCCGTACCCGGCAGGTGAGGGTCGTCCACACCAATGCGGAATATGCGTTCGAAGGCGCACTGGCGGCCGCGCAGACCAAGACCCCGCACATCTGGAACATCCGCCAGATCTTCGGCGCCGACATGGATATCCTGCGTTTTTTCCCGCTCACGCCCGACGCGCTGGGGGAGATCATGGCAGGCTTGTCCGACCGCATCGTCCCCAACTCGCAGCCATTGATCGGCACTTTCCCGGACAGCATACCGGCAGACAGATTCCACATCATTCCAAGCGGCGTCAGGCTGGCGGGCCCCGGGGACAAACCGGCTGCCCGGGCCGCATTGCGCAAGCGCCTGGCGTTGCCGGAAACAAGCCGGCTGATCGTCACCATGGGGCGCATCAGCCCCGAGAAGGATCTGAAAACGTTTATCGACACCGCCCGCGAGCTGCTGCGCCGGCGGCCTCGCCAGAACCTGCATTTCGCCCATTTCGGCAGCATGGACAACGCCGCCTATTTCGAGGAACTGAAGGCCGCCCTCGGCAGCCTGTCCGCTGCGGTCACGTTTGCGGGTACGGTAGCGGCGCCGCTGGACAGCCTTCGCGGTGCCGACATCCTGCTCTTTACCTCGACGTCGTTCGAAGGATTGGCGCGCGTCTGCATGGAATCCCTGCTCGTGGAACTGCCGGTCGTATCCACCCGCTGCCTGGGGCCCGAGGAGTACCTGATCGACGGTGAAACGGCACTGCTTGCCGACCCGGGCGATGTCGGCGGGCTTGCCGACCAGGTCGAGAAGCTGCTCGACCAGCCGGAGCTTGGCGTCGGCCTGGCGCAGGCCGGCGGCCGCCTCGTGCGCGAAAGATACGGCGAAGAACGGGTGTGCGCGCAGTGGATGGCGCTCTACGACACGCTGGCCGAAGCAGGGCCGCGGAACCGCCGCATGCCGTCTGCAACGGCCGAGGCGACGATCAATCTGATCAGCCTGTGCGGGCAGCTGGGCGAGCAGCTCCAGCAACAGGAGCGGCGCCTGCAGGAGGTGGAAAGGCTGACCCGCATCGTCGGCCTGCCCATCCAGGCAGGCAAACGGCTGGCCAGGGCGCTTTATCCTTTTTCCGGGAGACGCAAGTGAAACCGGCGATGCTCGAAACGCTCAAGCGCAGTTACTGGAAAAAACGCGAGCAGTACGCCATCTGGCGGCGCCAATGCGCGCCGGCGGAAATCCGCCGGCGCGCGGCACTGCGTTTGCACGCATGGCGGCACCCCATCGTCGAGATCGAAGGCATCAAACTATACCGGGGCCGCGGACTGAGCATCCCGGTGCTGGAAAGCCTCAAGGCGGAACGCTATGAAACCCCCGAAGCCCGCATTGTCGGCCACGCGCTCCAGGCCGGCGACATCGTCCTCGAACTGGGGACCGGGCTGGGCTTTATCTCATCCTTGTGCGCCAAGCGCATCGGCGGCGACAACGTGCATTCTTTCGAGGCAAACCCCGCATTGCGGCGCACGATCCTGAAAAACTACCGCCTCAACGCCCTGTCGCCGCGGCTTGAAATCGCGCTTCTCGGCGAAAAAAGCGGCGCCATCACCTTCTATGTCATGAAGAACTTCTGGAGTTCGTCTACCATCAGGCGGCACCCCGCTGCCAGACCGATCCAGGTTCCGATGAAATGCTTCAATGACGAACTCGCGCGCATACGCCCCAGTTTCCTGATTATCGACATCGAGGGCGGAGAACGCGAGCTCATCCGCTATGCCCGCCTCGAAGGCGTCCGCAAGGTCTGCATCGAATTGCATCCCCACGTCATCGGAAGCGGAGCGGTATCCGAAGTCGAAGCGTTTTTCATCAGCCAGGGATTTCGCGAAGAGCCCGCGGTATCCGATCCCCAGCACAAACTCTATACCCGGGACGCCGCCCCAATGCCCGACCGATGATTGATCCAGTTACCCGTCATCTTCACCGCCATGCGGGACAGCACGGTCCGATCATGCTGATGTATCACGCCGTCACGCCCGCCAAGGCGGTGCCGGCCTGGCCATGGGCCGTCTCCCTGCAGCGCTTCCGCGACCAGCTCGATTTCCTCGCGGCGGAAGGCTACGCCACGCCGACCATGGGCGAGCTGGCGGCCGCCCCCGGGCGGCTTCGCGGGCGCACTGCCGTCATCACCTTCGACGACGGCTACGCGGACAATCTCGCGGCGTGCGAAGAGCTGCAGAAACGGGGGATGCGCGCCACCTGGTTCATCGTCTCCGGCTGCATCGGACGCGAACCCGGCTGGCCCGCCGACGGGCGCCCCGGCGGGCGGCTGCTCGACGTGGCCGAACTGCGCGAAATGCACGCTGCCGGCATGGAAATCGGCTCGCACACGGTCAGCCATGTCCGCCTGCCCGAAATCGGCGAAGCCTGCCTGCGGCAGGAACTCCACGATTCCAGGGCGGCCCTGGAAAACCTCCTCGGCGCGGCCGTCTCCAGCTTCGCCTACCCCTACGGCGCGTGGGACGAACGCTGCGCCGATGCGGTGAAACAGGCCGGCTACGCCGCCGCCTGCACCACCCGCACCGGCTGGGCGCTGCGCGACAATGATCCGTACCGGCTGCGGCGCCTGACCGTGTTCAGCCACGACACCCTCGGCAGCTTCGCGCGCAAGCTCTATTTCGGCAGCCACGACGTGCGCTGGCGCGACATTGCAGCCTATGCGCTGCGGCACCTGCGCGTGAGCTGATTCGATGCCCGGCCGTGTTTCCATCGTCATGCCCTGCTACAACGCTGCGGCGCATTTGCCGGCCAGCGTAGGCAGCGTGCTGGCCCAGACCTGCGGCGACTGGGAATTGATCGCGGTAGACGACGGCTCGACGGATGCCACGCTGGACTGGCTGCGTTCGCAAGCCGATCCGCGCATCCACGTCCACACCCAGGCCAACCGCGGCGTCAGCGCGGCGCGCAATGCAGGCCTGGCGCGGGCACATGGCCGCTACGTGGCGTTTCTGGACGCCGACGACACCTGGGCCGCGGACTATCTGGAAAGGATGCTGGCCGCATTGCAGGCCAATCCCGCTGCGGTGCTCGTCTATTGCGGCTGGCAGAACCTCGGGCTGCCGGGCGCGCGCGGCGCACCGTTCGTGCCGCCTGATTACGAGAATGCCGACAAGGCCGAAACCCTGTTTGCCGGCTGCCGCTGGCCGATCCACGCCGCGCTGGTCAAGCGCGAGGCCGTGCTGGCGGCAGGCGGTTTCGATCCGGCCCTGAAAAACGCCGAGGACTACGCCCTGTGGCTGCGGGTGGCGACCACCGCGCCCATCGTGCGGGTGCCCGAGGTGCTGGCGTTCTATCATTTCCACGGCGGCGAACAGGCATCGGGCGACCATGCCCGCGCCGCGCTGCAGCACTACCAGGCGCAGCTGAAATATCTGGCCGCGCATCCGGCGCTGGGCAGCGTGCTCGGCACATCGCGCATCCGCGAGCTGACCGCGGGCGAACTGCTCAAGCGCGGCTACGCCTGCTACTGGCAGCGCGACCTGGCCGCCGCCCGGCGAATTTTCCGTACGGTGATGAAACAAGGCTATGGCACACTGCGGGACTGGAAATACATGCTGCCGGCGCTGCTTCCCTTGCCGCTCCATCGGGCATTGCTCCGCCGCATGGAGCGGGGCCAGGAGGCAAGGAGCGGGCAGGCCGAGCCGCCTCGCGCGCCCAGCCAAACCGGGAAACGCGGCCTTGGTGAAGACTGAATGCTGATCACCGTTGCGGTGCCAACCCACAACCGTCCCCGGCTGCTGCGCGAGGCGCTCGCCAGCATCGCGGCCCAGACCCACCCGGAATGGGAAGTGGTGGTGGTGGACGACGGCTCCGCGCCGCCAGTGCTCGAATCCACGCTGCGCGAACTGCTTGGCGAGCGCTTCGCCCTGGTTCGGCACGATCAGGCGCAGGGAATCGCCGGCGCCAAGAATGCGGGCGTCGCCGCTGCCCGCGGCGAAGTCGTACTGCATCTGGACGACGACGACCTGCTCGCGCCCACTGCGCTGGCGCAGATTGCCGCCGCCTACGCCCGCCACCCCGGGCTGCAATGCCTGTTCATCAACGTCGAGCCTTTTGGCGCCAATGCGCCAGGCACCGCTGACAACCAGTCGCACGCCGTATCCAGACTGCTGGAACGTGCGCAGCGCACGACGGATCACGGCGTGGCCTTCTTCGACCGCAGGCTTTTCGCCGCGCTGCTCAAATCCGTTCCGATGGCGATGCAGCGCCCCGCCGCACGCAAAACCTTGTGGGACAGAGTCGGCCCGCTGCGCCGGGACAGCTACCTGCCGGAACCGGAATGGGCCATGAAATCCGCGCTGCTGTGCGAACCGGCGCTGCTGCTGCAGCACGCCTATCTGGCCCGCATGGATGGGCAGAACAATGTGTCGGTGCCCGCGCAAAAGGCAAGGCACATGCTCGCCGCGGTGGACATCCGCAAAATCCTGCTCGCCTGGATTGCCGGCAACCCCGAGCTTGCGGGGCATGCCGTCGAGGTCAGGCACAGCCTGGCCGGCGTCTACTTCAACCAGGCCTACCATCACCAGCGCAGCGGCCATTGCAGGGCTGCCTGGCAGCCGCTGTTCGCCTCCTTCGCCACGCATCCGCAATGGTACAGCCTGCGCTTCGCCTTGCGCCTGCTGGCAAGCTGCATCAGCCGCCGCAAGGCCGATTGAGCATCTCCCGCACGCCTGTGCCGCACACGGCGGGGCTATGGCACACTGCGAAACTGAAAATACGCGCCGCGCGCCAGGCTGCCCTACATCCCGGCACCGACGGCGGACCGGACAATGCGACAGGGAAGCGCAGACAATCGATGGACAACTTTGACCCCGCTCTGATCTCCGTCGTCATGCCCTGCTACAACGCCGCGCCTTATGTGGAAGAGGCGATCGAATGCGTGCTGCGGCAAAGCTACCGGCAGGTCGAACTCATCGTCGTGGACGATGGCTCGCACGACGCGTCCGCGGAAATCATCGCGCGGCTGGCAGACGGCAATCCCGAGCGCATCAGCGTGCTGCACCAGACCAACAGCGGGCCCTATGCGGCGCGCAACCACGGGCTGTCGCATGCGCGCGGCAATTTCGTCGCCTTCCTCGATGCCGACGATTACTGGCATCCCGACGCACTGCGTCAGCTGCACGCCGCCATGACGCAAGCCCGGGCCGATGCGGCCTATTGCGGCTGGCAAAACGTGGGGGAGGCCGCCGTCAACACGCAGCCCCACATCCCGCCCGATTACGCCGCAGCCGACGCGGCTGCCGCATTCCTGCAATCCTGCCCGTGGCCGATCAATGGCGTGCTGATGCGGCGTCAGCTTGTCGACACTTTGCGCGGATTTTCGGAACGGCTGCCCACCGCCATGGACTACGATTTGTGGCTGCGCATGCTCACCACCCGGCCCGTCGTGGTTCGCGTGCCCGAGGTGCTGGCGTATTACCGGCGCTACCCGCGCGGCGATGCGCATATCCCGCGCTGGCGGCAGGTGTTCGACGCCATCTCCGTGCGGGAGGAGTTCGTCCGCCGCCACCCCGCGCAAATCGAGCATCTCGGCCGTGCCGGGCGCGACGCCCGGGTCTACGGCTCGCTGCTGCCCGAAGCCTATCGCTGCCACTGGCGGCGCGACACCGATTCCTCGCGCCGCCTGTTCCGGCGCGCATTCCGCAAGGCCGACTGGAAGGCACGCGACGTCAAATACCTGCTGGCCAGTTTCTTGCCTGCACCACTATTCGAATCGCTGATCCGGGCAATCGATACCCGACGCAGCACGCGCAACTCCATCTGAACCGTCGTCATGCCCGTACTTACCTTCGCCTTTTGTACCTATAACCGTGCGGACCGCCTGGAAAAACTCGTGGCGGCGATGCGCGCGCAAGCCTGCCCGATCCCCTTCGAGATTCTCGCCATCAACAACAACAGCACCGACGCAACGGCCGCCATCCTCTCCCGGCTGGAGCAGTTGCCGGGGCCGAGGCTGCGCTGGGTGAACGAGTCCGTGCAGGGGATCGTGGCGGCGCGCAACCGCGGCATCGCCGAGGCGCTGGACAGCGACATCCTGGTCTTCATCGACGACGACGAAACGCCGCTGCCCGGCCTGCTGCAGGCAGCGGCCGACGCCATCCTGAACGAAGGCGCGGCGTGCGCGGGCGGCCGTGTGGAGATGGATTTCACAAGCACCGCACGGCCGCGCTGGCTGGAGGACGATCTGCTCGGCTTTCTCGCCGCGGTCGATCACGGGCCGGAGCGTTTCTGGATCGAGGATGCCGGCACCCCCGTCTGGACCGCCAACGTCGCTTACGACATGCGCCTGTTCCGCGACGATCCGGCCTTGCGCTTCGACCCCCGCTACAACCGCGAAGGCAAGGATGTCGGCGGCGGCGAGGATGCCATGATGCTGCGCGCCCTGCTCGAGCGCAAAGCCCGGATCCGCTATCGCCCCGAGATGGCTGTGCTGCACGCGGTCGAATCCTGGCGCCTCACACGCAGCTATTTCATCAGGCTGCATTACCGGGCGGGGATTCGCCATGGCCGATTTTCCCTGCCGTGCTACCCCAACGTCCGGTTTGGCGTCCCGCCTTTCATGCTTGCCCAGTTCCTCGGGCACTGCGGCCGCACCTTGAAGCTGGCGCTCAGCGGGAAACCGGGCCTGGTCCGCCAGGCGATGAATGCCGCCCATGCGCTGGGCAGCCTGCAAGGCTACCGGAACCGCTCCGGTGCATAAGCGTGATTGACGTCGCCATCCGCTTCGACGATCCGTCTGCCGTCAGCGACCATGCGCTCGAGCGCGCGATATTGCATGCCATGGCCAGCCACGGCGTCTGCGCCACCTTCGCGACCATACCGCACGCCGGACAGCATGCCTTGTCCGCCGGCGATGTGCCCCACCTCGTCGAGGCCCGCCAGTCCGGCCGGCTGGAAATCGCCCAGCACGGGTTCAGCCATGAGTCCTGCCGGCCCGAAGGCAGCCTGCCTTCCGAATTCTCGGGCCTCGATCGCGCGGCGCAAACGGACAAAATCACGGCTGGCCGGGCCATGCTCGAACAGACCTTCGGAGGGACGATCCGGGGCTTCGTGCCGCCTTTCAACACCTTCGACCAGATCACTGCTTCCGTCCTATCCGACCAGGGTTTCCTCTATCTTTCTGCGGGTGCTGAACACGACCTGGCCGAATCCGCCCGGCTCGCCCAGCTGCCGCGCACCTGCCAGATCACCGTGCTTCGCCGCGCCCTGTCCGAGGCACGCCGGTGGCCGAATGGCGACCTGGCGGTGGTGGCTGTCATGCATCATCGCGACTTGCGGGAATCCGGGCTGGCCAGCGCGGCCCTGACCCTCCAGGATCTGGCGGAACTTTTCCAATGGCTCCGCCAGCAACCCGATGTGCGACTGAACACATTGAGCCAACTGGCTGCGCGCCACGACGCAGGCACCTGGCACAAGGCGGTACAGCGCAACCGCTGGGTGCAACGGCGGCATTGGCGTATCCGTTCCGTTTTTCCGCGCTACAGCCTCATGCCCCACACCCTGTTCAAATATGTCCGTTTGACTGGAATCTCCACGTGACCCCGTTTTTCTCCCTCCCATCGCGCCGGCAAGGCCCGATCTTCATCGCCAGCGCACCGCGCTCCGGCGCCACCACGCTGCAGTACCGGCTGCATGGCAAGGTAGCGACCCGTTTCCGGAAGCGTACCCGGCGGGCACTCGCGTGACCGCGCTGACCATCCTCATCTGCACCCACAACCGGGCAGACCTGCTGCAGAAGGCATTGGCGTCGCTCAACCGCGCCCGGCGTCCGGCCATCCCGGTGCAGATTCTGGTGGCGGCCAATGCCTGCAGCGACGCCACGCCAGCGCAGATGCGGACATACCAGGCCCAGCAATCCGCCAACCACTGGCTGCCGCTGCGCGTGATCGAGGTCGCTACGCCGGGGAAGTCGCATGCGCTGAACGAGGCCATTCCGCAGATCGAAACCGGGCTGATCGCCTTGGTGGACGATGATCATCGGGTGGACGAGAACTATCTCACGGCCATCGAACAGGCCGCCGCGGCCTGGCCGGATGCGGGTTTGTACTGTGGCCGCATCCTCCCCGACTGGGACGGCAGCGAGCCCGCGTGGGTGCACGACGAAGGCCCGTATCGCATCTACCCGCTGCCGGTGCCACGCTACGACCAGGGCGACACCCCCCGCGCCGTCACCGCCGAGCATGGCCCCATACCGGGCGGCGGCAATCTGGTGGTGCGCCGCCGCGTGTTCGAACTGGCCGGCCAGTTTTCCACCGAACTGGGCCCGCACGGACACGACCTCGGCGGAGGCGAGGACAGCGAATACGTGCTGCGCGCCCTGGCGCGCGGAGAGCGCTGCCAGTACGTGCCGGACATCGTGCAACACCACTACGTCGACACCGCGCGGCTCCGGCTCGGCTATCTGCTGAAAAAGAGCTATCAGCGCACCCGTTCGACCGCCCGCATCCACGGCGGCGGATCGGTTCCGCTGTACATGTGGCGCAAGCTGGCCGAGTACGGATTCCACAGCCTTTTCGGCCTGTCATGGGCCAAGCGGCGGTTCTACTGGGTGCGCACGGCGGCGGCGCTGGGCGAGATACAAGGCCGCAGCGAATCGGGGCATCGCGGCAAACGCCTGGCCCTGCCGCTCGACCGCGGCCGCTTGCTCATCGAGGCGCTGGCGCTCGTCACCGCCGCCAGCGGCTTGCTCGCCTGGCTTGCCAGCGGCGACGCCCGCTGGGCCGGGCTGCTGCCGGCGCTGGGCATGGCGGGGCTCGGCACGACGGCATTGCTCGCCAAATCGCTGCTCGATTTTTCGCAAACCGGACCCCGCATTCGCGAGGAAGTGCTCACCCACTACCGGCGCTACACCCTGTTCGCGCTGGCGCGGCTGTCGGCGTGGGCGTTCGCCCTGATGCTGTTCAGCGGCGGCGCGGGGGTGCTGCTGTACTTCATGCTCCACACCCTGGCCGGCGCCCGCTGGTCGGCCGGCCTCGCCGCCGCCGCCGCCCTGCTCGGCATCCTGGGCGGCTTCATGCTGCAGTTCATCCGCACGCTGCGCTTCAATCCCGGCCTGCTGGTGGCGTCGATGCATTACCGGACCAGCCGCCTGTACCGCCTGTGGCAGTGGGCGACGCCGGCGCGCATCGCGCGCCTGCAGTCGCTGGGAATGGGGATGGCCGGGCTGCTGCTGGCAGCGGCCTCCTGGCAGCTGGCGAAGGAAAACCGGGTGGGCGACCTGATTGCGCTGTGGGCGGGCGCGCTGTTCTTCGCCGGCTCGATCGCGTGGGCCGGCTGGCAGCCGCAGGCGCGCGCCCCGCGCAAGCGTCCCGCCCGCGCGCCGGATGCGCCGCCCAACATCCTGATGATCGGCTCCGACACCTTGCGCGCCGACCGCCTGGGTGCGCTCGGCTACCGCCGCGCGCTGACCCCGCATATCGATCGGCTGGCTACGAGCGGCGCGCTGTTTGCCAACTGCTATGTGCCGTGCGCGCGCACCGCGCCGAGCCTGATTTCCATGCTGACCGGCGCCTGGCCGCACACGCACGGCATCCGCGACAATTTCGTCGACGACGAGGGCACGCGGCTGAAAGTCGACGCCCTGCCCACGCTGCTGAGGAAAATCGGCTACCGCACGGCGGCGATCTCCGACTGGTGCGGCGCCGACATGGGCAAGTACTCCTTCGGTTTCGACTACACCGACCTGCCGGAAGACCAGTGGAACCTGAAGTACCTGATTCGCCAGGGGCCGAAGGATTTGCGCCTGTTCGTCTCCCTGTTCACCCATAACCGGCTGGGACGGCTGCTGCTGCCCGAACTGTATTACCTGGGCGGGGTGCCGCTGACGCAGCCGCTGGGCAAACGGGCGCGGCGGCTGGCGGCGCGCCTGGCGCAAAGCGCGCAGCCGTTTTTTCTCAACGTGTTCTATTCCACCACGCATCCGCCGTTCGCCTCGGAATGGCCGTGGTACACGCGCTTCGCCGACCCCGCCTATGCCGGCGAATCGAAGTTCGCGATGGCGCGGCTGACCGATCCGTTCGAGATCATCCGCCGCCAGGGCGCGCCCAAGGAGGAATTCGACCTCGACCAGATCATCGACCTGTACGACGGCTGCGTGGCGGAATTCGACGACGAAGTGGGCAGGATGCTGGCGCACCTCGAAACCTGCGGGCTGGCCGGCAACACGGTCGTCGTCGTCTACTCCGACCACGGCATGGAGTTTTTCGAGCACGACACCTGGGGGCAGGGGAATTCCGCGGTCGGCGATTTCAGCCCGCGCATCCCGCTGCTGATCCGCGATCCGCGCCGCCCTGCGCGCGGCACGGTGGACAAGGTAGTGCGCTCGATCGACCTCGCCCCCACCCTGCTCGAACTTGCCGGCGCCCCGCCCGTCGCGTCCATGGACGGGGTGTCGCTCGCAGGATGTCTGGCGGCGGATGGCGCCTGTCCCGAACTCGACGCCTTCAACGAAACCGGCATCTGGATCGCGGACATTCCCGGCCTGCCGGATACGCACCTGCGCTACCCCGGCCTGCTGGAACTGATGGAAGTGCCGGACCGCGCCAGCGGCACCCTGGCGATCAAGCCCGAATACTGCAAGGCCGTCCTCGCCGCCAAGGACCGCATGATCCGCCGTGGCCGCTGGAAGCTGGTATATCAGCCGCTGGACAGCGGCCATGTACTGCGCTTGTTCGATCTGCAGGCCGACCCCGCCTGCCAGCACGATGTATCGGAACGGCATCCGCAGGTGCGGGCCGATCTATGGGCGAGATTGCAGGCGTTCGTGCAGGCGCCGGGGCAGCGGCCCGGCGACGCTGCTCAATCCGGACAAAACCGGCAATAGGGGTTGGTCGGCGAACCGATTTTGGGCGCGGCAGCGGGTTCCGCCGCTGGCGTCGCGGCCACGGGCGCGGCCACAGCCGGCTCGGCCGCAGCCGGTGCCGCCACCTCGTCCGCCTTGGCCGGTGCAGCCGCTGCAGGCTCGATGGGGACGGGGTAGGGCAGCTTGCCGCCCAGCTCGGTGTAGCGGCGCTGCAGGCTTTTGGCGTCCGGATTATGGCGCAGGCCTGCGGTCACCGTTTCCAGCGCCTTGCCGCGGTTTTTCTGCTGGTCGTACAGGTCCGCCAACGTCATGTAGGCGCGCGGCAGCCTGGGATTCATTTCGATCGCCTGGCGCAGGTTGCCGACGGCCTCGCCCGGTTTCTGCAACATCGACATCGCAATCCCGCGGTTCATCAGCGCATCCGCCCGCAAGTAGAAGTCCGGCTGGGTGTGCGTCAGGATGTAGTCGAAGTTCTTCACCGCCGCGCCGAGCACGCCGAGCCGGTCTTTGGCCGATGCCATGCCGCGCGCCCGGTTGACGAAATTGAGTCCGGCGCAGTAATGGTGGACGTGGATGAAGTCGCCGCCCATGGTGCTTTTCCAGGTTTGGAACGCCGCCGAACGCTCGTCGAAACGCGCCGCGCAGTAGGGCGGAAGCGTGGCCATCTCGGCCTTGTTGGGCGCCCAATCGGCCGCTGCGGATTGCGCCATCGCGAGCCCGGCGCCCAGCGCCAGCATGTTTTTCTTGAAGTGCCGCATCGCCAATTTCCTTTCGCCCCGTTATTCAATGAAGTCGAGCATCACGCTGCCCTGATTTCGCGCACGGCCAGCCAGTCGAACAGGGTGTCCAGCCCGCGCCAGCTCACGCTGAGCAGTTCGGGATAGCGCGGATACAAAGCGCGCACATGCTGCGGCAAAGATTCGAAACCGGCGGGCTGAATGGCACGCCCGAGCATCTTGTTCTGGTAGCCCCGCACACTGTAGCGCACGCGCCGGCGGAAGTATTTCTTCCATTCGCGCGGCAGCCAGGGGGACACCGAGTCGAACGCGAACCCGGCCTCGCGCGCCACCACCACCCTGTCGTTGTCCCAGCGCGTGTCGCCGCGCAAATCCCATTTCAGCATCGCCCCCATCAAGGCATCTTCGCCGATGGTGCCGACGGGCATTCTGATGGCCTGGGCGCGGATGCGTTCGACGAAGCTGCCGCGCAGTCCATACAGGTTTCCGGCGATACCGTTGTCCTGCAGCATGTCGCGCTGAAATGCGACCACGCCGCGGCCGCTTCGGGGCAGCGCCGATACGCCGTTGGCCTGCGGATGCAGCGCCAATGCCTGCGCCATGGCGTCGAGCGAACCCGGAGTGGCGCGCACGTCGCCGTCGATGAAGAAATAGTGCGCCGCGCCGCGCGGCGCGACTTCGTGGACGAACACATTCCAGGCGTTGGCCTTGTCGCCCAGCGCGATCGACACCAGGTGCACGCCGGGATGGCTGGCGCTGTATTCGCGCACCAGGGCTTCGGTACGGTCGGTGCAGGCGTTGGCCAGCACGTAGCATTCGGCTGGATCGCCGACGGCGGCCCGCAGGCTGTCGAGGCAGGCGACGATGTTGCGCGCCTCGTTGTGGGCAAAGACGGCGACGGGCCAGGCTTGCGTAGTGTCGGTCATGGACAGGGTCAAGGTTCGTTTGCGTTCAGGCTCAGCTTGCGGGTCTTGTCGGCGACGCGTTCCCAGGCAAATTCGCGCTCGACCCGCTGCAGCGCGCGCTGTCCCCGCTCGAAGGCCAGCGCCGGCTGCGTCAGCAGGCTGCGCAGGCCGTCCGCCACCGCCTCGACCGAGGTGCCGTCCACCCGCAACCCGGTCTCGCCGTGCAGCACCGCCGAACCGGTGCCGCCGGCTTCGCCCGCCAGGCTGGGCTTGCCGCAGGCGGCCGCCTCGATGAACACCATGCCGAAACCCTCATTGTCGCCGTTGATGTCGCGGTTGGGCATGGCGAACACGTCGCAGGCATTCAGCCAGCGCGGCAGATCGGCTTCCTTGACCGCGCCGATGCGGTGGGCGATGCCCTGCAGACGATGTTGCGCGATCAGGCCGTCGAGATAATCGGCGTCCTCGCCGATTCCCGCGATGACGTAGCGCACCGCAATGCCTTCGCTGCGCAGCCGCGCCACCGCACGGATCGCCTGATCGAAGCCCTTGCGGCGCGACAGCCGGCCGACCGAGAACACCAGCTTGTCGGCGCGGCCGACCCCCAGGCTTGCGCGCAAGTCCTCGGCGTCCAGCCCCGGGCGGAACACCGACACATCGACGCCGGGGTAAATGACGGCAATGCGGGCCGCGGCGACGCCCATGGCAAGCAGGGTGGCGCGCGTATGCTCGCTGTTGGCGACGACCCGGTCGGCATGGCGCAGGGCAAACCGCATGGCCTTGTATTTGCCGCCGCTACCCCAGCTGGTGAGCTCCTCGCCGTGGGCATAGACGACCACCGGGCGCCGGGTCAGCCGTGCCACCGCCCACGCCACCAGTCCTTCGGGCAGCGCGCGGAAGGCATGGATCGCATCGAAGCGGTGGGTCAGCGCCAGCGTCAGCGACTTGAAGAAAAAGCGTGCGTACATCGCCAGCGACTCGGGGCGCAGCCAGGCCACACGCTTGAGGTTCAGGCGATGAATGGTGTTGGGGTGCTGCGCGTCGACCGCCGCCGCATCCGCCACCTCGGCGGTGACGATATGGATTTCCTTGCCGCCGAGGCGTTTGTACACCTCGGCCGCCCATACGGCGGTGCCGCCCTTGGTCGGCAAAAACAGTTCGGTCAGCACCAGCAGGCGGTTCAAGCGGTCACCCCCTCAGCATCGACAGCACGTTGCGCAGGCTCTGCCAGCCCGGGCGCGCCGCCAATGAAGGCAATACGGCGCCGACTGCGGCAAGCCGCTGGCCGTTTTTGCTCAAGGCGCAGCCCAGGTTGTAGCGGGCTTTTTGCATCCGCGCCGCCACTCCCTGCCTGACCGGCGCCGGGAAATTTTCCGCCCGCTGCGCCAGATCGGCGAGGGTGCGCACGTTCTCCCGCTGCGCCGCCACCGGGTCGCGGCGGGTGGCGCTGCCGCCGTGGATCACGTAGACGCCGAGACTTTGGCAAATCACGCCGATGCGGCGGCTGCCTGCCAGCAACCGGGTGAGGAAATGCACGTCCTCGCATACCTTGAAGCCGATCGGATAGCCGCCCAGTTCGACAAAGCGGGCGCGCGGGACGGAAAGCGTATGGGTGTCGCCGAAATGATCGGCCGCGAAGGCGGCCATCTCGGCCGGGGTTTCCATCACCACCCGCATCGCGCCGGCGGCCTTGGCGAGCAGCAGGCGCCCCGACGGGTGCTGCGCCATCGAGGTGCCGAGCAGGCCGCCTGCCGCATCACGATATTCGTAATCGCCGGTCAGGCAATCCAGCGTGGCGTCTTCGGCGATCCATTCCGCATGCAGCCTGATGCGATCGTCCGCATACCAGTCGTCGGCGTCGAGAAACGCCAGCCAGTCGCCGCGGGCGGCCGCCGCGCCGGCGTTGCGCGCCGCCGCGACGCCGCTATTGTTTTGCCGGACCAGGCGCACGGCGTCGCCGAACTGGCGCGCGACCGCGGCGCTGGCATCGGTCGAGCCGTCGTCGATCACGATGATTTCGTATGCCGGCCAGCTTTGTGCCAGCACCGATTCGATCGCGCGCGCCAGCGTGGCCGCGGCGTTGAACGCGGGAATGACGACCGAGAAGCGCGGCGTCACGCCGTCCGCTCCAGCCAGGCCAGCGGCAACGCCAGGCCGCTCAGCCGCGCCGTCCGGCGAAAGCGCGGAATCTCGTCCAGCCGCGCACGCCAGGCGGCGAAGCGCGGCCGCAGCCGGGACTCGACCCAGGCCGGGTCGCGCTCCCGTATGGCGCGCGCCAGTTCCAGCGGCGAGAGAAAGCGCAGGCCGGGGCTGACGGCGAGTGCGGTCGTCAGCCCTGTTTCCAGGGCGGCGAGGCTGGCGTCCGGCGCCTGCAGGAAATTGAAGCGATGGGTTTCGACCAGGCAGGCGCGGCCCTGCCGGGTGCGCGCCTGCAGGCCTTCCAGCAGACGCTGCGGCGGCTGGCCTAGCGCCGGCTCGAAATACACGTCGCGCACCAGATAGGTCGGCCCCGCCGGCGCACGCTCGCCCGTCAGCATCGTGGCATCCACGCAGTCCGGCTGCCCTTTGGCGTTGCGGCAGGTGGCGCGGCGGCCCGGCGTGATGACGGCTTCGATTCCTGCCTGCGCCCAGGCGGCCTCGACCGCGTCGTTCCAGACGAACGTGGTGGCGACCGCCACCTGCGGCGCGCTGCCGAAAATGGCCCGATAACCGGCGGCCTCGGCGGCGGCGGCCTGCCGCATCGCCGCCGCCGCCAGCGCGCGCGACGGCAGGACGGAAGCATCGATCCAGCGGCTTTGCAAATGCGCGGGCAGATCCTCGGTTGCGGCAGGCTCGGCGGCGGCGAGCCAGGCCCGCACGTCCGCATCGGCCTGCGCGGCGGCCAGCAGCGCCGACGGCCAGTAGTGGCACTGGCCATGCAATTGCGGCGCAAACACGCCCGCCCGGATGCCCTCCGTCATCGCCGCCCGGATGGCGTCGAAGCGGGCATCGGCCAGCGTCAGTGCGTGGTATTCCGCGCCGCCGGCCGCCGCGATGCGCACGCCGTCGGGCACTTCCAGCACCACCCCCAGCGTCATCACGGCCGGCCGCCCGCTGCCATCGCGCACGCGCTGCAACGACGCGGCCAGGCGGCGCAATGCGTCGGCCTGCGCCAGCGGCCCGGCGCCCCAGTCGTCGCTTTCGATGACGAGCACCGGCTGGCGCAGCACCGGCTCGCGCCAGCGCGCGGCGAGCGGCGCGGCAAACGCCAGCAGCACGCCCGCCCACACCAGCAGCAGCATCGCGAAAGCGAGCGCCAGCGCCGTCATCGATATCCCATCCGGGCGGCCACCTCCGCCACCTGCGGCAGCACCCGCTCGATTTTTTCGCGGTTGCGGCCGTCCTTCCATTTGTCCAGCCGGATCTCGGAAAAGGCGTTGTAGGGGATGTCGAGCACCTCGGCGCAATGCGCCTGCAGGCGCGCATCGAAGGCCAGCCCGCAGCCCTCGAACACCCGCCGGAAGGTGGCGACCGGATCGCGCAGGAAATCCTCGTAGAACACCTCGACCCATTGCCCGGCGGGCACCCCGTCCCTGGCATCGAGAATGGCCCGGTTGACGACGGCATACTGGAACGCGGCAACCTCTTCGACCGGCGCGCTCAGATAATTGCGCCAGCCCTCGGCAAGGAAGAAACACCACTGCTGCAGTTGCCCGTTTTCCACCGCCACCGTCGCCGGCAGATCGTTCGACCAGGTGGCGAATTCGTCCGGCTTTTTCCAGCCCTCGATCAGGGAATTGAGGTTGTCGCCCGGGCTGCGTTTGACGAAGACGAACACGGCATCGGGAAACAGCGCGCGCAGGTAGGGCACGCACAGGCCGTTCTGGTTGTTCTTGTCGACCCAGCGGTGGCGGCCGGTCCAGCGGTAAAAGTAGCGGCTGACGGCAGCGCGGTCCGCCGGGCTGGCATCGCCGGCGTCCAGCCCGTGGGTATCCCAGTTCTTGTCGGCCAGCGGGTGCAGGCCGGTCCAGTAGTCGTGGGTTTCGCGTTGCAGGCTGCCGATTTCGCGCGACTCGGACAGGGTCTTGTAGACCAGCGTGGTGCCCGCACGCGAGCAGCCGACCACGATGATGGGCCGCTCCGCCGGGCGCCGCGACATTCCCCAGCGCACCCCGCGCAGGCCGCGCCGCAGCCGGCGCGCATGGAACGCCAGCGTTTTCGTCACCTTGTCGAAAAACTCAGTCAAACCCAAGCGCTTTCTGTCGTCATCAATCGGATGCCCGGAGCACACAGGATTCGTGCCCGGCGGCAAGCTCGTTTATATTGGCGGACATTATCCCGTATCACGCTGACACAACACACCATGGATGGCATTTTTGGCTGGCTGGGCGATCACGGCGCCCATCAGGATCTGATCAGGCACATGGGACGCGCGGCCTGCCTGTCGCCGGAAGGGCTGCTGCAGCAGCACAGCAGCCAGGTGCTGGGGGTGGCAGCGTGCTCGCGTTTCGGCAAGGCCGACATCCACGTTGAAAACGGCCTCGCCGCCGCGCTCCACGGGCGCCCGCGTTTTCTGGACGACGAGCTGGCGCAGATCGCGCGCGACCAGAATCCGGCCATGGCGGTCGCGTACGGCTGGCTGCGCTTTGGCGAAAAGCTGCCGACGCTGATGCACGGCAATTTCGCTTTCGCGGTCATCGAGCCGCTGAAGAAGAAGGCCTGTCTGGCGCTCGACCGCGTCGGCGCCGAACGCCTGTGCTACGCGCAACGCGGCGGCCACCTGGTGTTCGGCAGCAGCGTGCAGAACGTGGCCGCCCACCCTGCCGTTGGGCGCAACATCGATCCGCAGGCGATTTACGACTACCTGTACTTCCACACCCTCCCCGCGCCGCGCAGCCTCTACCAGGGCGTGCGCAAGCTGCTGCCGGGGCAGATCGTCACCCTGAAAAACGGCGCGCTCAGCCGCGGTTTTTACTGGCAGGCGGACTACGCCGCGGTCGGCGCCGATTTCGACAGCCACCGCCGCAGCTTTCGCACCATCCTGGATCAGGCGGTGCGCGACGCCGACGCGCCCGCCACTGCCGCGTTTCTTTCCGGCGGCACCGACAGCTCCACCGTGGTCGGCGCCCTCACTGCCGCGCGGGGCGCCGCGGTCGACACGTTTTCCATCGGCTTCGACGCCGCCGGATTCGACGAGATGGAATACGCCCGTTGCGCCGCCGAGCGTTACGACAGCCGGCGCCACGAGTACTACCTGAAGCCGGCCGATATCGTGACCGCGATTCCCGTCATCGCGCGCGAATACGACGAACCGTTCGGCAACGCCTCGGCCGTGCCGACCTATTTCTGCGCCCAGGCGGCGCGCGAGGCAGGGTTCGAACGCATGCTGGCGGGCGACGGCGGCGACGAAATCTTCGGCGGCAACGTGCGTTACGCCAAGCAGCGCCTGTTCGAGACCTACGCCCGCCTGCCGGCTTTGCTGCGGCACGGGATGATCGAGCCGCTGACGCTGCTGCCGGGCCTGTCCGGCCGCTTCCCGCTCGCCAAGCTGAAAAGCTATGTCGACCAGGCCAAGGTCGGCCTGCCGCTGCGGCTGGAGTCCTACAACTTCCTGCATCGCACGCCGCTCGAACAGATTTTCGCCGCGGACTTCATCGACGCCGTCGACCCCTCGGCGCCGGGCGCCGCCCTGAGCGAAGCCTACGAGCGCACGGCGTCGGACCATTACATCAACCGCATGATGCATCTGGACCTGAAATTCACCCTGGCGGACAACGATCTGCGCAAGGTCGGCACCATGACCGAAGCGGCGGGCATCGAGGTGCGCTACCCGCTGCTCGACGACCGCTTGGTGGCCTTCGCCAATCACCTGCCGGTGGATTACAAGGTGCGCGGGCAGAAGCTGCGCTGGTTCTTCAAGGAAGCCTTGCGCGACCTGCTGCCGGAACAGATCATCAACAAGACCAAGCACGGCTTCGGCCTGCCGTTCGGGGTGTGGAGCACGCAATACGCCCCGCTCGGCGAGCTCGTCGGCGACAGCCTAGCCGATTTCAAGCAGCGCGGCTGGATCCGGCCGGCGTATCTCGACCACATGCTCGCCATGCAGCGCGGCCCGCATGCCAGCTATTACGGCGTGATGATCTGGCTGACCATGATGCTGGAGCAGTGGCTGCAGGCGAACGAACACTGAGACGCGCGGCGACGCGCGTCTCAGAAATCGAAATAAATGAATTTCTGGCTGCTGCCGCCAAAGACAATGACGGCGAGCACCAATCCCGCGTAGGCCGTGCCGCGCAGCGTGAAGTGCAGCGTCTCCCAGCGTTGCAGGCCATGCTTCAATCCCCGTTCGATTTGCGGCTCCAGCAAGGCGAGCAGCAGGCTGCCCCACACCAGCAGCTGCACATAGCTGCGCACCGCCGGCGCTGCGGCCGTGCCGCCCAGGCCCAGCATGGCGGCCGCGACCAGCCACGCGTCGTGAAACGTCGGCGCGCGAAAGAACACCCAGGTGATCCATACCAGCGCCAGCGTCAGCGGCCAGCCCAGCCAGGACAGGATGCGCGCAGCGCGGGAACCGGCCGTCACGCCTGCCCTCGCATAGAACGCGAGCAGCAGGCGATGCAGCGCCAGATAGGCGCCGTGCAGGAAGCCCCAGAACACGAATGTCCAGGCCGCGCCGTGCCACAGCCCGCCCAGCAGCATCGTGATCATCAGGTTGGCCAGGTTGCGCGGCAGCCCGCGCCGGTTGCCGCCGAGCGAAACGTAAAGGTAGTCGCGCAGCCAGCGCGACAGCGTGATGTGCCAGCGCTGCCAGAACTCGCGCACGCTGCGGCTGCAGTAGGGATGAAGAAAGTTGCGCGGCAACGTCACCCCGAACGCCAACGCCAGGCCGATCGCCATTTCGCTGTAGCCGGAAAAATCGAAATAGATTTGCAGCGCAAACACCGTGGCGGCAAGCCAGGCCGTATAAAAATCGAGCGTTTCGGGACGGCTGAAGAGTTCATCGGCCAGCGGCGCCAGGTTGTCGGCAAACAGCACCTTCTTGATCAGGCCGGCCATGAAAATCAGCGCGCCCAGCTTGATGTCGCGCGCCCTGAGGGGCTGCAGGCTTTCCAGCTGTTCGACCAGTTCGGAGGCACGCAGGATGGGGCCGGCGATCATGTGCGGAAAGAAGGTGACGTACAGCCACCAGGCGCGGAATGAAATGCGCTGCGTCCATTCGCCGCGGTAGACGTCGATCATCACCGACAGCATGTGGAAGGTGTAAAAGCTGATGCCGAGCGGCAGCGCCCAGTCGCCCCAGCCGGGCGGCGCGCCGGGCAGCGGCAGGTCCAGCCAGGCAGCCAGCCCGAGCAGGCTTTCCAGCATCATGCCGAGGTATTTGACGACCCCCAGAAAACCGAGATTGAGCGCCAGCCCGGCCACCAGCAGGCGCTTGCTGCGACTGGCCGACAGCGCGGAGTAGATCAGATAGTTGAGGCTGACCGAGGCTGCCAGCAGGATGAGGTATGCCGGTTTCCAGGAGGCATAAAAAATCAGGCTGCCGGCCAGAACGACGGCGGCGCGCTCGCGGTAATTGCGCGCGCCGGCATAAAACAGCAGCAGCACGGCAAAAAACAGCAGGAAAGTCGGCGAACTGAAAACCATGGCTGATCAAGCCCCCCGCTCTGCAAGCTGGCGCCCCAGTTCGGCGCTGTAGCGTTGCGCCCCGCGGTTGTTAAGATGCCCGGCATTGACGAACTCCGCAGGCGCGTAGCCGGTGGCGATGGGCAGCACGCTCGCCCCTGCTTGCCGCAGCCGCGCCAGCAGTGCGCGATAAGGCGCGGCCGCCGGACTCGCATCGAAAAAGGCGGAAGGGCGGTCGCGCAACGGCGGGATCGTAACGAATACGCGCACCCCACGGGCCTGCAGAAGCACGATCGTGCGCCACAAGAAGGCCTCGACGCCGGGCGCAGGCGGCAGCTGGGCGGCCGTTTCCTGGCGCACCAGCTGGGTCCTGTTCTGCGCGGCCCCGAAACCTGCCCGATAGCCCAGATGGAGTGCCGCCGCGCCGCCTACCGGGTCGAGCGAACGCACGCTCGCCTCGATGAAACGCAGCGCCTTGTCCGGCTCGCGCAGTTGCCGCAGATTGCCGCTGTAAGACCACAATCGCAGATAGCTGCCCAGCCACTCCCGATAACGTCCGGTTTCCCACAGGGCGCGGCGGTCGGCCAGGAAACCGACATAGCCCAGCGAGTCGTCTTCCTGCAGGGCGCTCTCGTCCAGCCCCAGCACGACGACTTGAACCCCCTCTCCGCCCAGCAGGCCGCGCGCATCCAGACGCCGCACCGCGCCGTGGTAGACCAGCGCATTGGCGCCGGGCAGGCCCAGATTGAAACCCTGCCGGCTGCCATCCGCCCATGCCTGGCCGAACGTGCGCGGATCCACGCCATTGTCGATCCGGCTGTTGCCGATGAACAGGACCGATGGCGGGTTGCGCTCCACGTACTGCAGCTTGTCGTACGCCCGCCCCAGGGCAAACACCGCGCGGAACTGGTGGATCACCCGTTCGCTGTGCAGGGCGGACTCGACCAGCGCCAGCAGCAGCAGCGCCAGCCAGAACGCCCCCCCCAGGCCAGGCGGCAGACGCAGACGCGGCCAATGCACGGAAATCAGGACCCCGGCCCGATGCGGGCCTGGTGAAACTGGCTGGCGGGATGGAGGAAGCGTCCGCCTGCGGCCTGGTTCACGGCAGGCACGGCATTGTCCAGCACCCCCGAAAACTTTGCCGCCAGCACCAGGACGATCATCAAGTGGTAGGGCAAGTCGAAATAGCCCATTCCCAGGAATGCGCCGCCTGCGGCATAGCCGACCAGGCTCACCTGGATCATGGCGGCCAGGTCGGAAGCCCATTTCCTGTCGGGGTCGTTCTTGCATCGCGCAATGATCTGCTGCGCCCGGATCCAGGCCATCAGGCCCAGCAGCACGAACAGGCCGAATCCGATGAACCCCTGCTCGCCCATGATCTCGAAATAAATGCTGTGCACGTCGCGCACGTTGAACGGGTCGGGCGCGTACTGGCGGAAAACCGGCGGCCGCCACATCTCGAAGCCGCCGCCGGTGATGCGGTCTTTCGCCACATTGAACGCGGTATGCCAGGCGTTGATCCGCCCTTGCGCCGACTGGTCCTGTTCGTAGGTCTCGATCGTGTTCATGCGGTCGTACCATGCCTGCGGCATGACCGATGCCATGATGCCCACGGCCACCGCCATGTAGATGCCGGTGACGATCTTGTTGCGGCTTTTCAGCCACAGGAACAACCCCATCGCCAGCATCGCCACCAGACCGCCGCGCGACTGGCTGCCGATGGCCGCGACGCCGGTCAGCACCATGGCGCTGGCCAGCCCGATGCGGATCCACTTGCGGGTTTCCTGCAGGTGCAGATAGCGGATGAGCGGAATCGCCATCACCAGCGCCAGCGCCAATTCGTTGTTGCCCCCGATGAAGGTTCCGGACGGCCCCTGCACCCGGTAGGCGCCGCCGTTGAGGATGGTGAAAATTCCGCCCTTGACGCCATAAAAGCCGAACGACAGCGCGATCACCCAGATCATCCAGTGCAGCTTGTGGCGATCGGTGATGATGAGCGCGGTGAGGAAGACCATCAGCTGGATCTTCCATACCTTGTTCCACTGCAGCCAGGCGGAATCGGAATAGAACGCGAAGAAGGTCGTGAACAGCATCCAGCCGATAAAGATCAGCAGGACGATGGTTTCCCGCGTCCATGGCATCTCTTTTTTCTCCTTGGACGCCATGAAGGCCACGATGGTGACCAAACCGACGATCATGGAGAACGGCAGATCGTAGGCGAATCCCCACGCCAGCCGGTGCGGATTCATGTAGCCCAGCCACGACCACAGCAGGATGCCCAGCCAGGGGCGCTTGAAAACGAAAGGCAGCAGGCCGAAAATCAGGCCGGCAATGAACAGGTCTCTCATACGGATCGGGTTTTCTGCGCCATCGGTGAAATCGTGATGTCCGCCATATTCATCATCAGGGCATCGGCAAGGTATCCGGCATTCAGGGTACACAATTGCGGCGCATCGCGCAGGGCCTGCCCGCTCCCCGCCGGGCGCCGATCGCGCCCGATTCGGGCCGGCGGGCGCCGGGGCTCGCGGCGCATCGGCAGTTCGAACCAGGCGGCCGGCTCCATGCGCGCGGTTCAGGCCACGGCTTGCGCCAGCGCGCCGTGCAGGGGGACGTGGCTGACGACGTAGCGGTGTTTGCCCGAGGCTTCCGGCGCGATCGTCTCCAGCAGCTTCAGATCGACGACCAGGGTGGTGCCCAGGCGCGCACGCAATCCATGCTGGATCGCCTCGCGCGCCGCGTCGTTCCAGCGCGCATCCGGCACCACCTGCACCTCCAGCCGGTCGACCGCGTGCTGGATCAGCTTGAACTGGCCCACCCCGGGAATTGCGCGCAGCACGTAAATCACCGCCAGCGCATGCATGATGCGGCCGTCGGCGGCGACGATGAAATCGGTCTGCCGCCCCACCACCGCATCCAGCACGGCGAGGCCGCGCCCGCCGGGGTCGGTCCGCCCCGAACGCCTGACCACGTCGCCGGTGCGGTAGCGGATGAAGGGCTGCGCCGCCGACACCAGGCTGGTGATCACCGCCTCGCCTTCCTCCGCCGGATTGCCCGCCGCATCCAGCACCTCGACGAGATGCGTCTCGCTCATCTGCAGCAGCGACCCGTCCGGCGCCTGCAGCGCCATCAGCCCGGCATCGCGGGCGCCGTACTCGACCGAGACCGGCACCCCGAACACGCGTTCGATCAACTCGCGCTGATGCGGAAACAGCGGCTCGCCGGTGCTGCTCACCACGCGCAGCGCGGCCAGCTTCGGCCGGCTGCCGCGCGCTTCGGCATGCGCGGCCAGCAGCGCCAGGCTGCTGGCGTAGCCGTAGATCGCCTTCGGATTCCATGCCTGGATCGCCCGCAGGTAATCGTCCATGCGCGCGGGCGACATCTCGAACGCATTCAGCAACAGCTGGTTGACCAGGCGGTCACGCAGGGATTTGATGCGGTCGGTCTTGTTCAGCTCCACCGGCGCGCCCCACAGGTACACCTCGCGCTCGCCCGGGTTGACGCCCCACCAGCGGCGCGCGCGCAGCCGCCCGGCGGCGTCGGCGGCCTGGCGCGCCCGGCCGAAATAGAAAATCAGCGGCTCGCCGCTGGAACCGCCGGTGGTGTAGGGGAACACCCCGCCCGGTGCGCCGCGCCACACCAGCCGTTCGACGTTGTCGCGGGCGTCGCGCTTGTCCATCGTCGGCAGGCGCGACAAGTCGGTCAGCAACACCGCCCCGGCCCTGACGGCATCGGCCAGCCCGGCGGCCTGCAGCCTGGCCGCGTGCCACGGGCTGTGCGCCAGGGCGCCTTGCAGCAGCACGTTGAGATGCCCGGTCTGATAATCCAGCATCTCGCTGCGCGACAGCCACTGCGTGCGCTCCAGCTCGGCAAGCACAGCGAAGGTCGGCCGGCGCATCGCCGCCTCCTGGGCGCGAAACACACCGCGGGCGAGCCAGGCGGGAACGCTCATGACGGCGTCCTCCGGGACAACGCCCTGAAGCGCTCCAGCAATTCGTCGCACAGGCCGATCACGGCAGGCGCAATGTCGGGCGGGCGGCGGCGCTTCACCGACCGCGCATGGATGCGCCCGGCAGTCGCGGCATTGAAGCCGGGCAGGCCGAGAAAATCGTATACCGCAGCGACTTCGCGCAGCGGCTGCTGCACCATGTCTTCGTAAAAAACGACGCGCACGCGCGCATCGGCGGCCAGCTGCTGCTCGAAAAACAGCGCATTGCGGTAAAACCACATGATGGCTGCGCCCTCGGCTTCGCTGGCCTCCGGACGGTACAGCGCGGCGAGCAGTTCACGGGTGGCGGCCGACATGCCGCGCCCGCGCCAGTCGCTCGCATCGCCCTGCGCCAGGCGCTGCCATTGCGGCACGAAATTGCCGAAGGACTTGATCGCCGAGCTGACGCTGTCGCGCCAGTCGCGCACCACCCACAGGGTTTTCGCGGGCGCGAACTCATCCATCAAGGCCTTGACGCGATCGAGCTCGCACAGCGCCTTGATCACGAAAACCGGCGCCGGGCATTGCATCGCAAGCTGCCGGATCACGGCGAGATCGCGCATCTCGTAGCGCTCGAACGCACGCGGGTCGGTCTCGTGGAACACCCGGGTCATCGCGCTGGCATCCAGCACGTCCATCAAAAGATTGGTACCGGAGCGCTGCATCCCGGCAACGAACACATGCTGCGCGAGCGGGCGCGGCAGCACGCGCTGGCGCAACGCCTTGGCGTGCCGCCACAGCGCATGCCGGATGCGCACAGGCAGGCTGCGGGCGTCGTGGCCGGTGGCGGGTTTGGGCTGGTTTGTCATTTGGCGGCTGCGGCGCTTGGTTGAATCGATTCCGGCGACCCCGCCAGCACCTGCTCGAACGCACCCAGCAGCTGCGCCACGCGCTTGTCCCACTGGTTGGCGCGGGCGTATTCGAGGATCGCGGCGCGATTCCAGTGCGCATTCAGCGCGGCGTCCAGCGCCTGCCGCAAGGCAGCCGCGTCGCCAAACGGCACCACGCTGCCGAGTTCGGCACGGCAGACCACTTCGGCATTGCCGCCGACGTCGGTGGTGACGACCGGCAGGCCGCAGGCCATGGCCTCGAGAAATACATTGGCCCAGCCTTCGTTGCGGGTCGCCAGCACGAACACGTCGGATGCCGACAGCGGCCACTTGAGTTCCTCCGGCGGCAGTGCGCCGAGAAAATGCACGCGTCCGGCCAGGCCCAGCCGCGCAACCTGCGCATCGAGTTCGGGGCGCATGTCGCCTTCCGGGCTGCCGCCGCCGACGACGAGGTAATGCAGGTCCGGATGACGCATGAGCAGCGCCGGCAGGCAGTCGATGACGCGGTGCATGCCCTTGCGCTCGACCAGCCCTCCCACCGAGACCAGCACGCGCGCGCCGGCCGGCAGCCCGAACCTGGCGCGCGCGGCGGCCCGCTCGACCGGCTGGAAAATCCCGGTATCCACGCCGTTGCCGACGACTTCGGTTTTCTCGCCGGCAGCGCCAAGCTCGAGCGCCAGCCGGCGCAGGGAATCGGACACCGAGAACACCCGCGTGGCGGCCTTGAGCGTGCGCGCCAGGCGCGGACGCAGCACCGGGTCACGGCTATGCGGCACTTCGGTGCCGCGCAGGGTGACCGTCACCGGCAGGCCGAGCCAGCGCCCCAGCCGGACGGCGGCCTCGCCGTCCGGGTAGGCAAAGTGGGCATCGATGAGGCGCGCCCCCCCGGCCTGGAGGCGGCGCAGCAGGAAAAAGCTGCCCAGCGCCATCGCCATGCCGTCCAGCCGGCGCAGCAGGCCGGGCAGCGCCAGGAAACGCGGGTGATACACGCGGATGCCCCGCTGGATTTCCAGCGCCGGCGCCGGCGGACGGTAGCCCGGGCGCAGCCGGCGGATCAGCGACTGCCCGGGAAACCACGGCTGCGGCGAGACGACGCAGAGCGGCCGGTGCTGCGCCACGCGGAACATGCGCTCGCGAATGAACAGGCCGGCGCCGGGGCGCGCCGCGCTGGGGAAGAGCGAGCTGAACACGACCAGGCCGGCCCGCCGCGGCTCGACTGTATCCGCCTCAGCCAAGCGCCGCCTCCATGCCCGGTTTCACGAGGCTGCCGTACACTTCCCGATAGCGCGCCACGCTGGCCGCCCAATTGCGTTCGGACTCCACGAACTGGCGGCCGTTGCGCTTCATGCTGTCCCAGCCCTGCTCGCCCTTCAGCAGCGCCACCACCTTGCTGGCGAGGTCTTCCGCATTGCCCGCCCGGAACAAGGTGCCGGTCTTGCCGTCCTCGATCAGCTCCTTGTGGCCGCCGACATCGGACGCCACCATCAGCCGCCCCTGCGCCATCGCTTCCAGCGGCTTCAGGGGCGTGACCAGTTCGGTCAGCCGCATCGGGTGGCGCGCATACACCAGCACGTCGATCAGGTCGTAGTAGCGATTCACCTCGCCGTGCGGCACCCGCCCGGCGAACACCACGCGCTCTTTCAGATCGAGCGCCATCACCTGCCGCTTCAGGGCCGCATCCTGCGGCCCGCCGCCGACCAGCAGCACCTTCACGTCGGGCACCTGCCCGAGGATCGCCGGCAGCGCGGCAATCAGCAGGTCCAGCCCCTCGTAGGCGTAGAACGATCCGATGAAGCCGAGCACGCGGCTGGTGCCGAGGCCGAGCTTCATTTTCAGTTCGGGGTCGGGCTTGCCGCCGACCGCGAACTGGTCGATGTCGACCGCATTCGGGATGACGCTGATCTTGCCGCGCGCGATGCCGCGCGCGACGAGATCGCGGCGCAGGCCTTCGCAGATGACCGTCACCGCGTCGGCATTTTTTACCGCCCAGGTTTCCAGCGCGCGCGTCAGTTTGTAACGCAGGCTGCCCTCTCTGGTGCTGCCGTGGTCGACTGCGGCATCCTCCCAGAAAGCGCGGATTTCGTACACCACCGGAATGCCCAGCTTGCGTCCGATGCGTATCGCCGGCACCGCGTCGAGCACCGGCGAATGCGCATGGATGACGTCGGGCTGCAGCTCGCACGCCAATCCCAGCAGGCGTTTCTCGATCGCCCCCATCACCGCGAACGGGTCGCCGCCCGGCAGCCGGGAGAGCAGGCCGGACGGTTTCGGGGTGCGGTAGAAATGCAGGCCGTCGGCGTCCTCTTCCGGCACGCTGCAATCGATCTGCTTGGGGCCGGACAGGTGATATGTTTCCCAGCCGAGCTTGCGCTGGTTGCGCAGGATCGCCGCGCTGCGGAAGGTGTAGCCGGAGTGCAGCGGCAGGGTGTGGTCGAATACGTGCAGGATCTTCATGCCGCCTCGCGCTGCGTGTCGTCCATGCCCAGCACCTGCGCCAGGAAGGCGTCGAACATCAGCACCGTCCACAGGATCACCGAATAATCGCGACGGCCGGATTGATGGGCCTCGACCGCCTCGCGCAGAAAATCCTGGTTGAACAGGCCGCTGCAGGCCAGCCGCTCGCCCAGCACCACGCCGCGGATGGTGGCGGCCAGCGGGCCGCGGAACCAGGCGGCCAGCGGCACCGAGAATCCCATTTTCCTGCGGTACAGCACGTCGCGCGGCAGATACGGCTCCATCGCCTTTTTCAGCAGGTATTTGCCCTCGGTGCCGCGCAGCTTGAGATCGGTGGGCAGCCCGGAGACCCAGCCCATCAGCTCGTGATCGAGCAGCGGCTCGCGCACTTCGAGCGCGTGCGCCATGCTGGCACGGTCGACCTTGGTGAGGATGTCGCCGACCAGATAGGTTTTCATGTCGAGATACTGCACCAGCGACAGGGGATCGTCGGTGGGTGCCACCGCCGCATGGCGACGCAGCACCTCCACCGCCTGGTAGCCCTGCAGTTCGCGCTTGAACGACGGCGCAAACAGCTGCCTGCGCTGCGCATCCGACAGCAGCGAAACGCCGTGGAAATAGCCCTCGACCGTATCGCGCGCCAGCGCCTCGAAGGTGGTCTTGGCGCGCAGCACCCTGGGCGCCCAGTCGGCTTTCGGGTACAGCCTGCCGAGCGTGCCGAACAGCGGGCGGCGCAGCGCGAGCGGCATCGCCGCGCGCATCCGCTCCTCGTAGCGGAACCAGCGGTAGCGCCGGTAGCCAGCGAAATGCTCGTCGCCGCCGTCGCCCGACAGCGCGACTTTCACGTGCTTCCTCGCCAGTTCGCACACCCGGTAGGTCGGCAGCGCGGACGAGTCGGCATAGGGTTCGTCGTATACCTGGGCGAGCCTGCCGACCAGGCTGAAGTCGTCGGCGGCGACGGTTTCGACGTGATGCCGCGTGCGGTAGCGGTCGGCCACCTGCTGCGCGAATTCGATCTCGTTGAAGGCCGGATCGTCGAAGCCGATCGAGCAGGTGTTCACCGGCGCCGCCGACTGCGCCGCCATCATCGCCACCACCGCGCTGGAATCGACGCCGCCCGACAGGAAGGCGCCCAGTGGCACGTCGGCGATCATGCGCAGGCGGACCGATTCCTTCATCCGCTCGACCAGCTCGTCCATCGCGCCGGCCTCGTCCTTCACCGCCACCGGCGTAAAAGGCATGTCCCAATACTGCCTGGGCAATGCGCGCGCCTGGCCGCGCTTGAGCGTGAGCGTGAACCCCGGCGGCAGTTTGTACGCGCGTTTGAAAATGGTACGCGGCTCGGGCACGTAGCCGTAGGCGAAATATTCCTCGACCGCCAGCGGGTCGATGTCGCGCGCAAGGCGCGGATGCGCCATCAGCGACTTCAGCTCCGAGCCGAAAATGAACTCGCCGCTGTCGAGGAAGGCGTAATACAGCGGCTTGACGCCGAAGCGGTCGCGCACCACGAACAGCGTTTCCTGCTTGCGGTCCCACAGCGCGAACGCGAACATGCCGCGGAAACGCGCGACGCAGGCTTCGCCCCAGGCCTCCCAGGCGTGGACGATGACTTCGGTGTCGGAATGGGTGCGGAAGACGTGGCCGAGCGCTTCGAGTTCGGGCACCAGTTGCTGGAAGTTGTAGATCTCACCGTTGAACACGACCACCACCGAGCCGTCTTCGTTGCACAGCGGCTGCTGCCCGGTGGACAGGTCGATGATGGACAGCCGCCGGTGCCCCAGCCCCAGGCCGGGCTCCAGATGCAGGCCGCCTTCGTCGGGGCCGCGGTGAAACTGGGTTTCGTTCATGCGATGCAGCAGTTCGCGCGAAATCTCGTTCGCGCCGCTGGTGTCGAAAATGCCGGTGATGCCGCACATAGCTTGTCGTTCGTCCCTGTTGCTGTCGAGTTTTCAGGCTGCCTGACGGCGCCCCAGCGTTCGATCGTATACCCTGGCGTAGGCCTCGGCCATGGCCGCAATGCTGAAGCGCTGCTCGGCCTGCCGCCGCGCCTGCCCGCTGTGTTCGGCGATGCGCGCCGGCGAGTCCAGATAGCCGAGCAAGGCCTGTGCCATGTCGTTGACGTCGCCCGGCGCCACCAGCATGCCGTTGACGCCCGTCTTCACCAGTTCGACATTGCCGCCCACCGCGGTGGCGATCACCGGGAGGCCGCTCGCCTGCGCTTCGAGGACGGTATTCGAGATGCCCTCGTTCTTGGAAGGCAGCACGAATACGTCGAACGCCCGCATGATCTCCGCAATGTCGTGGCGCTCGCCCGGCAGCCAGGCCAGATGCGCCAGGCCGGCCTGCTGCAGCAGGGCCTGGCAGACCTCGCGCGCCGGCCCCTCGCCGACGATGACCAGCCGCGCGCGCTCGGCCCGCTCGGGCTGCCGGTGCACCAGCTGGATGAAAGCACGCGTAAGCATGGGGTAATCCTTGACCTCGACCATGCGCCCCACCGAGCCGAAAACGATGCTCTCGGGGTGGGCGAACGCCGGCCGCGCCCCCGCGCGCGGATGGAATTTCGCGCTGTCGACGCCGTTGTAGATCTGGTGCAGCTTGTGCGGCGGCACGTGGATGGTCAGGCGCAGCCAGGTTTCGAGGTCCTGGCTCACGGCGATGTAGTTCGACACCAAAGGCCGCGCCGCGCGGCGCAACAAATTGTATTTCCAGTTGCGCCCATGGAGGTCGAACACGTCGCGCCCGTGCTCGCCGTGAACGGTGGCGCGGATGCCGGCGGCGGCGGCGACGAACTGCGCTTCCAGCGCGGCCAGATTGCGGGTGTGCACCAGGTCGGGCTTGAGCTGACGCAGTAGTTTCCACAGCCGCGCCGCCCAGCCGAGGCCGTGTCCCGGTGCGCGCTGCAGCGCATGGAATTCGACCGCCTGCGCGCTGATGCGCCGACGGAAATCGCTGTAGTCGGTCAGCGCCACCACCGTGTGCCGGTAGCGCTGTGGCGGCAAGGCGTTGAACAGATTGACCATGCCGTTTTCCATGCCGCCGGTGTCGAAGCGATGGACGACATGCACGATGTGTGCGGTCACGGCCCGTCAACCCGGTCGAGCGCGCGCCCGATCGCGGGTTCCATGTCTGCGGCGAAACGCGCCAGCGCGGCGGTCGCGGTCTCGATCTCCGCATCCTCGTAGGGCGTGGCGATCAGCACCGACAGGCCGTCGTCGCGCCGCAGCAGCACCCGCTCGAAGGCCAGGCTCAGCTTGGCGAACTGATCGTTGACGGTGGCATGCCGGCCGATCAGGTTCCACTGCCATACCAGCAGGCGCTGGCCATTGCTGCCGCGCAGCCTGGCCTGCCGCACCTGGCGCGCCATGCCGCCGATCTGCACCGTGGCGAGCGTTTCGCCGACGTTGGACCACAGCGGATCTTTCTGCCGGATCATGAAGTTCTGCGAGTTGATGAGTTCGGCATCCTGCCGCTGGGTGACGTAGTAATTCAGTTCGAGCAACACGTTGCGGCCGGCCTGGGTGTAGGCGCGGCGCAGCTGGCGGTCGGCACCGATCCAGTGCGGCGTCCAGCCGGTGAAATCCTCGCCGGGCTGCCAGCCGCCCTGCGCCTGAATCTGCAATGCGGGCATGGCCGGCAGCGCGCGCGCGTCGAGCCAGCCGGCGTAGGCCGGCCACAGGCCGGCCACCGCCAGCGCCGCGATCGCCACCGGCAGCAGCGGGCGCGCAGCGGCGCCGTCTGCGGACGGTGCAAGCCCGGACGCGACAGCGGGCTCGGGCTGCTCGTCTTCGCGCCAGAAACTGCCGACCCAGAACAGCAGCAGCATGACGAGGCCGAAAAACACCCAGCCGTAAATGTAATGATCGATGCCCAGCGCCAGCTTCATGTCGGACAGGTGGGCGATCATCACGATCAGATAGGCGCGCCCGCTGTTGGCGAAGATCGGCACGACGATGGCGGCGAGCGAGAACAGCAGCCGGCGTTGCCACGAACGGTAGGTGAGGTAGGCGTACAACACGCCGAGCGTGACCGAGGCAATCAGATAGCGCAGGCCGGAGCAGCCTTCGACCACCGACCAGTCGCCGCTCGGGATGCTGAAAAACGTGCCTTCGCGGTACACCGGAATGCCGCTGGCCTGCAGCATCGCCACGGTGAAATCGGCCGTGACCCCCATCAGCGGCTGGATCAGGAACTCGCCCATCGGCACGGCGAACAGCAGGAACATCAGCGGGAAGAAGGCGGCCCGCACGAAAGCCGCTCCGAGCAGCGACCACACCGCGGCAATCAGCATGGCGACGAACGCGTATTGCGCAGCGACGTTGACGCTGCCGGCATCGGCCAGCAGCCAGCCGGCGCCGGCCGCCGCCAGCAGCAGCAGCCCGCGCAGATCGGGGCGCGGCCGGATCTGCGCCAACGCATCGCGCCGGCGCCAGACCAGCCAGGCGCTGATGGGAAACACCAGGTAGCCGTGCGTGAAGGTCTCCGACCGGTCCCACACCTCGATCATCGAATGCACGGTCGGCCAGAACGCGGCGCCCAGCAGCAGCAGGACGCCACTGGTCAGCGCAGCCGGCAGCAGCCAGCCGTTGCGCGCAGTCGAAGGGAGGGAATCGGGCAGGGCGTTCATGCGGGGCAGGTCTCCAGAGCGGCAGCGGCCGGCGCCGGTTCGAACAGTCCGTCGATCGCGCTCAAATTGCGCGTCCAGTCGTAGTGGGTCAGGATGCAGTCGCGCGCCGCCGCAACGGCTGCGGGCGCCTGCAGCCGGGCAATCACCGCGCGGGCGAATCCGGCTTCGTCCTGCGCCGGGATGAAATCGCGCCCGGCCTCGGCACGGATACCCTCGGCGGCCTGCGCGCTGGCGACCACCGGGCGCGCCATCGCCATGGCTTCGAGCACCTTGTTCTGCACGCCGCGGGCGATGCGCAAGGGCGCCACCGCACAGGCGGCGTGCGCCAGATAAGGCCGCACGTCGGGCACGCCGCCGGTGACCACGACGCCGGGCTGGCGCGCCAGCGCCCGCACCGCCTCGCCGGGACGGCTGCCGACGATGGTGAACTGCGCGCCCGGGACCGCGTCGCGGATGGCCGGAAAAATCCGCTCGGCGAACCAGGTCACGGCGTCGACATTCGGCCAGTAGTCCATGGCGCCGGTGAAGACCACACCCTGCACGCCGGCTGGATATGGATCCGGATAGTCGCGCAGCGGTGAAAAATAGTCGGCATCGACGCCGTTCTCGAACGCGCCGATCTTGTGGCGCGCAAGCGGCACGCGCTGTTGCAGCAGGGCCGCCTCGTCGCTCGACACCAGCAGCGTGGCGTCGAAATCGCATGCCGCCCGCGCCTCCCATTCGGCCAGCCTGCGGCCTTCGCGCGCATACACCCACGACAGCGGCCAGCGCTGCGTCGGCGCGTATTGCGTCCATTTATCGGAATCGACATCGACCATGTCGAGCACGCGGCGCGCGAGGTTTTCCGGCATGAACTGCGCCATCGCCGAGGAAAACGCCAGCCCGCGGGTCACCGTCCCGGAAGCGGCCAGTCCGGTCGCCCAGCGTTTGAGTTCGCGGCTGCGATAATACGGCAGCGTCAGCGCTTCGCCGGTCAACAGCCCGCCCAGGCTCGCCAGCCTGGCGCGGCGCGAATGCAGCGGCAGCAGCCTGAGCGATGCGCAGTAGGGCTGCAGAGCATCCCGGTACTGCCAGTCGGCAGGGTCGTCGACGAAGGCGCCGAGATGGATTTCATAGCGTGCGTTCAAATGCCGCAACAGGTGGAACGAGCGGATCTTGTCGCCCTTGTTGGGCGGAAACGGAATGCGGTGAGCAAGAAACAGCAGCCCTTCCTTCATGCCCTACCCCAGGTTCTTCACGATATGCGGCCCGATGACGTTGGCGAGTGCCAGCGGCATTTTTTTCCAGGCCTGGATGAAGAGGCGGTACTTGGGATTGAGCGGATTGATTTCGGGGACGCTTTTGTCGCCCACCAGGAAATACTCGTAATACAGCGGCGTCGGCTCGAAGCCCCAGTTTTTCTTGAAATCGAACGAGCCGGTGCCGCGCTTGCTGCGGCCGAAATCGAACACCTTCAGCCCGCGCTCGCAGGCGCGCCGCATCACTTCCCAGTACATGAAGTCGTTGCCCGCCACCGCCCGCGCCGCCTCCACCCCGCCACCGTAATACGGCAGCACTTCGTCGCGGAAATAGAACGACATGACGCTGGAGATCACCCGGCCATCGAGCGTGACGGTGAGCACCTCGCAATCGTCGCCGAACTCGCTTTTCAGCAAGCGGAAAAACTTGCGCGAAAACACCGGCGTACCCAAGCGGTGCACGCTCGCCGAGTAGGCTTTGAAGAAGCGGGCGGTGTCGGCGTCGATCTCGCTGACCAGGCCGGCCTTGATGCCTTTTCTCACCATCGCGCGCTGCTTGCGCGGAATGGCCGTCATGTTGGCCTCGATTTCGGGTTCGATGGCCTTCTTGAACGTGACGTACAGATCCTTGGTCGGCCAGTGGGCATGCTGCGCGCTCTGGTTGCGGTATTCGAGCGCGCCGACCCCGAGCCGTCTGGCCAGGGCCTGCGCGGCTTCGTCGAGTGCGCGCCAGGCCGCGTCGTGATCGGCCAGGATGCCACCGTAAGCGCAGAACGGCAGCGACCCCAGGCTATGGCCGAACAGGCGGCTGTCGATTTCAACCAGCGGCAGCACGCCTGCCAGTTCGCCGCCGCGCTCGGCCAGCAGGAAGTGGCTGCGGTGGCCGAACGCATCCTCGATGACGCGCTTCCAGCCAGCACGGTGGAAAAAGCTCGCGTCGGGGTGCGCCTGGACATACGCATCCCAGCGCGCGAGGTCGTTCGCCTGCAGCGTCCGCACCGTGACTTCGGCGGCGGCAGCGGGCATGGCAAGAGGTTCGGCGGGTGTATTCAATGGGCAGGCAGGAACACGCGGTCGACGCGGTCCCATTCAAAATCGTCCAGCAAGCGGCGCAGCCTGTCCGGCATGCGCTGCAGGTTGACGTAGTGGCGGAAGCGCGTCCTGGCCGGCAGCCCCGGCTGGCGCGGCTGTCCGGGATCGAGTTCCCACGGGTGGAAATAAAACATGCACGGCGCCCGATCCTGCCGGTTGACGCGGCGCAGCATCCAGCGCGACATCGCGTAGGGCAGCAGGCGGAACCAGCCGCCGCCCGCCGCAGGCAGATTGCGCCCCAGCAGCGGCAGGGTGGTCGGCGGCAGTTCGAGGATGCCGTCCGCGCCATTCGGGCGGTGCGGAAAGCGCGGCGCGTCGGGCATGCCGTAGTGATCGTGGCGCACCGGGTAAATGCTGGAGCTGTATACATAGCCGGCGTTTTCCAGCTCTTCGACCGCCCACCAGTTCGCCTGGTTGATGGAAAAGCTCGGCGCGCGGTAGCCGCGCACGGCGACACCGCCGAGGTCTTCGAGGATGCGCTTGGCGCGGACGATGTCGGCGCGGAATTCGGCCGGCGTAAGATCGGACGCGCGCTGATGGCCGTAGCCGTGGCTGGCCAGTTCGTGGCCGTTGTCGACGATGCGGCGCACCAGCTGCGGATAGCGTTCGGCGATCCAGCCGAGGGTGAAGAAGGTGGCCTTGGCGTCGGCCTCGTCGAGCAGGCCGAGAATGGCATCGACGTTGCGCTCGACCCGGCACGGCAGCGTGTCCCAGTCTTCGCGCCGGATGTGCGGCGCGAACGCCGGATGTGCGGCGCGAACGCCGACACCTGGAAATAATCCTCGACGTCGATCGACATGGCGTTCTTCATTCAGGCGGCCCGGATTCCTTTCTGCATCGGCAGCCAGCCCTTCAGCGTGTGGGCAATGCGCATCGCCGCGCGGCCATCCCAGTATTCGGGGATGCGCCCGCTCTTGCCGCCGTCCGCCATCACCTCGCCGAACGCAGCCCGGATCGCCGCGGGATCGGGGCCGACCAGGGTATTGGTGCCCTCGGCAATCGTGATCGGGCGCTCGGTATTTTCACGCAAGGTGAGGCAAGGCACGCCGAGCGCCGTGGTCTCTTCCTGGATGCCGCCGGAGTCGGTCAGCACCAGTTTGGCGTCGCGCAGCAGCCCGAGCATTTCCAGATACCCCAGCGGCGGCAGGACATGCAGGCCATCGAGTCCGGCGGTGAGGCCGAATTTCTCGATGTTGCTGCGCGTGCGCGGATGCAGGGGCATGACGACCGGCAGGCGGCGATTGATTTCGCCGACCGCATCCAGCAGCGCGGCGAGCGTGGCCGGGTCGTCGACGTTGGACGGGCGGTGCAGCGTCAGCACCGCATACTGCGGCAGCGCCGTGCCGAGGGTCCGGCTGCCCGGCACCGCTCGCTCGAGATTGCGGTGCAGGGTATCGATCATCACGTTGCCGACGAACTCGACGCGTGCGGGATCGATGCCTTCACGCTGCAGGTTGGCGAGCGCGCTCCTCTCCGTAGTGAACAGCAAATCGGAAATCTGGTCGGTCAGCACGCGGTTGATCTCTTCCGGCATGCTGCGGTCGTAGCTGCGCAGGCCGGCCTCGACATGGATCACGCGCACGCCGCGCTTGGCCGCCACCAGCGCGCAGGCGAGGGTGGAGTTGACGTCGCCCACCACCAGCACCGCCTGCGGCTGCACGCTGCCGAGCACCGGCTCGAAGCGTCGCATCACTTCGGCAGTCTGCACCGCGTGGCTGCCGGAGCCGACTTCCAGATGGTGATCCGGGCGCGGAATGCCGAGATCGGCAAAAAAGCTGTCGCTCATCGCCGCGTCGTAATGCTGGCCGGTGTGCAGCAGCTGCGCAGCGATGCCGGTCTCGGCCAGCGCCGCCATCACCGGCGCGATTTTCATGAAATTGGGACGTGCGCCCGCGACGCATAAAACCTGGGTCATGGCCGATCCTAATGCGCGGCGTCGCGCTGCCCGGACGGCGCTTCGTCGTCCGCCGCGGGCCGCTCGCTGACGGTGTAGAGAATCTTGCGCACGATGGGCAGGATGCGGTTGATCGAGCGTTCCATCTGCTCGACGCGCAAGGCCAGCCGCGCCGTGTCTTCGTTGTGCAGCGCGCCGCCCGCGGACAGCTGGTTGCCGACGCCGGTGCTGCCATGGAAATCCTGGTGCGCCACCTCGTTTTTCAGGTCGGAAATCACCTCGTCGACCTCGGCCTCGCCGAAATGGCCCTTTTCTTCGAGGAAACCGAACAGCAGCAAGCGGTCGCAGGTGGTGTTGAGGCGGCGCGGAATGCCGCCGGTAAAGCGGTGCAGCGCAACAAACGCTTCTTCATCGAAACCCGGATTGCCCTGCCAGCCGACGGTGCGCAGGCGATGCTCGATATAGCCGCGCGTCTCGTCGGCATCGAGCGGCCCCAGGTGGTAGGAGGCGACCACGCGCTGGCGCAGCTGCTGCATGTCGGGGCTCTGCAGGATGCCGCGGAATTCAGGCTGTCCCAGCAGGAAGGTCTGGATCAGCGAACGCTCGTTGCTCTGGAAATTGGACAGCATGCGCAGCTCCTCCACTGCGCGCGGCGTCAGGTTCTGCGCCTCGTCCACCACCAGCAGCGCGCGCTTGCCCTGGCGGCTGGCGGCGCCCAGGAAATCCTCCAGGTTTTTCAGCAGCGCGGACTTGGTCAGCCCCTCGTGCTGCAGCCCGAACGAAGCGGCCACGCTGCGCAGCGTGTCTTCGGCATCGAGCTGGGTCGACACCAGTTGCGCGGCCACCAGGCTGTGGGCATCGAGCTGGCGGAACAGGTTGCGCACCAGCGTGGTCTTGCCTGCGCCGACCTCGCCGGTGATGACGATAAAGCCCTCGCCCAGCGACAAGCCGTAATCCAGGTACGCCATCGCCCGCTTGTGTCCCTTGGAACCGTAGAAAAAACGCGGATCGGGATTGAGCTGGAAAGGCTTGGCGCTAAAGCGGTAATAGTCTTCGTACATGGACGTTCCGTTGTCTGAGTGGGGCACCGCCCGTGTGCGCGCAGAATGCGCTGCAACGGCTGTGCCATTCCGGAATGGTGGTCAGAAGCGCATGCCGACCGTAGCCGTGAGCCGGTTCTCGTCGTAGTCTGAATTCGCGGCGTTTGAATCCCGTCGAGTATGGCGGAAAACCAGCGCGCCGTTGAGCTGGTCGGTGAAACGGCGGTTGAGGCCAAGGCTGAAGCTGAGAATGCCGTCCTCCCGGGCCCCGCCGCCCGTCACTGCGCTGTCCAGGCTATTGCGGCTGAGCGACAGGCTGCTGTTGGCCGTGGTCTGGGGAGTCAAGCGATAGCTGACGGAGCCGATCACGCCCTGAACATGGTCCTGCGCGTCGCGCAGCGCCTGATAGAGACGCTTGGTATCGTATGCCGACAGCCCGAAATCGAATCGGCCAAGATTCCACGACACCCCGGCCGTCAGGCTCTTGATGATGTAAACGCCCTTGGTAATGCCGATGTTCTTCAGGCCAAGGGCGACCAGAACCGGGTCCGGCAAATTGCTTCTGCTTATTATCTGCCCTGCCGTATAGGGCCCCCAACAACCCGCCGGAGACAGCTCTGCGAGGTCGGCGGCAGGCCGCAGAAAAGGAAATGTTTCGCACACAAAAAACAACTTGCTGCTTTCTTCCAGCAACTGCTGCGTGATGTCGCCAACATCCTCGGAATAACGCAGGTTCCAGTTTGACGAGCGCGTGCGGTGGCTGCCGGCAAGGCTAAAGGTGCGGCCGAAATAGCGCTCGCCCGCCGAAGCCTCGACGCTGGTGCGGCGCGTGGGCGACCAGCCGAAGCCGGCGCTGTAGGAGGAACCGCTGGTTCCGCTGGTGCTGAGGTAATCGTTCCAGTCCTGGCCGACCGAGCCGAACACGCGGAATTTGCGGGTCAGCGCATAGCCTGCGGTGGCGCTGGCGCGTTCGAAGGTGGTATCCACGGCACTGCGGTTTTGCGCCTTGCGGATGGAGTAATTGAGCCCCCAGCTGAGATCGTCGAAGCGGGTGCCGCTGTTCAGCCCCGCGCTGAACGAATTCGCGTTGGAATTGGCGGCGACGTCGTTCTCGAAAATCGCGCCGCTGGCGGTGTAGCGCGCCTGCGCGTTGGCGAAGGTACCGAGGCGCTTCCGGATGTAGGGGCTGATCGAGTAGGTGCCGACGGTGGCGCGGTTGCGGTTGTTGATTTCGGCGTCGGCGGGCGAGCCCAGCAAGGAGATGAGTTCCTGCGAGACGCGCGCGCTGCCGTCGACGAACAGGAAATCCTCGACCAGTTCGGCTTTGCCGGCGGCATTGAGGTTGTGGTAGAGGTCGTCGCTGGTGTCGCCGCCGAAACGCGCCACGCCGGTCAGGCCATATTGCAGCGTGGCCTGCGCCCGGCGCAAGCCCCTGGAGCGCAGCGTGAAGCCCGGGGTTGCGCTCAGGATCATCGCGTCTTCGGGCTTGCTCGCGCTTTGGTTGACGTTGTCGGTGTAAATGGCGGACGCATTCAGGGTCGGCTCGAAGCGCCAATCGGCGGCGGCGGCAGGTGCGAATGCCAACGCGGTGAAAACGGAAACAGCGCCTGCGCGGAGAGCTTGCCGGTGCGGCGCCGCGCTGGCGCTGCCCGAGCGGAGCTTATTTTCCGGGACTGCCATAGTAGCCATAGTAGTAATCTGCGCCCGGGGTCGGGGTGGTCTTGTTCAGCAGCATGCCCACCACCTCGCATGACTGGATATGCCTCAGCGCCTCGCGCACCGCCTCCTGCGAGGTTTTTTCGGCTTCCACCACCATGACGATCTGCCCCATATGGGTGGCCAGCACGCTCGATTCGCTGGTCGCCAGCAGCGGCGGCGAGTCGAACAGGATTATACGGTCGGGATAACGATTCCCGATGTCCTCGACCAGGCGGGTCATGGCGGCGCTCGCCAGCAGTTCGGTTGCACGCTTGTAGGTGCGGCCGGCCGGCAGCACCGTCAGCTTCGAGATGTCGGTCTTGATCAGCACGTCGGACAGCTTGAGATCCTTGTCCTGCAGCACATCCAGCAAGCCCTTGTCGGCATGGATGCCGAGATATTCGGGCACGCGCGGCTTGGCGACATCGGCGTCGATCAGCAGCACGGTGCGGTCCATTTCCATCGCCATCGAGATGGCGAGGTTGATCGCGCAGAAGCTCTTGCCCTCGCCCGGCAGCGAACTGGTGACCATGATGAGATTGCCGTTCTTGACCCGCGCGGCGCCCTGACCGAAGGCATTGGCAATGAGCGGGCGCTTGATGATGCGGAACTCTTCGGCGATCTGGCTTTTTTCGGCATCCGGCGCCACCACGCCCATGCGGTGCAGGCGCGCCAGATTGATCGACTGCACCTGGCTGTTGCCTTCCGGCACCGCATCGCCACCCGGCGCGCTGAACATGGGCTCGACCGGGGTGGCGACGAAGGGCGTGGCATGGCTGCTGCGCTGCTTGTTGAGCGCGTTTTCGATCAGGCTGGCGTCGTGGCCGGGGTCGCCGTTGCTGCCGGGGGAATCCGGACGGGGTGCGCCGATGCCGATCTTACCCGCTGCTTTTTCAATAATGCTCATGGTTTCTCCTAGCCCGCACGCGACACGACCATCTGCAGGATCATCACCGCACCGTATGCCGCGATCAGGCTGCCCAGCGCCGCCAGATAGGTCAGCAGGCCCTTGCGCTTGCGGCGGCGGGTTGCATCGGTCTCGACCCGCGATACCGCGCCCAGCAGCGGCAGGCCGGTCAGTTCGCGCAGCGCGCGGCGGTCGGCCACGGTACGGCGCAACTGGCTCAGCAGGAAAGCCACTGCCACGCCCGCGCCGAGGCCGCCCAGGGTTACCAGCGACAGCAGCAGCGGGCGGTTGGGCCACGCCGGCTGGCTCGGCACGAAGGGCGGATCGATCACCCGGAAGTCGACCGTATCGGTCTTGCTCTCGACTTCGCCGGACATGCTGACGGACTCGCGGCGCTTCAGCAGCGCATCGTAGTTCTGGCGATACACGTCGTAGTCGCGCGTCAGTTGGGTGTATTCCTGCTCAACCTGCGGAATCATGTTGGATGCATTGCGCAGTTCGCCGTAGCGGCGCTGATATTCGGCCACCCGCGCATTCAGCGACGCGACGGTGGCGTCCGCCTCGGCGATGGCGATGGTGAGCTGCTGATAGACCGGGTTCTGGATCTTGGCGCCCGCCGGATCGGCCTTGCGCTCGGCCAGATCGATTTTCTTCTGCGCCTCCAGCTTGTCGATCAGGCGCTTGGTTGCCTGGATGTCGGGGTGCATGTCGGTATATTGCAGGCGCAGCTGGTCCATCTGCTTCTGCAGCGCCTGGATGCGGCCGTCGATCTCGCTGTTGGTCGATACCGCGGCGGCGGCCGCGGTGAGCTCGGGCTCCTCGTCGGCCAGCTGGCGCTTGAGCTGATTGCGGCGGTTGGTGGCTTCCTGCTGGTCGAGCTGCGCCTGCCGCAGCTGGCTGCTCGCTTCAGCCAGCTTGGCATAGTAGTCGCCGCCCTGCCCCGGCATCATGCCGATGTGCCTCTGCTTGAATTCCTTGAGCGCGTTTTCCGCGTCGGTCAGCTTTTGCTGGTATTGCTGCAGCTGCTCTTCGATGAAGCGCTGCGAGCTGGAAATGTCCTGGCGGGTCTTGCCCAGGCTGGTTTCCACGAAAATGGTCAGCAGCGACTGCACCACCTTCTTGGCGAGATCGCCGTTGGCATCCTGGTAACTGATGGTGTAGAGGTTTTCGCGTCCGGCGTCGGCGATGGAAATCTTGCTCGCCAGGCCGTTCAGCATGGCTTCGGTCTGCTCGGGCGTTTTCGCCTTCACGTCGAGGTCGGTCATGCGCGCGACCCGTTCCAGCGTCGGGCGGCTGACCAGCTGACGCGTCATCAGCTTGATCTGCTGCTCGACATTGGGTTCGGCCGCCAGCCCCGACAACAACGGTTTCAACAGCGTTTGCGTATCCACGTAGACGCGCGCCGACGCCTGATAGCGGTCGGGAATCATCATGACCCAGGTCCAGCCGACAATGCACACCAGCCAGGCCATTGCCACGCCCCACCAGCGTCGCTGCCAGGCGGCTTTGGCATAGCCCAGAATTTGTTGCAGCATTTGATCCATGCGGACGTTCCACCATCAAAAAGCGCCGCGGTTGGCGGCGCAGACATACATACTTAGAACAGGCTTTCGGGCACCACCAGCACATCGCCCGGGCGCATGGCGACGTTGGCTGAAACGTCGCCGCCTTTCAGCAGGTCTTCCAGACGCACGCCGAGGCGCTCCTGCTTGCCGTCCACGGTACGCAGAATGTAGGCCTTGTTGCCCGCGGCAAAATCGGTGAGGCCGCCGACTGCAATCATCAGATCGACCAGGCTCATCTTTTCTCGGTAATTCAGCGCCTGCGGCTTGGCCGCTTCGCCGACCACGCGGATCTGCTGGTCGAACGGCCCGATGCCGCCGGCGACGATGACGGTGACGATGGGTTCCTGGATGTATTTGGCGAGCGCCTTCTCGATGTCGCGCGCCAGCTGGCTGGGGGTTTTTCCGGAGGCCTGGATATCCTCGACCAGATTCATGGTCATCTTGCCGTCGGGACGCACCGGGAAGCTGCCGGACACCTCGGGATTGCGCCAGACGAACACCTGGACCGAGTCGCCCGGTCCGACCAGATAGTTCCAGTCGTAGCTGCCCGTCTGCGTGGGGGCGGGCGGATAGGTCGGCGTGCTGGAACAGCCCGCCATGGCGGCCACGGCCAGCACCACCCCGACGCGTGCAATGCGCTTGTTGCTCGTAAACATTTCCACCCTCCCTTATAGGCTGTTAATCCGCTGGCATTATGCCAGAGCGGATTAAAAAACCGGTTTCATCGCCACAGACAGCAAGCAAGCCGCAGGCCAAACCGCAAACACTTCAGCGCCTTGATAAACAAGGGGTTTCGCGCGCCCCGTCCTGCCGGGAGCGTTGGCCGCTTGACAGCGTTGTCGTAGGGCCGTCGCCTGCCGCGGTATCATGCCGTCCATGAGCCCTCACGAGATCGACAGCCTCGATGCCCTGCGCCGGCGCATCCGCGAATTTGCGCAAGCCCGCGCCTGGGAACGCTACCATACCCCGAAGAACCTGGTGATGGCGCTGAGCGTGGAAACGGCGGAGCTGCTCGAGCCCTTCCAGTGGCTGACGGCGGAACAAAGCCGCCACCTGAGCGCCGAACAGCACGAGGCGGTACGCCAGGAGATTGCCGACGTGCTGATCTACCTGACCCGGCTGGCCGACGTGCTGGAGATCGACCTGCTCGATGCCGCCGCCGACAAGCTGGCGATCAATGCACGCAAGTATCCCATCGACAGGGCGCATGGCAATGCGCTCAAATATTCGGACTTTTCGGATGACTGACCAGTATTTCAAACACCACGTCTTTTTCTGCACCAACCTGCGCGACGACGGCGCCAAATGCTGCGGCGCATCCGGCGGCCAGCACATGCGCGACTACCTGAAGAAGAAGGTCAAGCACGCCAGCCTCAATGGCGAAGGCAAATGCCGCATCAACAGCGCCGGCTGCCTCGACCGCTGCGACGAAGGCCCGCTGCTGGTCGTCTATCCCGAGGGCGTCTGGTATACCTACGTGGACGAAACCGACATCGATGAAATCTTCGAAGTCCACCTCAAACAGGGGCGTATCGTCGAACGCTTGCAGCTGAAGTGAAACGCCCGGACGAAGCAGCCAGAATGAAGCGCTACAAGCTGCGCATCCCGGTGCCGGCAGGCCGGCTGGAAACTGTGATCGACGACCCCGAAACCGAACGCCATGGCCTGCTGCTGGTCGCGCACCCGCATCCGCTGCACGGCGGCAGTCTCGACAACAAGGTCGTCACCACCCTGGCCAAGGCGGCCAACGAGGCGGGCTGGGTCAGCGTGCGCCCGAATTTCCGCGGCGTCGGCATGAGCGACGGCGAATTCGACGCCGGCGTCGGCGAAGCCGAGGATTTGCTGGCGGTCGCCCGCTTCGTCGAAGCCAGCTACCCCGGCCTGCCCTGGGTCCTGGCCGGATTTTCGTTCGGCGCCTTCGTGCAGCACCGGCTGCGCCAGCAGCTCCACGCACAGCGGCTGATCCTGGTCGCGCCGGCGGTCACCATGTATGAATTCGACCCGGTGCCGCCCGACACCGTGGTGATCTACGGCGACGCCGACGAACTCATTCCGCCCGCCGCCATTCGCCTGTGGGCGGAGCAGCAGCAGCTCTCCACGAAAATCATCCCCGAAGCCGGGCACTTCTTTCATGGCAGGCTCAAGGAACTGAAGCAGGCGTTCACGGAGGCCTGCCCGTGCTGAAGGTACGCGGCCTCACCAAACGCTATGGCGGCACCGAAGTGGTGCGCGGGGTCGACCTTCACGTGCGGCGCGGCGAGTGCTTCGGCCTGCTCGGCCCCAACGGCGCCGGCAAGACCACCACCCTGCGGCTGCTGCTGGGGCTGATCGAGCCCGACAGCGGCAGCATCGAACTGGCCGGCATCGCGGTGCCGAAACGCGCGCGCGAGGCGCGCATGAAAGTCGGCGTGGTGCCGCAAATGGACAACCTCGACCCCGATTTCAGCGTGCGCGAAAACCTGCTCGCCTACGGCCGCTATTTCGGCATGGCCAGGTCCGCCATCGCCGCGCGCGTACCCGGGCTGCTCGAATTCGCCGGGCTCGCCAGCAAGGCCGACGCGCAGATCGCGCAGTTGTCGGGCGGCATGAAGCGGCGACTCACGCTGGCGCGCGCGCTGGTGCACGACCCCGACATCCTGTTCCTCGACGAGCCCACCACCGGGCTCGACCCGCAGGCGCGCCATCTCATCTGGCAGGGACTGCGGCGGCTGCTCAACGAGGGCAAGACCATCGTCCTCACCACGCATTTCATGGACGAGGCCGAGCGGCTTGCCGATCGCCTCGTCATCCTCGACCATGGCCGCGTGGTCACCGAAGGCGCACCGCGCGCGCTGATCGAATCGCACATCGAGCCCGCCGTGGTCGAAGTGTTCGGCGAAGGACTGGCCGACTGGACGCACGCACGCGCGGCCGCCCTGTGCCAGCGTTTCGAAACCGTCGGCGAGACCCTGTTCTGCTATACCGACAGCCCCGACACCGTGATCGGCGCGCTGAAGCAGGCACCCGCGCTGCGCTACCTGCACCGGCCGTCGAATCTGGAGGACGTGTTCCTCAAGCTGACCGGGCGCGATTTGAGGGATTGAGCGCATGACGCATTTTTTTCGCCTCCCGCGCCTGTCGTGGCGCTTCATCCCGGTGTGGCAGCGCAACTACCTGGTGTGGAGAAAGCTGGCCATCCCGTCCATCCTCGGCAACCTGGCCGACCCCATGCTGTACATGCTGGGCCTGGGATACGGCCTCGGCAGCCTGCTGCCGGATGTCGGCGGCATGCCCTACCTGACCTTCCTCGCCGCCGGCACGGTCGCCTACAGCACGATGAACGCCGCCACGTTCGAGGTGCTGTATTCGAGCTTCTCGCGCATGCACGTGCAGCGCACCTGGGACGCCATCCTCAACGCGCCGCTCACGCTCGACGACGTGATGCTGGGCGAGCTGACCTGGGCGGTGGCGAAGAGCCTGCTGTCCGGGCTGGCGATCCTGGCGGTGATCTGGGGGCTCGGGCTCTACGGCGATTTCTGGATGACGCTGTGGATCGTGCCGGTGGTGGCGCTGGTCGGCTTCTGCTTCGGCGGCATGGGGCTGGTGATGAATGCGGTGTCGCCGAGCTACGATTTCTTCCTCTACTACTTCACGCTGGTGATTACGCCGATGGTGCTGCTGTGCGGCGTGTTCTTCCCGGTATCGCAACTGCCGCCGCCGGTGCAAAGCGTGTCGGCCTGGCTGCCGCTCACCCATGCCATCGATCTGGCGCGCCCGCTGGTCGTCGGCAGCATGCCCGACAACATTGCGCTGCATGCCGCCGCGCTGGTGATCTACGGCAGCATCGGCTACGTGATCGCGCTGGCGCTGACGCGGCGGCGACTGCTCAAATAGTCAAACCCCCGCGGCCTGCTGATCGGCGTGATAGCTCGACCGCACCATCGGCCCGCAGGCGGCATGCCTGAAGCCCATCGCCAGCGCCTCCTGCTCGAACTGCGCGAAGCGCTCCGGGGTGACGAAGCGCAGCACCGGCAGGTGGTGCTGCGAGGGCTGCAGGTACTGGCCGAGGGTGAGCATGTCGACGTCGTGCGCGCGCAGGTCGCGCATCACCTGCAGGATCTCGTCGTCCTCCTCGCCCAGCCCCAGCATCAGGCCGGACTTGGTCGGGATGCCGGGATGGCGTGCCTTGAAGTCCTGCAGCAGCTTCAGCGAATGCGCATAGTCGGCGCCCGGGCGCGCCGCCTTATAGAGACGCGGCACGGTTTCCAGGTTGTGGTTCATCACGTCGGGCGGCGCCATGTCGAGCATGTCCAGCGCCTTGTCGAGGCGGCCGCGGAAATCCGGGGTGAGGATCTCGATGCGGGTGGCCGGCGAGGCTTCGCGCACCGCCGCGATGCACTGCGCGAAATGCCCGGCGCCGCCGTCGCGCAGGTCGTCGCGGTCGACGCTGGTGATGACCACGTATTGCAGCGCCATCAGCGCGATCGTCTCGGCCAGGTGGCGCGGTTCGTCGGCATCCGGCGGCAACGGCGTGCCATGGCCGACGTCGCAGAAGGGGCAGCGCCGCGTGCAGAGGTCGCCGAGGATCATGAAGGTGGCGGTGCCGTGGCCGAAGCACTCGCCGAGGTTGGGGCACGAGGCCTCTTCGCACACCGTGTGCAGTTTCGCCTCGCGCAGGATGCCCTTCAGCCGCGCCACGTTCGGCAGGTTGGGCGACTTGACGCGGATCCAGGGCGGCAGGCGCATGCGCGGCTGCGGCACGATCTTGATCGGGATGCGCGCGGTCTTGGCGGCGCCTTTGTGCTGGAGAGGGTCTGCCATAATATGCTCGGAACAACGTCGGGAATATCAACTCTTGGGATTTTAGCTTATGCGCCTGTCGACCCTGACCCTGCTGGCTGCGTGGAGTAGCGCCTCCATTGCCGGTACCGATTTCAGCGTGGATGCGGAAACCGGGCTGGCCACCTGGCAAGCCGAAAGCGGCGCCATCCAGGTGCGCCTGACCCAGATCAGCCCGGACCAGGCGCGCGGTTTTTATCAGGCGCGGGGCTTTTCCGCCACCGCGGCGGAACGCTACGCCGCCGAATGCATCTTCATGACGGTGGTGCGCAATATCGGCGAGACGCCGATTCAGCACCGCCTGGCCGACTGGCGCTATGAACCGGCCGGACAGCCGCCACGCGCCATTCGCAGCAAGGTCGAGTGGGAACGCATCTGGAAACGGCAGGGCGTGAACGAGGCCGCGCGCATCGCCTTCAACTGGGCGCAGTTCCCCGCCGCGCAGACCTTCGCGCCGGGGGACTGGAACCAGGGCATGACGACCTACAGCGTGCCGCGCGACGGCCAATTCGACCTGCGCTTCGTCTGGCGCGCGGACGGCAAAACCCATTCAGGAAAACTCGAACAGGTGAGGTGTGCAAATGAAACGTCTTGATCGCATCGCAGGCATGCTGCTGGGGGCGGCGCTGGCATTCGGCGGCATGCCGGCCGCGACCGGCGCCCACGCAGCGGACCTCCCGCCGCTGTCCCACAGCCTGATGAAGCAGGCGCCCAAGCCCGCTCCGGCACTCAAGCTGAAAGACATCGACGGCGCAACGCACGATCTGGCGAAGCTCAGGGGCAAGGTCGTGCTGATCAATTTCTGGGCAACCTGGTGCCCGCCGTGCCGGCGCGAAATGCCGTCGATGGAGCGCCTGTCGCAGGCGCTCAAAGGCGAAGCCTTTGCGGTGCTGGCAGTCGATGTCGGCGAAGACGCCGACACCATCCACGCCTTCACCAGCCAGCTCGACACCGCGCTGAACTTTCCCATTCTGCTCGACGGCACGAGCCGCGCCATGCAGGCCTGGAAAGTGGCGGGGCTGCCGACCACCTTCCTGGTCGACAAACGGGGGCGCATCGTCGCCAGCGCCATCGGCGGACGCGAGTTCGACCATCCGGACATGGTGAAGGCGATCCGGGACGTGATGGGGAAGTAGGGGCTAGAGGCTCGCGCCCGGGGGCAGGTGGATCGTGTTCAGCAGCGCCAGGCCGAGGGCTTCTTCGACCTGCGCGAGCGGCAGGGCGACGCCGAGGTCGCGGCATTGCGTCACCGGCATGCCGGCGTAGCCGCAGGGATTGATGGCGGCAAACGGCGCCAGGTCCATGTCGACGTTGAGCGCCAGCCCATGGTAGGTGCAGCCCTGCTTCACGCGCAGGCCGAGCGCAGCGATCTTGGCGCCGGCGACATACACGCCCGGCGCCCCCGCCAGCCGTGCGGCGGCCACGCCCTGCGCCGCCAGCAGGTCGATCACCGCCTGCTCCAGGCGCGCCACCAGTTCGCGGATGCCGTAGCCGCGCCGCCGCAGGTCGACCAGCACATAGGCCACCACCTGTCCCGGCCCGTGATAGGTGATCTGGCCGCCGCGGTCGATCGGGACGACGGGAATGTCGGTTTCGGCGATCAGGTGCTCGGGCTTGCCGGCCTGACCCTGGGTATAGACCGGCGGATGCTCCAGCAGCCAGATCTCGTCGGGCGTCTCGGCCGTGCGCCGCGCGGTGAAGTCCTGCATCGCCCGCCAGGTCGGCACGTATTCGAGCCGCCCCAGGCTGCGCACGGCCGCCACGCCTGCCTGCTCCCTGAATCCTGATTCCCGGCCGCTGGCGCTCACAACGCCATCTTCACCCACGGATGCGCGGTGATCTCGCGATACAGCGCATCGAGCTGCGCCTTCGAGGTGGCACGCACCACGCAGGTCACGGACAGATAATTGCCGCTGCTGGAGACGCGCATCTCGACGGTCTCGGCCTTGAAATCGGGGGCATGGCGCAACACCAGTTCGACCATGGCCTGCGCGAAGTCGTCGCGTCGCTGGCCCATGATCTTGATCGGGAAATCGGTGGGAAATTGCAGCAGGGTGTCTTCTTCGCTCATGCGCGCATCACCTGTTGTTTGAAGGTTTGATACAGCGCATCCATCCGTCGCGCCATGGGGCCTGGCACGCCGGCGCCGACCGGGACGCCATCCAGCTTCACGATGGCCATGATTTCCTTGGTCGACGAGCTCATCCACAGCTCGTCGGCGGCGCGCACCTCGGCCTCGCCGATCGCCCGCACCTCATGCGGAATGCCGTGTGCCGCCGCGAGTTCCAGCACCACGTCGTAGGTGATGCCGGTCAGCATCAGGTTCGATGGCGGCGGCGCCAGCAGCACGCCGTCCTTCACCGCGAAGATGTTGCTCGCCGCCCCTTCGGTCAGAAACCCGTCGCGCAGCATCACGGTCTCGGCGCAATCGGCGTCGACCGCCTGCTGGCGCAGCAGGATGTTGGCCAGCAGCGAAATCGCCTTGATGTTGCAGCGCAGCCAGCGGTTGTCGACGGCGGTGACCGCGCACACCCCGGCGGCTTTTTGCTCGGCTGTGGCCGTCAGCAGCGGCTGCGCGAACATGAACACCGTCGGCGGCGCGCCCTTGGGGAAAGCATGGTCGCGCGGCGCAACGCCGCGGGTGACCTGGATGTAGATCGACTGGTCGGCGAAATCCTGCAGTTCAATCAGGCGCAGGATCAGGTCGCGCCATGCATCGATCCCGTGCGGATTGGCCAGGCGTATGCCGTCGAGGCTGCCCTGCAGGCGGCGCAGGTGATCGTCGAGCCGGAACGGCTTGTTCGAATACACCGGCACCAGTTCGTACACGCCGTCGCCGAAGACGAAGCCGCGGTCGAGCGCCGGGATCTTCGCCTCGGCAAGCGGCAGGAACTGGCCGTTGAGGTAGGCGCTCATTGCGCGAACAGCAGCCGGATCGAATCCCAGCCGCGGCCGAAGATGCCGGCCACGCCGACATCCTGCAGGGCAACCAGCGGGTAATCGCCGAGCGGCTGGCCGTCGAGCGTCAGCAGCAGGGTGCCGAGGCGCTGGCCCTTGCGCACCGGCGCCACGACCGGCTGCTGGGTGGTGACCTGGGCCTTGATGCGAGCGCCGCCGCCCTTGGGCACCAGCACATGGAAATCCTGCGCAAACCCCATGCTCACCGAAGGGCGCACGCCGCGGTACAGCTTCGACACCTTGACCGGCTGCTGCGCGCGGAAGAGCCGCACGCTGTCGAAGCTTTCAAAGCCGTAGTTGAGCAGCTTCAGGGTGTCCTGCGTGCGCAGCGCATCCGATCGCGTGCCCAGCGCCACCGCGATGCGGCGCTGGTCGCCGCGCTGCGCCGATGCCGCCATGCAATAGCCGGCCTGCGGCGTGCGCCCGGCTTTCAGCCCGTTCACCGTGCTGTCGCGCCACAACAGGCGATTGCCGTTGTAATAGGTGATGCCCTTGAACGCAAACTCCTTCTGGGCGAACAGCGCCTGCCGATCCGGGAAGTCGCGCGCCAGCGCCCGGCTCAGCAAGGCGAGGTCGCGCGCGCTCGACTCGTGCCCCGGCTCGCTCAATCCGGTGGCGTTCAGGAAACGGCTCTTGCTCATGCCGAGCCGCCTGGCCTCGCGGTTCATGCGTTCGACGAATGCCGCCTCGCTGCCGTCGGCCGCCGTCACCAGCGTCAGCGTGGCGTCGCTGGCCGACTGCACCAGCATCGCCTGCAGCAGGGTGTCGACGCGCACCTGCTCGCCCGCCACGAGGAACACGCGCGCGCCGTCGGCCTGGACGGCGGCTTCCGGCACGGCGACCGTCGCGTCCAGGCGGAGCTTGTTTTTGCGGATATCGCCCAGCAGCACATAGGCCGTCATCAGCTGGGTCAGCGACGCCGGCGCCAGCGGCAGGTCGGCCTGATGCGCTGCCAGCTCGCGTCCGCTCGCCTGGTCGATCACCACCCAGGCGCGCGCCGATACGCCGGTGGGGGCGGCCCACAGCGGGGCGGAGAGCAGCAGCGCCAGCCCCAACCAGATCCATTTCATGCTCGACCTCATCTCAATCGCGTCTTACCAGGACTGCATTCAGGTCGAGACGTTCCCGCACCCGCGCACGATCCGCATGCGCCGCGTCGTCGCTGGGATAGGGACCGACCTGCACGCGGTGCAGCGAACCGTTGAGCACCACGCGGGTGCGGCCGGCATCGAGTTGCAGCGCCCGCGCCAGGCGTTCGAGCAATTGCTGCGCGTTATCCGGGCGCGAAAACGCGCCCACCTGCAGATAGACGCCGTCGAGCAGCGCTTCGCCGCGGGTATCGTAAGCGGCGGGGTCGAGGCTTTCCACCCGCACGCGCGCGCTGCCGCCCCCCAGATACCCCAGCTTGTAAGCGGCGGTATACGACAGGTCGATGACGCGCTTGCTGTGGAACGGCCCGCGGTCGTTGATGCGCACCACCACCGACTTGCCGGTGCCGAGCGCGGTGACCCGCGCATAGCTGGGAATCGGCAGCGTGGGATGCGCCGCGGTCATGGCGTACATGTCGTACGGCTCGCCCGACGCGGTCTTCCTGCCGTGAAAGCGGCGGCCGTACCACGAGGCCAGGCCTTCTTCGCGATGGGCGCGGCGCTCGGTCTGCGGGGTGTAGGCATTGCCCAGCGCGACGTAGGGGCGGTTGGCAAAGCGATGCAGCGGTTCGTCGCGCGGCTCCGCGTCGGGTACCGCATCCAGATTCGCCGGCGGATTGGCCTCGGGGCCGTCGTCGAGGTAATAGCCGCCCTTCTTTGCCGTCGCGGCGGGAGGCGGCTGCTTGGCGGGAACCGGCGGGCTGCTGCCGCAACCGCCCAGCGCCAGGGCGGCGGCGGCCAGTCCCAGAATCAGAATCGTTTTCATGACGCCATTTTATCGCGTCACGTTTTGTTCAGCTGGCGGTGCGTCGCCACGCTCATCAGGATGCCCATCCCCAGCAGCAGGGTGATGAGCGCCGTCCCGCCATAGCTCATCAAGGGCAGCGGCACGCCGACCACCGGCAGGATGCCCGACACCATGCCCATGTTGACGAACACGTAGGTGAACAGATTGAGGCTCAGCGTGGCCGCCATCAGGCGCCCGAACTGGGTCGGCGCGCGCGCAGCGATGGTCAGGCCGCGCGCGACGATGGCCAGATACAGCGCGACCAGCAGAATCGCGCCGATGTAGCCGAACTCCTCGCCGAACACGGCGAAAATGAAATCGGTGGTGCGCTCGGGAATGAAGTCGAGCTGGTTTTGCGTGCCTTGCGTCCAGCCCTTGCCGAACAGCCCGCCCGAGCCGATCGCGATGGTGGACTGGATGATGTGATAGCCGTCGCCGAGCGGGTCCGACGTGGGGTCGAGCAGGGTCAGCACGCGCCGCTGCTGGTAGTCGTGCAGCAGCCCCCATACCACCGGCAGGCTCGCCGCCCCGAGCGCGGCGCCGCCGAACATGACCTTCCACGGCAGGCCGGCGAAGAACAGCAGGTAGAAGCCCGAAGCGCCGAGCATCAGCGCCGTGCCCAGATCGGGCTGGCGCAGGACCAGCAGGAACGGCACCAGCAGCAGGGCGCCGCCGACCAGGAAATGCTTGGCGCGCAGCACCGCCTCGTTGCGCTGGAAATACCAGGCCAGCATCAGCGGCAGCGCCAGCTTCAGCAGTTCCGACGGCTGGAAGGCCATCACGCCCAGATTCAGCCAGCGCCGCGAACCGTTGCGGATCTCGCCGAACAGCGCCACCCCGATCAGCAGCACCACCCCGGCCGCATACAGGGGCGGCCCGACCTTGGACAGCAGATGCGGCGGCACGTTGGCCATCACCACCATCACCGACAGCGCCAGCCCCATGTTGACGAGATGGCCGCTGATGCGCGCCGGGCTCTGGCCCGAAGCGCTCGCCACCACCGCCAGGCTGATGCCCAGCAGCAGCAGCACCAGGGCCAGCAGGATGCCGTCGAGGTGGCTCAGCCGGCGCACGATCCAGTGTCTACTCTGCGGCATCGTCCGCCTCCAGCTTCATGTTGCCGGGGCGTTTCCCGGTCAGGTAATAATCGAACACCGCGCGGGCGATCGGCGCCGCGACCGAACTGCCGTGGCCGCCGTTTTCCACCATCACCGCGACCGCAATGGCGGGATTTTCGGCCGGGGCATAGGCAATGAACAGCGCATGGTCGCGATGCTGCCGCGCCAGGCGGCTTTCGTCGTAGCGCGCCCCCTGCTTGATGCCGACCACCTGCGCCGTGCCGGTCTTGCCGGCTATCGTGTACGGCGCGCCGGCCGCGGCTGCCGACGCCGTGCCGCCCGGGCGCATCACGTCCATCATGCCCGCGCGCACCACCCCGAGATTGGCCGGGTCGATCGCCACCTGCCGGTGTACGACGGCCGGCTGCGGCTGCCAGACATGGCTGAGCGGGTCGCGCACCGCCTGCACCAGACGCGGTTCGATCCGTTTGCCGCCATTGGCGAGCATGGCGGTCGCCGTCGCCAGTTGCAGCGGGGTGGTCAGGTGATAGCCCTGGCCGATGCCGGCAATCACCGTCTCGCCGGGGTACCAGGCCTGCTTGAAGCGGCGCTGCTTCCAGTCGCGCGAAGGCAGCAGGCCGGACGACTCGCCTTCCAGGTCGATGCCGCTTTTCTCGCCGAGGCCGAACTGCGCCAGGTAGTCGTGCATGCGGTCGACCCCCATGTCCACTGCCAGCTTGTAATAGTAGATGTCGCACGACTGGGCGATGGAGCGCCGCAGATCGACGCTGCCGTGGCCGCCGCGCTTCCAGTCGCGGAACTGATGGCTGCTGTTGGGCAGCGTGAAATAGCCCGGATCGACGATGCTGTCCGCGGGCTTGCGCAAGCCCAGCTCCAGCCCGGCCAGCGCCATCAGCGGCTTGATGGTCGAACCCGGCGGGTAGATGCCGCGCAATACGCGGTTCACCATCGGCCGCTCCGGCGATTCGTTGAGCGACTTCCAGGTTTCCGGATCGATGCCGTCGACAAACAGGTTGGGGTCGAATCCCGGCTTGGAGACCAGCGCCAGCACGCCGCCGGTATTGGGATCGAGCGCCACCAGTCCGCCCAGGTAATCGCCGAACGCGTGTTCGGCCACCGCCTGCAGCTCCGCATCGAGATACAGCCGCAAATCCTTGCCCGGCACCGGCGGAATCCGCGACAGCATGCGCACTGCGCGGCCGCTGGCATCGGTTTCCATCTGGTCGAAACCGGTGCGGCCGTGCAGCAGGGTTTCGTAACTCTGTTCCAGGCCGGTCTTGCCGATGTGGACGCTGCCCTTGTAATTCTGTTCGCGGCCGTCCGCGCGCAGGCGTTTCAGGTCGCCGTCGTTGATGCGGCCGATAAATCCCACCACGTGCGCCATGCCGGGCCCGGCCTGATAATTGCGGAACAGCCTCGCCTTCACTTCCACCCCCGGCAGGCGATAGCGGTTGGCCGCCAGGATCGCCACCTCCTCGTCGGTCAGCTTGCTTTTCAGCGGCACGGTCTCGAACTCGTGCGATTCGGCGAGCAGGCGCCGGAAACGCCGCAATTGCCCCGGCGTAATCTCGATCAGCTGGCCGACCATGGCCAGCGTGGCCTCCAGATCATGGGTCTGCGCCCGCGCCAGTTCCAGCGTGTAAGCCGAATAGTTTTCCGCCAGGATGCGATCGTTGCGGTCCAGGATCAAGCCGCGGTTGGGCGCAGCGGGCACCAGCGAAATACGGTTGCTTTCGGCGCGCTGGATGTAGTGATCGTGCTGCACGATCTGCAGATAAAACGCACGCGCCAGCAGCGCGGTCGCCAGCAGCACGACGAACGCCGCGCCCGCTTTCAGGCGCCCGTGAAAGCGGGCCAGTTCGCGGTCCAGATTCTTGATCTGCGGCGCTATGAGCATGTCCGGCTTTCCTCGCCGCACGCGTTGCGGCGCTGCCGGCGGGCTTGCGCCAGGCTCATGCCTGGCCCCGCAGGCCCTTGCCGTGCCACAGGCGCACAAACCCGGCGATCAGATACCACAGCAGGGTGCTGCTCAGAATCGGCAGCAGGATCACCAGCCCGGTCGGCGGATTGACCGCCAGCCAGCCAACCAAGAGCACCGCCAGCTGCACCGTCAGCAGGATGGGAAACAGCTGTGCCGCCTGCCGGAACGGATCGAACTGCAGCAGCCGCAGACGCAGGAACAGCACCAGATAGACGCCGATCGCATAGGCGATGGCGTGCTGGCCGAACACCGCGCCGTCCTGAAAGTCGGCCAGCAGGCCGAGAAAGAATGCCGTTCCGAAGCCGATGCGGGCAGGCTGATGCAAGGCCCAGAACAGCACGCCGACCAGCACGAAATCCGGCCGCAAAGCCAGCGCCCAGCCCGACCACGGCAGCTGCTCCAGCAGCACCGCCAGGGCCAGGCTGCCAAGGATGCGGCGCCAGCCGCCAACAGTTTGGGGCGCCGCGTTCATGGTTGGGTCGCCCGCGGTTCGGCGATGAGTATCAGCACGGCCCGGGAACGGTCGAGGCCCGCCAACGGCAGGCATTCCACCCGCAGGTAGGGGCTGGATTGCGAACGGGAAACCCGGCTCACGCGCGCCACCGGGATGCCGGCCGGGTACACCCGGTCGATGCCCGATGTCAGCAGACGGTCGCCGGGCCGGATATCGGTCTGGGTGGGCATGTAGCGCAGCTCCATCTGGCCGTGCCCGCTGCCGGCGGCCAGCCCGCGCTGGCCGGTGCGCTCGACGAACACCGGCGTCAGCTGGTCCGGATTGCTCACCAGCGTGACTTCGCTCGCGCCGGGAAAAACCCGGCTCACCTGTCCCACCAGCCCGATGGTGTCGATCACCGGCAGCCCGCTGCGCAGTCCCGCTCCGGCGCCGAGATCCAGCGTGATGCGCTGGGAGAACCAGTCGTGTCCCTGATACAGCGAGGCGGCCCGCACCATCTGCTGCCCGGGGCGGGCTTGCAGTTGCATCAGGGCGCGCAATTCGGCGTTTTCGCGCGCCAGATCCCGCGCCGCATTCACGCCGGCGATCAGCCGCGCCCGCTCGGCCAGCAGCGTATCGCGCTCTTTTTGCAGGAGGCGGTGGCGGGTAAAGAATCCGCCGAGTTCGGCAGCGACCGCGGCGGGGGCGCGCATGGCTTCGCGCACCGGCTGCAGCAACAGCGAAAATCCGCTGCGCACGCCTTCGAGCGCGCGATAGCGGCTATCGAGCACCACGCAGCTCGCGCCAACCAGCAGCCAGATCAACAGGCGTGCCGTCGGCCCCAGCCGGCGGGCGAACATGAGCTGACCCGGCGTCGCCATCGCTTACACCCCGGGATGCCGCGCCGCCACGTTCACTCGTTGGTGAACACCGATGCCAGCTTGTCCATCTCTTCCAGCGCGCGGCCGGAACCGCGCACCACGCAGGTCAGCGGATCGTCGGCGACGATCACCGGCAGGCCGGTTTCTTCCATCAGCAGGCGGTCAAGGTCGCGCAGCAGCGCGCCGCCGCCGGTCAGCACCATGCCGCGCTCGGCGATATCGGCGCCCAGTTCCGGCGGGGTCTGTTCCAGCGCCTGCTTGACCGCGCTGACGATGGCATTGAGCGGCTCGGTCAGCGCCTCGAGGATTTCGTTGGACGACACATTGAAGCTGCGCGGCACGCCTTCGGCCAGGCTGCGGCCCTTGACTTCCATTTCCAGCACTTCGGCGCCGGGAAAGGCCGAGCCCATTTTTTTCTTGATCAGCTCGGCCGTCGCCTCGCCGATCAGCATGCCGTAGTTGCGGCGGATATAGCTGATGATGGCTTCGTCCATGCGGTCGCCGCCGACGCGCACCGAGTTGGCGTAGACCACGCCGCCGAGCGAAATCACGCCGACCTCGGTGGTGCCGCCGCCGATGTCGACCACCATCGAGCCGGTGGCGTCGGCCACCGGCATGCCGGCGCCGATCGCCGCCGCCATCGGCTCCTCGATCAGATAGACTTGCCGCGCGCCGGCGCCGATTGCCGATTCGCGGATCGCGCGGCGCTCCACCTGGGTCGAACCGCACGGCACGCAGATGATGATGCGCGGGCTGGGACGCAGCATGCGGGTGTCATGCACCTTCTTGATGAAGTACTTGAGCATCTGCTCGGTGACGGTGAAGTCGGCTATCACGCCGTCCTTCATCGGCCGGATCGCCTGCAGGTTGCCCGGCGTGCGGCCCAGCATCTGTTTGGCTTCCGCGCCCACCGCCTGCACGCTTTTCTTGCCGCTGCCCGCCGCATCGGTGCGGATCGACACCACCGAGGGCTCATCCAGCACGATGCCGCGGTCGCGCACGTAGATCAGCGTGTTGGCAGTGCCGAGGTCGATCGCCAGATCGGTGGAAAAATAGCTGGTCAGGAACTTGAACATGGTGGCGGCTGCACCCGCACAGGCGGGCGAAAGGGCAGAAAAAACAAGGGGCCTATGATACCCTAACGGGCTTCGTTCCCGTAAGTCACCAGGTGCTTCCATGTCCCTCAGCCCGGACGACGTCAAGCGCATCGCCCGCCTTGCGCGCATAGAAATCAGCGATGTCGAGGCGCAGGCCACGCAGGCCCAGCTCAACAGCATTTTCGACCTCATCGCCGCCATGCAGGCGGTGGACACAAGCGGCGTCGGCCCGATGGCGCACGCGCAGGAGGTCCATCAGCGCCTGCGCGACGACGCGGTGACCGAAACCGACCGCCATGCCGCCTTCCAGGCCATCGCCCCGGCGGTCGAGAACGGCCTCTATCTCGTGCCCAAAGTCATCGAATAAGCCATGTCCGAATTCTCTCTTTCCGCGCTCGCCGCGCAGCTCGCGGCGAAGCAGGTTTCCAGTCGCGAACTGGCGCAGACCTACCTCGACCGCATCGCCGCGTTGAATCCCTCGATCAATGCCTTCATCACGGTCGACGCCGAAAAAACCCTGGCCGAAGCGGCCGCCGCCGACGCCCTCATCGCCGCCGGGAAGAACGGCCCGCTCACCGGCGTGCCGATCGCCCACAAGGACATCTTCTGCACCGACGGCTGGCTCACCACTTGCGGCTCGAAGATGCTGTCCAACTTCGTCGCGCCCTACGACGCCCACGTGATCCAGCGCTTCAAGGCCGCCGGCATGCCGAGCCTGGGCAAGACCAACATGGACGAATTCGCCATGGGCTCGTCGAACGAGACCAGCTTCTATGGCGCAGTGAAGAACCCGTGGGATACCGCCCGCGTGCCGGGCGGCTCGTCCGGCGGCGCAGCAGCGTGCGTCGCCGCGCGCATGGCGCCGGCCGCCACCGGCACCGACACCGGCGGCTCGATCCGCCAGCCGGCGGCGTTCACCGGCATCACCGGCCTCAAACCCACCTACGGCCTGGTGTCGCGCTTCGGCATGATCGCCTTCGCCTCCAGCCTCGACCAGGCCGGGCCGATGGCGCCGTCGGCCGAGGACTGCGCGCTGCTCTTGAACGTGATGACCGGCTTCGACCCCAACGACTCGACCAGCCTGGAACGCGATAAGGAAGACTACGCGCGCGACCTGGACAAGCCGCTCTCCGGCCTGCGCGTCGGCCTGCCGAAGGAGTTCTTCGCCGAGGGCCTCAACAGCGAAGTCGCCGCCGCGGTCGAGGCGGCGGTCACCGAGCTGAAGAAGCTCGGCGCCACTCCGGTCGAGATCTCGCTTGCCAACTCGCAACTGGCGATCCCCGTCTATTACGTGCTGGCGCCGGCCGAGGCCTCGTCCAACCTGTCGCGCTTCGACGGCGTGCGCTACGGCTACCGCGCCCCGGACTACGCCAGCCTCGACGACATGTACTGCAAGACCCGCGCGCAGGGCTTCGGCGCCGAGGTCAAGCGCCGCATCCTGATCGGCGCCTATGTCCTGAGTCACGGCTATTACGACGCCTACTACCTGCAGGCACAGAAAATCCGCCGCCTCATCGCCGACGACTTCAGCGCGGCGTTCGAGGCCTGCGATGTCATCCTCGGCCCCACCGCGCCCGGCACCGCGTTCAGGCTGGGCGAAAAGTCGGACGATCCGGTGGAGATGTATCTGAACGACCTCTACACCATTCCCGCCAACCTCGCCGGCCTGCCCGGCATGAGCTTGCCCTGCGGCTTCGACAGCCAGGGCCTGCCGATCGGCCTGCAGCTGGTCGGCAACTATTTTTCCGAGGCGAAGATGCTCAACGTCGCCCACCAGTACCAGCGCGTCACCGACTGGCACAAGCGGCTGCCGCCGCTGGGTGAGGCGTCAGGCGAGAGGCGTTAGGCGATGATGATGACCTTGTCCTGGGCCTTGCTCCTTACCCCTCACCCCTCACTCCTCACGAGGTTCCATTTATGAAGTGGGAGACCGTCATCGGGCTGGAGGTCCACACCCAGCTCGCCACCCAATCCAAGATCTTTTCCGGCAGCAGCACCGCCTTCGGCGCCGCGCCCAACACCCATGCCTCCGCGGTCGACATCGCGCTGCCTGGCGTGCTGCCGGTACTGAACAAGGGCGCGGTGGAATGCGCCATCAAATTTGGTCTCGCCATCGGCGCCACGCTCAACCGCGTCAACGTGTTCGACCGCAAGAACTACTTCTATCCCGACCTGCCCAAGGGCTACCAGATCAGCCAGCTGGCGAAGCCCATCGTCGAGGGCGGCGCGCTGAAGATCGTGGTGGATGGCGAAGAAAAAACCATCCACCTCACCCGCGCCCACATGGAGGAAGACGCCGGCAAATCACTGCACGAGGATTTCCACGGCATGACCGGGATCGACCTCAACCGCGCCGGCACGCCGCTGCTGGAGATCGTCTCCGAGCCGGAGATGCGCTCTTCCGCCGAGGCGGTAGCCTACGCGCGCGCGCTGCACACGCTGGTGACCTGGATCGGCATCTGCGACGGCAACATGCAGGAAGGCAGCTTCCGCGTCGACGCCAACGTCTCGGTGCGCCCGCTCGGGCAGGCCGAATTCGGCACCCGCCGCGAAATCAAGAACCTCAACTCCTTCCGCTTCCTGCAGCAGGCGATCGACTACGAAGTGCGCTGGCAGATCGAGACGCTGGAGGACGGCGGCCGCATCGAGCAGGCCACGGTGCTGTTCGACCCCGACAGCGGCGAGACGCGCATGATGCGCAGCAAGGAAGACGCGCACGACTACCGCTACTTCCCCGACCCCGACCTGCTGCCGGTGAAGCTCGGCGAGGACTGGATCGAGGCGGTGCGCGCCGCGCTGCCCGAACTGCCCGCCGCGATGCAGGCGCGCTTCCAGAGCGGCTACGGCGTGTCGGCCTACGACGCGGCGGTGCTTACCGGCTCGCGCGCGCTCGCCGACTACTTCGAGGCGGTTGCAAAAGCCTGCGGCCAGGGCAAGCTCGCCGCCAACTGGGTGATGGGCGAACTCTCGGCCGCGCTGAACAAGGCCGAGCTCGACATCGCGGCGAGCCCGGTTACCGCCGCCCAACTCGGCGCGCTGATCGTGCGCATCCAGGACGGCACGCTGTCTGGCAAGCTCGCCAAGCAGGTGTTCGAAGGGCTGTGGGAAGGCGCCGGCGAGGTCGACGCCATCATCGACGCGCGCGGCCTCAGGCAGATGTCGGATTCCGGCGAGCTGGAGAAGATCGTCGACGAGGTGCTGGCCGCCAACCCGAAGTCGGTCGAGGAATTCCGCTCCGGCAAGGAAAAGGCCTTCAACGCGCTGGTCGGCCAGGTGATGAAAGCCAGCCGCGGCAAGGCCAACCCGGCGCAGGTCAACGAACTGCTGAAAGCCAAACTGCAGAATTGAAAAAAGCGGCCCGGCCGGATGTCCGGCCGGGCCGCTTTCCCGCTTCCGTTCCTTACTGCTTGCCCGACAGTTCGACGAAGCGCGCCTTGTCGGCCGCATATTTTCCGCGCACCTTCTCCATCGCCTCCTCGTTGCTCTGGATGGTGCGCTTCAATTCCTGCTGCTCCCGGGTGGCCTGCTCCAGCTGCTCCGTCAGACCCGTTCCCACCTTGCGGCCTGCCTGCTCGATCTTGGCGATGCGCGCCCTCAGATCGGCCAGATTCGCTTCCACCGCCTTGCCGCGGATTTCAGCGCCCTTGATCGCCAGCTTGTGGTGTTCCAGCGCACGGTCGCGCGCCAGGTCGATTTCCGCTTCGGTGGTGTAAGTTGAGGTCAGCGCGCGGTCGAGCTGCGACTGTTTTTGCTGCTCCTGCTGGAGGCGTTTTTGCTCGGACAGGCGCTCGGCTTCGGCGCGGCGCTCCGCCTCCGACTGGGTGCGTCTGATGATGCTGCCCTGCTTGTTCATCTCGGCAGCGCCGCTTTTCTGGTAGCTCGGCGGCAGGGTGTCGCTGTAATGCACGCGGCCGTTGCCGTCCACCCAGCGGTACATCGCCGCCTGCGCGGTGCCCGCGGCCAGCAGCACGGCAACCGCCAGTGCGCTAAACGCCGTATTTCTCCCGGTAAGCCGCCACGGCCTGTAATTCGGTTTGTCGCTTCGCATCACGTTCCAGAAACTCCACCAGGTTGTCCAGGGTGACCACCGCCACCACCGGAATGCCATATTGTTCGCGTACTTCCTGCACCGCCGACTTCTCGCCGGTGCCCCGTTCCATGCGGTCCAGCGCGATCACCACCCCGGCCGGCTCGGCGCCCGAGGCACGGATCAGGTCCACCGACTCGCGCACCGAGGTGCCCGCCGAGATCACGTCGTCGACGATCAGCACGCGTCCCGTGAGCGTCGCACCGACCACCGTGCCGCCCTCGCCGTGATCCTTGGCCTCCTTGCGGTTGTAGGCGTACGGCACGTTCCTGCCCATCCCCGCCAGCGCGATCGCGATGCTCGCCGCCAGCGGGATCCCCTTGTAGGCCGGTCCGAACAGCACGTCGAAGGCGATGCCGGAGTCGACGATGGCTTTCGCGTAAAATTCGCCCAGCCGTTTCAGCTTGTCGCCGTCGTTGAACAGCCCCGCATTGAAAAAATAGGGGCTCATGCGCCCCGCCTTGGTCTTGAACTCGCCGAAACACAACACCTGCGACGCAATGGCGAATTCCAAAAACTCGGCTTTGTAATCGGACATTTCCTGACTTTTCTTGAATAAAAACGCAATGCGAATTATATCGGCCAACCTCAACGGCATCCGCTCCGCCGCCACCAAGGGCTTTTTCGACTGGCTGCCCACGCAGAACGCCGACGTCGTCTGCGTGCAGGAGCTGAAGGCGCAGGCCGCCGACCTCAAACCTGAATTCATCCAGTGCGACGGCCTGAGCGGCGCCTTCCACTACGCCGAGAAGAAGGGCTACAGCGGCGTCGGCGTCTACACTCGCCAGGCGCCGCAGAGGATCGTCGAAGGCCTCGGCGTGCCCGAATTCGATGCCGAGGGGCGCTACATCGAAGCGGATTACGGCAAGCTTGCCGTCATTTCGCTCTACCAGCCCTCCGGGTCGAGTTCCGAGGAACGCCAGCAGGCCAAGTTCCGCTTTCTCGACGCCTTCTTCCCGCACCTCGAAGCGCTGATGAAGTCCGGCCGCGAAATCGTCGTCTGCGGCGACTGGAACATCGCCCACAAAGAGGTTGACCTGAAGAACTGGAAATCCAACCAGAAGAACTCCGGCTTCCTGCCCGAGGAGCGCGCCTGGATGACCCGCCTGTTCGACGAGCTCGGCTGGGTCGACGTCTACCGCACGCTTTACCCGGAGCACACCGGCGAGGCCTACACCTGGTGGAGCAACCGCGGCCAGGCCTGGGCCAAGAACGTCGGCTGGCGCATCGACTACCAGATCGCCACCCCCGGCATCGCCGCCAAAGCCACCTCTGCCAGCGTCTACAAGGACCAGCGCTTCTCCGACCATGCGCCGTTGATTGTCGATTACGATTACGGCCCATGACGCTTCGCGCCCACCCCTGGCTCAATGCCCTCAAGGTCTACACCCACCCCCGCGTCGTCGGCATGCTGTTCCTCGGTTTCTCGGCCGGGCTGCCTTTGTTATTGGTGCTGGGCACGCTGTCGTTCTGGCTGTCGGAAGCGGGCATCGCGCGCGCGACCATCGGACATCTGTCGTGGGTGGGGCTGGCATACGGCTTCAAGTTCCTGTGGTCGCCGCTGGTCGACCGCCTGCCGCTGCCGCTCTTGACCCGAACCCTGGGCCGGCGCCGCGCGTGGCTGCTGCTGTCGCAGGTGTGCATCGCGCTGGCGCTGCTGGGGATGGCCAACACCGATCCGGTCGTGAACCTGGCGCACACGGTGTTCTTCGCGCTGGCACTCGCCTTCGCCTCGGCGACGCAGGACATCGCGCTCGACGCCTACCGCATCGAGGCGGTGGAAACCGAGAAGCAGGGGGCGATGGCGGCGACCTACCAGGCGGGCTACCGCATCGCGATGATCACCGCCGGCGCGGGTGTGCTGTGGATCGCGGCGAGCGTCGATCCGTCCGAGGCGACCTACGACTTCCGCCCCTGGCAGGTGGCGTACACGGCGATGGCCGCGCTGATGGCGGTCGGAATATTGACCACGCTGATCATCCGCGAGCCGGAAAAGAAGGTTTCCACCGAAACCAGCGCGCGCGAGGCGCATGCGCGCGCGAAATTCGCCGCCGCCGGATTGCGCGGCTGGCTGCTGACCGCAGCGGCATGGCTGTACAGCGCGGTGCTGTCGCCCTTCGTCGACTTTATCCAGCGCTACAAGTGGCAGGCGCTGCTGATGCTGGCGCTGATCGCCGTGTATCGCATCTCCGACGTGGTGATGGGGGTGATGAGCAATCCCTTCTACCAGGAAATGGGCTTCACCAAGGACGAGGTGGCGACCGTCTCCAAGGTGTACGGCGTGATCATGACCATCGTCGGCGCGGGGCTCGGCGGCCTGCTGGTGATGCGCCTGGGCGTGATGCGCACGCTGTTCCTCGGCGCGGTGCTGTCGGCGGCAACCAATCTGCTGTTCGTGTGGCTGGCCGGGCGCGGCCACGACGTCGGCGCGCTGGTGTTCACGGTGTCGGCGGACAACCTCTCCGCCGGCATCGCCTCGAGCGCCTTCGTCGCCTATCTGTCGAGCCTCGTCAACCAGGCCTACTCGGCCACCCAGTACGCGCTGTTCACCTCGGTGATGCTGCTGCTGCCCAAGTTCATCGCGGGCTTTTCCGGCGAGTTCGTCGATGCATATGGCTGGGCAAACTTCTTCACCGGAACCGCGCTGATCGGGGTGCCGGTTTTGCTGCTGGTCTGGCTGGTCTCCCGCGACCATAAGCAACCATGATCGAATTCTCCCTCCTCGCCGCCCTGCTCGCCGGTCTTCTCGGCGGGGTACATTGCGTCGGCATGTGCGGCGGCATCGTCGCGGCGTTTTCCTTCCGCGCCGACGGCAGCACGCCGCCGTTCCGCCTGCATCTGGCCTACAACCTGGGGCGGCTGTCGTCCTACGTGCTGTTCGGCGCGCTGGCCGGTGCGCTGGGCGCCACGCTGAAGCTGAGCGGATTCGTGCCGGTGCAGACCGCGCTGTTCGTGCTGGCGCAGTGGGTGATGATCCTGCTCGGACTGTACCTGGCCGGCTTCAATCAATGGGTGCTGGTGTTCGAGCGCGCGGGCGGCGCGCTGTGGAAGAAGGTGAAGCCGCTGTTCCAGAAACTGCTGCCGGTGCAGTCGCTGCCGCAGGCGGTGCTGGCGGGCATGGCCTGGGGCTGGCTGCCGTGCGGGCTGGTCTACTCGGTGCTGGTGTCGGCGCTGGCGGCCGGCAGCGCCACCTCCGGCGCGGCGCTGATGCTGGCATTCGGTCTCGGCACGCTGCCGAACCTGCTGGGGATGGGGCTGTTCGCGCGGCAACTCCAGCCTTTCATGCAGCAGCGCTGGGTGCGCCGTGCCGCCGGCCTGACGGTGGCGGGTTTCGGCGCATGGGGCCTACTGGCGCTGCTCCGTTCGGCCTTCCCAAACCCCTGACCGGGGCGCCTGCACCAATACGCAAAAAAACAGCCCCGGCTGGCGGGGCTGCGGGGTGGCCGGGTTTACTTGTAGAACTTCTGCTCGAACACCATTTCACGCTTGGGCTCGCCGGCCACTTCGACGCTGGCGGTGAATTTCAGGGTGTCCGGCGGGCTGACCCGGAATTCGCCAAGGTAGTAAATGGCAGTGCCTTCCTTGATTTCGCGCATGGTCACGTGGGCCAGCTGCTGGTTGAGATTGGTGGCATAGACGGCGATCTTGGCCGCAACCGGCGTCGGCACGCCAACCTTGTTCTGCTTCAGCACCGACATCGTCACCAGGCCGCGCGTCTTGCTGCGCTCGATCTTGTAGGCGCGCGCAACCTCGGGCAGCAGATCGTCGGTGGTGAGTGCGTTGTAGTGAATTTCGAGCGGGCCGAATTTCTGCGAGATTTCGGCATGGGCGGCAACGGCGATGGCGCTCAGGCACAAGGCGGCAAGCAGGCGTTTCATGGTGACTCTCCTCTTATTGTGGGCAATGCAATCCGAATTGTAGGCGCTTATTGAAACGTGGCGAGCCAGGCGCTCAGGTCGTCGAGCGCACGGCTGACGGCCAGGCTGGAGGCGGCGGCGGCGCCGGCGGCGTCGTAGGTCGATACCGGCACCCGCTGTTCGAAGACCCGCCGCCCCAGCAGCTTGCGCTGCTTCAGGTCGACCAGTTCGGCGCGCAGCGCCAGCCGCACCAGCCCCGGCGCGCTGGCGGCATCGTGATAGAACTCCATCAATACCGTATCCAGCAGCACATCGCCGCGTACATAGCCGCCGGCGGCGCTGACCTGCCAGGCGCCCTGGCGATCGAGCCGCGCCCGCAGGAGATCGGCGAAGCGCTTGCCGGGGCGCTCGGTCCAGCGCGCATACTGGTACTGGCCGCGGGTGCCGGCGCTGCGGCTGAACACCAGCTGGTCGGTGTCGTAAAAACTGCCGGTGGCGGTGTCGAGCACCAGCAGGGCGGGAGCGGCGGCGCGGACCGATGCGGCTGCGGGCGCAGGGACAGGGTCGTCCAGCACGTAATACACCATTGCGGGGGCATTGGGCTGTTCGCCGAAATTGACGCAGCCTGTCAGCACGAGCGCGAACGCGGTCGGCGCGAGAAATCGTTTCATGGCAGTTTTTCTCCGGGGCCGAGCTGCTGCTGGACCGGGCCGAACAGGATGGCGCGCGGGTTGGACAGGCGTTGCCCGGCGGTGGTGAGCGCCTCGGCGCTGGTGCGCACATCGCGGCTGACATTGGTCATTTCCAGCGTGCCTGCTTCGGTGAGCTGCTGGATTTGTCCGGAAATCAGGCTGGCGTCGCGTTGCAGCTTTTCCAGCGCGACCCTGGCTTCCGTCAATGCGGCGTCGGCGTTGTTGCCGACGCCGACGATGCTGCCTTCGGCACGGGTGGCGGCCTGGCCGATGCTGGCGCCGGCGAAGCGGAATTCGTCGGCGGCGTCGCGGATGCCCTGCACCACGGCGTCGAGGCTCTGCCTGTTGGCGGCGAGATGGCCGGACAGCTCGTTGAGGTTGGCGAGCATCTGGCTGATGGCATGCTGGTTGTCTTCCGACAGCAGCGTGTTCATTTTTTCCAGCACCTGCGCGCCGTTGAGCGCCAGCCGCGAGACGGCGGTGGCGACCTTGTCGATGTCGGAGCTGCCCTCGGCGATGACCGGATAGCGCTCGCCCGGAGGAATCTCGCGCAGCAGGGCGCTGTCGCTCGGGCCGTTGTTGATTTCGACGGCGGCGATGCCGGTGACCAGATTGCGCTTGATGTAGGCCGCGGCGCCGGCGTGCACCGGCACCCCTTCGTCGACGCGCGCGGTGACGCTGACGGCCTCGTCGCCGCCTTTGGCAAAACGGTAGCCGTCGACCACGCCCACCTTGATGCCGCGCATTTTCACCGGGCTGCCGACCGCCAGGCCGTCGAGCGACTGCTGCTTGAAATAGATGGTGTAAGTCTGATACGCGATCCGGTCCGCCGCCCCCGCCAGCCACACGATGGCCAGCGTCATCAGCGCGATCACCGCCAGCACCAGCGTGCCGACCAGGGTATAGCGACCTTCAGTTTCCATGCGCGGTTTCTCCGTTCGGCGCCCGTGCGGCGAAATAATCGCGCAGCCACGGATCGTCGATGTGCTTCAGTTCGGCCAGCGTTCCGCTGCCGAGCACGCGGCCATTCGACAGCACGATGACGCGATCGATAATCGAAAACAGTGTATCCAAGTCGTGGGTGACGAGGAATACGGTGAGCCCGAGGCTGTCGGCCAGCAGCCGGATCAGCGAGTCGAACGCGCGCGCCGAAATCGGGTCGAGCCCGGAAGTCGGCTCGTCGAGGAACAGCAACTCGGGATCGAGCGCCAGGGCGCGCGCCAGCGCCACCCGCTTGCGCATGCCGCCGGACAGCTCGCTCGGGCGCTTCCCGGCGGCGTCCGGCGGCAGCCCGGCCAGCGCGAGTTTCAGGCGGGCGAGCTGGCGGCAGGTGGCGTGCGGCAGGCCGGTGTGCTCGAACAGCGGGGTGGCGACGTTGTCCTCCACGCTGAGGGAGGAAAACAGCGCGCCATCCTGGAACAGCACGCCGAAGCGCCGGCGCAGCGCATTCATCTGCGCAGGCGTCGCGTCCCACACCGACTGCCCGAACAGCTCGATGCGGCCCGCCTGCGGCCGCAGCAGGCCGACCATCTCGCGCAGCAATACCGATTTTCCGGTGCCGCTGCCGCCGATCAGCGCGACCACCTCGCCGCGCGCCACCGACAGGCTGAGGCCGCGGTGGATGCTGTGCCCGCCCAGCGTGGTGGCGACATCGCGGACGTCGATGACGGGTGCGGCCATCAGATTTCCAGCTTCACGAACATGACGGCGAAAATGGCGTTGAGGATGATGATGGCGACCAGGCTCTGCACCACGGTGGACGTGGTGTTGGCGCCGACGCTGCGGGCGTCGCGGGTGACCGAAAGCCCCATGCGGCAGGCGATCAGCGCGATGAAAAGAGCAAACACCGGCGCCTTGCCCAGGCCCACCAGCAAGGTTTTCAGCAGGATCACGTCGGCCAGGCGGTCCATGAACATGTGATACGAGATATCCAGCTGTTCCTGCGCGATCAGCATGCCGCCGGCAATGCCGGCGATGTCGCCGATGAAGACCAGCAGCGGCATCGCGAGCAGCAGGGCGATCGTGCGCGGAATCACCAGCACCGCCAGCGGCGACAGGCCGAGCGTGGCGATGGCGTCGATTTCCTCGGTGATTTTCATGGTGCCGATCTGCGCGGTGATGGCCGCGCCGGTGCGTCCGGCAACCAGGATGGCAACGATGACCGGCGAGATTTCGCGCAGGATCGCCAGCAGCAGGCCGTCGACGACGAAGATGTTGGCGCCGTATTGCTGCGCCTGGTCCCCCAGCAGGTAGGCGAACACCACGCCGAGCAGGAACAGCATGCCGGCCACGATGGGAATCGCGCCGACGAACACCGAACTCACCTGGGCGCCGAATTCGCGCCAGCGCCAGCGCCCCGGCTGGCCCATCAACGCCGTCAGCTCGACGGACAGGCGGCCGATGAAATCGAGCAGGCCGACGACATGCCCCGCCATCGCCAGCGTGCCGCGCCCGGCAACCTCGAGCACGCCTTCGCGGCGCGGCGCGGCCTGCGCGGCGCTAGCCGCGCTGTGCTGCGCCACCAGTTGCAGCACAGCCAGATGCTGCGGCCGGAACGCGCGCAACTCGGGCAGCGGGTCGCCGGCCTGCGGGCGGGCGGCGGCCAGTAGCAGCCAGGCGCCGTTGGTATCGAGCCGAGTGATGCCGGCGCCGTCGAGGACACGCACCGTCTTGCCGCCGAGCCCGGGCAAGACCGGCGCGGCCTCGGCATGCCAGGCACCGCTGGCGATCAGCGCGCCCTGTGCCTCGTCAAAGTGCGCGCGGGCTTCGGTCACTCCAGGCCCAGCGGATTATCGGGATCGATGCCCGGCATGAAAGGCAGGCTGCGTTCGCGGTGGGTGACCTGGTAGACGCAGCCGATCCAGTTGCCGACCACTGCCTCGGCGGTGTCGTGCCAGGTGTTGTCGAGCAGCGGCAGCAGGCGCGCTTCGGGGAAAGCCAGCGTCTCGCCCGCCTGCATGCGGCTGCCGAACTCGTCCAGCAGCGCCTGTGCCTGGCGGTCGAAATAGCGCACCGGAAACGGCGGCAACGCCGGCAGCTTGCCGGCGGCGGCGAGCAGCAGATCGCGCTTGTATTCCTTCAACAGGGAAATGGTGTCGTATTCGGGGTGCCCCTGAAAAAACACGGTGCGCAGGCCGTCATGGCTCACCGCCAGATGCACGCCCGCTTCCGCGCTTTCGACCAGCACCTTGACCCCCGCCGCCTCGAATTGCGCACGCGAAACGTCGTTCCAGCGCGAATGCGGCACGTCGAAGCGGGTGTTGACGTCGGCCACCAGCGGGTGGCGGCTGTCGGTGACGCGATGCTCGAACACGCCCCAGATCTTCTGCGGCTGCTTCACTCGCGCCTGGCCGTGGCGGAACTGCATTACCGCATGGGTGGCGAGGCAGGAGCACAGGGTCGAGGTGACGTTGTCCCAGGCCCAGTCGATCACTTCGATCAGCGGCTTCCAGAACGGCTCGTCGGCGAGGTTGGCATGGCTGACGTTGGCGCCGGTGATGATGAGCGCATCCAGCCCGGCGGCGCGGATGGCGTCGAAGCTTTCGTAAAACTGCGCGATATGCGCCTGCGCCGCCTCGCCGCGCGGCAGCGTCGGCAGGGTGAAGGGATGCATGTAGAACTGCGCGATCGGGTTGGATTCGCCGACCAGCCGGTAGAACTGCCGCTCGGTCGCCTCCAGCGCGGCGTCCGGCATCATGTTGAGGAGGCCGACGTGCAGTTCGCGGATTTCCTGCTGGGCCGCGCGGCCCGTCTCCAGCACCGTCATGCCGTCGCGGCGCAGGCGCTCGAAAGTGGGCAGGGCGTTATGCGCGACCAGCGGCATGATTACGCCTCGCGCCTCACGCCTGACGCCTCACCCTTCCTGGCAATCGCGGTTTCCAGCAGCGCCAGGAAATCGCGTTCGTCGCGCACCTGCGCCACCTCCTGCGAGGTCACCGTGTAGCCGTGCGGCCGGGCGATCGCCTCGTAGCGCGGGATGCGCGAGTGGAACAGGCGCGGGAACACCCAGCGCGCGAAATCGTCCGGCTCGATCTCGGCCACGAATTCGAGGCCTTTTTCCCTGAGGTAGAGCGGCAGGTGCTCGGCCAGGAAAGCCGGGCGGAAATACAGCGGCTTGGGGTCGGACTGCGCGCGCTTGATCAGCGTGTCCTCCTCTTCGCGGGTGGTGGTCTGGATGTAGAGGATCAGCGTGTGCTCCGCCAGGAGTTCGATCACGCCGGGCTCGTCCAGCTCGCACAGGCTGCCGCCGACGTCGTTGACGAAGTGCGGATAGCCGTAGATTTCCTGGCCCTTGCGGATGAAGCCCGGCACGTCCTTCATCGCCGCGATCTCGGCCTCGCGGTAGGCCGCCTGGCGGCGCGTGAACTCGTCCAGCGAGAGCCCGCCCCACGCCGGCCCGCCGAGCTTGCCGACGAAGGTCAGCACCGGCCCGAGATCGTGGATCTTGATGTTGTTCTTGATGTCGATCCAGTCGCGCCGCAACAGGTCGCACAGAAACGGCACCTGCATCGCCTGCTGTTTGATCAGGTCGAGTATGGGCTCGTCGAGATAGCGCGTACCGATGCGGTAGTCGCCGGAAAAATGGAACCAGTCGTGGCCGCGCAGCATCGACGAGATGTGCGTCTTGCCGACGCCGGACATGCCGAGCAGGGTGATGCGCTTGGTCGGCCAGGCGCGGAAGGTTGCGGGGGTGAAATGCATGGGGCCGGTTTTCGTGGAATCAGCGCGAAGCCTACCGAAAAGCCACCCAATTAAAAAGGGCGCGCAATCAGATCCGTGCCCGGCGCAGCCGCAGCGCGTTGAAAACAACGGAAACCGAGCTGAAACTCATGGCCAGGGCAGCGATCAGCGGGGACAGCAGCATCCCGGTGAAGGGATACAGCAATCCGGCCGCCAGCGGCACGCCGAGCGCGTTGTAGAGGAAGGCGAAAACCAGGTTCTGATGCATGTTGCCGACGGTGGCGGCGCATAGCGCGCGCGCCCGCAGGATGCCGCGCAGGTCGCCCTTGACCAGGGTGATCTGGGCGCTGTGCATCGCCACGTCGGTGCCGGTACCCATGGCGATGCCGATATCGGCGCGGGCCAGCGCCGGGGCGTCGTTGATGCCGTCGCCCGCCATGGCCACTTTGCGCCCTTCCCGCTGCAGGCGAGCCACCAGCTCGACCTTGTCGCGCGGCTTCACCTCGCCGTACACCTCGTCGATGCCGAGGCGGGACGCCACCGCGCGGGCGGTGGTCAGCCCGTCGCCGGTCGCCATGATCACCCGGATGCCGGCCGCCTGCAGTCCCGCCAGCGCCTCCGGCGTCGCCGCCTTGAGCGGGTCGGAGACGGCGACGAGGCCGGCCAGCTGCCGCTCCACTGCCAGAAACATGACGCTCGCGCCTTCAATGCGCAGCGCCTCGGCCCGGTCCGCCAGCGCATGCCAGTCGATTTTTTCGTCCTCCATCAGCGCCGTGTTGCCGAGGGCGACCGTCCTGCCCGCCACCTGGCCGCGCACGCCGATGCCGGACGCCGATTCGAATGCATCGGGCCGGTCGAGCGCCAGCTGGCGCCGCCGCGCTTCCGCGACGATGGCATGCGCCAGGGGGTGCTCGCTGCCCTGGTCGAGGCTGGCGGCGATGCGCAACACCTCGTCCGCCGTGTAGCCCGCTGCCGCCACGGCGGCATGGAAGGCCGGCCGGCCTTCGGTGAGGGTGCCGGTCTTGTCGACGATGAGGGTGTCGATGGTGCGCAAGCCTTCGATGGCGGCGGCGTCGCGGAACAGCACGCCGGCGGTGGCCGCCTTGCCGGTGGCCACCATGATCGACATCGGGGTCGCCAGCCCGAGCGCGCAGGGGCAGGCGATGATCAGCACCGACACGGCATTGATGAGGCCGTAGACCCAGCTCGGCTGGGGACCGAACAATCCCCAACCGAAAAACGACGCCACGGCAATGAGCATGACCGCCACCACGAAGTAGCCCGCCACGCCGTCCGCCAGCCGCTGCATCGGCGCGCGCGAGCGCTGGGCCTGCGACACCATCTGCACGATCTGCGACAGCACGGTGTCCGCGCCGATTTTCTCGGCGCGCATGACGAGGCTGCCGCTGGTGTTGATCGTCGCCCCGATCAGCGCGTCGCCGGCCCGCTTGGACACCGGAATCGGCTCGCCGGTCAGCATGGACTCGTCCACCGCACTCTCCCCTTCCTCGACCGCGCCGTCCACCGGCACCTTCTCGCCCGGCCGCACCCGCAGCCGGTCGCCGATATGGACGTGCGCCAGCGGGACGTCCTCCTCGCCGCCGTCGGCACGAATGCGCCGCGCCGTCTTCGGCGCCAGGCCGAGCAGGGATTTGATCGCCGCCGAAGTCTGGGCGCGCGCGCGCAGTTCGAGTATCTGACCCAGCAGGGTCAGCGACACGATCACCGCCGCGGCTTCGAAATACACGCCGACCCGGCCGTCGTGAGACACGAAGGACACCGGAAAAGCCTGCGGCGCCAGCGTCGCCACCACGCTATAGAGATAGGCGGAAGCGGTGCCCGCGCCGATCAGGGTCCACATGTTGGGATTGCGCGTCGCCACCGAGCGGACGCCGCGCACGAAGAACGGCCAGCCCGCCCACAGGACGACGGGCGACGCCAGGGCCAGCTCGATCCAGTTCTGGTATTGCAAGCCCGGCAATGCCAGGCGGTGGCCGGCCATCGCCAGAATCGTCACCGCAGCCGTCAGCGGCAGCGTCCACCGGAAACGGCGGCGAAAATCCTTCAGTTCAGGGTTGTCCTCGTCCTCGATGGCGGGCTGCAGCGGCTCCAGGGCCATCCCGCACTTGGGGCACACGCCCGGCGCCGGCTGGCGGATTTCCGGATGCATCGGACAGGTGTAGATCGTTTCTCCGGACGCCGGCTGCGGCTGCCGGACCGGGCCCGCCTGGGGGGGATGGACGTGGTCCATGGCAAGGCTTATTGCATCAGGTCGGCGCGCCGTTTCAGGAATTCGTCGCGATCGATCTCGCCGCGGGCATAGCGCTCTTCCAGAATGTCCAGTGCGGTGCGCCTCGGTTTATCGCCGTGGCCGCGAACGACATACAGGCCGAGCAGAACAAGCAGCAGGAGGGGAAAGAACCAACCCAGCATCATTCCCCACCCCATTCCGTAGTGCTCGAAGCCAAGCATATCCCGCCTCCTTCACCCCAGCCGCATCGGCGGCGGAGTGCGCCCTCAGGGTTTGTCCATGTTCATCTGCATCCTCTGCTGCAGCCTGTCCAGGCGTTTTTCCAGCATGTCCATGCGCCTGGCCATCGTGTCGCTGTCGCCGGTCATCCCCATGCCGCCGTGCATGCCGTGTCCCATGCCGCCCTTCATGCCATGGCCCATCATGCCCATGCAATCCCGGCCGCCCATCATGCCCATGCCGCCCGGTTTTTTGCCGGCCATGGGGCCGGACGCCTGCATGTCCTTCATCACGGCGTCCATCTGCGACATCTGCTCTTCCATCAACTGCATGCGTTTGGCGGGGTCCTCGGTGCGGCGCATTTCCTCCATGCGTTCGCGCAGGGACGCCATGCCGGCCGCGCTCGCATCCCGGGCCTGCGCCGCGCCCGCATCCGGGCGATCGCCGTGCTCGTGCTCGGCTCTCGCTGCGGCCGGCATGGCCAGGGCCGCGGCGAGAGCGAACAGCAGGGTGGTGCGTTGCATTGCCCTCATGTCCGGCTCCTTGAAAAATAATGTGGGTCATTTCGCATACCGCCAATGGATGCGCGCAGTCTCGCTGCGGAACGCGCCGCCCCTTGCCGGCCACGCAGCGCGACGACGCCGCCCGGTTTCATTGATGGGGCCGGGCTGGCACCCGAAAAGCCGGGGTGCATTCCGGGATTTTCATGGACCCGATGCCCGGCGTGCCGGCACGGCTCGGCGGCCGCCCCGCGCCATGCAGTACCACTTCTCCAATATAGATGAGCCGACCCCGACAACAAGCCGGCGCCTGGCGCCGCCGGCAAACGTGCCCATCGCGGCGGGGCATAATGCTGCAACCGCCATCATCCGCGCCCTCCATGACCGCTCCCCGCCTGCCCGTCCTGTCCCTGCTCGAAACCCGCGTCCTCGGCGTGCTCTGCGAAAAGCAGCACACCGTGCCCGATACCTATCCGCTGTCCCTCAATGCCCTGGTGGCCGGCTGCAACCAGAAAACCAGCCGTCATCCCGTCATCGAAGCCAGCGAGGCCGAGGTGCAGGCCGCCATCGACAATCTCAAGGGGCCGGCCCTGGTCGTCGAATCCAGCGGCGGCCGCGTCACCCGCTACGCCCACAACATGGAAAAAGCCCTGCGCCTGCCTTCCCAGGCCGTCGCCCTGCTCACCGTGCTGATGCTGCGCGGCCCGCAGACCGTGGGCGAACTGCGCATCAACTGCGAACGCCTGCACCGGTTCGCCGACATCTCGGCGGCGGACGCCTTTCTGCAGGAACTGGCCGCACGGCCCGACGCCGCCATGGTGGTCGAGTTGCCGCGCCAGCCAGGCTCGCGCGAGAATCGCTGGGCCCATCTGCTCAGCGGCGCACCGGCCGCCGAGACAGCCGCAGCGTCCCCGGCGGCCGCGCCCAGCGCCGCCGTAACCATGGACGGGATCGCCGCGATCGAGACCAGGGTGACGCGCCTGGAAGCGCAAGTCGAGGGCTTGAAAAGCCTGCTGGGCAAGCTTTGTGCGGAACGGGGCATGCCGGTCTGACGCGCGCAAAAAAAGGCGCCCCGCAGAGCGCCCCGGCTTCCTTCGAGGAAATGCATTCAGAGGGTGTAGGCCCGCTCGCCGTGGCTGGCGGTATCGAGGCCTTCGCGCTCCTGTTCTTCGCTGACGCGCAGGCCGATGCTCAGATCGATCAGCTTGAACAGCACCAGGCTGACCACGCCCGACCAGGCGACGGTGATGAGCACGCCGGTGGCCTGCGTCGCCACCTGGCCCGCCATCGAGTAGTCGGCCACGCCGACGCCGCCCAGCGCCGGCGAGACGAAGACGCCGGTGCCGATGGCGCCGATGATGCCGCCGATTCCGTGAATGCCGAACACGTCGAGCGAATCGTCGTAGCCCAGCGCCTTCTTCAGGCCGGTGACGCCCCACAGGCAGACCACGCCGGCCACCGCGCCGAGCACGATGCCGCCCATCGGGCCGACCAGGCCGGCCGCCGGGGTGATCGCCACCAGGCCCGCCACCACGCCCGAGGCGACCCCCAGCATGGAAGGTTTGCCGCGCAGCATCCACTCGGCGAACATCCAGGCGAGCCCCGCGGCGGCGGTGGCGAGAATGGTGTTGATGAAGGCCAGCGCGGCGCCGCCGGTGGCTTCGAGATTGGAGCCGGCGTTGAAGCCGAACCAGCCCACCCACAAGAGCGAGGCGCCGATCATGGTCATCGGCAGGCTGTGCGGCGGCATCGCGTCGCGGCCGAGGCCGATGCGCTTGCCCAGCGCGATGGCGCCGACCAGCGCGGCGACGCCGGCGTTGATGTGCACCACGGTGCCGCCCGCGAAATCGAGATCCCCCTTCGCGAACAGGTAGCCGCCGCTTGCCCAGACCATGTGGGCGATCGGCAGATAGGAGAAGGTGAACCACAGCGCGCCGAACAGCAGCAGCGCGGAGAACTTCACCCGTTCGGCCAGGCCGCCGACGATCAGCGCCACGGTGATGGCGGCGAAGCTCAGCTGGAAGGCGACGAAAATGAACTCGGGGATCACCACGCCCTGGGTGAAGGTCGCCGCGGTACTGGCCGGCGTGATGCCGGCCAGGAACAGCTTGGACAGGTCGCCGATCGCCCAGTTGAGGCCGCCGCCGTCGCCGAACGCCAGCGAGTAGCCGTACACCGCCCACAGGATGGCGATCAGACAGAAGATCGCCATCACCTGGGTCAGCACCGACAGCATGTTCTTGGCGCGCACCAGGCCGCCGTAGAACAGCGCCACGCCCGGAACGATCATCAGCACCACCAGCAGGGTGGAAACCATCATCCAGGCGGTGTCGCCCTTGTCCGGCACCGGGGCCGCGGCTTCCACGGCGACGGCTTCCACCGTTTCGGCCGCTGCGGCTGCTTCGACCGGAGCGGCAGTCTCCTGTGCCGGCGTCATGCCGGGAGACAACAGGGCGAACATCAGGCCCAGCACAGCAAATAGCTTTTTCATGATCGGCTCCTCAGAGGGCGTCAGGGCCGGATTCGCCCGTGCGGATGCGAACGACCTGTTCCAGGCTGGTGACGAAGATCTTGCCGTCGCCGATCTTGCCGGTGTTGGCCGCTTTCTCGATCGCCTCGATCACGCGCTCCAGCAGCTCGGCCCCGATGGCCACCTCGATCTTCACTTTGGGCAGGAAATCGACCACGTATTCCGCGCCGCGATACAGCTCGGTGTGGCCCTTCTGCCGCCCGAACCCCTTCACTTCCGTGACCGTCAGGCCGGTGACGCCGATGGCGGACAATGCCTCGCGCACTTCATCCAGCTTGAACGGCTTGATGACTGCCGTTACGAATTTCATGCCAGTTCTCCCGATGGTTCAGAACGTTTTGCCGACTGAAACAATGACGCGGTCGTCGGCATACTTGCCGTACAGTTTCTCGCCGTCGTCGTCGGTGGCTACATAGGCAAGGCCGAAGTTGAAGCCGCCGAATTCCTTGCTGACGCCGATCTTCCAGTCCGCGTAGTCAGCCTGGGCGCCTGCGCCCACGGTATAGCCATAGTGAAGACCGAGCATGACCGCAGCGGGCAACTCATAGTTGAAGCTGGCGTCCCAGTAGACCGTGCCGTCGGAATCGGCAGCGCCGAAATAATCCGTGGCGCTATAGGAGGCCTTCAGGCCGAATCCCTTCCAGGTCAGGGCGGCGTAGGCCTCGAGCGTGTCGGCATCGGACAGGCCGGGGTAGAAATACTGGAGCAGGCCGACGTTGTAGCCGAGATCGCCGGCGATCTTGCCGCTGTAGCCGCCATAGACGTCCCATTCCATGTTGGCATCGCCGAACTCGACATTGGACCCCCAGGTTCCCAGATAGAAACCGCTGGCGTGGGCGTAGTCGAAACCGCCCTGGATCGCCGGGTCCTCGTCGGTCTGGGAAACGCCGCGGAAGGCGTAGTCGGAGACAAACCCCAGGTTGCCGGTGAGGCTGTGGGGGCTGCTTTCTTCAGCCGCCATGGCCAAGCCGGACACGCCCGCGAGGCCGGCCGCAACCACAGCGTGGGCAAGTTTTTTCATGAAATGTCTCCCAAATGAGTACGCGCAAGATCGCTCCCATCATTCAGCACAAGCTGTGCCAGACAATATTTCATTTAAAAAACAAACGGTTGAATTAATAAACTGGTGAAATCAAGAATAGACCGCACTTTCGTGGTGCGCCATGAAAACGCCATGCACCCTCTTTGTGCTGCGCGCCACGGCCTGCCGCTGCGCCGGATCGACGCAGTGCTTGTACACTCTCCGCTTACTGGAGAGCGCCATGAACCCGAATCCGAAATTTCCCACCCCCGCATTCATCAACGATCTGGTCGGCAAGCTGGGCGAGGCGTTGAAACAGTCGCCCGCCAAGGACATCGAACAGAACCTCAAGGCCGGGCTCACCTCGATGCTTGGCAAGCTCGACATGGTGAGCCGCGAGGAATTCGACGTGCAGACCGAAGTGCTGGCGCGCACCCGCGAAAAGCTCGCGCAGCTGGAAGCCCGCCTGGCCGAACTGGAAAAGCAGCAGCGCGAAGAAGAATAAAAAAATGGCCGTCGCCGTCGTCAAAAGCCGGGCGTTAAACGGCATGCACGCGCCCGAGGTCGTGGTCGAGGCGCACCTGGCCAACGGCTTGCCGGCATTCACGCTGGTCGGCCTGCCCGAAACCGAAGTGAAGGAGGCGCGCGACCGCGTGCGCGCGGCGATCCAGAACGCACGCTACGAATTCCCGGCGCGGCGCATCACGGTCAACCTGGCGCCGGCCGATCTGCCCAAGGAATCCGGGCGCTTCGATCTGCCGATCGCGCTGGCGATCCTCGCCGCCTCCGGGCAGGTTCCCGCCGACAAGTTCAGGCACACCGAATTCGCCGGCGAACTCGCGCTGACCGGCGAACTGCGCCCGGTGCGCGGCGCGCTGGCGATGGCGCTGGCCACCCGCGCGGCGCAGCGGCAGTTGGTGCTGCCCGCGCAATCGGCCAGCGAGGCCGCATTGGCCCGCGGCGTGGAGACGCTGGGGGCGGCCAGCCTGCTCGAGGTCTGCGCCTGGCTCGCGGGGCAGGCCGCGCTCGCCGCGCCCGAACCGGATGCCGTTCCGCTCGCGCCGGACTATCCCGACTTTGCCGACGTCAAAGGCCAGGCCGCCACCAAGCGCGCGCTCGAAGTCGCCGCCGCGGGCGGCCATTCGGTGCTGCTGGCGGGACCGCCCGGCACCGGCAAGTCGATGCTGGCCGCGCGCTTTCCCGGCATCCTGCCGGCGATGGACGAGACCGAGGCGCTGGAAGCCGCCGCGCTGCAATCGCTCAACGGCGGTTTCCAGCACCGGCACTGGCAGCGCCGGCCGTTCCGCGCGCCGCACCACACCGCATCCGCGGTGGCGCTGGTGGGCGGCGGCGGCAATCCGCGCCCGGGCGAAATTTCGCTGGCGCACCACGGCGTGCTGTTTCTCGACGAGCTGCCGGAGTTCTCGCGGCAGGTGCTGGAAGTGCTGCGCGAACCGCTGGAAACCGGCCACATCACCATTTCGCGCGCGGCGCGACAGGCCGATTTCCCGGCGCGCTTCCAGCTTGTGGCGGCGATGAATCCCTGCCCCTGCGGCTACCTCGGCCATCCCACCCAGGCCTGCCGCGACACCCCGGACCAGATCGCGCGTTATCGCGGGCGCATTTCCGGTCCGCTGCTCGACCGCATCGACATCCAGGTCAGCGTGCCCGCGCTGACCCAGGACGAGCTGATGCAGGCTGCTGCGGGCGAGCCCAGCGCCGCCATCCGCGCCCGCGTGCAGGCGGCGCGCGAGCGTCAGATGGCGCGCCAGGGCAAACCCAACGCCGCGCTCGGCACCCAGGAAATCGACCGCCACTGCGCCCTGGATGCGGCCAGCGAAGCCCTGCTGAAGCAGGCGATCGCACGCCTCAACCTGTCGGCTCGCGCCTACCACCGCGTGCTCCGGCTCGCGCGCAGCGTGGCCGATCTCGCCGGCAGCGAGGCCATCACGTCCGTCCACCTCGCCGAGGCCATCCAGTACCGGAGACAGGCGGCATGAGCGATCCGCGTCAAGCCTGGCAGGAAGAAAAACGCTCGGCCTGGCTCTACCGCGCGGTGGCCGAGTGCGAGCGCGACACCCCGCGCGCAGCGCTGTTCGACGAACTGGCGCAGGCTGCCGACGAGCAGGCGGACATCTGGCTGGCCGCCATCGCCCGCAGCGGCGGCGCGGCGCCGGCGGCTTTCCGGCCCGGCCTGCGCGCCCGCCTCGTCGCCGGACTCACCCGCGCTTTCGGGCCGCGGGCCATGCGCGGCGTGCTGGCGGCGATGAAGGTGCGCGGCATGGCGCTGTATGCGCAAACCCCGCCGCACGGTATGCCGGTGCGGCGCGACGACATCGGCAAGCGCCACCAGAACGGCACCGCCGGCAACGTCCTGCGCGCCGGGGTGTTCGGCGTCAACGACGGGCTGGTATCGAACGCCGCGCTGATCTACGGCGTGGCCGGCGCAGCGCCGGAACCGGCCGTCATCGTGCTGACTGGCGTGGCCGGACTGCTGGCGGGCGCATTTTCGATGGCGGCGGGGGAATACATTTCGGTGCGCTCGCAGCGCGAAATGTTCGAGTACCAGATCGGACTGGAGCGCGACGAGCTGGAAAAATATCCGCGCGAAGAAGCGGCCGAACTGGCGCTGATCTACGCCGCCAAGGGCATGGACGCCGAACAGGCGAAGCAGGTGGCCGAGTCCCTGATGCAGGACCCCGAACGTGCGCTCGACACGCTGGCGCGCGAGGAACTCGGCCTCAACCCCGACGAACTCGGCTCACCCTGGGTGGCGGCGGCTTCCTCCTTTTCGGCCTTCACTGCCGGTGCCGCGCTGCCGCTGTTGCCTTTCCTGTTCGGCCACGGCAGTGCGCTGACGATCTCGATCGCGCTGACCGCGCTCGGGCTGTTCGCCGTCGGCGCCAGCATGAGTCTGTTCACCGGGCGCCACGCCGCGCTCTCCGGCGTGCGCATGCTCGGCATCGGCGGCGCGGCGGGATTGGCCACGTATTTCATCGGCGCCTGGCTGGGCGTGACGCTGGGCTGAACATTCCTCCGCCCACGCCGGGCACACGGACGCCCGGAAAAACATCAAGTCTGTTCCCACGGCAGGCCGTCGAAGCGCCAGCCGTTCCTGGTGCTGCGATGGCGCGATTCGTCCATGTCGCCCTCGAAGCCGTGCTCGACGTTGTACACCTCGGGAAAGCCGTACTTTTCCAGGTAGCGCCCGGCGTCGGCCGAGCGGCGGCCCGAGCGGCAGATCAGCACCACCGGGCGGTTGGCCGACGCCGCCTTGCGCGCATGGCCGAGAAAGTCCGGGTTGACGTCCCAGTCCGGGCCATCCTGCCAGGCGACGTGGATCGCGCCGATCGGATGGCCGACAAAAAGATATTCGATCTCCGAGCGGCAGTCGATGAACACGGCTTCGGGGTGCTGCTGTAAAAAAGCATGCGCTTCGGTGGGGCTGAACTGCTTCATGCCGGGCTCCTGTGCAATCGTGCTTCCACCATAGCAGCACTTGCCCGCACGGGCGAAAAAACCCCGCCGATGCGGCGGCCAGGATGTGTTCGGCGGCATTCAGCGCGGGCTGCGCCAGCGGACGCCCGCGTACCCTGCCCCTGCTCCGCCGGATTCCCCCTGTCTAGAGCCGGACTAAAGCGGCAGAAACTCGTTAAGCCCGTGCGGGGCGCAGCGGGACGCGGTGGCGGACCTTATATAATGCAGCGTTCTCCGCTTCTGCCGACCGCCATGTCCCGCACCGCACAGCTGCATTCCCTGCTCGCCCAACGCATTCTCGTCCTCGACGGCGCGATGGGGACGATGATCCAGTCGTACAAGCTCGGCGAGGCGGATTACCGCGGCGAACGCTTCGCCGACTTCGCGCACGACCTGAAGGGCAACAACGACCTGCTGTGCCTGACCCAGCCTGCGATCATCAAGGAAATCCACGCCAAGTACCTGGCCGCCGGCGCCGACATCCTCGAGACCAACAGCTTCAACGCCACCGCGATTTCCATGGCGGACTACCACATGGAGCATCTGGTGCCGGAGCTCAACTTCGCCGCGGCGAAGCTGGCGCGCGAGGCGGCCGACGAGGCGACCGCGGCCAACCCTGCCAAGCCGCGCTTCGTCGCCGGCGTGCTCGGCCCGACCTCGCGCACCGCCACCATCTCGCCCGACGTCAACGATCCCGGCTACCGCAACGTGACCTTCGACCAGCTGCGCGTCGCCTATCTGGAAGCGATCGACGGCCTGGTGAAGGGCGGCGCCGACATCCTCATGGTCGAGACGATTTTCGACACGCTCAACGCCAAGGCGGCGCTGTTCGCCATCGAGGAATACTTCGAACAGAACAGCATGCGGCTGCCGGTGATGATCTCCGGCACCATCACCGACGCCTCCGGCCGCACCCTGTCGGGCCAGACCGGCGAGGCATTCTGGAACTCGGTGCGCCACGCCCGGCCTTTATCCATCGGGCTGAACTGCGCGCTCGGCCCCGACCTCCTGCGCCAGTACGTCGAGGAGCTCTCCAGCAAGGCCGACGTGTTCGTCTCGGCCCACCCCAACGCCGGCCTGCCGAATGCCTTCGGCGAGTACGACATGGGCGGCGACGAGATGGCGGTGCACATCGGCGAGTGGGCGCGCGCGGGACTCCTGAACATCGTCGGCGGCTGCTGCGGCACCTCGCCCGCGCACATCGCCGCCATCGCGAAAGCGGTCGAAGGCGTCGCCCCGCGCAAGCCGCCCAAGCTTGCGCCGGCGATGCGACTGTCCGGACTGGAGCCGTTCAACGTCGGCCGCGACAGTCTCTTCGTCAACGTCGGCGAGCGCACCAACGTCACCGGCTCGAAAGCGTTTGCCCGGATGATCATCGAGGGCCGCTACGACGACGCCCTCTCGGTGGCGCGCCAGCAGGTGGAAAACGGCGCGCAGGTGATCGACATCAACATGGACGAGGGCATGCTCGACGCCGAAGCGGCGATGGTGCGCTTCCTCCATCTCATTGCCTCGGAACCCGACATCGCGCGCGTGCCCATCATGCTCGACTCGTCGAAGTGGAACGTGATCGAGGCGGGCTTGAAGTGCATCCAGGGCAAGGGCATCGTCAATTCCATTTCCATGAAGGAAGGCGAGGCCGAGTTCATCGAGCGGGCGAGGCTGTGCCTGCGCTACGGCGCCGCGGTGATCGTGATGGCGTTCGACGAGACCGGCCAGGCCGACACCTATGCGCGCAAGACCGAAATCTGCGCGCGGGCGTACAAACTCCTGACGGAAACGGTCGGCTTCCCGGCCGAGGACATCATCTTCGACCCGAATATTTTTGCCGTGGCCACCGGGATCGAGGAGCACGCCAACTACGCCGTCGACTTCATCGAGGCCACCCGCTGGATCCGCCGGAACCTGCCGCACGCCCACGTCTCGGGGGGGGTGTCGAACGTCAGCTTCTCGTTCCGCGGCAACGACGCGGTGCGCGAGGCGATCCACACCGCCTTCCTCTATCACGCGATCCAGGCCGGCATGGACATGGGCATCGTCAACGCCGGCCAGCTCGGTGTCTACGCCAACCTCGACCCCGAACTGAAGGAGCGCGTCGAGGACGTGCTGCTGAACCGCCGCGAGGACTCGACCGAACGCCTGGTGACGTTTGCCGAAAACGTCAAGGGCGGGGCAAAGGAAAAGGTCGAGGATCTTTCCTGGCGCCAGCTGCCGGTGAACGAGCGGCTCTCCCACGCGCTGGTGCAGGGCATCACCCAGTACATCGTCGAGGACACCGAGGCCGCGCGGCTCGAATCCGAACGCCCGCTGCATGTGATCGAAGGCCCGCTGATGGCGGGGATGAACGTGGTCGGCGACCTGTTCGGCGCCGGCAAGATGTTCCTGCCGCAGGTGGTCAAATCCGCCCGCGTGATGAAGCAGGCGGTGGCGCATCTGCTGCCCTTCATCGAGGCCGACAAGCAGGCCGGCGACACGCAGAGCGCGGGCAAGATCGTCATGGCCACGGTCAAGGGCGACGTCCACGACATCGGCAAGAACATCGTCGGCGTGGTGCTCGGCTGCAACGGCTACGACATCGTCGACCTCGGCGTCATGGTGCCGGCGCAGAAGATCCTCGACGCCGCAAAAGAGCACAACGCCGACATCATCGGTCTATCGGGCCTGATCACGCCTTCGCTGGAGGAAATGGCGCATGTGGCGAAGGAAATGCAGCGTCAGGGCTTCAGCCTCCCGCTCCTGATCGGCGGCGCCACCACCTCGCTGGCGCACACCGCGGTGAAGATCGAACCGCATTACGCACACCCGGTGGTGTACGTGAAGGATGCCTCGCGCGCGGTCGGCGTCTGCACCCAGCTGCTGTCGCGCGAACTGCGTGACGCCTTCGCCGCCGAAATCAAGGCGGACTACGCAAAGACGCGCGAGCGGCACCTCAAGCACAAAACCGACACCGTGCGCCTGTCGCTGGCCGAGGCACGCGCCAACAAGTTTCCCGTCGACTGGGCCGCCTACACGCCGCCCGCGCCGAAGCAGCCGGGCGTCCATGCGCTCAGGGCCTACGACCTGGCGACGCTCGCCGAAGCCATCGACTGGACGCCGTTCTTCGCCTCCTGGGAGCTGCACGGCAAGTTCCCGAAAATCCTCGGCGACGAGGTGGTCGGCGCCGAAGCGACCAAGCTCTACAACGATGCCCGGGCGATGCTCGCCAGGATGATCGCGGAAAACTGGGTGGAAGCGCGCGCGGTGTTCGGCCTGTTCCCCGCCAACACGGTGAACGACGACGACATCGAGGTCTATGCCGACGCGTCGCGCTCAAGCGTGCGGATGACCTGGCACAACCTGCGCCAGCAGATGAAAAAGCCGGAAGGCCGCGCCAACCTGTGCATCGCCGACTTCGTCGCGCCCAGGGCCAGCGGGCTCGAGGACTATCTCGGCGCCTTCGTCGTCACCGCCGGCATCGGCGAGGACGAGCGCGCCAAGGCATTCGAGGCCGCGCACGACGATTATTCGGCGATCCTGTTCAAGTCGCTGTGCGACCGCCTGGCCGAAGCCTTCGCCGAACACCTGCATCTGCGCGTGCGCCGCGAATTCTGGGGCTACGCCAGCGAGGAAGCGCTCAGCAATGACGACCTGATCGCGGAGAAATACCAGGGCATCCGCCCCGCCCCCGGCTACCCCGCCTGCCCCGAGCACAGCGAGAAAGCCCCGCTGTTCGAGGTGCTCGACGCGACGGCCGAGATCGGCGTCAAGCTCACCGAGAACTTCGCCATGTGGCCGGGCGCGGCGGTGTCGGGCTTCTACCTGTCGCACCCCGACAGCCAGTATTTCGCGGTGGCCAAGATCGAGCGTGACCAGGTCGAGGACTATGCGCGCCGCAAGGGCTGGACGCTGCAGGAAGCGGAACGCTGGCTGGCGCCGAATTTGGCCTACCAGCCCGATTGACGGCTTGCCGGGCAGGGTTCACCAGCCCTGCTGCAGCATCTTCTCCAGCCAGAACAGCCCGATCACGGTCTTGGTTTCGCAGATCTTGCCATTGCGAACCCAGTCCATCGCCTCGCCGAACGGCACCCGCAGGATTTCCAGGAACTCGTCGTGGTCGCGGCCGTGGTTGCCGGGTTCCAGCCCGCGCGCCAGGTAGAACGCCAGCCGCTCGTCGGAATAGCCGATGCAGGGGTAGATGGTGGTGACCTCGCGCCACTCGCCCGCGGTATAGCCGGTTTCCTCTTCCAGTTCCCGCTTCGCGCAGGTGAGGTCGTCCTCGCCGGGATCGATCTTGCCGGCCGGCAGCTCGATGAAATCGCGGTGCAGCGGATAGCGGTGCTGGCGCTCCAGCAGCAGGTCGCCGTTGCCGAACACCGGGATGACGACGACGGCGCCGGGATGGACGATGTATTCGCGCGTCGATTCGGCGCCGTTGGGCAGGCGCACGCGGTCGCGTTTGACGTGCATCAGCCGTCCCTTGAAGACGGTTTCGCTCTCCAGTCCGGTTTCGGTGAGCGTGGTTGTTGACGCTTCAGCGTCTTTACAACCATGGCCTGCCTCTTGCAGGTGAAGCTCGGGGGTATCGTTTTCCATGGCCGCCATGATAGCGATGCCGGCCGCAGGCGCGGGCAAAAAAATGCCGGGTTCTTGCGAACCCGGCGGAACCGGGGGTTTCTGCCCCTCGTTGCGGAGAACTTCCTGCCTGCAGCACAAGCAGCAAGCCGGTTCATCCTACGCAGGGGGTCCGGATCTGGCTATACAACTTTAGTTGTAGAAGCAAAGCAACTCATTGTTTATGTTTAACTAATTTTTCACGCAGCGCGGAATACTGGCGCCGGCTGACCATCAGATGTTCGTCCAGTCCGTCCAGCCGCAAGAAATGGCCGTCCTCGTCGCCGGGCAGCTTGCCGATTTCGCGGATGCGCGCAGTGGCCACCAGGCAGTTGCGGTGGACCCGCAGGAAGCGCTCGCCGAACTCGTTCTCCAGCCGGACCAGCGATTCCTCGATAAGAAATTCGCGGGCGGCGGTGCGCACGGTGACATATTTGAACTCCGCCTTGAGATAGAGGATGTCTGCCGCCGGAATCAGCACGACGCGGCCTTTCTCGTTGACCGACAGATGGCTGCGCGCCTTGGGGTGGACGTCGCGCAATCGGTCGAGCACGCTGGCGCTCAAGCTCTGCGCCCGCGACAGGGCGCGCAGCAGCCGGTCGGCGCGCACCGGTTTCAGCAGGTAGTCGACCGCGTTGAGATCGAACGCCTGGCAGGCATAGGCATCGTAGGCGGTGCTGAAGATGATGGCGGGGGGAGCCGCCAGCCGGTTGAGGTGGGCAGCGCATTCGAGGCCGTCCATGCCGGGCATGCGGATATCGAGCAGCACCGCGTCGACCGGTTTTTGCTGCGCCTGGTTCAGCGCATCCAGCCCGTTGTCGGCTTCGCCGACGATGTCGACCGCCAGTTCGTCGGCGCAATCCGCCAGCACGTCGCGCAGGCGATGACGCGCGGGCGCCTCGTCATCGACGATGAGGACGCGCAGGGGCGGGTTGGGTGCGTTCACGGGTGTAGGGAATGACGATATGCACCTGATAAACGGCGCCCAGCGGCTCCAACTTGAGCTGCGCGTCGAGGTCGAAGTGCAGCAACAGGCGCTCGCGGATGTTCGCCAGCGCGATGCGGTTGCCCTTGTGGCGGCCGGCATCGGCGGCGATCGGGTTGCGCACCACGATGTGCACCTTGTCGGCGCTGCGATAGATATTGAGGCTGATTTCGCCGCCGTCGGTCAGCGGCTCGATGCCGTGGTAGACCGCGTTCTCCACCAGCGGCTGAACCACCAGCGGAGGAATCAGCGCGTCCGCCGGCATTTTATGGATGTGCCAGACCACCTGCAGGCGGTCGCCCAGGCGCAGTTGCTCCAGCTCCAGATAGGCACGGGTGAGCGCGACTTCGTCCTCCAGCGGCGCCAGCTGGCTGGCGTTGCCCATCAGCGCACGGAACAGGTCGGCCATGTTTTCCAGCGCGTGTTCGGCCCGGCGCGGATCGCTGCGCACCAGCGACAGCACGGCGTTCAGGCTGTTGAACAGGAAATGCGGACGGATGCGCGCCTGCAGGGCCTGCAGCCGCGCCTCGGTGATGGCGGGCGACAGGGCGCGGGCACGCAGGTTGAAATAGGCCAACAGGCCGGCGCCGAGCAGCAGCGCGAACGCCGCCACGCCGGCCAGCGGAACCGGCTGCGATCCGGCCAGCAGCGGACCGAGCCACAGCGTCGCCAGCACGGGAACCGCCATGCCGAGCAGCAGGGTGGCGCCCACGCCCATGCGATATGGCAGTCCGCGCAGCCAGCGTCCCGTCGCGCATAGCGCAAGCAGGGTCAGCAGCAGCGCCGGCTGCGCCAGCGCAGACAGGGCGACGAATTCCGCCCAGAAGGCCGGGGCATCCGCCACGCGCGCCGCCACCCCGGCCACCAGCGCCGCCTCGACCGTCAGCGCGATGCGCAGGGTCACGCCGAGGTGACAGAAGTTCGGCAATTCGACCTGCCGGTTGTTATGATTCCTTCTTTTCATTCCCCGCTTCTGTCCCCATGAGCACGTCATCGACGCCGCCCGCCGCCTGGTCCGGCCGCTTTTCCGAGCCGGTTTCCGAAATCGTCAAACGCTACACCGCGTCGATTCCCTTCGATTATCGGCTGGCCGAGTTCGAT
>MKUE01000078.1 GCA_001897675.1 Thiobacillus sp. 65-1059 | reverse complement strand
CGCTGATCGCGGTACGCCGCTTTCTCGGCGACCTGCTGCCCGCCGATTTCAGCGAGGCCGAACGGATGCATCGCTTCGACATCGGCGAATCGCTGCTCGACGAACTGGACGCGCTCATCGAGGAGTTCGGGGCAAGCGCGCTGGCCGTCGATTTCACGCAGGCCGCCGCCAGCGAATCGCTCTCGCGCGCAATCGAGGCGGTGATCAACGACGAGAACCGCGAAAACCCGCCCACGCTTGCGGCGATCCGCGATGCCATCCTGGCCGGGCTGGGCGCCAGGATGGTGGGGGACGGCGCGCTGGAAGACGACGAGGGCGATACGCTGCTGGCGGAAATCGAGGCGCTGATCGAACAGTTTGGCGCCGACACCCTCGCCGAAGACTTTCTGCGCTACGAGTAGCCTGCCAGGAACGGGGGAAACCGGCATGTGGAACAAGCGGCAATCGAGACGTGTTCTGGCGGGGGTGCTGGTGGGACTGGGCGGCGTGCTGATGGCGCTCGCTCCCGAAATATGGGCCGGCCTGCTGGTGCTGGCGCTGGGCGTGCTCATCGAGCTGGCTGGAATCGCGCTGGAACGCCAACCCTAGCCTGCCACCGCGATGGGGGCCTGCCCGGCTGCGTGCCGGATTTTCGTCTTCACCGAAGGAGCGCAATATGAAAGAGCGATTCGCTGGATTTCAACCCGTCCGCCGCGACCGCCTGGTCCAGGAAACGCGCCACGACACCTACCAGGCCAAGCACAAGCTGCCGGAGCCCACGGTTTGCCCGCAATGCGGCGCGGTATTCCACGATGGGCGCTGGCAATGGCTGGTGAGGCCGGCCGCGGCCCATGAGGAAAGCTGCCCGGCGTGCCGCCGCATTCACGACGAATTTCCGGCCGGCTATGTGACCGTGAACGGGCCGTTCTTCGCGGATCATCGCGAGGAACTGCTGCAGCTGGCCAGGAACGAGGAGGCCCGCGCCAAGGCGGAGCACCCCCTGAAGCGGATCATGCAGATCGAGGATCGGGATGACGGCATCCAGATCACCACCACCGACATCCATCTCGCCCGCGGGATCGGCGAAGCGCTGCACCATGCCTACCAGGGCGAACTGGAGTACCACTACAACGAACGGGAAAACCTGCTGCGCGTGGTGTGGGAACGCTAGGGCGCGTTGACGCTGGGGAAGGACGGCTTTCATGCATCCGAGCGTCTTGCGTCTGCCGGTCAGGATGCTGCCGCAACCGGACGAGACAACCTGCGGCCCCACCTGCCTGCAGGCCGTCTACAGCTACTGGGGCGGGGAGGCGCAGCTTGCCGAGGTGATCGCCCGCACCCACAAGATGGAGCACGGCGGCACCTTCGCAATCTTCCTGGCCTGCGATGCCCTGCGCCAGGGTTACCAGGCCACCATTTACACCTATAACCTGACGGTGTTCGATCCCACCTGGTTTGCGCCGGATGCGAACATCGCGGAGCGGCTGCAGCGGCAGCGCGAGGTGAAAAAAAACGACGCGAAACTGCAGCAGGTCACCGAAGGCTATCTGGAATTCCTGCGTCTGGGCGGCCGCCTGCGCCTGACCGATCTCTCGCGCCAGCTGGTTCGCGGCCTGCTGCGCCGCAACCTGCCCATCATCACCGGCCTGAGTTCCACCTATCTGTACCGCACGGCACGCGAATACGGGCCGAACGACGACCCCGACGACCTGCGCGGCCTGCCTGCCGGCCATTTCGTCGTGATCGCGGGCTATGACCGGAAAAAGCGCAACCTGCTGGTGGCCGATCCCT
>MKUE01000077.1 GCA_001897675.1 Thiobacillus sp. 65-1059 | reverse complement strand
ATGCGGCGATCTGGGTCAAGGGAACGGTCCGGGCGATGACGCGCGGCACGGTGTCGGCCGCCTGGGCGAAGCAGCATCACCGCGCCTGGTATCGCGAGATGACCGGCAAGTGATTATTGGCGACGTCACACAAGGGATACGCTAGCGCATATGACCACCACCCTCCTGCAGCCCGGCCAGATCGAAGCGGCGGCCGGCAGTATTCCCGAATTGCGGCTGCCGCCCGCCGACCTGTTTCTGACGCGTGCGCGGAGGCTGGAACAATTGGCCGCAGGACACACCCTGGGCGACTACCTGCGCTTCGTCGCCCGTCTTGCCCGCGCCCAGCAGGAACGCCTCGATGACGGCCCTGCGGCGAGCCTGCCTGCGCCCGAACTGCTGGCGCAATGCCGCGAATACCGCATGCCGCCACTGGCTCCGGCCGGATTGGCGCGTCCATCCGGATGGCGCGATACGGCGCGGCAGCTGGCCCTGGCGGTTCAGGAGGCGCTGCCCGTGACCGGCCGGGCGGCGTTGCGGCCTGTCCTCGAAGGCCAGGATGCCTGGCTGGAGGCGCAGGCCGGGCACCTGCTCGAGGCAAGCCTGCACGAACTGGACGCCGCCGTGGCGCCGGTGATCGGCGCCGCCCTGCAGGTTCACTGGGTCAAGCTCGCGCGCCAGCTCGAATCCGCCCAGGTGGCGCGGCCCGAGCATCCCAACCTGTGCCCGGTATGCGGCTCGCATCCGGTCAGTTCCGTGGTGCGTATCGGCGGCGCCGAAAACGGCCTGCGCTATCTGCATTGCGCGTTGTGCAGCGCGGAGTGGCACGTTGTGCGGGCCAAGTGCAGCAACTGCGACAACACCCGCGGCATCGTCTACCATCATCTGGAAGGCGGCGACAACGGGGTGCGGGCCGAGAGTTGTCCGGAATGCCGGACCTATCTGAAAATCGTCCACCAGGACAAAAACCCGCTGGCCGATCCGGTGGCCGACGATCTCGCCAGCCTCGCACTCGATCTGCTGATGGACGAGACGGGTTTTGCCCGCAGCGGGGCCAACTGGTATCTGATCCAGGGCAGCCCGTAAAAGAGTCCATGCAAAGAGAACCGTAGCGCCGCAAAACACCGATTCATAAACTGCAAAGGGATGGTCTATCGTGCATAGCGCCCCGCATCTCCGCCCGCCCTCGATCGACCGCGTCCTCAGCTGGAACGCGGTCGCCCCGCTCATCGCCGAATACGGCCGCGAACCGGTGCTCGCCGGCGTGCGCAGCGTGCTCGATTCGGCCCGCCAGGCCGCGCGCGATGGCGC
>MKUE01000076.1 GCA_001897675.1 Thiobacillus sp. 65-1059 | reverse complement strand
GCCAGGATGGCGCAGAGGGCGATCAGGCCGGCCACCGGCCCGGCCTCGACCCAGAGCAGGCGCGGCGTGCTGCGCTCGCCGCTCCAGAATACGCGGACGCCTAAGCGCGACAGGCTGATTATCCCCGCCAGGCCCGACAGCAGCAGGGCCGCGACAAACAGCCAGGAAGGCAGGGGGTTGCCGCCCGGCGCTTCGGCAATGGCCGCAGCGAGCAGGGAGAACTTGGCGACGAAGCCCGACAGGGGGGGCAGCCCGGTCAGCAGCAGCGCGCAGGAAACGAACGTCAGCCCGAGAAACGCCATCGCTCCCGGTATTGGCAGACCGACCGTTTCGTCGGGGTGTTCCGTGTCGCTGGCAGGATCCTGCAAACCGAACGCCTCGAAGCTGATGGCGAGCAGATCGGCCGCGTAGGCCCGGCTGCGCTGCACCATCTCGACCACCATGAAAAATGCGCCGCCGCCCAGCACCGAACTGACCAGATAGAACAGGGCAGGGCCGGTCAGGGCGGTGCCGCGGAAGCCGATGGCGGCGAGCAGGGTGCCGGACGAGACGATCACCAGAAATCCCGCCAGCCGTTCCAGCCGCTGGGTGGCGAGAATGCCGAGGCTGCCGATGGCGATGGTTGCAAGGCCGCAATAGAAGAGCCATTCGCCCCCGAAGGGTGCCGGGGATCCGGTCGCATGAAGCAGGGTTTCGAAGCGCAACAAAGCATAGATTCCCACCTTGGTCAGAATCGCGAACACCCCGGCCACCGGCGCCGAGGCCGCCGCATAGGTGGCAGGCAGCCAGAAGTTGAGAGGCCAGGCGCCGGCCTTGACCAGAAATACCACGCCGAGCAGTGCGGCGCCGATATCGAACAGGGTGCGGTCGTCGGGGCTGAGGGCCTGCACGCGCAGGGCCAGCTCGGCCATGTTGAGCGTGCCTGTCACGCCATAAATGAGGGCCGCCGCCACCAGGAACAGCAGCGAGGCGACCAGATTGACCGCGATGTAGTGCAGCCCGGCCTTGACCCGCGCCACCCCCGAACCATGCAGCGCCAGGCCGTAGGAAGACACCAGCAAGACCTCGAAGAACACGAACAGGTTGAACAGATCGCCGGTAAGGAAAGCGCCGTTCAAGCCCATCAGCAGGAACTGGAACAGGGGCAGGTAATGCACCCCCGCCCGCTCCCAGCGCGCCAGCGAGTAGATCAGGGCGGCCGATCCGAGCGTCGCCGTCAGCGTCAGCATGATGGCCGCCAGGCGATCCGCCACCAGCACGATGCCGAAAGGCGCCGCCCAGTTGCCGAGCGAATAGACGGCGATCTC
>MKUE01000075.1 GCA_001897675.1 Thiobacillus sp. 65-1059 | reverse complement strand
GTTCCGGCTGGCCCGGCATCCTGCTGCACGAAGCGATCGGCCACGGCCTCGAAGGCGACTTCAACCGCAAGGGCAGCTCGGCCTTCTCCGGCCGCATCGGCGAGCGCGTTGCCGCGCCCGGCGTCACCGTGGTCGACGACGGCACCATCCCGCTCAGGCGCGGCTCGCTCAACGTCGACGACGAAGGCAACCCCACCCAGCGCACCACCCTGATCGAGGACGGCATCCTCACCGGCTACATGCAGGACATGATGAACGCGCGCCTGATGGGCATGCCGATCACCGGCAACGCAAGGCGCGAATCCTTCGCGCATCTGACCATGCCGCGCATGACCAACACCCTCATGCTCGGCGGCGACAAGAACCCGCAGGAGATCATCGCCTCGGTGAAGAACGGCCTCTACGCCGTCAACTTCGGCGGCGGCCAGGTCGACATCACCAGCGGCAAGTTCGTCTTCTCCGCCGCCGAGGCCTACATGATCGAAGACGGTAAGGTCACCTACCCGGTCAAAGGCGCCACCCTCATCGGCAACGGCCCCGAAGTGCTGACCCGCGTCTCCATGATCGGCAACGACATGGAGATGGATTCCGGTGTGGGCACCTGCGGCAAGGAAGGCCAGAGCGTGCCGGTGGGGGTGGGGCAGCCGACGTTGCGGATCGATGGGTTGACGGTGGGTGGGACGGCGTAATGCCCTGGCGGCAATGCCTACCATTGTCAGAGTGCATCCCTGTCATTGCAGGGCGCGGAGCGCCGAAGCAATCCAGTATGGTCAGGCGCGGAGCACTACCGAGTAGTGAGTGGTTTCGCAGGATCGCTGACCGTGGGCCGGGGGTAGCCCGGCGGCTAGTCACTTTCTTTTGTCTCGCCAAAAGAAAGTAACCAAAGAAAAAGCGACCCCGCTCATCCCCGAAACCCCGGAAACCGAGCCTGCCGGACGGGCGGCAAAGAACTCGCCCCGCTTTCGCTGGGTTGATTTGATTTGGTGAGCGGGGCTCAAATACCTTTGCCGCTGATCCACCCGATGCGCTTGATTTCCAGCGGGTCTGCAAGGGGAAGAAAGTCAAAACCAGGGTGGTGGCGACGACCTGATTTCAATTCTGCATGACGTTAGATGCGACGCTGTGCACGAGGGCACTTATTGGGGCCTTGATTTTGCAACGCAATCATCGTTGCGACTCAGCAAGCCATTGGACAGCATGCAGTGCAGTAAGCCTTGACGAGAAGTCGCAACACAAGCACACAGAACTTGTCTTAACGCTGGCTTGGTTTTGACTTTCCTCCCCTCACAGCCCCGCCGGAAATCGAGCCTGCCGGGCGGATCAGCGGCGAAGGTGTTTGAGCCCCGCCCACAAAAAATCAATTAAAGACAGCAAGGCGGGGCGAGTTCTTCGCCGCCCGTCCGGCGGGCTCTATTTTCGGGAATTCGGGGATGTCGGGGGCGCCTTCTTTTGGTTACTTTTCTTGGCGAGACAAGAAAAGTGACTAGCCGCCGGGCTACCCCCGGCCAACGGTCAGTGGTCCTGCGAACATCTTCACTACAGCGAAAATGACGGCGTAACCGTCAGGCCAGCGTCTCCAGCGGCTTCGGCTCCCCGATCAAGTACCCCTGCACGCAATCCACCCCCATCTCCCCCAGCTTCGCCAGCGTCTCCGCATCCTCGACAAACCCCGCCACCGTCCTGATCCCCAGAAAGCTCCCCGTCTCAAGGATCGAGCGCACCAGCGCCTCGTCGATCATGCTGGTGCCGACTTCCCGCACCAGGGCGCGGTCGAGTTTCAGGTAGTCGAGCTTCATGCTCTTCAACCGGGTGTAGGAACTGGTGCCGACGCCAAAATCGTCGAGGATGAAGCGGCAGCCGTGGCGCTGCAGCTGGCGCATGAAGAGCTGGGTCTGGGCATGGCCTTCGACGGCGTCGGCTTCGCTGATTTCGAAGATGAGCTTGTCGCCGGGCACGTCGCCGCGCGCCAGTTCGCCCAGCAGCAGCTTCAGGAACAGCGGGTTGGTGACCGACTGGCCGGACAGGTTGATCGAGAGGCCACCGAGCCGGGCGGCCTTTTCAGCATGGTCGCGCATCCATTGCAGGACGCTTTTCACCACCCAGCGGTCGATCTCGGTGATGCGCTGCAGGCGCTCGGCGACGGCGATCAGGTCGCGCGTGGCGATGCTGCGTTCGGCATGGGCCGTGGGGTGTAGCAGCACTTCGTAGTACAGCGGGGCTCCCGCGGAATCGGCAGCGGCGACGACAGGCTGGCAATTCAGGCTGAGCCGGTTGCCGGAGAGGATGGCGGTCAGGTCGTGGGCCCACTCGGCCAGCGCCAGCACGCCGCTGTCGCCGGCTTCGCTGCCGTACTGCACGATGGGCGCGCCGGATTCGCGGGCGCGGGCGCAGGCAGCGTTGGCGTTGTCGTAATACGCTTCCGGGCTGAGGCAGTCGCGTGCCCACATCAGGCCGACCGCGGCCTGCACGCGGTAGCGGGTGCCGTCGATTTCCTGCGGCTGGTCGGAAATGGCTTGCAGCAGAGCACCGGCTTGCGCCATGGCGGCGGCGCTGTCGGCGGCCCCCGCCCAGAAGGCAATGCCGGCTTCGCCGGCACGCGCAAACAGCGCGTCGGCCGGCAGGGCTGCGGGCAGCAGCCGGGCGAGTTCGCGCAGGATGGGGGCGCGGATTTCGACCCCCGCGGCCTCCCCCGCAGGCTTGCTGATGTCGAGCTGGATCATGCCGACGACGTAGCCGCCATCCGTGGTCTCGCTGCGCAGCCAGTTGCGGCGGATGGCGCGGAAGAAGGTCTTGCGGTTGGCAAGCCCGGTGGCGGCGTCATGCGAGGATTGCCACAAGAGGTCGCGCTGCATTTTCTGGATCATCGCGCTGTAGGAGCGGTCCATCAGCGGCAGTTCCAGGTCCTCGGTCCATTGTGCGGTTCCGTCCTCCAGCGACTGCAGCAGATCCTGACGCTTGAGGTCGAGTTTCTTGATGCCGCGGTAGTTGGCGAACACGTACACCGGCGGCTGGTCGCCGATCCAGATCAGGTTGAGCGGGGTGTCGAGCGAATCGAACTGCAGCCAGTCCCCCACCCGCAGGCGCTCGGCCAGGTTGTCCTGCGCCTCGGAGAGCGGCTCGCCGGCAGCGTCGTTGAGGCGGGCGGCGACCGGGGTGTGCTGATGCAGCGACTTGTCCTCGTCGAACAGCGCGGCCGCAAGCTGGTCGACGATGCGATCCTGCGCGAACTTGTCGGCGCACACCCGGGTGAGCGCCTGATCGATGCGCTGCAGCAGCGTCTGGATGTCCGCCGCAGCCGGGGGGGCGGACTGCTCGGGGTCGAGCCAGGCGCACAGCTGCTGCAGCACCTGCCAGGCCTCGCGCGCCTCGTCGCTGTCGGCGCCGTGGCGTACCTCTGCCATCAGCAGAACATTGCGCCAGCCGCCATTGAGGAGTTCGATCACGGCATTGGGTACCTGGCGTTCGCCCAGCCGCGCCAGCAGTTCGCGCAGGATGCGCTGCTTGACGACTTCGGCGCGCTGGCGGCCTTCGCACATTTCCTGCAGGCGGAACACGCGCGCGGCACGTTCGTTCAGCAGCGGCTTGACCACGCGTTCGAGCTGGGTACGCGCCTCGTCGAACACGCCGGGATTCTTGTCGGCCTCGGCGTTGATGCGGTCGGTCCAGCGGCTCATCAGCCGCAGCAGGCGCTGGTCGGTGATCTTGCCGTCGTCGCCGGCCACCATGCTGATGCGGTCGAGCGTGTTCAATACCTTGTGCGCCGGGTGGGCAGGCGAATTCAGGAATTGCGGGTCGGACATCGCCAGCTTGATGAGGCTGGTTTCCAGTTGCTGGAAGAACGGCCGCATGCCCTCGCTGACCGATTTCTCGGCGTGCATGGTGTCGAACAGCGCGCCGAACATGTCGACCGAGCGCTGCATTTCGTGGGTGACGGCGGACGGCAGCGCGCCGGCGGCGGCCAGGCGCTGCAGCACCGGCGAGCGGGCCACGCCGGGCGCGCTCGCCATCGCGGGCTGGCCGCCGGCCGCCGCACCCTGCGCGGCATAACCCGGCATGGCATGGCCTGCCGCGGCGGCGGGCGCCGCGCCCGAGGGAAGCGGGGCCGCAGGGGCGGCCGGCTGGCCGCGGAAAAAATCCAGCAGCGAGCTGGTCAGGCGGCCGAGGGTGCCTTGCGGCGCCGCTGCGGGAGCCGGGGATTCGGCTGGCGCGGGGGCGGCGGCAGCGGGCGCCGCCGCAGGCGGAGCGGCGTGCCGGGGTTGCGGCGGCGCGACGGGCTGCTGCGCGATCTCGGCCTGCGAGACGGGCAATAGCGCCAGCAACTCGGCATACAGCGCCGCCAGCTGCTCGGACAGCACGTCGCGCAACGCGGCATACGCGACCTGCCGTGCGCGTGCCGGCACCGGCACGTCTTGCAGCGCGCTGCGGTAGGCGTGGCCGATGACGGCGGGCCCGAACGGGTTGTTGCTGTGGTCGCAGGCAAAGTCGAACAATTGGCCGATGCGCGGTTCGATGTCGGCGAGCTGTTCGTGGAACAGTTCCTCCAGCTTGTTGGCTTCGGACGAGGTGGCCAGCCAGTCCTCGAAATCCAGTTCGTCGACCAGGGCCAGCCCGCCGTCCAGCGTGTCGCGGGTGGCCTGGGTTTGCACCGGGCGGGCCTGCCGCAGCGCATCCAGCACCTGCTGCACAAAGCGGGTTTGCACGGCAGCCGCGTGTTTGCCGAATTCGTGGACGGCGTTCAGCAGCCCGCTGTGCTCGGCAATGCCGGAGGCGTGCATCGCCGCCGTGCTCAGCTTGTCGCCCAGCATGCGCATCATCTGGTCGTGCACCTGCAGCAGGGTTTCGCTCAGCAACGCGCTGCTGGCTTCGCGTAGCTGGGGATGCGCGTGGGACGGGGGCAGGGCGGCGAGTTTTTGCCGATGCCCGGCCATGCGCAGTTTTTGCAGCGCGCGCAGCGCATCGACCGGCTGCCGGACGAATGCGACGCCGACGCCGAGCGGGCTCAGGCGCTTGAGCTGCGCCGGCACGCGGAAGGTCTGGCTGGTATCGATCGAGGCCGGGGTGAAGACGATTTCCACCTCGGCGTCCGCGCGTCTGGCCAGCGAGGCGATCGCCGCTTCGGGGTTGGTGAACTTGAGGAACAGCCCGCCCAGGCAGAAATCGCGGATCTCGCAGGCGATTTCGGTATGCCCCGGCTGGGCGATGATGGCTGCCTGCGAAACCTGAAAGCGCTTGTCGCGCCGCAGTTCCTGTGCGGGATGCCGAATCTCTGTCGCATTAGCCAACATTTCCACTCCATACCCTTTGTTTATCGCGTTTGCCCGATGGGCCATCACCGTGCCGTCCGAATCCGGCCGGCTCGCGGGCGCTTGGCGAGCCCCCACCTGTTTTGGTAGACTGCCATGCATGATTCGTGCCGCAGTGTTCTTTTTTAGCCGCTTTTATCCCACGCCGCAGGCGGTCGGGAGGCGCTGAAACGAACGGCGCGCCTCAACGAAACCGCCAGTCCGCTGGCGGTTTTTTTGTTTACGCCGCCGGCACGGTCAACCTAAATCAACGGAGCCCGAACATGTCTGCCACCCGAACCGACGATACCCGCATCGAGCAAAGCGGCGAACTGCTCGCTCCAATGCAGATCATGCGCGAATTGCGCGCCAGCGAAACCGTGCTGGCGCGCGTGGCGCAAGCCCGCAGTGCCATCCATGACGTACTGCGCGGGGCGGACGACCGCATGTTCGTCGTCGTCGGCCCGTGTTCCATCCACGACCCGGCCGCCGCGCTCGATTATGCGCGCAAACTGAAGCCGCTGGCCGACGAACTGGCGCACGAGCTTATCGTCGTCATGCGCGTGTATTTCGAAAAGCCGCGCACCACCGTGGGCTGGAAAGGCCTCATCAACGACCCGCACCTGGACGAGAGCTTCGACATCAACGAGGGGCTGCGGCTGGCGCGCAAACTGCTGCTGGAAATCAACGAAATCGGCCTGCCCTGCGCGACCGAGTTCCTCGATCTGATCTCGCCGCAATACATTGCCGATCTGGTGGGCTGGGGCGCCATCGGCGCGCGCACCACCGAGTCGCAGTCGCACCGCCAGCTGGCGTCCGGCCTGTCGTGTCCGGTGGGGTTCAAGAACGGCACCGACGGCAGCCTGCGCATCGCGGTCGATGCGATCAAGGCCGCCGCCGCGCGCCACCATTTCATCTCCATCACCAAGTCGGGCCATGTCGGCGTGTTCAGCACCTCCGGCAACGAAGACACGCATGTGATCCTGCGCGGCGGCAAGGCGCCCAACTACGATGCGGCGAGCGTCAGCCTGGCGTGCGGCGAATTGGCATCGGCCGGCTTGCGCCAGCAGCTGATGATCGATTTCTCGCACGCCAATTCGAGCAAACAGTACCAGCGCCAGATCGATGTCGCCGCCGATGTCGCAGCGCAGGTGGCCGGCGGCGATACCCGCATCATCGGCGCCATGGTCGAGAGCCATCTGAATGCCGGCCGCCAGGATCTGGTCGCGGGCCAGTCGCTGGAATACGCCAAGTCGATCACCGATGCCTGCATCGGCTGGGACGACACCGTCCCGCTGCTGCGGATGCTGGCCGACGCGGTGAAAAAACGCCGCCTCAGCGCGCCGGCGGATGAGGAATAAGCGCGCTTCCGGGTTAAAATGCGCGTGGCGGGCCTCCCCGCATGGCTAAGTCGTGAATCGGGTCAGGTCCGGAAGGAAGCAGCCACAGCGACCGATGCCAGTGCCGGGGTTCTGGCTCGCCATTTTGAATTCGTGAGGCGTGAACTTGCGTAGAGCCGTCCTCACGCCTCACCCCTAACGCCTCTCTCGATATGAGCGATCTCTTCGGCGACTCCGCATCTCCCGCACTTGCGCTGGCGCGCAAATGGCGGCCGCGCGCGTTCGCCGACCTCAAGGGGCAGGAGCATGCGGTGCGGGCGCTTTCCAACGCGCTGACGCAGGGGCGTTTGCACCATGCCTATCTGCTGACCGGCACCCGCGGGGTGGGCAAGACCACGCTGGCGCGCATCCTCGCCAAGTGCCTCAACTGCGAGACCGGCGTCACCGCGACGCCCTGCGGCGCGTGTCCGTCCTGCACCCAGATCGATGCCGGCCGCTTCGTCGATCTGCTCGAACTCGACGCGGCGTCGAACACCGGCGTCGACAACATGCGCGAGGTGCTCGACAACGCGCAGTACGCGCCGACGGCGGGGCGCTACAAGGTCTACATCATCGACGAAGTGCACATGCTGTCGAAGCCGGCGTTCAACTCCATGCTGAAGACGCTGGAAGAGCCGCCGGCGCACGTCAAGTTCATCCTCGCCACCACCGATCCGCAGAAGATTCCGGTCACGGTATTGAGCCGCTGCCTGCAGTTCAACCTGAAGCCGATGCCGCCGGCGCTGGTGGCGCAGCATCTGGGCGAGGTGCTGGCGCAGGAACACGTCGCCAGCGAACCGGCTGCGCTGAACCTGCTGGCGCGCGCCGCCGCCGGCAGCATGCGCGACGCACTGTCGCTCACCGACCAGGCCATCGCCTACGGCGGCGGCACGGTGGAGGCGGCCGCAGTCGAGGCCATGCTCGGCACGGTGCGGCGCGATTACCTGTTCGACCTGCTCGACGCGCTGGCGGCGCAAAACGGCGATGCGCTGCTGCAGCAGGCGCACCAGCTGGCCGAGCGCGGCATCGCCTTCGACGCGGCCTTGCAGGACCTGGGCAGCCTGCTGACCCAGCTGGCGCTGCTGCTGCACGCGCCGGGCGCGATGGAAGCCGGCATGGATGCCGAGCGGATGCAGGCCGCCGCCGCGCAGCTGGATGCGGAAACCGCGCAGCTGTATTACCAGATCGCGCTGAACGGCCGGCGCGATCTGGCGTATGCGCCGGACGAGTTTTCCGGCTTCTGCATGACGCTGTTGCGCATGCTGGCCTTCGCCCCGGGTGCGGCGCCGGCGGATCGCCCCGCTCCCGTGCGTGCGGTGCCCGTTGCCGGGGGCGAGCCGGCGCCGCGTGCCGTCGCACCTGCCACCCCGCAACCTGCGCCTGCCGCACCGCGCGTAGAAGCCGTGCCGGCCGAGTCGCCGCCACCGCCCGCCTATCAGGCCGACGTGCCGGTCGTTCCTGCGGCACCGCAGGCGGTGCCGCGCGGCGACTGGGACTGGCTCAAGGTCGTGTCCGAATTGCGCCTCGGCGGCATGGCCAAGATGCTCGCCGACCATTGCGAACTGGTTTCGCAGACGGGCAATGCGGTGAGCTTGCGCGTGGGTGAAGCGCACAAGCATTTGCTCGATCGCACCTATCAGGACAGGCTGGTGGGATCGCTGCGCGAAAAGTACGGCGCGGCGCTTGAGGTGAGCTTCGAGATCGGCGCCGCCGCCGAGCGGACACCGCAGCAGGTGCGTACCCGCATCAAGGAAGCGCGCCAGGCCGAGGCCGTGGCCGCAATCGAATCGGATCCATTCGTGCGCGAGTTGGTCGACCAGTTCGGCGGCCAGATCGACGCCTCAACCATACAGCCATCAGGAGAATCGACATGATCAAGGGCGGCATCGGCAACATGATGAAGCAGGTCCAGCAGGTGCAGGAAAACATGGCCAAGATGCAGGCCAAGCTGGCCGAAATCGAAATCGAGGGG
>MKUE01000074.1 GCA_001897675.1 Thiobacillus sp. 65-1059 | reverse complement strand
TGACGATGGCGCCGAAGTCCAGCAGCTTGATGACCGGGCCTTCGTAGACCTTGCCGACTTCGACTTCGGCGGTGATTTCCTCGATGCGCTTCTTGGCCAGTTCGCCGGCTTCCATGCTTGTGCAGGCGATCTTCACGCTGCCGTCTTCCTGGATGTCGATCTGGGTGCCGGTTTCCTCGGTCAGCGCGCGGATGACGGCGCCGCCTTTGCCGATGACGTCACGGATCTTCTCCGGGTTGATCTTCATCGCGATGATGCGCGGGGCGTAGGCCGACATTTCATGCGTCTCGGAAACCGACGACTTCATGATGCCGAGGATGTGCATGCGGCCTTCCTTCGCCTGCGTCAGCGCGGCCTGCATGATCTCCTTGGTGATGCCGGTGATCTTGATGTCCATCTGCAGCGCGGTGACGCCTTTTTCGGTGCCCGCGACCTTGAAGTCCATGTCGCCGAGGTGGTCCTCGTCGCCCAGGATGTCGGTCAGAACCGCGAAGCGGTTGCCTTCCTTGATCAGGCCCATGGCGATGCCGGCGACGTGCGCCTTCAGCGGGGCGCCGGCGTCCATCAGCGAGAGGCAGCCGCCGCACACCGAGGCCATCGACGACGAGCCGTTGGATTCGGTGATTTCCGAGACCACGCGCATGGTGTAGCCGAACTCTTCCTTGGTCGGCAGCACCGCCAGCAGCGCGCGCTTGGCCAGACGGCCGTGGCCGATCTCGCGGCGCTTGGGCGAACCCACGCGGCCGGTTTCGCCGGTGGCGTAGGGGGGCATGTTGTAGTGCAGCATGAAGCGGTCGGAGTAGGAGCCTTCCAGCGCGTCGATGGTCTGCTCGTCGCGCCCGGTGCCGAGCGTGGTGACGACCAGTGCCTGGGTCTCGCCGCGGGTGAACAGGGCGGAACCGTGGGTACGCGGCAGCACGCCGGTGCGGATGGTGATCGGGCGCACGGTGCGGGTATCGCGGCCGTCGATGCGCGGCTGGCCGGACAGGATGCGGTTGCGCACGACGCTGGCTTCCAGGCGGTGGAAGGCGTCCTTGACGTGATTCTGCGCGACAGTGTCCATGTCGGCAGTGATCAGTTCGGCGAAGGCCTTGCTGCGGACTTCGTCGACGGCGGTCATGCGCGCCTGCTTCTGCTTGATGTTGTAGGCCTGCTGCAGACCGTCCTCGGCCAGGGCCTTGAGGCGTTCCACCATCGCCGTATCTTCGGCGAGCGGCTGCCAGTCCCAGGCGTCGGCGCCGGCTTCGTCGGCCAGCTCGTTGATCGCGTTGATCGCCGCCTGCATCTGGGTATGGCCGAACACGACGGCGCCCAGCATGATGTCTTCGGGCAGTTCCATGGCCTCGGACTCGACCATCAGCACG
>MKUE01000073.1 GCA_001897675.1 Thiobacillus sp. 65-1059 | reverse complement strand
TCAGACTCACCTTGACGAACAGGGTCTTGCCCTCGACGCCTTCCACTACCTGCAGAGCATGAGAGGACGGCGCGGCAAATAGGCAAAAAAGGCTAAGGAGCAGTGATTTCTTCAAACGGTCGGGCAGCATTCTTACCTTCTCTCATACCGGTCAGCAGCACACGGCCGCCGCGTTGGGCAAACTGAAATACGTAGGTTTTGTTCACCTGTGATGTTCTGCTGTCTCCCAGATAGGTGTTGAGCACACCCTGAACAGCGATACGTTGTTTTGCCTCGTCCGGCATGACCATCGCGATCGCCATGAAAGTGCTGGCGTTATCTGCCTTGATCTTTTGGGCATAAGCGCCGGCTTCGATTTCCAGCTTCCCGTAGAAGCGGGGGTCGATATAGGACTTGAGTGTGCGGTGATTAAAGTCCACGTTCTGTGGCGTCACATCGAAGTAGAGCTGGGCCAGAAACACGCCCATCTCGATCAGATATTCTTTGGAAACCTTGTCATCATCGACCCAGAATGTTGTGTGGATCGTCGGTGGAACCAGTGTTTCGCGGTGTGTGTCGCCTCGCGTCAGGAAGGCGATCAACATCAAAAGCAATGCGATCTGCGACAGGGCGAACATCATCACAGCCCATCTGCGCACACCGAGAGTTACGGCCACTTGGCCGCTCAGTTTGTCTATTCTCATCAGCCAATGAACTCTCGGATGCTCGAAGGCGGTGTTGCCTTCATTCCCAGATTGACGGGTAGGTGCCAATACAGCAGGTGCATGCCATAAGCTCTGTGCTGGCCGAATTTGGCTTTGCGATAAAGCCAGGCCATCACCAACCCGAACACCGTGAAGCTCACAAGCCAGCCTGTAATGAGGCCGAATACAAAGAAGGACATAAACAGCATGGCCACGTCGAAATCCCACCACATGAACTTGGGAGGATCGTCCAGGCGGGTCGGGATCGTTGGCGAATCTGGATTGGCCACGCTGTTCAGTCCGGTGATGCTTCGCTTAAATCACAGCGGCGAACATGCCGTTGATGATCGTCGGACCAAGGCCGAACACGATGGCGAAGACGATGCCAACCAGCGCCGGCATGGCGGTAGATTTGGCGAAGCCAATGAGCGCACCGACCACGAACGCGGCGATCGCCAGCGCTTTGCCCAGATAGCCTTCGGCCCAACCCACCAGCATGTCGAACAAGGCTTGGAATTCAGTACCGGTCACACCACCGCCGGCAGTGGTGGCCCATGCCGAGCTGACCATCAGAGCGGAGAGAAGCCCGCCGACAACGACCTGTTTTTTGCTGAACATTTTCATGAAATTCATTTGATTCTCCTTGAGCGTGTGTATTGAAAGATTGGTTTCATGGTCCCGGTGTCTCAGCAGTCTCAAGGTCTCGCATCACGATGTGGCGCACCAAATCCAGCATGGCTTGCCTCGCTGTCCCATC
>MKUE01000072.1 GCA_001897675.1 Thiobacillus sp. 65-1059 | reverse complement strand
AATGCCGAACATTGACAGGGCGATGATCATCACGAAGCCAACGGCTCCCCCGAAGATGGTGAACAAGGTCTTGCGCCGGCCGTGCAGTGCCCCGTGGGTTAGCGCGAGGAGCCCGTTCGGGCCCGGCGAAAGTGAGAGCCCGATCGAAGCAACGAGGTAGACGAGCCAGGTATCGAACTGCAAGGGACTGCCTCCGTGACGACTAACGTGGAGCCAAGGGGCGGCGCGCTTTTGCGCCATCCCGCTTGAGCGCAGGGCTATGCAAGAGCCATGATGTAGCTGCTGGGCGTTTCACCTTCAATATTGAAGCCATATTTGTTTAACCACTACGGGTCAGAAGGGCTTGAAACGCCACGAGTTGACAGTCCCTCTTGAGCCATTTGTCAGGTTTATGCTCCGGTGCTCATTAGGTAATAACCACCAAACTCGTCATCCACTTGCGATACGATTTCGAAACCTCGTAACAGATAGAAGTTGATGGCTTTTTTGTTTTTAACCATGCATTTAAGACTCAATTCGCCATATTCAGCTTTCGCGTTCTTGAGTAGCATCGAACCAACACCTTGATTATGGTACTCACTTGAAACATAAAGATGATGAATAAATTTGTCTGGTTCCCAGATCGAAATAAATCCAGCAACGTTTCCTGAAACCTCGATTAACCAAATTCGTTCTCCTTGGCTATCTCGGTCGAAGTCTTCTAACTGAAAAATATCCGTTTGGAGCCATGAAAAACTATCACGCCTAGAACACAAATAGAGTTCTCTCAGGTATTGCAGATAATTGGCATCAAACTCTTTGATTTCCATGGACATCCTTAAACCTAACGTGGGGGTCACCGGCGCTGCGCGGTTTTACCGCGCAGCGCCGGTGGACCGAAAGGTTAGGTCCGTGCGTCATACTCAACCTCCGTGAACCTTTGACCGGCTTTGGCTAACTCGGCGAACAGCGATGCTGCATACCTAGCTTCAATTTCCCGCAATACTTGCGTCGGCTGGCTACAAGCCCGCAATAGTGTGAATGCTCGTAGCAGAGCGAAGGTGCATATGTCAGACACCACTCTAGCGGAGTGGCCCAACTTAACTACAGCCTGTCGTTCCGCGTCGCGTCCAAAGCGTTCCCATACCATCCCGACTCCGTCGGCGTCCTTATGAAGCAGATGACTGCTCATTCCATAACCGTGCGCGAGATGCACAAAGGCTTTAAGGCCATCGTTTCCAGATTTCGCAAAGGATTTGCAGATTCCGGTAAATGACCATTTCTCTTCAAGGACTTTGCGTTCTTGCCGGGAGTAGGTTGCGCGGGTGGTCGATATTTCGGAATCGTCAATAATCAAGTCGCGGAATGGTTTCCATTCGGGATTCTCCGGATTGGGAACTTCCTCAAGGAAGCGCTTTGCCCGTTCGCTGTGTTTGATGGCGGAGAACTGTGGAAGCAAGTTCCAGTATTCGTGAACCTTCGTCTTCACCTCTTCGGCGCTCCCATCTAGCATGTAGGTTAACTTGAGAGAACCTTCCATCACCGCGCGAGAAATGAGATCAGCATCCCATTCCTTTTGCTCACGTACAAGTAACAAGACGCTTTCGCTTGAAAGATGGCAGTCGATGAAGAGTTGTGCGGCGACAAATCGAACTAGCGGATCGAGTTCTTGGTGGTTGCTGTCGATAAACGGTTTGGCAAGATCGAAACACTCGCCAATTAGGTGGCTAGCAAGACCAGACCAAGATTTGAATACCCGCTCCATGGGTGATCAAGAACCTAACGTAGAGCTAACCGGCGCTGCGCGGCTTTTTCGCGCAGCGTCCAGCGACCGAAGGGAGCGAGGCTGAGCGCCATGTTAGGTTTCAATTTCCACCCAGTGGTAAAGATAATCTCGAAGATTGGATTGCCGAAACTGCCTCGGTTTCAAATCGATATCAATAACAGCACCGAGTTCAAAATCGCCATCGATGGGAAAGCACTCAGGGTCTCTGGCAACATTGAAAAACCAGCGATAGAAGCCTGAAAGAATTGAACATCCCAAAATGACTTCAGACGTTGTGTGAAGTGTAAATACGACATTCTTATCGGGTTGGCCGAGTACCGCGTCGAACCACGCAGGAAATACGGTTGTTGTTTGTAGTGACCTAGGCCACGAAAGCGCCCAAAAGCCTTTTCCTCCGTTGGTGCTCACCATGAATTTCAAGTCGTCAATAGACTTAGACGAGTTCATTAGCGCACGTAGTTCGTTGTGATAACCGTGGTTCCGAAATGTGTCACCAAAAAGAAAGGTGGATGCGCCAAGCGCCAGCTTTGCGCCAAAGGACAAGATAAGGTTCTCGTCGAATGTGAAGTTGGATGTAAGGCGGTCACATGAAGGTGGAGTCAGCGATAGATTTAGACCGTTAGGGTTCAGGCTTCTGTACGTTATGAACTTGACCTCCTCATTGGTTAGGTCCAATGTCCCCTTCATGCCTTTATGGTGTGTGGGCCAACGTGCGACAGGATCGCTCTTCGAATGTCCCAAAAGCGCGTAGTGTCGACGGGCTGAAGCTACAAGTGGGCTCGCAGAAATGGCAGCATCAAGTTTGCTTCCAAGTTCAGCATTTCTTACTCGTTCGACCGGAATCGTAAATTGATTGTGGCCACCCAAAGAAAGAGGAATCACGTGTTCGTCATTCATCTCGACTAAGTCGAGATATTGATCAGTGTATGGACACCACCGCGTCGGCATATTCCGAAACCTAACGTTGAAGCTCAGGAGCGCGGAGCCGGCTTGCCGGCGGAGCGTCCCTCTGGGGCGGTGGGTTGGGCATCGCGCTGTTTTAGCGGTAATGCGTCAAGCCACCGGATTGTTTTGCAAAAACTGGATCAGCGCCTGGAACTTTGACTCAGCGTTGCCACTGGGATCGACGATGTTGTGCCTGAAATATTTCTCGATGTTGGCGGCCGTTATTTCGGTAGTGCGCGAGTTGTATGTCGTTCCATTGGCACCACCTGCCATTTCCCCACCCTGACGAATGAGCGCGATTTGGGCGATACCCTCAGCGGCTGCGGTGTTGCCGCTGGCGACAGCTTTGTCATACAGAGCTTTTTCCGCTGAACTGAGATGCGCAAAGGTGTTAACGAACCCCGTCGCCTTTTGCATGTAATCGATCTCGTCGGCGGTGCGCGTGTTGTATGACTTGGCGGAGATTTCGGCAAGCCTTTTGTCGTTGGCGAACAGAAAATCGTGGTCTTTCTGACTTCTGTTCACTGAGCCCTTGGCCCTGATTTCAGCAAGCCGCGCTTCGACCGACTTGTCGACGTTTGCAGCGGCTGAGGAAGATGAAGAAGAGGCATTCGATGCCGCGAGCGCATCCCGTGCTGCTTGTGAAATCGTGGCGCTACTGGCATGGACCGCAGACTGCGGCTGGGATGCGGCAACTCTTGTTTGTTGAGCGGTGAGTTTTGCAGCCATTGCAGATATTGGCGGTTGCGTGGGGGGAATAAAAAAGGATGCAGAGGACATGGCGCATCTCCTTGCTATAAACATGTCATTTCTGACATGGGGTTAGAGACGAAAAATTTTTTACAATCTATCACGGCTGATTTGACCATTAAAATATTGAAGGTAAATGTTCAATATGACGGCAGAAGCCCCGTCAATTCTTTGTATTGCCATTAGTGTGATGGGCAAATGGCAGCCTCATGCGAGGCTGCCCAACGTTCGGCGTCAGCCGCGACCGCTTGCGGGCGTCGGCTGCACGCCGTTGTTAGATTGCAGCCTGCGCTCCCCGAAATTCCAGATCGCTTCAGCGCGACTGCCTATGTACCAAAAGCTAACAGCCAGTACCGCAAAGAATGCTGCCTTATGTATGGAGTCCCAGAAGTATTCGAAGAAACGCGTATAGAGGTTGATGAAAAGGAAGGTCAAGCCAAACCTGCGGAGTACACCGTCATCACGCTTGAGTCCATACCAAATTGCCGCGATGGCGGCAGCACCGAACAGTAGAGACCAGTGAAAGAGCTCGTACTGTCGAACTCGCTGCCATTGCGTCATGTCTCCGTAGTTGCCAAAAATGGACATGATCCAAAGTGCGATAAACAGATTAAGCAGACCGATGACTTTCGTTTGCGGCGACATGGAAAGCAAGCGGGCTTGGAATGTCGAGCCGATCGCCTGAACGGAGACGTGCTGGCCCGCTATTCCGAGCATTGTTAGTGCGCCGCCGAAGATGACAAACCGTAGCGGGTAGTTCATCCCGAGAAAATACATGCCGTGGCCGGAGACGTAGCCGGTCTCCGTCCCCATCCAAGCGCCCGAGGAGAGCAATCCGAAAACCCACACGAGCGCTGATGGAAACCATAGGCCGAGCAAGGCATACAGGACGGACGCAATCAAGAACAACACCGAGTAATGGCCGCTACCCGTGTCGATTGCGACGCCCAGAAAGAAGACCGCCGCCGCTAACGCAAATACGCCGAGAAAGAAGATGGATTCGTTGCCATAGACACGGTGCGGATGCTTCTTCCGCAATAGCAGGCCATACCAAAAGATCACGCCCGATACAGCTGCAAAGAATGCGCATTTCACAGCAGCCGGGGCGTTGAAGATGCGCATGAGCAGTTCCATGAGCAACTCGTCAGCCAGCACTGCGCCCACCGCAATGACGAAGCAAAAGATGGCGATGATGAACGAATAGCGCGCCGTTCTTTGCCAGTCGAAAGGTGCAATGGAGATCGATGCCGTAAGTCGTGTTGTGGTTTCGTCGTCAATAACGCCGCTTTCGCGCCACCGTTCAACCACGCGCATGACAGTGCCGTGGTGCTTCCTCGGAAGCGCTACACGCGGTTGTCGATCTATTTGTTCCATCGCATCCCTCCCTAGCCGCGGTTCAGCTGCAATCTAACGTCGTAGCTCAGCGGACGGGCAAAGCGAAGCTTTGACCGGTCCGCTGGAGCGTAGTGTTATGCGTAGCCGGTTGCCCCACATCTGAGTGCAGCCACACTTCAATTGGCACTAAATCGTGGAACTCATCGGCTATAGCCTTAATTTTCCCAACGCTGCGAGCATTGGCCTCGTGACCGTATATCAGATAGATGGCGCGCTGGTACCCGACTTTTCGGACGAAGAGATCAAGCGTTTCTAAATCCTTGCGAATGCCTTTTGGGGCCGTGGAGTGTTTGACTTCGATGATCGCGTAGTTGCCTGCCATGGCGCCTGGCGTGTGGACTAATAGGTCTGGTTTGGCATGGTCAGCGCCAAGCTCTCGTAGTATGGGATGAGCACTTTTGTCGAGTTCGCCATTGAGGAAATATTGGCTCTCGGTCGGCCAGTTTTCGCGCATCTGATGGTACAGCTCGTAACAGTAGACACGCTCGCGAAAAACCGCGTCGCCACCGTCGATGCTCAGATGAAAGTACATTGCTTCGACGCCAGCCGTAGCTGCTTGCAGAATATCCGTGAACTCGTTCATGACGCATAACGTAGAGGTAACCCGCCTGCGCGGCTTTTTGCGCAGGTCCGGTTGACCGCCATGTTATGCATTGCTACTTGAGCTGTGGAACACCTGGGATGTTCTTTAACCATTTGTTTACGGCAATCTTTTGCCCCTGAGTGATTTCACTGTTGCTTACCAAGGCTTGCCTGATGTTGCTAAGAAATTCAGTCTTCTCAGCGGGCAGTCTTTCGATGCCAACATCTATCCAGAAGAGATAGTTGTAGCATTTTTGAAGATTGGCCAGCCTAAACTTTTCCGGAGCCTTTGCTTCGATATTATTTATGTGGCGAAGCTCAGCATCATCAAGTGATTCTGCTTTTGACTTGATGTAGTAGGTTCTTAATACCGAATAGGAGGTCTGCATTTCCTCGGCCAGTTTTTCTTCACGGAGGAGCAGATACTCAAGTGCCTGACGATTTGGATCTGCGGAGGTGCTGCTACCCGAACCGCCAGCCCCGCCGGCTCCACCTTCACCTTCCCCGTTGGGTAGAGTGAATCTCGTCAGGTCGGGAATTCCTGCAAGAGTGTAGTTAGTACCAATCTTGGCTTTGGCGCACGTTGGGCCGGCATATGCAATTCTTCCCGATCCCTCCTCTTCGAGGACATAGGCCTTTAATGAGGTTAGAAATTTCGGACAGAAATCGCATCGTCTAGTTGTCTCTGTAAGGTCCTTTCGTAACGGCTTAAAGGCCATAGCAATTCCTATGCATAACGTGGAGCTAAGGGGCTGCGCGCTTTTGCGCAGTCCCGCTTGAGCGCAGGGTTAGACAGCTTCTCCGGACAATAGGAATGGATATTCATTTTTGCATAGCAATTTGAGGAAATCATAAATCTCTTGGTCTTCTGGTTTTGATTTCGAGTGCCTAGAAATGCAAAGGTAATAGTTCAGATTGTTGTGCTTTGCAAAAATAATCCATTCTCCGGTACGTTTGTTTTTCTTTGCCCTTTCTTCATACCCACCTACTGTCATTTCGTGGGCAAGCCGACCTTGCCAGCCAAACCTTGACGGATTTTTTTCTTCCTCCTCTGTCACTCGGGAGAAGAGAGAATTAAATTTATGGCTGTTTTCAAACTCTAGCCCCCAGTGGTTTATCAGGTTTCTAGCCATGAATCGCGCATCAAAAAAGTGAGCTTTGAACAACCCCTTAAGAGGTAGATATTTGAATTGCTCGAACCGCTGCTTGCAACCACGCCCAACCCCTTCCAACTCTTGGATAACATCGGTAATGGAAAAAGAATTGTAAGTTCTATGCTTGCTAATTGAGGTTAGTTGAATCAATAAGAGCTGACTTAGCCGATTCATATCAATCCGGCAGAACCCTACATGATTATTTCTGAAGTGAGTCACTTCGTCCTCAGATACATCAAACCCTTCAAATATATCAGTGGGAAAGTTGTTCATGCTGTCTAACGTGTTCGAGTTGAGCGACACCCCGAAGGGGCGTAAGCCGGGAGCAAAGCGAGCGGTGTTCGCTCGAACGAGGCGTTAGGCGCAGATGACCATGCATCCACAGAACTGGTTTGAATTACGCTTTCCTCCTCCCTTTGTTCGGGTATGTGAAATGGAAAAACGTCCCCCGCAATTTTGTTATTTGGCGCGAAGCGTAGTGAACGTCGTCCGCATCAACGGCTTTGAGTTATGCGGCGAACGTTACACTACGCTTCGCTCAATAGCATTTTTATAAGTCATTGTAAATTCATCAAATTCCATTCCACATCCACTGTCACAACAGATGGGAACGTGCTCGCAAAGCAATCTCGCGGTCGCGCAGGGCTATCTGAGCTTAACGTGCAATATACACCTTGAAAGGTGTATATATAGCTTCAAACAAGGTGTATAAAACGAGAACGAGCTTCATGATCTATTTGATTTATATGGTTTCTCGTTATTAATAGGGGGATATATGCCGCCAGCAGACACACCTTCCTCCCCGTCTCCCAAACTTCTCGATCAGGTTCGTGACCGGATTCGTGTCAAGCATTACAGCATTCGTACCGAGACGCAATATGTGCAGTGGATTCGGCGTTTCATTCTGTTCCACGGCAAGCGCCACCCGCGTGACCTGGGCACGCAGGAAGTCGAGGCGTTCCTGACGCATCTGGCGGTGGAGGGCAATGTGGCAGCGGCGACGCAGAACCAGGCTTTGTCGGCCTTGCTTTTTCTGTACCGCGAGGTGCTGGGTATCGAGTTGCCCAGGCTGGACAAGGTGACGCGCGCCAAGCGCCCGCGGCATTTGCCGGTGGTGCTGACGCGCGACGAGGTGCGGGCGGTGCTGGGGAAAATGGAGGGCGTCTACGGACTGCTGGCGCGTCTGCTGTACGGCACGGGGATGCGCTTGATGGAGGTGATCCGGTTGCGGGTGAAGGATGTGGAATTCACGCGCGGCGAGATCGTGGTACGCGATGGCAAGGGGGCGAAAGACCGGGTGACCATGCTGCCCGAGTCGGTAAAGGCCGATTTGCGGGCCCAGCTGGCATGGCGGCGAAATCTGTTCGAGCGGGATTTGCGGGCAGGCAAGGCCTCGGTTTACCTGCCGGACGCTCTGGCACGCAAGTATCCGAACGCGCCGACGGAGTGGGGCTGGCAGTATGTGTTCCCGTCGGGCAGTTATTCGATCGACCCGCGCAGCGGCGAGGAACGCCGGCATCATCTCGACGAAAAACTGCTGCAGCGCGCGATGAAGCGGGCGGTGCAGGCGGCGGGCCTGGCCAAGCCCGCAACGCCGCATACGCTGAGGCATTCGTTCGCCACGCATCTGCTGGAGCGCGGGCAGGACATCCGCACGATTCAGGGACTGCTGGGCCACAAGGACGTGGCGACGACGATGGTTTACACCCATGTATTGAACAAGGGCGGACACGGGGTGTTGAGCCCGCTGGATATGTGATGAC
>MKUE01000071.1 GCA_001897675.1 Thiobacillus sp. 65-1059 | reverse complement strand
CCCTCGATAATGGCCGAACGCGTTGCATCCGTTCCGATGCCTGCTTTTTCCTTGTTTTTCATCACCGCCTTCCAGCGCGGATCCTCGATCTCCTTGTCGATCGACTCCATCGCCGCCAGCAGCGTACCCTCGGTATAACGCTTGGGCGGTGAGGTCTTTCTGTCCTGCACCTCGCAACGCAGGTTGCGGGCTTCCTCGCCCACACGCACCTTCGGGAGCGTCACCGCAGCATCCTGGTCATCGTCCTTGTCCGTGGGTGCTTTCGTCGCCTCGGGCAGGGTCTGCCGCCAGCCGGGGATCAGCGGCGTCTTGCCGCTCACCCTGAATGTCTCTCCCTCGCAGATCACTTCGATCACCGTCTTGCTGTACTGGTAATCCCCCAGGAATTGCGCCAGATATCGTCGACAAACCATGTCGAAGATCGTCCGCTCGGTCGGCGTCATGGTCGATACATCGATGTTCGGGTTTCGCGTCGGAATGATCGCGTGGTGGGCCGTGATCTGTTTGTCGTTGAATGCCCTGCCCCGGAAATGCTCATCGGCACCCTTGAGCGCCGACTCGGCAACCGTGGCCAGTGTTGCCAGCTCGTTCTTAGCTCCGGCGATAGCCTGCAGCGTCTCGTTCGATTCGGCCAGCATCGAGCGCGGCAAGTATTCGCAATCCGTTCGTGGATACGATGTCGCCTTGTGTTTCTCGTAAAGTGCCTGCGCAGCATCGAGTACAGCCTGCGCCTTCATCCCGAAGCGCGCCGAGGCCTCCCGCTGAAGTGATCCCAGGCTGTACAGCAACGGTGCGACTTCGCGTTCCTGTGTCGTCTCGACAAGGCTCACCTTCCCGGTCTGCCCTGCGACCTGCCTGACCACCGCTTCTGCACTTGCGCGGTCGACGAGACGCCCCTCATCGTCGAGAAGCGCCGCTCGCGCCACCCAAGCCATCGGTACGGATGCCCCGCCCATCAGGAAGGTCGCATTGACCCCGAAGTGTGCCTTTGGAACGAACGCGGCGATGACCCGTTCACGCCGCACCACCAAAGCCAGCACAGGCGTCTGTACACGACCACAATGCAAGGTTCCGTCTTTACCGCCGGCACCGAACGCCTTGGTCAAGGCCATGGTGAGATTCATCCCGGCCAGCCAGTCCGCCCGGCTTCGGCCCATCCCGGAGAAATACATCGGCAGCGTCTTCTCGCCCGGCAGGATGCCAGCCAGAGCCTTTTTCACCGAAGCATCGTCGAACGCGGAAAGCCAAAGGCGCGAAACCTTCCCGCGATAGCCGTTCAGCTGCATCAGTTCCCGTGCGATCAC
>MKUE01000070.1 GCA_001897675.1 Thiobacillus sp. 65-1059 | reverse complement strand
GCGCCTTGAGGCGCTCGACCATCGCGGTGTCCTCGGCCAGCGGCTCCCAGTCCCAGGCGTCGGCGCCGGCTTCGTCGGCCAGTTCGTTGATCGCATTGATCGCGGCCTGCATCTGGGTGTGGCCGAACACGACGGCGCCCAGCATGATATCTTCGGGCAGTTCCATGGCTTCGGACTCGACCATCAGCACGGCAGTCTCGGTGCCGGCGACCACCAGGTCGAGCGCCGAATCCTTCAGCTCCGAATGGGTCGGGTTGAGCACGTATTCGCCGTTGATGAAGCCGACGCGCGCGGCGCCCACCGGGCCGTCGAACGGCAGGCCGGACAGCGACAGCGCGGCGGAGGCGCCGATCAGCGCGGGGATGTCGGCGCTGACTTCGGGGTTGGACGACATCACCGTGGCGATGACCTGCACTTCGTTGAAGAAGCCCTCCGGGAAGAGCGGACGGATCGGGCGGTCAATCAGGCGGGAGATCAGGGTCTCGCCTTCCGACGGACGGCTTTCGCGCTTGAGGAAGCCACCGGGAATGCGGCCGGCGGCGTAGGTCTTTTCCTGATAGTCGACGGTCAGCGGGAAGAAATCCTGGCCCGGCTTGACTTCGTTCTTGGCGACCACGGTGACCAGCACCACGGTGTCGTCCATGTTGACGATGACGGCGCCGGAGGCCTGGCGGGCGATTTCGCCGGTTTCCAGGACGACCTGGTGGCGGCCGTAGGTGAAAGTTTTCTTGATAGCGCTCACACGAGTTCCTTTCAAAGCAAAAACGCCCCGCATGGGCGGGGCGTGGGAAATTCAGGGGGCAACAATCCCCATCCACTGTGCCGGTGCAGCGAAGTGCCGGGTCATCACAGTGGCCCTGTCGGGATTACTTGCGCAGACCGAGGCGATCGATCAGGGTCTTGTAGCCTTCGAGGTTGGTGCGCTTCAGGTAGTCGAGCAGCTTGCGGCGGCGGCTCACCATCTTCAGCAGACCACGGCGCGAGTGGTGATCCTTCATGTTGGCCTTGAAGTGGCCGGTCAGGTCGTTGATGCGCGCCGTCAGCAGGGCAACCTGCACTTCGGGCGAGCCGGTGTCGGCGGCGGCGCGTTGGTAACTCTGGACGATTTCAGCTTTTTGAGCGACGGTAACAGCCATGGTGTACTCCTTCTGAATCGCGTGGCCTGCGGCTGTGCGGGACACGTTCGGGGGAAACCGCGGATTTTACGCGGAAAGTATGGGTCGACTCAAGTCTGTTGTGTGGCAAATAGGCGGTGAGGGACCAGCTGGCCGGCGTCTGCCTGGCCCAGGCCGAAAAAGCGGTTTGCGGCCGTATACAGGCGCACCAGCCCGGCGTGCGGGGCGGGATGCGCAATGCTGCGGCCCTGGCACAGTGCCGTTGTGCTGGCATCGTCGAGATGCAGCGCCGGCAGGTGGGACACCAGGCAGTCCGCCGGCTGCAGCAGGGCGGCACGCCGGGCGGGATCGAGCGTTTCCAGTTCGGCCAGCGTATGCGCCTGATTCAGGCTGAATCCTCCTGCCGCGGTGCGCGTCAGCGCGGTGAGGTGGGCGCCGCAACCGAGCGCGGCGCCGATGTCCTGCGCCAGGGTGCGGATATAGGTGCCGGCACTGCACTGCACATCCAGCACCACGCGCGGCGGGGCGCATTCGATCAGTTCCAGTGCGCGGATCGTGACCTTGCGGGGCGGGCGCTCGATCTCGATGCCGGCGCGGGCGTATTCATAGAGCGGACGCCCCTGGTGCTTGAGCGCGGAATGCATCGGCGGAATCTGCTCGATTTCGCCCATGAAGCGCGGCAGCACAGCGGCAATGTCGCCACGGCCGACCGCCGCCTCGCGGGTGTCGAGCACCTCGCCTTCCGGGTCGCCGGTGGTGGTGGTGGTGCCGAGTTGCAGCGCCGCGCGATAGTGCTTGTCCGCATCCAGCAGGTAGGCCGAGAACTTGGTGGCCTCGCCGAAGCATAGCGGCAACAGCCCGTCTGCGAAGGGATCGAGGGTGCCGGTGTGGCCCGCCTTTCTGGCGTTGAGCAGCCACTTGGCTTTCTGCAGCGCGGCGTTGGAGGTGATGCCGACCGGCTTGTTCAGCAGCAGCACGCCGTCGATAGGCTGGCGGGCCTGCTTCACGCGTCTTTGGGGTGCTTGGCGTCTTCGGCGACGGCGGTTTCGATCAGCTGGGTGAGCTCGATGCCGCGTTCGACCGAGCGGTCATAGACAAAAGCGAGCTTGGGTACTACGCGCAACTGCATGCGGTGCGACAACTGCGAACGCAGAAAGCCGCTGGCGCGCTGCAGGCCCTGCAGGCAGGCGTCATGCTCGGCCTGGCCGC
>MKUE01000069.1 GCA_001897675.1 Thiobacillus sp. 65-1059 | reverse complement strand
GGCTGCGCCAGGTGCTGATCCGCAATCTGCCGCTACAGGGGCGCGAAGCCGATCTGCTGGCCAGGGGGGGGTGCTACGCGCTGGTGGGGTCCACCGGTTCCGGAAAAACCACCACGCTGGCCAAGCTCGCCGCCCGCGCGGCGGATGCGCACGGTGCGGCAAAGGTGGCGCTGGTGGCGGCCGACGCCTACCGCATCGGCGCGGCGGCGCAACTGACGGTGTATGCCGACCTGCTGGGCGTATCGCTGCATGTGGCGGAAGACCAGGCCCGGCTGGCGCGGCTGTTGCCCGAACTTGCCGCCAACAAGCTGGTGCTGGTCGATACCGCCGGCTTTTCGCCGTCCGACCCGCGCACCCGCGAGGGACAGGCGCTCGATGCCCTCGGCGTGCGCCGCCTTGCGGTGATCTCCGCCGGCCAGCAGGGCGCGGCAATCGAGCAGGCGATGACGCGTTTCGGCCAGGGCGCGGCCGCCTGCATCCTCACCAAGCTCGACGAAGCCCCGCAGCCCGGGGCGGCGCTCGACAGCCTGATCCGCCATCGCCTGCCGCTGGCGTACATCAGCGGCGGCCAGCGCGTGCCGGAAGACCTGCACCCGCCCAGCGCCCCCTACCTGGTCGATCGCGCCTTGAAGGGCGGCCAGCTTGCCACGCCCTATGCGCTGCAGGCCGAGGACTGGCCGCTGTTTGCCGGCGTCGAGGCCGAGCGCGCGGAGCGCCTTGCCCTGAAGGGCATCAATGCCGGCTGACCAGGCCGCCGGGCTACGGCGGCGCAGCGCCCGGCAGCCGCTGCGCTGCATCCAGTGTTTTTTCGACTCCGCCCAATCCACCTCCCGGCTGGCACTGGCGCTGCACCAGCGCGGCTGGGCTGCGCTGCTGGTCGATGCGCGGGGACGGCTGCTGGCCGACGCGCCCGCCCGCAGCCTGTTCGGCTGGCGCCAGCAGCTTGAACGCAGACGGGCGCACACGCTGCCGCTGCCGCACGGCGACGGCTGGCATGCGCCCGGCGCCAGGGCGGACGAACCCGCCCTGGCGGGCATCGCCCAGGGCTACGATGCCGTGGTGTTCGACGCCGGCCCGAACCGCGACGATCTGGCGCTGATGCCTGGCGCAGTCCATGCCGTGGTCATCGAGGTGAACGCTGCGCACGAGTCGATGCTGCGCGCTTACGCCCTGCTCAAGACCCTGTCCGGGACCGACGCGGTGGGCAGCATCGGCTTGCTGGGTGCGGCCGCTGCCTGCGATCGCGTGTGCGCTGCCTGCGGCCACTTTCTCGACCGGCGGTTCGCGCAAGCCATCTACAGCGCGGCCCACGAAGATGGCCTATTCGCCGCGCTTGCCGTTAGAATGGCATGAGAGGAGGCGAGCCTGGCGGCTCGTTGATAAAACAGGAAAAATCTAGAATATGGTCCTGAAGCATGGCTGAAAAAGCCTCGTCAAAAGACGAACAAGTC
>MKUE01000068.1 GCA_001897675.1 Thiobacillus sp. 65-1059 | reverse complement strand
GTACCAGGCCAAGTCGCAGGGACGCAGCCGCCTGCTGTTCTGGGAATCCGGCATGCAGGCGCCCTATTCCGAACGCATGCAGGTCGAAGCCGACCTGCGCCGCGCGCTGGCGCGCAACGAGTTCGTGCTGTTCTATCAGCCGCAGGTCGACACCTTGAGCGGCGAAGTGCGCGGCTTCGAGGCCCTGCTGCGCTGGTGGCATCCGCAGCGCGGCCTGCTGACCCCCGCCGACTTCATTCCGGTGGCCGAGGAATCCGGCGTCATCGTGCCGATCGGCGACTGGGTATTGCGCCAGGCCGGCGCGCAGATGGCCGACTGGCGCCGCGCCGGGCTGCCGCCGGTGCGCCTGTCGGTCAACATTTCCGCGCGCCAGCTCGAAAGCCCCGATTTCGTCGACAGCGTCATGCGCGCCGTGCAGGTGTATGCGCTGGACGGCCGGCAGATGGAGCTGGAAATCACCGAGAGCCTGCTGATGCGGGACTTCGAAGCCAATGCCATCAAGCTCGGGCGGCTCTCCGCCTCCGGCTTCCGGCTCGCCATCGACGATTTCGGCACCGGCTACAGCTCGTTCAAGTACCTGTCGCGCTTCCCCATCCACACCCTCAAGATCGATCAATCCTTCGTGCAGGAGCTCGACCGCGAGGAAAACGTGTCCATCGTCAATGCCATGATTGCGATGGGGCGCGGCATGAACCTCAACGTCGTCGCCGAAGGGGTGGAAACCGAATCCCAGCTCGCCCGGCTGCAGCAGATGCAGTGCCATGAAATGCAGGGCTTTTTCTACAGCGGCCCGCTTTCGGGCCACGAAGCCACCGCCCTGCTGGGCCGGCATGCGCGGGGGTTTGCCCCGGCGGGGCAGGCGGCGGCGAGCTGAGTTGCCCCTGACCGGCAAGCCGCTTCAGATCCCGGCGGCGTTCACGCGCCGAGGCCGCCCGGCGCCATCCCGCAGGCGCCCGCGAGGCAAGCGCCGCTGCGTTTCATTCCGGAACGCGTGAAACATCCGGTGTCTCGCCGGCCTGCGCGGACCCGGATCCCACGCTGCGCGGCGGAGGGCCGTATCGCCGCCCCGGTATAGCCCAAACGGCGCAGGGCTTTCGTTTGCCGGGCACAGAAAGCGATCCCGGCAGGTGGAAGCGGGTTCTGGCACGAGGCTTGCTTTGCGTAGCGGCATAGAATTTTCCTGATTGAAGAAAAATGCTGCGCAAGATCGTTCTGGCGTTGCCCTTGTTTTTCGGTCTGCAAGGGTCAGTGCATGCCCATTCCGATGCGTCCATGTTCGGCGCACCCGCTGCCGGCGGCGATCGCCACGATCATCCCGTGGAGGCCGCGGTCCGCTACCCCGCCACGCTGATCTTCGATACGCGCCAGCTGACCGATGTGGTGGTCAAGATCAATGCGCGCATCACCCGGCTGAACAACCTCTACGTGGGCAAACGGGTCGCCCGCAACGAGGTGCTGGGTGAAATGGAAAGCGCCGAACTGGAAACCATCCAGAGCACGTATCTGGGTCTGTACACCAACATGGAGGCGGTGCGGGAGTTCTCCATGACGGGCAACGAGAAGCTCATCGATGCGCGCATGGGGCTGGGGTGGCGCGGCATGTCGGAGGACGACATCAAGCTGCTGGAGAAGCAGCGCGAGCCGCTGAAGAGCATCCGCATCAAGTCGCCGGTGGCCGGCTTCATCTACAGCCTGAACGTGGTCAACAACCAGATTCTCAACACCGGCGGACAGGTTGGCCAGTACACCGCCACCGGCACCACGATCCTCACGATCGCGCGCCCGTCGGCCATCCAGGTGGAGGCCAGCCTGCCGGTCCGCGAGGCCGCCAGGCTCAAGCCCGGGCAGCGCGCCACGGTCTACGTGACCGATACCCGCCGTGGCCAGGTGGCGATGCCGGCGGTGGTGCAGCAGATCTATGCCTTTGCCAACCCGGTCAACCAGCGCCAGCGGGTACGGCTCAAGCTGGTCGGCAATCCGCCGGCAGGGGTGGATCTGTTGGTTGGTTTGCAGGCGAGCGTGAGTCTGGAGGGGGCTGATCATGCGCATTGAGCTGGCAGGACGGCGGGGCCTAGGGTCGTCCGCGTGGCGGAAGACATGGCTGCAGGGCGTTTGCCTGCTGGCCTGCGGCGGCATCGGCGTCGCGCTGGCGCCCCTGTCGCAGGGACATAGCGATCCGCGCATGTTCGGCCAGGCCGCGCCTGCGGCAACGGCGGCGCCGGCAGGCGGCGCCGAAGTGACGTTGCCGCCCGGCACGAAGGAACGGGAGCAGAGCCTGTTTGGCCTGGCCCCGGTTCGGACCGGCCCTCAGGCGTCGGCGATCAAGACCTATGGCCTGGTCGTCCCCAACAGCCAGGCCATGGTCGACGTGAACATCGCCGTCAGCGGCCAGGTGGCGGAAGTCTATGTGAGGGTGGGCGACAGCGTGCGCAAGGGCCAGCCCATCGCCTCGGTCTTCAATCCGGAGTTCATCACCACCCAGAAGGGCTACCTCGAGTTCCTCAAGAACGAAGCCAAGCTGCAGGTGCTGCGCGAAGAGGGGCGGCTGCCGAACTACCTCAAGGATGCCAAGGAAAACCTGCGCTGGTGGGGCATGAGCGACAAGCAGGTGGCCGACCTGATCGACCACGGCAAGGTCGTCGAGCACATCATGCTCGATGCGCCCGGCGACGGCTTCATCACCGAATTGTTCGTGCAGCCCGGCTCCCTGGTGAACGCCGGGGACAAAACCATGAAGCAGTTCGTGGTGGTGGGCCGGGCGGTGGCGCGGATGGTGGCCGCCAACGCCTCGCTGTGGGTGGAGGGCTATATCTATCCCGACCAGCGGGCGCTGCTGCGGCCCGGCCTGCCGGTACGCATCGGCCTGCCCGACGGCCGCCAGCTGGAGCGTCCGATTGCCCAGGTGCTGCCGGTGGTGGACCCGGTCACCCAGCGTGCGCGTTTCCTGGTCGATCTCGGGCGGACGCCGGCGGGCATGGCGGTGGGCCAGACCGTGAACATCAGCCTGCAGCTGGGCAGCCGCTCGGGCACCTGGGTTCCGCGCCAGGCCGTGCTGGGCCAGGGCGTCGCCCCGGCGGTGTACGTGCAGGCAGCGCCCGGCCGCTATCTGCGCAAGCCCGTGGTGGTGCTGGACGAAACCGCCGAGCTGCTTCAGGTGCAGGGAGTGGGGGCGGGCGAAAAGGTCGTGGTGGCCGGAAAAATGATGCTGGAAGGCCTCTACCGCATTTCGGCGGGGGGCGGGGCGAATGCCGGCGGCCACAGCCATGACGATCATCATCACTGACTTAACGACGGGCTGACACATGTTTGACTGGGCTATCCGATGGTCTCTCAGGAACCGCCTGACGGTGGTTCTGCTGTATCTGGTTCTGGCTGGCGCATCCATCGTCGCGGCGCTGAACATGGCGGTGGACGTGTTCCCCGAATACGCGCCGCCGCAAGTGCAGATCCAGACCGAGGTGCCCGGCTACTCGGCCAAGGACGTGGAGACGCTGGTCACCCGGCCGATCGAGATCGTGCTGCAGGGCGCCCCCTACATCGACCAGATCCGCTCCAACTCGTCGGTCGGGCTGTCGCGCATCACCATCGTGTTCAAGTGGGGCATCGATATCTACCGGGCGCGCCAGATCATTCAGGAGCGCATGCAAACCGTGCAGGGCCAGCTGCCTTCCGGCGCCCAGGCGCCGCAGATGATGCCGGTGACCTCGGCGGTGAGCTGGCTGCTCAAGTTCGGGCTGGTGGACTGGTCGGGCAGCGACCGCGAACACGAGCTGCGGACCCTGGTCGACTGGGACATCCGCAACCGGCTGCTGGCGCAGCCCGGGGTGGCCTCGGTGGTCGCGGTGGGCGGCGGCGTGAAGCAGTACCAGGTGCTGCTGGACCCCCTGCGCATGCGCAAATACGGGGTTTCCACCGCCATGGTGACGCAGGCCCTGCGCAGCGCCAACCTGGTGGCGCCGGGGGGATTCGTCTATCCCAGTTCGGAAGAGGAATATTTCATCCGCGCCAACGGCAAGGTGGAAAGCCTGCGCGACGTGGCCGAAACGCTGGTCGCGATGCGCGGCGGACAGCCCATCCACATCGGCGACGTCGGCGAGGTGCGCTTCGGCAGCGAGGTGAAGCGGGGCGATGGCCAGATCTACGGCGGTCCGGCGGTGATCGGCACGGTGTCCAAGCTGTGGGGCGCGGACACCATGGAGACCACCCGCAACGTGGAAAAGGTGCTGGCCAGCATGGCGGAGAACCTGCCCAAGGACGTGCAGCTGATCCCCAACGTGTTCCGCCAGGCCAGCTTCATCGACGCCTCGATCGACAACCTGCGCGACGCCCTGCTGCATTCGTCCATCATCGTCGCCCTGGTGCTGCTGCTGTTCCTGTTCCGCTGGCGGCCGACGGCGATCAGCCTGATCGCCATCCCCACCTCGCTGATGGCGGGGGTGCTGGTGTTGTGGGCGCTGGACATCAGCATCAATGCGCTCACCCTGGGCGGGCTGGTGTTCGCCATCGGCGAGGTGGTGGACGACGCCATCATCGACGTCGAGAACATCCTGCGCCGCCTGCGCGAGAACAAGCTGGCCGCAGCGCCGCTGCCGGCCCTCGACATCGTCTACGAAGGTTCGCGGGAGATCCGCAACTCGGTGGTCTTCGCCACCCTCATCATCCTGGTTGCGTTCATGCCGATCTTTTTCCTGCAGGGCATCGAAGGCCGCATCTTCCAGCCGATGGCGATCGCCTACCTGGCTGCCATCGCCAGCTCGCTGGTCGTGGCCATCACGCTGGTGCCGGTGCTGAGCTATTACCTGATGGGCAAAGAGCAGCAGGCGCGCGAATACGGGCTGGGTCCGATCTCGGAATTCCTGCTGGTGCGCTATGAGCGTCTGCTGCAGCATCTGCAGGCGTGGCCGCTGCCGGTCGCCGCGAGCACGCTGGTGCTGCTGGTGGCAGCCGCGATCACCTTCTCGGGGCTGGGCCGCTCCTTCATCCCGCCCTTCCACGAAGGCAACCTGGTGATCGCCACCACCATGATGCCCGGCACCTCGCTGGAGGAAAACCTGCGGATGGGCCGCGAGGTGGAAAAACTGATCGGCGAAATGCCCGAGGTCGCCAGCCTGGCGCAGCGCGCCGGCCGCTCGCGGCTGGACGAGGACGCCCAGCCGGTCAACTTCAGCGAATTCGACATCGCGCTGAAGCCGGGGACGCCCAACGTGCCGGAAGTCATGCAGCGCATCCGCGAGCAGCTGGCGCAGATTCCCGGCATGTCGACCAACGTCTCGCAATTCATCACCCATCGCATGTCGGAAATCCTCTCCGGGGTGCGCTCGCAGGTGGCGGTGAAACTCTACGGCCAGGATTTCGCGGTGCTGCAGCAGAAGCAGCAGGAGATCTATCAGGCGGTGCAGGGGGTTGCCGGCATCGTCGACCTGCAGATGGAGCCGATGATCCTGGTGCCGGGCGTGGATGTGCATGTCGACCGCGCCGACGCCGCCGCCTATGGCTTCACGCCGGCATCCATCGTGGCCCAGGTCGAGCAGGCATTCAACGGCGTGACGGCATCCAAGGTGCTGGAGCAGGATCGCACCTTCGACCTGTTCCTGCGCGTCAACGAAGCGGCCCGCGCCGACATCCGCACCCTGGGCGAGATGCCCCTGATCTCGCCCGAGGGCGTGGTGGTGCCGCTGCGCGACCTGGCGCGGATCAAGGTCGTGCAGGAGCCCTACATGATCAACCGCGACAGCGGCGCGCGCCGCGCCGTGGTGCAATGGAACACCGAAGGCCGCGACCTCGATGGGGTGGTGCGCGAAGCCCAGGCCCGCATCAAGGAGAAGGTCGAGCTGCCGCCCGGCTACGCGCTGGAAATCGGCGGCGATTTCGAGGGCCAGCAGCGCGCCACGCGCAACCTGCTGCTGTCCGGCAGCGCCGCCCTGGTGCTGATGACGCTCATCATGTTCCAGGCTTTCCGCCAGTGGTCGCTGGTGATGCTGGTCATGCTCAACCTGCCGCTCGCCCTGATCGGCGGCGTGTTCGCCCTCGCCCTGGCCGGCGAAACCCTGAACGTGTCGTCGATGATCGGCATGGTGGCGCTGTTTGGCGTGGCGACCCGCAACAGCCTGCTGCTCATCTCGCGCTACCAGCATCTGATGCAGGCTCAGCCGCAACTGAGCCTGGCCGAGGTCGCCGTCAAGGGCGCCTGCGATCGCCTGGTGCCGATCCTGCTGACCGCGCTGACGGCGGCGCTGGCGGTGACGCCCCTGATTCTCGGCGACCCCACCGGCAAGGAGATGGAACGCCCGCTTGCCATCGTGCTGCTGGGCGGCATGCTGAGCTCCACCCTGCTGAACCTGGTGGTCATTCCGACCCTGTTCCGCTGGCTGGCCACCCGCTGGCCGGACCGGTTCGTTGCGGCGGCCGCCTGAGCGATTCGACGGGGGCGGGCCGTATGGCCCGGCCCCGGCGCGCGAAGTAAAATGAAAGCCCATCGGCTTGACGACGGTGAAGACCATGTTCGTTAAATCTCCCGCCCCGTTCGCTAGCGGATTTCTGGCCGACTTCAGGCGTGCGGCCAGCACGCGCCTTGCCCTGGTCAGCCTGCCGGAGATCGGCGTCTTTGTCTGGCTGCTGCTACTGGTGGCCGCGCCGGTCCTGATTTTTCCGCAGGTACCGCTTGCCTACCAGAAACACATCTTCGTCGAGCAGCAGAGCCATCTGCTGATCGAGGCGTTCTGCGGCCTGACGGCGCTGACCATTGCCGGCATGATCCTGTCGACCTGCCTGAAGCGGCGCGACCCCAGCATGCTCCTGTTCGGCCTGGGCTTTCTGGTCATGGGCGTGTTCGACATGCTGCATGCCTGGACCGATCCCAATACCCAGCAGGCGAGTTTCGTTCTGTACCACACGCTCTCCACCTTTCTGGGCGGCGTCTTCATCTTCGCCGGCGTGGCGGCCCGCATCGCGGTCGAACGCAATCATGGCTTTTCCCGGGCGGATCTGGCGACGGTCGCGGCCGGCATGGCGGTGGTCGTGCTGGTGGCGGCGCTCTACCGCTACTTCATCCCGAGCCTGTTTCCCGATTACGCAAGCAATCTCAGGTTTTCCTCCGTCATCCATGCGACGCATTACCTGGCCGGGCTGCTCTATGCGCTGGCGGCCATCGCGTTCTACCGCTATTTCCGCGAGCACAACCAGATTCTCGCGCTGCTGGTGTTCAGCCTGCTGGTGGTGTTTGCGCAAAGCGCCTACCTGTTCAGCTTCTCCAGCATGTGGAACCTGGCCTGGTGGATGTGGCACGGCGTCAAGCTGCTGTTTTACCTCGGCATCATGCTGTCGGTATTCGTCGGCTTCCTGCTGGCGCTGCGCACCATCGAGACGTCGCGTCATTCGCTGGCCCAGGTCAACCGCCGGCTGAAGCTTTCCAAGCAGGAAATCCGCCAGGTCAACCGGGGGCTCGAGATACGCAACCGCATGGTTCAGGAGGCGATGCTCTCGCTCGACCTGGACAACACCCTGGACGTGGTGTCCAAGGCCATCCATCAACTGCTGGGATTCACCAGTTGCGAGCTCATTCTGCGCATACCCGAGGATGAAGTGGACGAGTTCGACCGCCGCGCGCTGCATCTGAGCAGCCGCTGGCCGGTGCGCGCCCTGCGGACCGAGTCCACCTGCAATAGCGCCATTTGCCAGGCCATGCATGCGGCGAAAGACGTATACGAATGCGGCCACCGCGATGAATTGGGCCGCCTCTCCCTGTGCCTGTCGCTCACCGCCAATGGCCAGGAAGTCGGCCGCCTGCGCCTGCGCGCCAACGATCCGGGCATGGAGAAGCAGGGCCTGGGCGGGTTGCAGGCGCTGGCCGTGGAGGTGGGGGCGATCGTGCACAACGCGCTGCTTTACCATCAATGGCTCGATGCCAACGATTTCCGGCTGGCGCTGCTGCGGGTTTCCACCATGCTCACCTCCACCCTGGAACTGGACCGGGTGCTCGAGGCCGTGTGCAAGGAAAGCGCCGCATTGTTCGAAAGCGACGGCGCGATGGTATGGCTGCCGAGCAGCGAAGACGGCGCGTTCTACCTGGCAGCCAAATGGTTTGCGCAGGCGGATCAGCCGGTATCGGAAGAGCTCGAGGTCTGGTGCGGCAACGGCAAGCTGTGCTCCACCCTGCTGCAGGGCATCAGCGGCCAGTACCAGCCGCTTGGCATCCTGTGGAAGGACGCCAGCCAGGCGACCCCGTTCAGCCGGCCGAGCGGCTGTCCCTGGGAGGCGCTGGCCCTGTTTCCGCTGCTGGACGGCGAAAGCCTCATCGGCGTGATGATGCTGGCGCGCAAGGCGCAGGTGCGTTTCAGCGCCGCCACGCTGGACAAGGGCGAGCTGCTCGCAGGCCAGGTGCGTATCGCCATCAACAACGCGCGCAGCTACAAGCAGCTGGCCGAATTCAACCAGCAGCTCAAGCTGGCCGAGGCGGACAAGATACGCAGCGAGCGCATGGCGGTGATGGGCCAGCTGGCCGCCTCGGTGGCGCACGAAGTGCGCAATCCGCTGTCCGCCATCAACAACTGCCTGGCCGTGCTGCGGGCGGACACCGGCGAAAACTCGCGCAGCCGGGCGGCGCTGGAAATCATCCAGGACGAAGTGGAGCGGCTGACCAACCTCACCAGCAACTTCCTGTCCTTCGGCAAGCCGCGCGCGTCGGTCAGCAAGCCCATCGTGCTGGAGCAGCTGGTGAAGAAAACCTGCGGCCTGCTGGAGCGGCATATCAGCCAGGAGGAGCTTTCCATCCAGGTGGGTTTGAACATCCAGCCCGCCTCCTCGCTGCTGCTGTTCGATGCCGACGGCCTGGAGACGGTGCTCTGGAACCTCCTGCTCAACGCTTCCCAGTCGATCCAGGGATCGGGCCGCATCGATGTCGCGCTGCGGACTTACCCGGGGTATTTCCTGCTGGTGGTGATGGATTCCGGCAAGGGCATCGCCCGCGAAGACCAGGCCCGGATTTTCGAGCCGTTCTATTCGCAACGCTCCTTGGGCGCCGGCCTGGGGCTGGCCATTGTGCTGCGCCTGGTGCGGGAATGGGGCGGCCGCATCCGGCTGCGCAGCCGGGTGGGCGAGGGGACGGCCTTCTTCCTGCGGGTGCCGGTGCGCATCGAGGAAACCTTTGACCGACGCGAGGTCGCCTGATGCGCATTCTGCTGGTAGACGACCAGAAAAGCCTGCGCCGCAGCCTCTCGCTGATGCTGCAGGGCGCCGGCTTCGAAACCGACGAGGCGGAAAGCGGCGAGGGGGCGCTGTCCCGCCTGGGCGATCAGAAGTACGACCTGGTGATTACCGACTTGCGCATGGACGGGATGTCCGGCGTCGATCTGCTGCGTGAAATCAAGCGCGACAACCCGGCCCTGCCGGTGATTCTCATCACCGCCTACGGCAGCATCGATTCCGCGGTCGACGCCATGCGCCTGGGCGCCTTCGATTACCTGACCAAGCCTTTCCGCGAGCAGGACATCCTGGAGAAAATCCACGCCAGCCAGGCCGTCCCCGCGGGCGCAGCATGGCCGGCCGTTGCCGCGCCGTCGCGCGACGCGGAGGATATCGTCGCCGAAACCCCGCAGATGCGCGCCACCCTGATCAAGGCGGAGCGGATTGCGCGGACCGACATCAGCGTCCTCATCACCGGCGAAACCGGAACCGGCAAAACCCGCGTGGCGCGCTTCATTCACCAGAACAGCGCCCGCCAGCAGGCGCCCTTCGTCAGCATCAACTGCGCCAGCCTGCCCGAAAACCTGCTGGAGAGCGAGTTGTTCGGCCACGTCAAGGGCAGCTTCACCGGCGCCACGGAGTCGCGCGCGGGACTGTTCGAGGAAGCGGACGGCGGCACCCTTTTCCTGGACGAAGTGGACACCCTGTCGCCCGCCATGCAGGCCAAGCTGCTGTCCGTCCTGCAGGAAAAGATCATCCGCCGGGTCGGCTCCAACAAGGGCAAGAAGGTCGACATCCGCATCATGTCGGCGAGCAACCAGGATCTCAGCCTGCTCATCGAGAAAGGCCATTTCCGTTCCGACCTGTATTTCCGCCTCAACGGCATCCGCCTGCACCTGCCGCCGCTGCGCGAGCGCGGCCAGGACCTGCACAATCTGCTGCAGCGTTTCCTCGCCATCTACGGCAACAAGTACGGCCGCAGCGGCCTTCGGCTGACGCCGCGCGCCGAAGCCTATGTGCTGGGATATCCCTATCCGGGCAATATCCGCCAGCTGGAAAGCTTCGTGGAGCAGATGGCGGTATTTGCCGACGACGCCGGCCACATCGACGTCGACGCCCTGCCGGAGGATTTGCTGCAGCAAGCGGCGCCCCTTGCCGCGAAAAGCGGCCATGCCGAGCTGGCCGAGGGCAGCGGCAGCATCGCCGATTCGGAGCGCAGGATGATCGAGGCCACCCTGCAGCGTTCCGTCAACATCGGCGAGGCGGCGCGCGTGCTGGGAATCGGCCGCACCACGCTGTGGCGCAAGATGCGCGAATACAACCTGCATTTCCATCCGCACGGCCGCAGTCGCTAACGTTTCCGCTCCCCCCGGCTCTGGTACGGGGTTTGCTTTTCCAGACTGCGGGGGCATTGTGCCCACCGTTTTGGAACACACAAGGAGACGGAAGCATGTCCGCCAAGCATTTTTTCACACCCTGGGCCCTGGCCCTGGCCGCCCTGCTGTTTTCGCTGCAAGCCGCGCCCCTGTGGGCGAAGGACCCCGTCGTCCTGGCGACCCCGGTCAAATATGAAGTCACCCTCAACGACAAGTTGCCGGCGGTGCGGGATCTGCTCGTCTCGGCCCTCGAAGCCAGGAATTACGCCGTCATCAACATCCTCGACGTGCAGGAAGGCCTGGCCGGCCGGGGCATCGAGGCGCATCCGCTGCAGCTCATCGAGTTCTGCAACCTGACCAAGGCATACAGCATCACCCGCAACGTGCCCGACTTCGAGATGTTTGCGCCATGCCGGCTCGCCCTGTTCGAAAACGACGGCAAAACCACGGTGATGGTGCATCGTCCCGCCCATGTGCTGTCGATTCTGGCGAAGAACCCGAAGCTGTCGAAGGAAGGCAAAGCCAACCTGGAACAGTTCGACCGCGATCTGAAGGCGATGCTGACGGAACTGGCAAGCGGAGGGTTCTGAACGTCCGCATTCCATTATGGAACATGGCGGAACATGCCGTTCGGCCGCATCCCGTGCAGGCGGTGATGCGCGCCCCCCTGCAGCCATCCCGCATCCGCCGCGGCGCCCCGTCGCACTGACATAGGCGCGGCATCCGGCGACGGCCGCAGCATCGCGATCCACGCAGGGGAAGACGGTTTCCGATCGCGCCGGCAAATTGGCGCCCGCGTGGCCTGCGGTGTGATCGGGGCGGACGCGATGCGCATGCAGCTGATCGTCAGGGGCGGGCGTTTGCGCCTCTTGCCCGGTGCGGACGCGCCCCTGGTTCATGCGGGCAATGACGTAGCGCGGCGGTGCGTCAATATGCCACATTCCCGCACCGTCCAGCCCGGGATAAGCTTCGGCGCCACGAGGTCAAGAAAGATGGATGGGTGTCGCATGGGTCAACTTACTTTTGCATTGCTGCTGGCGGCAACGCTGGCGTACCGGCCGGTCGCGGCGATGGAGCATCGCCACGATGCGAAACCGCAAGCGGCCAAGCCGACCCTGGCGGTAGGCGCGACGCTCGACAGCAGCGGACGCGTATGGCTGGCCAGGGTGGAGAACCAGCAGCTCTGGGTTTCCCGGTCGGACGACGGCGGGCAGCGTTTCTCCCGCCCGGTCGCGGTTTCGTCCGCGCCGGAAGAGATTGCCGCCAACGCGGAAAACCGTCCCAAGATCGCCGTTGCGCAGGACGGCACGGTGCTGCTGAGCTGGAGCCAGTCGCTGCCGAAAAGGTTCACCGGCAACGTCCGCTTTGCCCGCTCCACCGACGGCGGCCGCAGCTTTTCCGCACCGATCACCCTCAACGACGATGGCCGCATCGGCAGCCACAGCTTCGATTCGCTGGCGATCGATGGCGCGGGCCGGGTGGCGGTGCTGTGGCTGGATGGGCGCGACCGCGATGCGGCGCGTGAAAAAGGCGGCGCGTTCGCCGGCTCGTCGGTCTACTTCGCGCAGTCAGCCGACAACGGCGCCCATTTCAGCGCCAATCGCCGGCTCACCGAACATACCTGCGAATGCTGCCGCACCGCGCTGACCTGGACCGCGGAGGGGCCGGTGGCGCTCTGGCGCAATCTCTATGGCAGCAACACGCGCGACTTCGCCCTCGCCAATCTGGATAGCGGCAAACAGCGCCGCGTCACCGACGACGAATGGCGAATCGATGCCTGCCCCCACCACGGCGGCGGTCTCGCGGTCGACGCCCGCGGTGCCCTGCACCTGGTCTGGTTCACCCAGGGCAAGACACGCCAGGGGCTGTTCTACAAACGCATCGCGGACGGGCGCGAGTCGGCGCCCATGGCGCTGGGCAATCCGGCGGCCCAGGCAGGCCATGCGGCGGTGGCGGCGGCGGGCAGCACGGTGCTGCTCACCTGGCGCGAGTTCGACGGGCGCGCCTACGTCGTGCAGGCCATGCGCTCGACCGATGGCGGCGCGTCCTGGAGCGCGCCGCGGCGTCTGGCGGAATCCGCCGGCGCGGCCGACTATCCGCTGCCGCTGACCGACGGCGCGCGCGCGCTGGTGGTGTGGAACAGCGCCAGCGAAGGCGTGCGCGTCCTGCCGTTTGAACCGGGGTCGCCGCAATGATCCGCCGCTTGCTGCTCGCGATGCTGGCGGCGCTGGTGCTCGCCGCGCCGGCCGCTGCCGGCGCGCCGGCTGCGTTCACCACCGACAGCCTGGCAAAGATCAAGGCGCGGTACGCCGGCCGCCCCTTCATTCTCAACCTGTGGTCGGTCAACGAATGCAGCTATTGCATTGCCGAACTGACCCTGCTGGGCAAGCTGGCAAAAACGCAGAAGCGCCTGCCGCTGGTGCTGGTGGCGACGGATACGCCCGACTATGCCGCGGCCATGCAGAAAACCCTGGGTCCGCTCGGCCTGGGCGGCGTCGACAGCTGGGTGTTCGACGATCCGATTCCCGAGCGCCTGCGCCATGCCATCGATCCGTCGTGGTACGGCGAATTGCCGCGCACCTACCTGTACGACGCCCAGCATCAGCGCGAAACCGTTGTCGGCGTGCTGAGCGAGCAGCGCCTGCGCGCCTGGCTCAAGAAGCACAAGCTGGCCAACTGACTTAACAATAACGGAGGAAACATGAAGCTGAACCCCATTCCGCTCGCGCTGGCGGGCATCCTGTGCGCGCCCGCCGCCTCGGCGGCAGACCCGGCCGAGGCGGCGCTGCCGGAGATGACGGTGACCGGCACCCGCGAAGGCGAACTGCTGAGCGAGACCCCGGCGACGGTGGGCATCGTCAAGGAGCAGACCCTGCGCGAAACCCGGCCCACCCACCCGAAGGAGATCCTCAACCAGGTGCCTGGCGTGTGGGTCAGCAACCTGTCGGGCGAGGGCCACTCCACCGCGATCCGCCAGCCGCTGACGACCGGCGCGGTCTACCTCTATCTCGAAGACGGCATCCCGACCCGCTCCACCGGCTTCTTCAACCACAACGCGCTGTACGAGATCAACGTGCCGCAGTCGGGCGGAATGGAAGTCATGAAAGGCCCGGGCAGCGCGCTGTACGGATCGGACGCGATCGGCGGCACGATCAACGTGCTGACCCGCACGCCGCCGAAGCAGGCCGAATTCGAACTCAGCGGCGAGGCCGGGTCGTACGGCTGGGGCCGCATCCTGATGGGCGGCGGCAATGCCCACGGCGACGACGCCTGGCGCGCCAGCCTCAACCTGACGCGCACCGACGGCTGGCAGGACAACGCCGGCTACGATCGCCAGACCGGCACCGCGCGCTGGGACCGCGCGCTCGGCGACGACGCGCTGCTGAAAACCGTGCTGTCGTTTTCCAAGGTCGACCAGCAGCACGTCGGCAAGCTGAGCGCGGGCGAATTCGCCGCCACGCCGCGCGCCAACAACGTGCCGTTCTCCTATCGCCAGGTCGACGCCTTCCGCCTGTCGACCGCCTACGAAAAGGAAACCGCCAACTCGCTGCTGTCGATCACCCCCTATTTCCGCGACAACAGCATGGAGATCCTTCCCAACTGGAGCGTCGGCTACGATCCCAGCCAGTACGTCACCAAGAACAAGTCCTTCGGCTTCCTCGGCAAATACCGCCGCGATTTCGAGCCGCTGCGCGCGCGCCTCATCGTCGGCCTGGATTTCGACTACAGCCCGGGGTCGCGCGACGAGGATTCGCTCCGCCTCGACAAGTTCACCAACGCCTATGGCGGCGTGACCTACAGCCGCAATGCCGCCGCGCCGGTGCAGATCTACGACTACGACGTGACCTATCGCGGCATTTCGCCCTACGTCCACGGCGAGGCCTCGCTCAGCGACAGGCTGCGCCTCAACGCCGGGCTGCGTTACGACGACATGCAGTACGATTACGAGAACAAGTTCAACAACGGGGTGGCGGGCGCGACCCAGGGGGCGGCGGGCGCCTTCCCGGGCAACGGCTGGTACGGCCACGTCGCCAGCACCAAGGTCGGCTACAGCCATTGGGGGCCGAAGCTGGGCGCGACCTACGCCTTCAGCGATACCTTGAACGGCTTTGCAGCCTACAGCAATTCTTTCCGCACCCCGTCCGAAGGCCAGGTGTTCCGCGGCAGCCGCGAGTCCACGGCAATCAAGGCGCAGGCTGCGGCCGAATCCCTGCTCAACCTCGAGCCGGTGATCGTCGACAACCTGGAACTCGGCCTGCGCGGGCAATCCGGCGCGCTGCGCTACGAGGCCTCGGTGTATCACATGACCAAGAAGGACGACATCGTCAGCTATGTCGATCCGGTCACCACCCAGAGAACCGTGGTCAACGCCGGCAAGACCCTGCACCGCGGCATCGAACTCGGCCTCGGCCTGCCGCTGGCGCAGGACTGGCAGCTCGACGCCAGCCTGTCGTACGCCAAGCACACCTACGAGACCTGGACCGTTTCCGGAACCGCAGACTACAGCGGCAAGGAAATGGAAACCGCCCCGCGCGTGATCGCCAATACCCGCCTCAGCTATGCCCCCGGCACCCTGAACGGCGGCCGCGTGCAGCTCGAATGGTTCAGGCTCGGCAGCTATTGGCTGGATGCCGCCAATACCGGCAAGTACGGCGGCCACAACCTGCTCAACCTGCGTGCCAACTACCCCTTCGGCAAGGGCATGGAAGTCTTCGGCAGCATCAGCAACCTGTTCGACAAGCGCTACGCCGAGACCGCCGACGGCACCGGCGCTGCGCCGACCTACACTGCCGGCCTGCCGCGCACGGCCATCCTCGGGCTGCAGGCGAAGTGGTAAACCGGGCAATGGGCAAGCGGGGGGCGTGAAGCGGATGCCGCGGATGGACTGGAATCGTGCTGTGGGCCTGCTGGTGGTGCTGGCCCTGCACAGCGGTGTGCTCTATGCGCTGTGGAGCGCGCGCGTGATTCCGCCGCCGGCCGAGGCGGTGACCCTGTTCGTGAACTTTATCAATCCGCCGCCTCCGCAGCCCACGCCGCGCGTGGTTCCGCCGCCGCCCAAGCCGGTCAAGCGGGCGCCGCCGACCACGCCGCCCAAGCCGCCGCATTACCACCTGGCGGCGGAAGCGCCGGTGGCGTCGCCGCAGGAGGCGGTGGAGCCGCTGCCGCCACCCGAGCCCGTGGTCGAGCCGCCGCCCCTGGCCGCACCCGCACCGCTGCCATCCCCGCCCGCGCCGCCGGCGCCACCGGCACCGCCACCGGCGCCGCCCAAACCGGCCGGGCCGGTGACGCTGGCGGCGGAGCTGGCGGTGAGCTGCCCCGAGCGCAAGCCGCCGGTCTACCCGCCGATGTCGCGCCGGCTCGGCGAAACCGGCAAGGTCGTGCTGCGCGTGGAGCTGGACGAAACCGGGCACGTGAGCACGGCGCAGGTGGCGAGCAGCAGCGGCTCCGCCCGCCTCGACGCCGCCGCGCTCGCGGCCGTCAAAAGCTGGCGCTGCACCCCTGCGCAACGCGACGGCCAGGCCGTCCGCTCGGTGGCGACACAGCCATTCAATTTCACTCTGGAAGGACGCTGATCATGGAAAACAGCCTGGGCTTCGCCCATTTTCTCGCGCAGACCGACATGCTCGGGCGCATCGTGCTGCTGCTGCTGCTCTCGCTGTCGGTGGCAAGCTGGTATCTGATCGTGACCAAGGCGCTGGCGAATTATCTGGCGGGGCGCCGCGCCGAGGCTTTTCTCAAGCAGTTCTGGGCGGCCGATTCGCTGCAGGAGCTGGGCGCCGCGCTGCGCCGCCAGCCGGTGGACAACGCGTTTGCCGAACTGGCGCACGAGGCGCTCGAAGCCGCCCACGACAACCACCAGCATGGCATGCAGAAGCTGGCCGCGGCCGGTGGACTGGGCGAGTTTCTCACCCGCCTGCTGCGCAACGGCATCGACCAGGAAGCGATGCGTGTGGAGCGCGGCCTCACGGTGATGGCGTCGGCCGGTTCCGCCGCCCCCTACATCGGCCTGTTCGGCACCGTGTGGGGGATCTATCACGCGCTGGTCAATATCGGCCTGTCGGGCCAGGGCACGCTGGACAAGGTGTCGGGCCCGGTGGGCGAGGCGCTGATCATGACCGCGGTCGGTCTGGCCGTGGCCATTCCCGCCGTGCTTGCCTACAACGCGTTCAATCGCCGCAACCGGGTCTGGCTGGCCAAGCTCGATGCCTTCGCGCACGACCTGTACACGGTGATCACGGTGGGCGAGAAGGCCAACAGTTCGGCCGGCGAGGGGCGCCCGCTGCGCCCCGCGGCGAAACCGGAAGCGCGCGCCGCCGCGCAGGGGTAACGACATGGCCATGGGAAGCTTCGATCCGCGCCGGCATCAGGGACCGATGTCGGAAATCAACGTCGTGCCGCTGGTGGACGTGATGCTGGTGCTGCTGGTGATTTTCATCATCACCACGCCGCTGCTCACCCATTCCGTCAAGATCGACCTGCCCAAGGCCAGCAGCGCGCCCAACATCACCCGCCCCGAGCATGTCGAATTCGGCATCCGCGAGAACGGCGCCCTGTTCTGGAACGGCGCGCCGGTCACCCAGCAGGAGCTGGCAGCGCGCTTTGCCGCGGCGGCAAAAAAACAGCCGCAGCCCGAACTGCACATCCGCGCCGACCGTCTTGCGCACTACGAAACGGTGGCCCAGGTGATGTCGGCGGCCGCCAAGGCTGGCCTGCTGCGTATCGGCTTCGTGACCGACCCGACGCAGTCCGGCGGGCAATAGCCGGCAGCCGGCGCCGCCGAGGGCGGGCTGCGCACGGCCGCCCATTTCCTTGCGCAGGTTCGTGCGTATCCCCGCCAGCCCGTTGCCGTTCACGGACGGCAGCCAGTGTTCGAAAAAAGAAACACGGGCGTTCCGATTTGGAATTTGTCTGCAACACTCACACCGGACTGTGTTTGTATCTTGTTGTTATATATACAAATTATTTCTGGCACCGTTCGTGCTTAATAAGCGGAAGATGGCGTTCTCGAATGACGCCGGGCCGCTCACCAATGAAAAACGGGGGGCGACCCGGATCGGGCCGCCCCCCTCCTCCTCTTGAACCGGCGCCTGCCGGTTCTTTTTTTTTCCGCATCCCCGCCGCTGCCGCCCGCTTTGTTTGGCGCCGGCATTTCATCCTCCCTGCGTTTCGTTTTGTCGCCGGACGCATGCCAGGGGCAGCCGGAGCGGCTGGAATGCGTTTCATCGTGGAACGAACGGGAAACAAGCGAAAAACCCGCAAAAATCATATCTATTTGTTTTTGTTGATTAATTTATCTGGCACGCTAGATGCTTAGTAAGCGGCGCGACAAGTTGCCGCACCTCGACCCGATTGCGGGGTTGTATTCGCCAATCCGGGCGACGCAAGTCGGGTGGAGTTAGCCTTTAGTAGGAGGAGAAACATGAAACTGCAAGTAAGACATGACAGGTCGAGCGGGCGGATCAAGGCCGCATGCGCTTTTGTATCACTGACCGGTCTGCTGGCTCTGCCCATGGGGTCGGCGCTGGCGGACAGCAAAGACGGCACCTTCCCCACCGCGGAGCAAGTGGGCGGACAGGTGTACATCGATCCGGTGGCGGTTGGCCAGAAGCTACCCACCGACTTTGACGCCTACGACATGAATGGCCAGAAGGCCGACCTGGGCAGCGTGGTGCAAGGCAAGCGTTCGCTGGTGGTGTTCTTCATCTCGGCCGTGCCGGTCTCGGTGAACGAGCTGGCGGCGATCGAGGACTTCACCCAGAAGCATGGCAAGGGCGTCAACCTGGTGATGGTGAACGCGGACACCGTGGGCACTGCGCTGATGGGCGGGCCGAAGGCTGTCATTCCCAACTCGGTGAAGACCATGCACTTCATCAAGAAGGAAAAGAATCTGAAGACCACCAAGATCTACGTCGCTCCGAACGATGCGCTGAGCGCGGATGGCGTGTCGACCCGCCTTGGTATCCGTGGCCTGCCGACCTCGTTCCTGCTGGACGAAAAGGGTGTGGTTCAGAAGGTGTTCGTGGGTCCGCAAAAGTGGAAAAAGGGCGACATCTGAGCCGCTGGGTTCAGGTCGAAAACTTAAGGAGAATGCAATGAGTATCAACAGAAGGCAGTTCATGAAGGGCGCGGTCGCGGCTGGCGTTGCCGGTTCCGCCACCGTGCTTAACTCCGGCAGCGCGTTCGCGGCCGTGCACAACCCCGTTGGCGAGGCCCAGGCTGAGCTGTTCGGCAAATTCAAGGGCAACGTGGTGCTGCTGCCGAGCAAGTACGGCGGCTACGTGCAGGCGATGGACTTGTCCGTGCCCGAGACCCTGGCCTGGTATTCCTACGGCCTGCACGGCATCGACATGCCGATTCCCCACCACATCGCTTCCATGCCGTCTGCCGATCCCTACAAGGGCTTCGACTTCTACCAGACCATGCAGCCGCCGGCATCGCCCTACGTCAACGAGAACTCCCCCGAGTGGCGTAACCGCGGCGACTTCAAGATGTTCAAGATGCGCTACGACGGCAGCGGCAAGCAGAACTCCATCACCGTGGTCAACGATGTGGGCGAAACCACCGGCATGTCGCTGGGCGTGCACGTCTCCATCGGCGTGGGCGAAAACGCCAACAAGTACGTGGCGTATGCGGACGGCCAGAAGGACATGGTCCTGATCACCGACCTGGGCGACGTGCCGAAGATCGTCAAGGCCTTCCGCTGCGACTACGATCCGATCGCGCGCCAGCTGAACATCAGCCACATCTTCCCCGACGCCACCACGGGCAAGTTCGACTTCGTGGGCCGCAAGGGCATGAAGACGACCCACGAAGCGATGCTGGGCGAAGAGCTGATGCCGGCCGACCCCACCGCGGTATTCGTGGACGCCTTCACCTGGCACCCCACGCTGCCGTTCGGCGCCATCCTGATCCGCCGCCTCGGCTGCTGCGCCATCGTCGACACCCGCACCTGGGAAGTCGTGGCGCTGCTGTCGACCGCCAAGGGCTCGCCGGACAACTTCCCGCTGGTCAAGCAGACCGGCTTCACCTGGACCTTCGCCGTGCCTTCCGTGCTGACGCCTCTGCACGAAGCGGGCTTCATCACCAGCGGCGATTATTTTGTGGCCTGTAACAACGTGCTGCAGAACAACATCGCGGTGTACCGCTCGACCGACGAAAATCCCAACAAGTGGAAGAAGGAGACCTTCGTCGAAGGCTTCGGCACCAAGTACCTGCCGCTGCACATGGGCAACGTGCCGGATTCGCGCTTCGTCTACTTCACCATGTGGGCGCGCAAGCCCAACAACGGCTACATCTGCAAGGTCGATTCCAAGACCTGGCAGGTGGTCGCCAAGTGGGATACCGGTCCGGACCCCCACACCTGCGACTGCACCGTCGACGGCAAGTACATGACCACCGTGTACAGCGGACACCAGGCAGGCCAGTCCGGCCTGGTGGTGCTCAACGTCGACACCGACAAGATCGAGGCGCGCCTGCCTTGTCCTGGCGGCATGCACGACCACGTCGTGGTTCCGGAGAGCTGGGAAGGCCTCAAGTTCTCCCGCAGCACCTCGGTGTAATCGGGTTGTGCCGCCGGCAGCATCCGCTGCCGGCGGTTTTTCACTGTGATGCATCGTCGATGCGAGCAAGGAGAAACGAAATGAATATCAGCATTCTGAATCCGAGTCATTTGGCATATGCGGCACACAGGCTGGCCGGCATATTCCTGATGGCTTTGTTAAGCCTGCCGGTGCTGGTGTGGGCGCACAGCAACGACTATCTGGCCACGATCAAGGGCGCCCACGGCGGCATGGTGCGCATGGCGGAGATGTACCACTTCGAGCTGGCGGTAAAAGGCGGCGAAGCGCGCGTCTGGGTCACCGACCACGGCGATGCGCCGCAGCCGACCAAGGGGGCCAGGGCCACCTTGCGCCTGATCGACGGAAGCAGTTCGGTCTCGGTGAACCTGAAGCCGGCCGCCGCCAACGAGCTGGCCGTCAAGGACGCGCGCATCAAGCCCGGCAAGGGGACCAAGATGGTGCTGACGGTCACCATGCAGGGCGAACGGCCGCTGCAGACCCGTTTTTCGCTGGACGAAAAATAAGCGGACGCGGGATGCCCGGTGCCGGCCGCGGCACGGGCGGCGATTGAAGACTGGATAACCGAGGAGCGCATCCGATGAGTCGAGCCGATTTCCTTCCGTTGCCCCGCGCGGCCCTGGTCCGCGCAGCGTTGGGCGTGCTGGCCGCGCTTGCGGCAGGCGCGGTTCATGCCCAGCCGGGCGCGGCGCAGACGGAAAACCGCGAGCGCCTGGTCGCCACCAACAGCTGCGTCGGATGCGATCTGGCCGGCGTCAATCTGGCGGGGCAAAACCTGCTCGGCGCCGATCTGCGCGAGGCGGACTTGTCGCGCGCCGATCTGCGCGGCGCTTTCCTGATCGGCGCCAATCTGTTCAAGGCCCGCCTGGTCGACGTCGACCTCAGCGGGGCGGTGATCGGCGGTACGGTCATGAACGGCGCCGATCTGCGCGGCAGCAAGCTTGCCGGGGTGAACGCCAACCGCACCAGCTTCACCCAGGCCAAGCTGGCCGGGGTCGATTTCAGCGGCGCCCTGATGGAGCGCGCCGACCTGGAAGGCGCCGATCTGCACGGCGCAAATTTCAAGGACGCGGATTTGTACGAGGCCCGTTTCCTGTTCGCCGACATGGCGGACACGAATTTTCTGGGCGCCAACCTGCATGCGGCCGATTTCAGCGAGGCAGAGGTGTCGGGGATGCAGACCGATGCCAGCACGACCTGCCCGGACCTGAAGCCGGGGCCGTGCGTTTTTCAGTAAGCCCGGGCGGCAACGCCTGGATAAACCAAGGAGGACACATGTATCAATTTTCCACGAGCATCCGCGCCGCCGGCGCATGCCTGATCCTGATGGCCGGATTTGCGCAGGCGGTACGCGCGGACGAACCCAAGGCGCCCACCGGGCAGGAACTGGCTTTCGACAACCGCAAGGGCAACTGCCTGGCCTGCCATGCCATGCCTGGCGAATCGAAAGCCGTCACCAGCACCAACATCGCGCCGCCGCTGATCAGCATGAAGGAACGCTTCCCGGAGCGCGCGAAGCTCTACGCCCAGGTCTGGGATGCATCGAAAGCCAACGCCGACACGCTCATGCCGCCTTTCGGCAAGCACAAGATCCTGAGCGACGACGAGATCAACAAAGTAGTGGATTACATCTACGGGCTGTAATGGCGCGTATTCATTATCGACACCGTAGGAGAGAAAAATGAAGCAACTGATCTGGATCATGTCCTGCCTGGGATGGCTCGCGGTAGCCGCGAATGCGCAGGCTGCACCGGAAGACGACCGCCTGAACGTGGTGAAGGCGGTGCAGAAAAAGTACCCCGAAATCAAGTTCGAGGATTACGTGCACGGCGCGCTGGCATTCAGCCCCGACGCCAAGGCCCAGTACGACGCCGTCATGGCCTTCCCGCCTTACGACGCCGAAATCGAGAAAGGCGCCAAGCTGTGGGAAACCCCGTTCCAGAACGGCAAGCGCTACGCCGACTGCTTCCCGCGCGGCGGCAAGAACGTGGTCGGCAACTACCCGATGTACGATGCCGCCGCCAAGAAAGTGGTGACCTTCGAAATGGCGCTCAACCAGTGCCGCACGGCCAACGGCGAGACGGCCTACAAGCACAGCGACATGAACACCATGGGCCTGCTGACCGCCTATGCCCGCACCCTGTCCGACGGCATGAAGATGAACGTCAAGGTGGAAGGCGAGGGCGCGCTGGCAGCCTATGAAGCGGGCAAGCGCTTCTTCCACCAGCGCCGCGGCCAGCTGAACTTCTCCTGCGCGGGCTGCCATATCAGCAACGTCGGCAACGTCCTGCGCACCGAATATCTCTCGATGGCGCCCGGCCAGGCCACCCACTGGCCGGCATTCCGCGGCGGCGACTACACGCTGTTCACCCTGCAGCGCCGCTATGCCGCGTGCAACCAGATGGTGCGCCTGGCACCGCTTGAGATCGGCGGCGAGGAATACAACAACCTCGAGTACTACCACAGCTACCTGAGCAACGGTCTGCCGCTGCAGGCTTCGGTATTCAGGAAATGATCCGCAGCGCGCGACAGGCGCTGTCCACTTATTCAAGGAGAACAGGGATGAAGGTATTTCGGGGTGCGGTCCGCATGTTGGCCGCAGGCAGCATGCTGCTTGGCGTCACGGGCGCGCATGCGGCTGAAAACGCGGCTGGCGCGGCGTTGACGGCCGATGCGGCGCAGGCGCTGGCGAATGCGGTGTTCGTCGCCGACCTGGCGAAGAGCAAGAGCGCGCTGTGGACGACGGCGGCCGGCGCTCTCGCCCAGGCCCAGGATGCCGCCAAGAAACAGGACAGCGCGGCCGTGATCAAGCATGCCGCGGTGGCCAGCGAACAGGCGTTTCTCGGCATGGCCCAGCTCGGCTACCCGCTCACCGTCGATCATTGAAACGGGGCTCCTGCGCCAACGGCCAAAAGCGGATGGCGCAGGATGCATCCCGGAGCCCCGATGGCATTGGCTTGCACTCGGTTCCGGCGCCGCGCCGGGCAGGCCGATGCCGTTGTCTGAGGAATCACAAGAATGAAATGGGACTACCTGCTTTTCTATCGCTGGCTGGCCTTGAACGTGGTGGGTTTCGCCATTCTGTGGGTGTTCCACATGAACGGCATGGTCGTGCCCGTTTTCCTGGCGGACAGCTCCTACATCGTGTACGTGATCGCCGGCCTGTTCCTGTACGGCATGGTGCTGTGCGGGTTTCGCGTCTGGAAGACGAGCCGCGAACTCAACTGGGTCAAGCGCGGCGACAAGGGCAAGCTCAAGGAGTTTGCCGACAAGAGCAGGCAGGCCGACCGTGAAAGCGTGAAGGAAGCGTTCGAGATCAAGCTGTTTGCGCGCATCTCCTTCGTCAAGTACATCTCGTCCAGCCTGGTCATGCTGGGCCTGCTCGGCACGGTGATCGGCTTCATCATGGTGCTGACCAACATTCCGCCCAATGCAGTGGGCGATGCCGCTCAGGTCGGCAAGCTGGTGGGCGCGCTCACCAACGGCATGGGCGTCGCGCTCTACACCACCCTGGTGGGCGCCATCACCAACCTGTGGCTGAACGCCAACTACAACATGCTGCGTACCGGGGTGGTCAACCTGATTGCCGCCATCCTGGAATCGGCGGATCCGCAATAGCCGTTCGCGATGAGCAAGCATTTTTCGTTCGATGCCGAAGCCGAGGACGATTCCGACGTCGTCTTCCGCGACGTCATCACCCTCGCGCTGCTCGGGTTCGTGTCGCTGGTCGTCATCATGCTGCCCCACATCAACCCGCCCAAGCAAAAGCAGGAAGAGAGCAAGGAGGTGTCGGCGCCCGGCAACGTGATCGTGGAAGCGCGCTGGGACGATCGCGTCGACGCCGACGTCGACCTCTGGGTGCAGGCGCCGGGGGACGTTGCCGTCGGCTATTCCAACCTCGGCGGCCAGGTCTTCAACCTGCTGCGGGACGACATCGGCTTCCGCAACGACGCGTCCAACCTGAACTACGAGAACGCCTTCTCGCGCGACATCCCGGCGGGCGAATACACCGTCAACCTGCACATGTATTTCAACCGCGCCAACGTCTGGCCGCTCAAGGTCAAGGTTCTGGTGTCCACCATCAAGCCGAGCGGCAGCTCGCGCGTAAGCCGGCAGATACTGGTGTCCGACGTGGTCCTGCGCAAGCCCGGCGAGGAGCAGACCGTGTTCCGCTTCAAGCTGGACGACAAAGGCGAGCTGCTTGCTTCCAGCGTCAACGCTGCGCCGAAGGCCCTGCGCACCGACGCGCCCGGCGGCTACAACTTCGATGCCTACAAATGAACATCCTGCTCGCCCTGCTGGTCGCCTATCTCATCGTTTCCCTGGGCTACGCCCTGTTTTCGCTGCGGACCACCCGCAGCCACGTTTTCCGGCTGACCGCGCTGCTTTATCTGGCGGTCTCGGTGGGCCTGGCGCTGTACCTCTTCAACCAGTTGCTGTCGCAGCCCAGGCCGATCGACCAGGAATACTTTTCCCAGGCCGAGGAGGCGGTGGTGCTGGCGGTGCGCCCGAAGGACGACGAGGCGATCTATCTGTGGCTGCAGCTGCCGGACCGCGAGTCGCCCGCCTACTACGTCATGCCATGGGACGGGCAGGCCGCAGGCGACCTGGAAATCGCGCAACGCGAGGCGGCACAGCAGGATGGACTGGTGCTGATGAAGCATCCGTTCAAGCGCAGCCAGCGCCAGGGGATCAAGGGCGACGACAGGGACAAGGTGTTCTACGCCACGCCGCCGCCGCGGCCGCCGCTCAAGTCGGGGGAGATGGAGGGGGCCGGTCAAGCCATGCAATACCGCCCGCCGCCCCTCGCCCCGGCCAGGTGATCGCCATGCACGCGCGCTGAACGAAGCCTTGGCCTGGCCGTTCGCCGTGGCGGGCGAAGCGCCGGACCCGCCGCAGCCAGCTTCGGCAGGGCAGGCGCGCGTTGCGTCATGGCGGCGCGGCGAAGACAGACCGATTAATCCGGCCGCGGCCGGCCGTTACGACTTTACTACCCGAAAATGAACTACTTGCTTGTTTTGATGCTGGCCTACTTCATGGTTTCACTGGGTTCCGTCCTGCTTTCAATGAGAACCACCCTCGGCTACGTCTTCGGCTTGATGTCGCTGCTTTATCTGCTGCTTGCCGTCGGCCTGGCGCTGTTTTTCTTCAGCCAGCTGCTGTCCCTGCCGAAGCCCATCAATCCGGCGTTTTTGGCCGAGGCCGGCGAAACGGACGTGCGGCCGGCGCGCCCGCAAGAACATCACGCCGGCCCGCGCAGCGAGCCGCTTGCGACCCCGGGCGAGCGGCAGGCCGTGCAGCGCGGGAAGGCTCAACCTCAGACGGCGGAGAAAACGAACCATCCATACGGCGACGCACGCTACGAGACGTCTTCCGCCGCGTCCCTGCTTCTCCAGCCCGGGCAGTATGGCCTGTCGCTGGCGGGCATCGGCCCGGCCAGCTGGTAAGTGCGATTCTGGATAGGGCGGGCCTTCCCATCAATGAGCAATGCCTACCAAAAGGATAGGCAGAACGGGGCCTGCCATGACCAGATGACCCATATCGGGTGACAAGCGGGCACACGACGGGCGGCGGCATCGCCCGGTTCGTCGAGCGTGCACCCCCGTTCCTGGGGGTGCATGCAGAGGGAAAACCGCGAACAGGCGGCACACAAAAAGGAAAAAAATGGGAACCTTGGAATATCTTGATGCTGTAAAGAAATTGATCGGTTTAACTTCCGATTACCAGTTGGCAAAAATGCTGGATCTGGAGCCTTCCAATATCACCATGTACCGGAAGCGCCGCAGGGTCATGGACGATTACATCGCGTCGCGGGTGGCCGATCTGCTCAAGATCGAGGAGCTGGAGCTGATCGCGCAGGCGAACGCGGAGCGCGAAAAGAACGAGGAGAAGCGCGTCTACTGGGAAGCCAAGGCAAAAACGGCCCGCGAGAATCGCGAACCGCTGGATGTGCTGGTGGCGGACGCTTGCCGCCGGAAAAACCGGCTCGCCGGACTGGCGGGCGCCGCCTCGAAGCCGCTCGAATTGTAGCCAGCGCCGGGCGGCGGATAACGTCGTTGCGTCGACACCTTCGACTTTGATGGCGGCCACACCGCCTGGGTGATGAATGGATACGGTTTTGATCGGGCCTGTGGAGCCTGCCCCCAGAAGGGCAGGGCAGCCGTGACAGCGACATGCCGGCCGATCCGGCGCCTGGGGGGCGCTTAGCCCCAGGCGTTCACTGGCGGGGGCATTTCGCAAGCAGGAAGGGGCGCGCGGGTCGTCTCTGACTGCGCTGGGGGACGTCCTTGGAGCGCGCATGGCAGTCAGCGGCTGACCGTGTTTGGCCGGCGACACGATGCAATTACAAAAAGAATACGGAAAAACCACCCTCGATCAGTTTCGGGATGTCGTCAGGGATCTGCCGGAAAGCTGGGGGATCTTGCCGGCGGCCGGCTCGACCAGCGATATGAGGTAAACAGTGAGGCTGAATCGAGTCGTCACGATTCAGCCATGGCGCCACAAAGCAGAAACGGCCCCCATCGCTGGGAGCCGCTTGAATACTGGTGGTGGGATGGTACCCCGCACCAAACGACTATTGAAAGTACGGAATCGAAGCGCTGCGGGTTGCTGCGAACCAGTGCGAACCGGAGCGAAAAGCCTGCCGGTACGCCCGTCGGCAGCGGACGATCAAACAGGTTTTTCGGACTGATTGGTAGTCGGAATACGGACTCAACCTCGTCTGCTTTCCGTGGCCAGTTCAATTCCCTAAACGGGAACTGAACCCGCGTCCGTTGCCACAGCCAATAACACACCTATTTACACCCATTCCTGGGCGCGGCGACCCACCATGCGGCGAATGATGCTCACATTCACCGCAAAACGCGCGGCGATTGACTTGCGCATGCGGAGATTGCGGCTCATAATCTCCGCATGAAAAGCGGCGATTACAAGTACATCTGGCAGGCCACGGACTGGCCGAACTGGCGCTTCGACCTGGCGGCGTTGGCTGGCCCCATGGTCGAAGTCAGTCGTGCCCAGGGGCTTTTGATGGGGCGTCTGACTGACGTCGGCATGGCCTTGCGTGACCAAGCGAGTCTCGCGGCGCTCACCGAGGACGTGGTCAAGACCAGCGAGATCGAAGGCGAGCAGCTCAACGTCGAATCCGTGCGCTCGTCCATCGCCCGAAGGCTGGGCGTGGACATCGGCGCGCTCGCTCCGGTCGATCGCCATGTCGAAGGCGTGGTCGAGATGGTGCTCGACGCCACCGCCAACTGTCAGGTGCCGGTGTCGCGTGAGCGTCTGTTCGGCTGGCATGCCGCACTGTTTCCTACCGGCTACTCCGGCCTTTCCAGGATCAAGGTCGGCGGTTGGCGCGACGATACCAGCGGGCCGATGCAGGTGGTGTCTGGCCCCATTGGCCGGCAGCGTGTGCATTTCGAAGCACCGCCGGCTGATCGCCTCGAAGATGAAACCAGCCGTTTCCTCGACTGGCTGAATGGCACATCAAACGAACCGCCGCTGCTCAAGGCAGGCCTCGGCCATCTGTGGTTCGTCACCTTGCACCCGTTCGATGACGGCAATGGCCGTATCGCCCGGGCCATTGGCGATCTGCTGCTGGCGCGTGCCGATGGCAGCCCGCAACGCTTCTACAGTTTGTCGGCGCAGATCCAGCGCGAACGCAATGCCTACTACGACATCCTGGAGCGGACCCAGAAAAATTTGCCGGGAGCAAATTTTCGCGGCAGCCCCGAAGGGGGCAGGCACAGGGATGTGCCTGACAACCGGTCGATGGATGTCACCGAGTGGCTTGCGTGGTTCCTCGACACGCTTCATCGTGCGGTTGACCAGGCCCAGCACACGCTGGACGCTGTCCTGACGAAAGCGCGCTTCTGGCAGCGCTGGGCGACGACCCCGTTGAACGAGCGGCAGGTGAAGTTGTTGAACAAATTGCTCGATGGTTTCGAGGGCAAGCTCACCAGCAGCAAGTGGGCGGCCATCGCCAAATGCTCGCCGGACACGGCACTGCGCGACATCAACGATCTGCTGATGCGTGGCGTACTACGGAAATCGAATGCCGGCGGGCGTAGCACCAGCTACGAACTGAATGAACTGCCGGAGTAGCAGCGCTTCCTGGAATCAGTTTGGGGCCGACAAAAACGATGACGGGCTGGCCTCGTTCACCCTCGATTGTCGGGCCCGTTCTTGCCGGCCCGTGCATCGTAGGCCGCTCGGGCGGCAGCGATCCTGGGCTGGTTGTCTTCCGCCCAGCGGATTAGCGCCGTAAGCGGCGGCATGAGGGATGCGCCGAGCGGGGTGAGCCCGTAGCGCACGGCGGGCGGTGTGGAGGGCGTGACCTCGCGCCAGACGAGGCCATCGCGTTCCAGGCTGCGCAGCGTCTCGGTGAGCATGCGGCGGGAGATGTCGGGCACGGCGCGCGCCAGGGCGTTGAAGCGTTGCGGGCCTTTCGACAGGGTCACCAGAATCAGCGTGGACCACTTGTCGCCCAGGCGGTCGAGCACGTCGCGCACCGGACAACTGCGGTGGCCCGCGACCGGCGCGGTCTTGCCACCGGCGCTCTCCACCTCGGCTGGCAGGGCGTCGTCGTCGATCATATCGGTTCCCTCGGAGTAACCATGGGCGGCATACCATCCTTCTTGTTCTCTTATGAAGGTTACTATATAAAACCTGCTCCCGTAAATGAACCTGGAGGAGGATCATGAAGCTCTACTACAGTCCCGGCGCCTGTTCGCTCTCGCCCCACATCGTGCTGCGCGAAGGCGGCTTTGACTTCGCCCTCGAGCGTGTCGATCTCAAGACCGGCGTGACCGAAGCCGGCCGCGACTACAAGACCATCAATCCCCTGGGCTACGTCCCGGCTCTGGAACTCGACGACGGCGAGGTGCTCACCGAGGGCCCGGCCATCGTGCAGTACCTGGCCGACCGGGTGCCCGACAGGCGCTTGGCCCCGCCGGCCGGCACCCTGGCGCGCTACCGGCTGATGGAATGGCTCAATTTCATTTCCACGGAACTGCACAAGGGCTTCGGCGCGCTTTTCAACCCGGCGTTTGCGGACGCAGCGAAGACCATCGTCCGCGCGCAGCTCGAGCGGCGCATCGGTGAGGCGGAAAGGCGGCTGGGCAGTCGCAGCTATGCGCTGGGCGAGGACTTCACGGTGGCCGATGCCTACCTCTTCACCGTGCTCGGCTGGGCCAAATACGTGAACGTGGATCTTTCCCCCTGGCCGGGACTGGGTGCCTATCTCGGCCGCGTCGCGGCCCGCCCGGCGGTGCAGGCGGCACTCGCGGCCGAAGGCCTGATTCCAACCTCACAATAAGGAGAAGCGCACGTGACCATCCTGTTTACTCCGCTCACCCTCGGGCCCCTCACACTGCCCAATCGCATCGTCATGGCGCCCATGACCCGCTCCCGCGCCATTGGCAACGTGCCCAACGATTTGATGGCCAAGTATTACGCGCTGCGCGCCGAGGCGGGGCTGATCATCACCGAAGGCACTTCACCCTCGCCCAACGGTCTGGGCTATGCGCGCATCCCCGGCCTCTATTCCGAGGCACAGGTCGCCGGCTGGCGCAAGGTGACGGATGCCGTGCACGCGGCCGGCGGGCGCATCTTCGTGCAGCTCATGCACACCGGCCGGGTGGGGCATCCGGCCAATCTGCCGGCGGGCGCGCGCCTGCTGGCACCGTCTGCCCTGGCCGCGCCCGGCGAGATGTGGACGGACAGTGCAGGCATGCAGCCTCACCCGGTGCCGGAGGCAATGACCGAGGCCGACATCGAAGCCGCCATCGGCGAGTTTGCCAAGGCGTGCAGCAACGCCATCGCAGCGGGTTTCGACGGCGTGGAGCTGCACGGCGCGAACGGTTATCTCATCGATCAGTTCCTCAACACCGCCTCCAACCGGCGCACGGACCGCTGGGGCGGCTCCATCGAAAACCGCCTGCGCTTTGCCCTGGAAGTGGCCCGGGCGGCCGCTTCCGCCATCGGCGCCGAGCGGGTCGGCATGCGCATCTCGCCCTACAACACCTTTAACGGCATGGCGCCCGATGCGGACATGGACGCGCTCTACCTGCGGTTGGCCGAAGCCTTGAGCGACATGGGTCTTGCCTATCTGCACATCGTCGATCACAGCTCCATGGGCGCACCGGCGCCGAGCGACGAACTGAAAGCCAAGCTTCGCGCGGCCTTCAAGGGTCGCACCATCCTCTCCGGCGGCTATGACGCGGCGCGCGCCGAGGCCGATCTCGCTGCGGGCAAGGGCGATCTGGTCGCCTTCGGCCGGCCCTTCATCGCCAATCCGGACCTGGTGCACAAGCTCAGAACCGGCGCCGCGCTCACACCCGCCGACCCGGCCACTTTCTACACGCCGGACGCGAAGGGCTACACGGAATTCTGATGCGCCAGCCCACGCTGTTCATCCCCCACGGCGGCGGGCCCTGCTTCTTCATGGACTGGGACCCGCCCGACACCTGGGTTCGGCATCGCGAATTCCTGGAAATGCTGCCCACACTGTTGCCGGAACGGCCGCGGGCCCTGCTGGTGATTTCGGCCCACTGGGAGGCGCCGCGCTTCACCGTGCAGAAACAGGCCGCGCCGGCACTGCTGTTCGATTACTACGGCTTTCCGCCGCACACCTACCATCTCACCTGGCCCGCGCCCGGTGCGCCCGAACTCGCCGAACGGGTGGCAAGCCTGTTGACCCAGGGCGGCATGAGCTGCGGTTTCGATGCGACGCGCGGCTTCGATCACGGCGTCTTCGTGCCGCTCAAGGTCGCTTTCCCGGCCGCCGACATTCCCTGCGTGCAACTGTCGCTGCGCGCCGATCTCGACCCGGCCGCCCACCTGGCCGCAGGCCGGGCCCTGGTGCCCCTGCGCGAGGCGGGCGTGCTCATCATCGGTTCCGGCAACAGCTACCACAACATGAGGGTGATGATGGCGGCGATGCGCGCGGGCGCGACGCAGACACACGGGCTCGATTTCGACCAGTGGCTCACCGAGGCGGTTTGCCACCCGGATGCCCGCGAGCGCGAGCGACGCCTCGCTGCCTGGATCACTGCCCCGGGTGCCCGCGACGCCGCGCCGCGCGAAGAACACCTGATACCGCTCATGGTCGTCGCCGGCGCAGGCGGGGCCGATCCCGGTGCGAAGATTTTCGAGGACCGTGTCCTGGGCGCGGTGCAAAGCGCCTTTCGCTTCGGCTGAGATTGTCGTGGAGCATCAAGATTGCTCCAGTTTCGCTCCACGCTTCCTTCCCACACTCGGTCGCCCTCATGCAGTTGCGCTTCGCTTCGTTCGCTGTGATCAACTTACGGTGGGACTTTCACCCACAGGAGTGCGCCCATGCCGGGCGCACAGAAAAAAGGCCAACCGAGAGTGGTTGGCCTTTATATTGGTGGTGGAAGGCTAACGAAAAGGAAGCCCACCATGTCCGGGTATTGAGAGACCCTCAAGGATGCGCGGCGGTATTGCAATCAATTCGAGGCGAGTAGGCGCCCCGCTGATTCACCCGGGTTCCCTCGACCTCCCCGATCGGCGTCCCTGGACCTGCCCGCACACGGCCGCACCCGCCATGTCGCCTTGGCTTGCTGTGCGAACAGCGCCGTAATGGCCTGCCGCAGCGCGAATGGAGCACAGACCATGTCGAACGACCACGCCTTCACCGAAACCGAGCTGGCGCAGCGCTGGAACATCAGCATCAAAACACTCCAACGCTGGCGCAGCGAGAGCCGCGGGCCGCGGTATTACAAGCTGTCCAAGGCCGTTCGCTACGCGCTCGAAGACGTCGTCGCCTACGAAGACGCGCAGCGACAAGGCATGACGATCGGTGCCGACTCACGCCTCGCTGCAAACCCTCCACCCATCGAACCACCTGCACCCACGCCGGCCGTCGTGGAACCCAAGCGCTATACACTTCGTGAGGCTTTCGATCTCGTGCGCCGGCACGGCAGTTTGGAGGCGGCGGAGGCCAGCATGCGGGAGGTGAGCAATGATCCCCAGCGCTGACCTCAACAGAGCCTGGGAGGCCGACGCGCGAGAACATGAACTGCGTCGCGGCCCCCGCTCCCAACTGCCCAAGATTCGCTACCCGGTGCTGAGCGAGCTTCAGCTTGCGGCGAGGTGGAACGTCACACCCAACACGCTGCAGCGCTGGTGCGCGGAAGGGATCGGGCCGCCCTCTTGGCGGATCGGCAAGCAGCCCCGCTATCTGGAGTCGGAGATCGATGCTTTCGAGCGCAAGGCCCAAGTGGCGCGGAAAGCGGTCGCCGGCAGCTCGTTGTCCCGATCATCGCCGACGGCCCTGAAAGAGGCCATCGAATGGTCGGCCGCGTTCTGGCCGCCCGCAGGTGAGCGCATCCTCCTCGACTGCCATGAGGTCAGCAGCATCACCGGGCTGCCCACGTACTGGCTCGCCGAGCGGAGCGAGCGCAACCGGCTCAGCGTCCCGCACTACGTGCTCGGCGGCAAGGTCATCCGCTTTTGCATCGAGCAGATCTTTCGATGGGAGCTCGACCACCTGGTGCCGCGTGGCAGCAACGACCTGCCGAGTAACCTGTGAGGGTCTTCGGGCGACAATGCGTTTGCATTGACATGGCAATGCGGATGCATTACACTTATTCCGATAGCAGCCGGAGAACCGCCATGCCCGCCACCCTCGAAGCCGAATCGACGCTGACCGATCGCTATCAGACGACGGTGCCGGAAACCGTGCGCCGCGCGCTGCGCCTGGGCAAGCGCGACAAGATCCACTACACCATCCGCCCGAACGGTGAGGTCGTGCTCACGCGCGCGGCCCCCGGCGACAGCGACGACCCGGCGCTGATGCCGTTCCTCGGCTTCCTGGCCCGCGACATGGCCGAGCATCCCGAACGGCTCCAAGCCGTGGATGCCGGCCTCGCGCAGCGCATCCGGGCGCTGGTCGGCGGTGTCGAGGTCGATCTCGAGGCTCCGCTATCGGCGGCCGATGAATGAGCGGCGCCCCGTTGGTCGTCAACGGCTGGGCCCTCTTCGCTCACCCGATCTTTCTCGACCAGCTTGACGCCCTGACCGCGCAGGTCGAGGCGCTCGAGCGCAAGGATCCGGTCGGCTACGTCAAGAAGAACGCCACCAAGCGCCTGGCGGCCATCGCCAAGCTGGCGTTCGAGGTGATCCCTCAGGACCCCACCCGACCGGAGTACCGCCAGGGCGACACGCTAGGGCCCGAGCACAAGCACTGGTTCCGGGCCAAGTTCTTCCAACAGTACCGGCTGTTCTTCCGCTACCACGCCCAGGCCAGGGTGATCGTCTACGCCTGGGTCAACGACGAGGACACGAAGCGGGCCTACGACAGCGCCGACGACGCCTACCGGGTGTTCCGCAGGATGCTCGACAGCGGCCGCCCGCCGTCGGACTGGGGCCAGTTGCTGGCCGAAGCCCGTGCCGAGTCGGAGCGCCTTCGTCGGCTCGCGTCGGGGGGCGGGGCCTGAATTGTCGTACCACTGAAGTTGGTCTTCCAACCGATGCCACGCTGGGTGTTCGGCCACCGATCCCTGCATAGTGCCCTGGCTCACCTGCCGACCGCCTTGGCTATCTGTCATCCCCCCTCCCGCCGCTTGGCTGTTCAAAGATGCACAAGTTTGACGTATCCTTGCCAAGATTACCATCATCACCGGCCGCAGTCCTGTTGCCGGGCGGGGAAGCGATGAAAGACGACACTGGAGAGATATTCACCCTCGATGAGGTGGCGGCCTACCTCAAGGTGGGCAAGCGCACGGTCTATCGCTTGGCGGCAGCCAAGAAGATCCCGGCATTCAAGGTGGGGGGTACGTGGCGGTTTCTTCGCCAGGAAATCGACCAGTGGATCAAGAGGCAGACGGCGGAAGCCCAGAGCGATGATGGTCCTGGCGGACCTCATGGCAGGAATGGGTAAAGGGCCGCCCCATGCTCACACGACTGGACCGTCTGGTAGACGAGATCGCGGCCCTGCACAGCAAGCTGATCCTGCTTGTTGGGCGCCCTGGATGCGGCAAGAGCGCGCTGCTGGCCGAGCTGGCCAATCAGCGCGGTATGAAGGTAATGAATGTCGGAGCGGTGTTGGGAAAGCGTCTCGCGGCGCTCGCCCAGCGGCAGCGAGCACTTCAGGCCAATGTCGCGATGCGGGAGCTGGCCGATGAGTACGCGAGTGGCGATCTGGTCCTGCTCGACAACATCGAGCTGCTGTTCGATCAGTCACTCAAGCTCGATCCGTTGGATCTGCTCAAGCGCCACGCCCACGCTCGGCGTGTTGTAGCAGTGTGGCCAGGAGAGCTGCGCGACGGTCGGTTGAGCTATGCCGAGATGGGGCATCCGGAATATCAGGACTACGGCCTGGAGGGCGTGGTTCCGTTCGAAATTGAATCGATTGGGTAAAGGGGAAACGCATGCGCTACGGAGATCTCATTCAGTTCGAGCCGATCGAGTCGGTCATTCAATTGCTCGACGCGAATCGGCCCGCTGAGGCCAAGAAGCTCGTTGCCACCTATGTCATTTCCGATGACATGGCCGAGCGGATTGCCAAGCAGATGATCCCGCAGCTGTCGTTCGACGAATCGGTTGACCACAAAGGCGTGCTCGTGGTCGGCAACTACGGCACCGGTAAGTCACACTTGATGTCGGTGCTGTCGCTGATCGCCGAAGACGCAGCCTACGTCCCCATGATCCACCACCCTAAGGTCGCGGAGGCCGCAGGCAGCATCGCCGGCAAGTTCAAGGTCCACCGCATCGAGATCTCCAGCCAGATGTCTCTGCGCGACATCATCACGCAGGAGCTCGAAATCTTCCTGGAGAACCAGGGCGTCAGCTATTCCTTCCCGCCGGCCGACAAGGTGGTCAACAACAAGGCCGCCTTCGAAGAGATGATGGCCGCGTTCGACGAGGTACACCCCAACCACGGTGTCCTGCTCGTCGTCGACGAATTTCTTGAGTTCCTGCGTTCCCGCAAGGACCACGACTTGGTGCTGGATCTGTCCTTCCTGCGCGAGATCGGCGAGGTCACCAAGCACCTGCGTTTCCGCTTCGTGGCCGGTGTGCAGGAAGCCATCTTCGACAGCAGCCGCTTCCAGCATGTGGCCGACAGCTTGCGCCGCGTGAACGAGCGCTTCACCCAGGTCCTGCTGGCCCGCCAGGACGTGAGCTTTGTGGTGGCGGAGCGTCTGCTCAAGAAGTCGGCTGACCAGCAGCACAAGATCCGCACCTACCTCACGCCCTTCGCCAAGTTCTACAGCAACATGAACGAGCGGATGGATGAGTATGTCCGCCTGTTTCCCGTCCATCCGGACTACATCGGCACCTTCGAGCGGCTGATCTTCACCGAAAAGCGCGGCGCGCTGGTCACTTTGCGCGACCAGATCCAGGCTCTCCTGGATGAGGAGGTGCCGACCGATCGCCCCGGCTTGATCGGCTACGACAAGTTCTGGGACACGGTCACCTCCAACTCGGTGCTGCGCTCAGACCCGAATATCGGCCCAGTATTGAAGGTGGCCGAGGTGCTTGGCGAGCGCGTACAAAAGGCCTTTACGCGCCCCGCTTACAAGGCGATGGCCATGCGGGTAATCAAGGGGTTGTCTGTCCACCGGCTGACGACCGGCGGCGACATCTACGTGCCGGTGGGGCCCACGGCCGAGGAGTTGCGCGATACGCTTTGCCTGTACCAGCCCGGCATCGAGGATATGGGTGGTGAGCCCGCCGACGACCTGCTGACCGCCGTGCAGACGACCCTGCGTGAGATCGTCAAGACGGTCAACGGCCAGTTCATCTCCAAGGCACCGGACACCGAGCAGTACTACCTTGATCTCAAAAAGGACGTCGACTACGACGCCCAGATCGAGAAGCGCGCTGAAGCGCTGTCGGACGACGCGCTGGACCGCGCTTACTACAGCGCGCTCATGCAGCTCATGGAATGCACCGATGAGCATGCCTACGTCACCGGCTACAAGATCTGGCAACACCAGGTCGAATGGCAGGAACGCCGCGTGGAGCGCAACGGCTACCTGTTCCTCGGAGCGCCCAACGACCGGCCGACCGCCCAGCCCGAGCGCGACTTCTACATCTATTTCATCCAGCCGTTCGAGCCACCCCGTTTTCGCGACGAAGCCAAGCCGGACGAGGTGTTCTTCCGGTTGAAGGGTCTGGATGACGCGATCAAGCGTCATCTCTCGTTCTACGCCGCAGCTCAGGAACTGGCATCGACCGCTAGCGGTGCGGCGAAGGCCGTCTACCTGGACAAGGCCAAGGATGCCCTGCGCGACATGAGCAAGTGGCTGCAGGACAAGCAGATGACGTCCACGACAGCCGTGAAGCAAGACCTGGTGATCTCCGCCTACAAGCCCAACGGCGGGCTGGAGCAGCGATTCCGCGAACGGGGCGCGTCGGAAGCCTCGGCCTGGGACTTCGTGCAGACGCACCTCAAGTATCTCCCGGTGGCCAAGACCAAGCACGGCGAATTGGAGTTCATCGTCGAGCGCGATCCTCGGCGTATCTACGATCGGATGGTGGCCTGGTTCGTGCGCCACGATGCGCCGGTGCCCCTGTCGTCGGACGAGTTTCTGAGCGGGCTTCGGAGCCGCTTCCCTGAGCGCGACGGCATGATCTTTCTGACCGAACAGGTGGCGGAATACGACAAGAAGCGCGCTTCGGTATCGCAGGCACCGCAGATGGAGCTGTTCGTTTCCGACGAGCGCAGCGCCATCGACTGGTTGGCTGACTTCCTGAAAAGACGTCCCTCGACGTACCAGGAGATTCACCCTGAGTTCACCACCCAACTCGGCGCCGGCTGGAAGAAGCATGAGGCCAAGCCGGAGCTGATGGCGCTCTTGGAGAACAACTTCCTGAAGTACGACGGATCGGGGGAAGTCCCGAGCCAGATCCACGCTTACCTTTCGTCCAACTTCAAAGAGCTGCGCGGGCTGGAGAAGAGCGACCCACGCCTGATCACCAAGGCCAAGGATCGCTGGTACGTGCCGGATCCGAACAAGGCGCAGGATCTGGAGAAGAAGCGCGAAAAGGCACTGCTGAAGGAGTTCGAGCAGTACCAGCAACACAGCGGCCGCAAGCTCAAGGAGTTCCGGCTGGAGGTGCTGCGCGCCGGCTTCAAGGACGCATGGAGCAAGAAGGACTACGCAACCATCATCAAGGTCGCCCAGAAGATCCCGGACGAGGCGCTGCAGGAAGACGAGAAGCTGCTGCTCTGGTATGACCAGGCACTGACGCGTACGGAGGCTGGTGCGTGACGAATGGCGCCCCCGGCTTCGCCATCGGCGACTGGTGCTGGCATGCCCGGCAGGCGTCCCCCTGCCGGGTGATCGACCGCCAGGACGTGTGGGGCGAGGTCTTCTTTCGCGTCTGGCTGCCGGCCAAGGACGCCGTGGTGCGCGCCCGCGCCCAGGATCTGGTCGAGCTGACCAGCGTGCGCCCGACGGTGGAGCAGATCCTGCACACGGCGGCCGCGGCCAAGCTGCTCGACGCGCTGGAAGACAACCTGCTGCTGGCGCCGATCCAGTCCAGCGTGGTGCCGCTGCCGCACCAGCTCTACGCGCTGAACCGGGCCATGAGCCGAGATCGCATCCGCTACTTGCTGGCGGACGAGGTGGGGCTTGGCAAGACCATCGAGGCGGGTTTGATCCTGCGCGAGTTGAAGCTGCGTGGCATGGTGCGGCGGGTGCTGGTGGTGGCACCGAAAGGTCTTGTGCGCCAGTGGCAGGCCGAGATGCGGCTGCACTTCGGCGAGGCCTTCCGCTTCGTCGAGCCTTCCGAGCTGGCCGCGTTCCGCCAGTGGCGTGACAACGGCGCTCTTTCGGTTTCTGGGGGCGACGACAACCTCTGGCGCATGCATGACCAGGTGATCGTCTCGCTCGACTCGGTCAAACCCATCGAAGGCCGCCGTGGCTGGAGCTTGGAGCAACTCGCCACCTACAACCGCGAGCGCTTCGAGGATCTGATCTCGGCAGGCTGGGATTTGGTGATCATCGACGAGGCACACCGCCTCGGCGGCAGTACTGAGCAGGTTGCCCGCTACAAGCTCGGTGCCGCCTTGGCCGAGGCCGCTCCCTACTTGCTGTTGCTATCCGCGACGCCGCATCAGGGCAAGACCGACCAGTTCATGCGGTTGATGCAGTTGCTGGACCGTGAGGCCTTTCCGGACGAAGGCAGCATCAACCGTGACCGGGTGCGCCCGTTCGTGATCCGCACCGAGAAGCGGGCCGCCATCGACGCGGAAGGCCAACCGCTATTCAAGCCCCGGTCCACCCGGCTCCAAGCCGTGGCGTGGCAGGACCGACATGCCGCCCAGCAGCGGCTCTACGAGGCGGTGACAGACTACGTCCGGCACGCGTACAACCAGGCGATGGCCGCGAAGCAGCGGCATATCGGTTTCCTGATGATCCTGATGCAACGCCTGGTGACGTCCAGTACAGCCGCCATCCGCGCCACCCTGGAGAAGCGCCAAGCCCTGCTGGACGCGCCCCAGGCGCAGGCAAACCTGTTCGAGGCGGTGGACCCGGATGAATGGGCAGAGCTCGACGGCCAGTCCCAGCTCGACATTGCCCTGCAGGCCGGCGGCTGGGAGCGCGAGAAGTCGGAAGTCGAGATGCTGCTGGATCTGGCTCGCGAAACCGAGCGACAGGGGACGGATGCCAAGGCAGAAGCGCTGTTGGAGTTGATCTACAAGCTCCAGCAGGAGGAGAACGACCCGCAGCTCAAGGTGCTGGTCTTTACCGAGTTCGTTCCCACCCAGGCCATGCTGGCGGAGTTCCTGGAGAGCCGGGGCTTCTCCGTGGCACTGCTCAACGGCGGGATGGACCTGGACGCGAGAACCCGCGCCCAGCAGGCCTTCTCACGAGATGTCCGGATACTGATCTCCACCGATGCCGGCGGCGAGGGCCTGAACCTCCAGTTCTGCCATGTCATCGTCAATTTCGACATGCCATGGAACCCGATGCGGCTGGAGCAGCGCATCGGCCGGGTGGACCGTATCGGCCAGCCGCATGTGGTGCGGGCCATCAACTTCGTGCTGGAAGACACGGTAGAGCACCGGGTGCGCGAGGTGCTGGAGGAAAAGCTCGCCGTCATCGCCCAGGAGTTCGGTGTCGACAAAGCGGCGGATGTGATGGACTCGGTGGAGGTGGAGCCGATCTTCGATGAACTGTTTGTGCATGGACTGCAAGACCCGTCCTCGATCGACAAGGAATGCGATGCGGTCATCAACCAGGTGCGGGAGAAGGTGGCGGCCAGCCGCAAAGACACCGATCTGTTGACGGAAGACCACGCGCTGGAAGCAAACGATGCACGCAAGTGGCGGGATCATCCGGCGCAGTATTGGTTGGAGCGTGCGATCACCGCCGGGTTGCCTGCGCGAGGTGGAGCGGCTGAGAAGGTTGGCGAAGCATGGCGTGTGAAGTGGGCGGACGGGAGCGAGTCTCCCCGCGTCTGCTTCGATGCGCGTACCGCCGAACAGAACCCTGAGATGGAGTGGATCACGCTGGAAGATCCGCGCGCCCGCGCAGTCATCAGCGAGCTGCCGCGCTGCGTGGCGGGCCAGCCCGTGCCGATTGCGGCAGTCAGCGGCTTGCCCGATACGGTGCACGGCGTGTGGTCGCTGTGGGAGATCAGCATTAGCGCGTCCAATCTCTCTGAGAACTTCAACCGGCGGCGATTCTTGCCCGTGTTTGTTACCGACGATGGCCGCACCTTCGTGCCGACCGCCAAGCGGATCTGGGATTTGCTGCTGACCGAGAACGTGACGCTCGCCCCGAAGGTCGAGGTGGAGCATGCCTTGGCCTGCTTCGAAACGTCGCTGGCTGCGGCCAAGGCACAGGGTGAGCGGCTTTTTACCGAGCTGCTGGAGGAGCACCGTGCCTGGCTCGCCGAGGAGCGTGAACGGGCGTGCTACGCCTTCGAGGCGCGTTACCAGGCGATCGGTCGGATCGGCCTTCCCGCCGTCAGGGAGCACCGCCGCAAACGGCTCGTAGCTGAGCACGAGGCACGCATGGCAGCGCTGGCGATTGCTACAGCCTGCACGCCGGATCTCAATGCGGTGCTGATGCTTCGCATTGGTCACCCGGGAGGTACGCCAGCATGACAGCCTGGGTTGACCGCATCCTGAAGGAGTTTCCCGTCGATCTGGCCCGGCTCTGGATCGTTGCCGACCCGGACGATGTGCTGCTGGATGAGCAGGTGTTGTCGGGATTGCGTGAGCACGGCTTTGAAGTACTGCCCTTCGAGGACAGCATCGCGTTCCGGGCAGAGTACGAGGAGCGCTATCGGGCGGCGTGGGATCGCGGCGAGCCAGGTCCCTCCCGTGCCTTGATCCTCCATCTGCGGGGAATGAACGTCGCCGACTTGCCTTGGGACTACCTGCGTCAGGCGCGCAAGCTCTCCTTGAGTCTCGCTGAGTTGTTCCCTAGGCTGAGCTATACCGTGGTGAGGCAGCTGGGTAGTGAGATGCTGCCCGCGCTGTTCGAGGCGCAGGCGAGGCACGCGCATCAGTCGCTGGGCGAAGCGGCGACCAAGGAGTTCGTGCTGACGCACATCTTCCGTATCAGCCCGCACCTCATCACACGGTCGGAGGACTTTTGGCGTGAGCTCCTTCGTCTCCATTACCGCGAGGCGGCCCTTCCGCCTGTGCTCGCGCAGCACGTGGAGCAAGTGGTCGGTGGGCATAACGCCTTCAAGGGCATACCCATCGCCGACTTGTTTGCGCACAAGAGCCTCACGCTGCGTGTCGTGCAGGAAGCCTGGTTTCGCTATCTCACCAAGCTGGGAGTCACTGGAACCCGCACTGGTGAACCCACGCCGCCGGATTACGTCGCAAAACTCGACCTGCCTTTCGATCACCATGACGTCCGCGTGATCGTCGACTCAATGTTCCTGGATGGCACGCTGCACCCGCTGGTGGTCCAGGGCGTACCGGCCACCCTGCCGGAGTGGGCCAAGGCGGGTGTGGTGCAGGATCCGGCGTCGATGCGGAACCTGGTGTTTGAAGGCATCAAGAGCCTGAAGGCGGAAGTGCCGACCATCGAGTCACCGCACCGCGACTGGACCCATTTCTCGCGTCGCCTAGGCGAAGTCATCTCACGGTTTCACCGATTGGATGCAGCCCGAGCGGAAAGCATCAAGGACGCGATGCGAGACCTGGCTATCTCCGCCGACGATCGGTTGCGTGAATGGGTAGGCAAGCATTATGCGGACCTGCCGTCATTGCCCGCCGCCAAGGGACCGATCATGGTCCACCATGTGCCGAGGTATCTGGCGATGCGCCGGGGCAACGGCGAGAAGAAGATCGCGCTGGTGGTATTTGACGGGCTGGCCGTAGATCAGTGGATACTGATCCGGGAGACCGTGGTCAGTCGGTCGCAGCGGCTGATGTTCGACGAGAGTGCCTGCTTTGCGTGGCTGCCAACCCTGACTTCAGTGTCCCGGCAGGCACTGTTCTCCGGCTTGCGTCCACGTGAGTTCGCCGACAGCATCGAATCAACCTCTCAGGAACCGGCGCAATGGACACGGTTCTGGCAGGACCATGGTCTTCGCGCAAATGAGGTGCTGTACCGCAGGTCGATCAAACGCACCGATGACCTCCCCGCGCTTGAAGCAGCCCTGACCCATCCGTCTCTGAAAGTGGCTGGCCTTGTCGTGGACACCGTCGACGAGATCATCCATGGGGCAGTGCTTGGAAAGCGTGGCATTGCAGCCCAGATCGCAAGCTGGTGCGAGTCGGGCTTCGTGGATCGTCTATTCTCGATGCTGCTGGACAACGGATTCCACGTCTACCTAACCGCAGACCACGGCAACGTCGAAGCGGTGGGCATTGGCCGCCCGAACGAAGGCGTCGCGTCTGAGCTGCGCGGGGAGCGTGTCAGGATTTATCGCAGCGAGGCTTTGATCGCGGAGACGGCGGCAGCCAATCCGAAGACCTTCCGTCTGGATGTCGCTGGACTTCCGGCGGGCTTCATGCCGCTATTCGCAGGAGGACGCGGAGCGTTCGTACCGAAGGATGACCAGGTCGTGGTTCATGGCGGTGTCTCCGTAGAGGAACTAATCGTGCCCTTCGTGAAAGTGAGCTACGCGAATTGAATCGAATGGCGTCGTCATCACCCCAGATTGGCTTTGATCGCTTTATAGCGATCGAATGGGCAGCTGCCGCGCTCAAGGTACGCGCCGAACTCGGCACGCTCGATGAGCTGAATGCCCTGCTGGATGCTGCTGGACTGGGTGTAGCAGCACGAAAGAAGACACGGACCGTGCTGAATCGTTTGTGGCTTGCGCCACGCTCGGAACTCGCCGACTTCGCGGAGCGTGGCGTCGCGATCTTAAAGGCCGACCCGAGCGTCCCTATCGCCGCCCTGACCTGGGGCATGGCCATTGCCACCTATCCGTTCTTCGGCAAGGTGGCGGAGCTGGTGGGGCGCCTCTCGGCGCTGCAGGGTGATTGTGCTTCGGCGGAAGTCCATCGCCGAATGAGCGAAGCCTATGGCGAGCGTGAAGGCACGTACCGGATGACCAACATGGTGCTTCAGTCGCAGGCAAGCTGGGGCGCGATCGAGCGCGTCGAGAAGGGCAAGCGCCTCGTGCGCATGAAGCCGATCGTGGTCAGCGACGAGCAGGCCGTAGCTTGGTTGGTCGAGGCCGCCCTGCGTTACGTCGGCAAAGCGGTGTCCGTCTCTGCCCTATCGTCTCAGGTCGTCCTCTATCCATTCGTGCTCGATCAGCCGCTGGGGTACCTCGTTTCGAAGAGCCCGAACCTGGCCGTCCATTCCCAAGGGTCAAGCAGCCAAGTGGTTTCCTTGAAAGCGAGTGAGTGAATGACTGCGCAGCGATGTAAGATCGCAGCATGGGAATCGGTCCATAACGGCCCCTGACAGGTTGACAAAGGATGCAGTTCCTACGGTCAACGCCGTTCTGTGATGAGGAGCAAAGCAACTTCAGCTTCGCGCCGGGTAACGAGACCAGGAAGCACCCTTCCTCCGCCGTATACCCACCTTCTCAGCTCCCGCGCAGAAGCATCCCAGTCCCGCTGATTGACCCGCCGCCGCAGCGTCGAGGTCTGCAGCCGCCCGGCGCCGAGGTTGAACGTGAAGTCCACGATGGCCGCGAGCCGCCCTTCCGGCTCGGTCGCCAGCACAGGGCAGTAGCGCAGCGTGGCGGCGAGCGCCACCTTCAGATCCTGGGCGAGGTAGGCCTCGGCCTCTGCTTCGGTGATCGGCGGGTGCTTCGGATCGCAGAGGTGACCATAGCCGATCGTCGGATAGCCGGCCGGACAGATATACGGATAGGCGCGGTTGGGATCGTGCTTGGGCACGCGGTGGAAGCCCTCAAAGCGCTTGGCCAACTCGATGGCCGCTTGCGGCACGGGGATCACGGCCGCACCCGGTCGAACACGCGGCCGAGGAACCAGAAGTTCAGCACCCCGGCCCACAGGGCCTGGTCGGCCTCGGTCCAGGCCGCCTGGATGGCGGGGATCCAGTCCGCCCCGGCCTCGATGGCACCCACGAAGGCGGCAGTCTTGGCCGCGCAGTACAGCGCCATGAACCAGTAGGTGATCACCGGACGGACGCTGCTGGACAGCGCATCGGCCCACTTCACGCCCGAGGGCCGCCCCTGCGCCGCAACCGCCTCGCGCAAGGCCTCGATGGCTCCGGTGTTCCATGCTGCGTCGGCCCCGGCGCCGATCTCGGCCATGCGCTGGGCGCCGCGCAGCTTCTCGAACTCCAAGGCCTTGTCCTGCATGGCCAGCTCGTGGCCGCGCTCGCCCTTGCGGTCGAGCCACTTCAGGAGTTCGGGTGCCAGGCGGAAGGCCCCGCCGAGCAGTCCTCCGAGCAGCGTCTCGATCATTGGCCACCTCCGAACACCTTGAGCTTGATGACGGCGCCCGCGACCAGCGCCAGGAGGAAGCCGGTGGTGACGAGCCGGATCACGGTCTGCCAGGCGGTGTGCTTGGCGGCGTTGAAGGCTTCGAGCAGGCCGCGCAGCTCGCGGATATCGTGGGCGGCGTCCTCGCCGTCAAGGCCGACGTCGGCAAGGGCGCGCCTCGCGCCGCGTTCGGCTGCGCGTGCGAGCAGCTCCTCGAACTCGTCGCGCGGCATAACGACCATGCCGTCTTGCAGAGTGGGTGGGCTCATTGCTGGTCTCCAGAAACGAAGAACCCGCCGGGCGGCGGGTTCGGTGGATGCAGTAAAGAGAATGCGATCAGACGGCGATGCCGGGGCTCCAGCCGGTCGCTTTGTAGACGGAGAGCACGCCCTCGTCCTCGACGAAGCAGGTCCAGCCGATCTTGGGGGCGTGGTACTCCCACGCACCGGCGATGCGCACCGCGATCTGGTCGGTGCGACCCGCCCAGGTGCCGGTGGCGGTTGCCGGGACGATGTAGCGATCGCCGTCCACGGGTGTCGCGGGTGGGGTGGCGAGATCGCGGTCCTTGACCGACAGGCCCACCACGGCGCCGAGCCGCTTCAGGTTGGCGTCCATGCCGCCGTTCCAATTGTGTTCGCCCTGGGCCCAGCCGTAGGCGAGGCCGAGGTTCGGGTCATTCAAGGCCATCAGACACCTCCGTAGTAGTCGCCGTAACGCAGGCCGTAGCCGGTACGGTCGAATTCGATGACGTGTTTCTGCCAGGACACGTGGCCGTCGCGGCTCGCCTCGATCTCCACCTTGACGTGCGCGTTGACGCGCCCGAGGCCGGAGTCGGCGAGCTCCTGCGCCAGCGGCCAGGTGGTACCGTTACCCGTGATGCCGCTCACCGTGCGCGCGAGCTGCCCATTCTCGTTGTAGAAGCGCACGGTTGTGGTCTGGCCCGCCTCCGGCGTGATCGCCCCCTCGGTCTGCAGGACGAGGTAGGCGGTCTGGGACTGGCGGTTGCGCGTGGCCCAGCTTACGTTGATCTCGCCGGCCACCACGGTCGGATAGCGCTTGCCGTTGATCTGGGCGTTGCCGGGGCAGTACGGACGGATGAAGCGCTTGTCGAGTGGCAGGCTCATCTCCGTTGCCGCCGCCTCGGGCAGCGTGCCGCGTGCCGTGCGGGTGAGGAGCTTCACGCGCACCGTCTCGCCGGCGACGTACTCGGGCGTGAGGTAGTGGCGGAAGCCGTCGACGAACCAGATGCGGCTGCCTGCGGGGTGGCTCGCCGGCACCGTATCGAGCATCCCGCGCTCCAAGGTGACGGTCTGGGTGGCGAGGTTGAGCGACACCACCTTGAGCCATTCGCCGTCGATCACCGTGAGTCCTCCGGCAGTCACCTCCTCGAGGTCGATGCCGGAGGTCAGCCCCACGCTCACCTGCGCGGCCGACTGCGGCAGCATTGCGGTGAGGAGCGCGGTGGGCGTGAAGATGCCGAAGCCCTTCTCGGTGAAACTGCCGCTGACGCGGGCCAGTGCCTTGAAGCCGAAGGCGTCCGACGAGGGGCGCGAACCGCAGGCTGCCACCAGGCCGTCGAGATCGTCGATGTCGCCGAGCAGGCTCTGGGACTCGCCGGTGAAGTCCTTGACCACCGACCAGTACGGCACCTCGAACAGGGTCTGGTGGGGGCACGGCGCCGGCAGGCTGGTCGGCTCCGTCCAGCCCGAGGGGGGCGGCGCCGAATAGACCGACTGCGGCAGGCCGAAGATGTCCTGCACGCACTCCACTCGCACCGCCCCGTTCGCCAGCTCCCCATAGGCGATGCGCGCGACGCGCATCACCATCTGGTCGATGCCGTAGGGCGGCCAGGAGAGCTTCACCACGTCGCCGATGTTGAGGCCGGAGGCCTGGCGGTTGGCGACGAAGGTGCATTTGGCGAGGGGGCTTACGAGTTGCTTCAACTCGCGCATGGCCACCCGGTTGGCCAGCTCCGCTCGGCTGATGCCGGGGTAGTTGACCGTGGTCGCCACCACGCCGCCGTTGAGCTGCACGGCGGCGATGTCCTGCACCGTGACGCTGCCGTCCTTGTCCGTGGCGCCGTCGCGGTAGACGACGGTCACCTGGTTGGTGATCTCGCCCCAGGAGGGCCGCGTGAACTCCTCGATGCGCAGGATGTTGCCCGGATCGAAGGTCGGCAGGCTGGAGAGCGTGTAATCGTCGCGCGCGAGCTTGAGGGTGAAGAGCCCGGTGCGCGGATGGACGTAGAGCAGCCCGTCCACGTGCCGGAGCACCGACAGGATGAAGTCCTCGATGGTCTCTTCCTTGTTCCACAGCAGCGACAGCCCGAAGCCCTCGGCATGGAGCGCGTCGGCGGCCGCCATGAAGCTGGCATCGTCGATGTCGCTCGTCGGGTAACCCATGCCCCACTCGCCGTTGGTGAGGCACTCGCGCACGATGTGGGCCGGGTTGGCGTCGCCGGAGATCTCGGCCTTGGCCGCGTACCACTGCCTCGGCACCCGCTTGGCGCGCACCGACCATGGCTTGATGTAGGGGTTCATGGCCGCCACCCACACCCGGCGCAGGATCAGCGACACCACGCCGCGGAAGGCCGGGATGTCGGCGCCGAGGCGCTCCTGCAGGTAGGCGCTCCGTCCTTGGGTCGGCCCGCCCATCAGGATGTCCACCGGCCCCTGCACGCCGCCCTCCCGCTCCTCCCCGCCGAAAAGATTGGGGTTGTCGATGGTGATCGTGGTGTTGCCGGTGACGTTGCCCGACCAGGCGACGCGCTCGCCTACCCGGATCTCGGTGATGGCGTCCAGCGGGCCGTGGCACAGGGCGAGGTGGGCGCCGAGGCCGTACCAATAGCCAACCGTGTACTCCTGACTGCCTTTGCCGCCGCCGCTCATCCTGCCTGCTCCTTCTGTGCGCTTCGCGCATCCTTCGCTTCGCTCAGGACCAGCATTTCGTGCTGTCCTGCGGCCCTTTGGGCCTTGTCGGCTTCCTCGGCGACGCGGATCGCCATCGCGTCACCCGTGGCGCGCAGCCAGTCGGCCGGGACCCCTCGCTCCACGAACTCGGCCCAGGTGTGGCTGCGCCCCTCGAACCAGCGACGCATGCCGCGGGCGCAGTAGCCCAGGGCACGGGCATGCTCCAGCCGAGCGATGACCTCGGTCACTTCTTGCCCCCGGAGGACTTGCGGATCGGCCGCACCTGCACGTCGCCGTACCAGACCACGTTGGGCCCGGAGATCACCCGCGTACCGAACAGCACCGGGATGGGGGCGTCCTGGGAGGCGATGGGCACGTCCTTGTCGCCGATCTGGCCCGGCTGGGCGTCCTGCACCTTGGGGCGCGGCGCGAGCAGCGCCGACAGGACCGTGGTGACGACCCAGATGATGATCTGTTGCCACATGGGAAAGCCTCACACGATGGCGTCGCCGGTGAAGGGGTTCTTCACCGGGATGAAGGGGAAGCCGCCGAAGTTGTCCAGGTTGCCGAACCTGTCCTTGCAATGCGCCATGGTGTGGTCGCAGCCGGCATAGAGCTGGACCGCATCGCCCGCCGTGAGGCCGACCATGGGCGCGACCAGGGTGAGGTCGATCCCGGCGTGACCGACGATCATGCGCGCGCCGGCGGTGGTGGCGAGCATGCCGCCCACGAAGTAGCCGTCCGGCCGGCTGGCGGCGGCGGCGACCTGGACGGTCACGCCGCTCACCGCCGCTACGGTGCCGTCCACGCGGAAGCTGTCCTTCAGCGCGCCGCATCCGCTGGAGTACAGCACGTGGCGGCACAGCAGCTGGTAGCGGGCGCGCAAGCCCGGCCGCTTCAGGCTCGAGGCGATGGGCTCGCACTTGAGGGTGGCCTCGGCGCCGGACAGCCGCGCGCCGGTGATCCGCCCCTTCCAGTAGGTGATGAACTCGGCGTCGCCGACATGGCGCCGGTAGAGGGTAACGCTCACGACACCCTCGGGCGGGGCGGCGAGAAATAGACTCGCCACGGCCAGGTCGCGCGGCATGCGGATCTCCAGCCCCAGCCGCGCGAGCTCGTTGCTCTGCTCGAGGCCGCCGCGCGAGATCGTCGCCGGCTGATAGGTCTCGGATTGGTAGTCCACCGCCGCCTGCCCCGAGGTGTAGAGCCAGCGCTGCGCGCCCTGGGAGAAGCGGTAGAGCTCCTGCGGTTGTCCGCCGTGGGCGGACTGTTCGATGCTCAGATAGCTCATGGTCTTAGCTCATGATCTCAACGTCCGGGTGGAGAGCTGCACGCGCGCCGTGGTGTCCGTCTCCCAATGCAGCTCGACCGCGTCCTGGTCGAGCCGGGCCAACTCCAGGTACGAGACCTGCAGGAACTGCTGGGGTTCGAGGGTCACGCCCAGCGGCGCGTCCAGGGAGAGCAGCTCCTCGTCCTCGGAGATCTCGTTCGCCCCGGTGATACGGCGATGGAAGGTGCCGGCCGTGGTGAGGAGCCGCAGGTCGCGCCGCAAGGGATCGGCGGCGACGAAGCGGGCGTAGCCGACGTTGCGGACGACGAGGCCGGCATCCGTGGCCGCCACCGTGCGGCTGACTTCGAGGTCGGACTCGAAGGTCGGCAACCAGCAGGGATTCGCCCGTCCCGCGCGTGCGGCGAGCCAGCCCCGGAAGGCGGTCGCCTTGCTCCGGTCGGTGAGCAGCCAGGTCAGCGTGCGTCCGATGAGCGGGGAGCCCGACTCGTCGTCGAAGGTCGGCAGTCCCGTCCCGTAGTCGATGATGGAGAGGCGCCGAAGCCACCTGTCCTCGAGGTCGGTGCTCCGGTTGGGCCGCCAGTCGAACACCCGGTAGCCCTGATAGGCCGGGCCATAGTCGGCGACCGCGGGCGCCGTGATGTCCTCGATGCCGAAACGGCAGCGGCCGACGGCGATGGTGTCGGTGGGACGCGCCACGGCCACCTCGCCCTCGAGGCGGGCGAGCCGCGCCGGGAACACCCGCGTGCCGGCCGGCCAGCTCCCGGCCAGGGGGAGCTTGAGGGTCAGCGTGTTGCCGGCGATGGAGAGGATCTCCACCGCCTCGTGCCGCGTGTTGGAGCGCCACAGTACCGCCAGACCGCCCGCGTGGTAGTCGCTGTTGGCGGCATCCTGCACGGTGAGCGCGGTGCTGCCGACGGCAGCCTCGCCCGCAAGGGTGGAGACGTCGGTCCACACCGGCAGGCAGTAGATGCGTGCGCCCCAGGCGAACAGAAGGTGATCCAGCACCTGGGCGTCCCGGCCCTCGATCAGGAATCCATACTCGAAACCGCGTCGCGGCAGCTGCCGCAGGCGCACCCGCTGCTCGGTGCCGTCGTAGGCCTCCAGCACCTCGGTGAGCCATTCCAGCCGCTCGGTGATCCCTTGCGACCAGTCCGGACGCATGCCGAAGACCACCACGCGGCGGCCGGTGACGACCAGCAATGCGGTGAGCCCGCCGGCAAAGACGAAGCGGTAGGCGGCGTCGATCACCGGCGCCCCGCGCGTGCCCGCTGCGAAGGTGTAGAGGCGCGACTGCAGCGGCCCGAAGGCGAGCGGCGGCGCCGGCTGGCCCGAGAGCAGCAGCCCGTCCGTTCCGGTCTCGTCGATGGCATCGAGCGTCTGCGCGTCGAACCGAGCGTTCCACACCTCCAGCACCCGCTCGACCGGACTCACCAGGTTGCCGAGATCGATGGTCGAAGGGATGACGTGGATGCGGTGATACCAGTCGGCCCCAAAGGTGGGCAGCAGAGCGCCGTTGACGCCGAGCCGCAGCTCGTCGACGGGCTGGGTGTCGAGCCGCGCGCCCGGACGCATGACCGAGCTCGCACTCGGGTCGAACGGAAAGGCGACCGGCACGCGCTCGGAGACCTCCGGCGAGCGCGACCAGGTCGGCGGCTCCTGGCGGGCGGCACCAGGCAGGATGGAACCGGGAAAGGTCGGCATGATCCGCTCAGGGGATGAGTCTCACGGCATAGCCGTGCACGCCGCTCTTGCCGTTCTTCGAGTGGGCCGGAAAGGCCATCCACTGCTCGGCGCCCAACGCGAAGACCTCCGCCGGCGCGTAGTGGGTGATGTTGAGATAGCGCAGGTGCGGCGTGAAGCCGAAGGGCGAGAAGAAGCCGGAAGGCCGCGCCACGAACAGGTAGAACGGCAGCATCGGCGTCACGCCGTTCAAGGTGTTGGGCACGTGACCCCACCAGTAGCGCGCCAGACTGTCGCGCGGCGTGCCCGTGCCCCGTTCCCACAGCGCCTTGGCGCGCTTGCCGGTGAGCGCCCAGTCCTTGCAGACCGAGTGCCAGTCGGTGGCGCCGTCCACCTCGGCGAGGACGAAGTTCGCGCCGCCGTAGTACTTGTAATCGTTGAACGGCAGGCCGAAGTGCCGGTCGTGGTCGTAGCCGAAGACGTAGTCGGTGAAGCCGCTGTACGTATAGGTGTAGGCGTCCGGGCCGAACGCGCCCGACACGAACGCCCCGCCGCCGTAGCTGCCGAACTTCGTGAGATCCCCGAAGGCGAGATGGTGATAGACGCCGGGCGAGACCTCGGCGACGAGCATGATCAGTTCGGGCGTGGCGGCCGAGAGTAGGTGGTAGGTGTTGGCGGTGCCCACCTCGAACAGGCCGCAGGCTTCGGCGCGGTAGCTCGTGGTGTTGCTCACGTAGCTGGCGTTGACGATCGATCCGGGTTGATCCCACCAGGGCTTGCCGGCATCGAATCCCGTCGAGCCGATCAGCCAGATGCCGGTGATGGTGTTGTAGCGTGTGGAGAGGCGCTCATTCACCGCGGAGCGCAGATGGACGTAGAGCCCGCCCTTGGCGAGCGACAGGGTCTGCCCGGTGCCGTCGGGGGCCCAGCGCAGCTGGGTCCAGCCGTTGGCCACCGCGAACACGCGCAGGGCGTCGAGCAGCTGATCGGCGTTGGCGGAGGTACCAGTCTGGTAGGCCATGGTCGGTCACGAAAGGCGCAGCGCCCAGTAGTCGCGCACGCTGGTGCGATACACGTTCTGCACCACGAGGTGGTCCACGCCGCCCACCGTGATCAGGTTCTCGGCGGCGTTGTTGAACCCGGAGACGTGATAGACGCCTTCCAGCTCGCCGAAGAGGTCGTGATCGGTGCCGGAGTTGTATTGCGTGAGCACGATGGGCGAGAGCACGTAGGTGCCGTCCGGCGCCTCGCGCAGGTTGCCGAGGTAGGTGTAGTTCGTCGGCCAGACCGGGCGCGGCCCGTCGTAGCGATACTCGGACGACGAGTAGGCGACGTTCTGGAACGGCAGCCAAGCGCCCGAGGGGCCGCGCAGCATGCAGGCGGTGTTGGCGTTGTTCTGTCCATCCTCGCCCGGGTCGACGAAATGGCGGTGGTTGGGCGAGGTCACGCTGTAGTTGCGGCCCCGCTGGCCGGTCATCGAGCCGCCGACGAGCAGCGGGTACGGATACTGACCCGGCGTCGCGTAGGGCAGGACGAAGCCCAGGTGCGCCGCCTGGTAGACGGTCGAGATCTTCGCCACCACCACGGCACGTCGGCCGTTGGCCACGAACCAGTACGGGATCGCTGTGTTCCAGAGCGACATCATCGGCAGCCAGCCGCTGATCGCGCCCGGTTGCGTATAGAAGTCGTTGGCCGGGTTGAAGCCGATGAAGCCGTTCAGGTCCCACATGTAGTAGCCGGCCGTGGCGTTCTCGTAGGCCCGGATGCCGCAGTAGATCTCCTCGGCACCGGCCAGGCCGGGCGCCTTGAGGATGAGCTCTTTCGTAGCGGCGTCCGTCGTCCAGTGCAGCGCCTGCCACTGCTGGCCCGCGGCGACCAGATTCGGGTGAGTGGTGAGGAAGGCATGGAAGCGGTCCAGCAGATCGCGGTAATCGCTGGCCGTGCCGATTTCGAACGCCATTTACGCAAGCACCTGTCTGACGGCTCCCGCATTGCGTTGCAGGATGTTGAGGATGGTCTTCTCGCCCGCGGACGAGTTGAGGTAGTCGGCGGCCATCGCCGGGTCGATCACGTTGACGATGCGTACCGCCTGGCCCTGGCCCTGCGGTTGCGGTGGTGGCGCCTCGGGCACCAGCCCGCCGGTGGCGAAGGTGAGCCGGGGCCCCTGGATGCGCGGTCCGCCTTCGATGCCGTTGATCGCCTCCAGGAACGCCACGCCCACGCGCTTCACGGCGGCGGCATTGACTACGTACTCGCCGGCGGAGAGCCGTGCCGGGATCGAGTCGCTGGTGGAGGTGCCCGGACCGGTGACGTAGCCGCCGCCGGCGAAGCCCTGGAACAACGACGAGACCAGCGATCCTAGGCTGAACCCGCCCGCGCCGCTGCCCCCGAACAGGCTGCCGAACAGCGCCTCGGCGAGCTTCTGCGAGGCGATGCGGTTGATGGCGGCGAGTACCGAGCGGGCGAAGTCGGCGAAGGCGTCCTTGGCCGACTTGGCGCCGCTGCCGATGGCCTCGAACATCTGCGCGAAGCCGTCCTGCACCGCCCCGTCGATGGCGACCGCCACGTCGTCCACCACGAGCTTCACCTGCGCGATCTCGTTCTTCCAGGTCTGTACCCGGGCGACGGCCTCCGGGCCAATGGCCGCGGCGGCGGCCTCCAACTGCGGTAGGAGCGCATCGAGCGATTCGCCCGTCTGGCGATGCAGCGCAAGGATTTGGCTTCGTGCCTGGGATTCGGTGAGTAGCCCCGACTGGCGCTGCAGGTTGATCGACTCCTCGGATGCACGCATCCGGGCGAGCGCGTCGTTGAACTGGCGCTCGTAGTCGGCGAGATCGGCGGCCGCCGACTTGACGTCGATGAGGCGCCCGACCGTGGCCACGCCTTCGGTGTCGCCCTCGGCACGCAGCCGCTCGATCAGCGTCTGGTACTGCCGCTCGATCGCCGCGCGTCGATCCTGGCTGGTCGCCGCCCCGGTGAGGTCGAGCAGTTCGTCGCGCACCTTGGCAAGCTCCTCGCGCAGCTCGCGCTCGGCCTGGGCGGCCTTGCGGGCATTGGCGACCTCGACGTCCGCGCGCTTGTTGTTGAGGACGGTGAGCTCCGCTTCGAGCTTGGCGACCTCGGCTTTCGCCTTGAGGCGTACCGGTTCGTCCTTGCCGGTCCTCTGCAGGCGCTGCTGCTCCGCGAGCGAGACCTGCACGCGCCGGATCTCCGCATCGATCTCCTGCTGCTCGATCCGGGTCTTGGCCGCGTAGTAGTCCTTGAGCGAGATCAGCCGGTCTTCGAGGGATGCGTCCAGCGCCCGCGCCTGACGGTCCAACGCGTCCTTGAGGAGCTTGAATTCGGCCTCGGCCTGGGCCTGCACGAGGGCGAGCTTCGCTGCTTCGCCTCCTTTGTCGGGGGCGGACAAGGCCTGCGGCTGCGGACGGCCGAAGACGCCCGGCTGGGTTTGCTCGGGGCGGATGCGCCGGGCGATGGCTTGCGCGGCCTCCCCGACGTAGTCACGCGTGACGGCGTCGCGCACGGCTCCAGCCAGCTCCTTCCCGAAATCCCGCACCTCGCCGAGCTGGCGGCCGAGTGCCGCGCGCAGCGACTGCATCGAGAAGTCGCCGCTGAAGGCCGCGGCCACGTCCTGGCCCAGGGCCTTCGCCAGCTCCCCGATGTCGGAGAAGGCGTTACGAAAGCGCTCGACCAGGAAGGCGGCCGTGATGCCGACGACGCTGCCGATGGCGTTGAACGCGCCGATGACGACATTGACCATCGCGCGGACCGCCGTGCCGATGGCGTTCAGCGCGCCGACCATTGCCGCGCGCACGCGCGCCCAGGAGAGGTCGTTGATACCGACCAGCCGCCCCAAGGCGCTGACGACTTCGCCGACCTTCTCGACGACTAGGTCCCAGGCGGCGGCGACGATCTGCTTGATCGAGGCGGTCCTGCCGCCGAACTCGACCACGGCGTCGCGCGCCGAATAGAGTGCGCCCGCGAGCAGCCCCGCGGCGGTGACGATGACGCCGATGGGCCCGCCCAGGAGCGCGAGCACCCCGCGCAACAGACCCGCGGCGCGACCGAGCAGGGACGTGGACGCTACGGCCTGAGCCACGGCACCGGAAGCAGCGGTGGCTTGCAGCCGGGCCTTGGCCGCATCCGCGACCAGCGCGCCGGTGGCAAGCCCTTGCGCACGTGCCTGAGCCAAGGCGGCATCGGCGAGCCGCACCCGGGCGAGCGCCTCGGCTTCCAGCGTGCGCAGGTTGGCCAGGCGCGCGGCCGCTTCCGCCCGGGCGGCAGCAACACTGGTCGCGAAGGCGCCGGCCATCCGCCCGAACGCGGCAACCAGCACGACACCGGCCAAGTCGATCAGCAGCTCGAGATGCCCGGCGACGAGCTGGATGGCCTGCGCCAGTCCCGCCGTCAGACCCGAGCTCGCGTCGCGTTCGCCGAAGGCCCGCTGGAAGGAGTTCTTGAGGCGGGTGAGCGCACCCGACACCGTATCGGGGAGGCTCGCGTACTCCTCGGCGAGGCGCGTCCGCTCCTTGAGCAAGGCGTCGAGCACGGCCTTCGAGGTGATCTTGCCTTCCTGCGCCAGGGCTCGCAGTGAGCCGAGCGGCACGCCCATGCCGTCGGCGATGGCCTGCGCCAGGCGCGGCGTCTGCTCGATGACGGAATTGAACTCCTCACCGCGCAGCTGGCCCGAGGCGAAGGCCTGCCCCAGCTGCAGCAGGGCACCGGCCGCCGCGTCGCTGGATGCGCCGGAGAGCGACACGGCCTGCCCGATGGCATCGGTGGCCGCCAGCACGTCCGCCTGCGAACGCCCCAACGCCGCTACCTGCGGTGCGAGCCGCGCATAGAGCGTGACGGTCTCTGCCAGGGGCGCGCGGTTCTTCTGGGCGATCTCGAAGAGGGCCGCGTCGGCGCGGTTGAACTCCTCCTGCGAGGTGACCGCGAGTTTGAGGCGCGCCTGCAGGTTCTGGTACTGGTCGGCGACCTCGACCAGTTCGCGCACCCCCAGCCCAATGCCGATCGCGCCGCCGATGCGGGTGAGCACCTGGCCGACCTGGGCGGCTTCGCCGCGCAGGCGGGCGAGATTTCCCTGTACGGACTGGAAGGCCCGTCGCGTCTCATCGACGGCGGTGATGAGGATCTGGGCACGTTTACCGGCCATCAGGCCTCCTGCCGGGCCGCCCCAAAGGAGGCCTGCGCCCCCTCGGGGGGCAGCGAACGGAGTGAGCGTGGGGGCTGATTCATCTCAAACCTTCGACATTGCTTTACGGATGGCCGCCGTCAGGCGGGGAAGATCGCCTCGCACCGAGCGGGCGAGGTCGAACCGTTTTCTCAAGCTCACGCGTCGCACGAGCACGGCGATGGGAATCTCCTGGCCGCGCCGCACGCGCCTGGCGCCGGTGCGCTCCCGCTCGGCACGACGAAAGCGCGCGAGCGGCTGGGCGTTCTCGGCGATGTTCTCGGCCATCAGGATCTGCTGGCCGTTCTTTTCGATGAAGAAGGCGTTGCCGGAGCGCATCAGGGCATCGATCACCCGAGCGAACGCCTTGCGCCCGATGCGCCGGTGCTGCGGCAGCAGCGGGACGAGCATCCGCCCCCGGATCGTTCCGCCTCGTTCGTGGATACCCAGCCAGGGCACTTTCGAGCCGATGTAGAGGGCCGGGAATTCCTCGGCCTTGCGGTTGAACACCTTGGCGTGCATCGAGCGGAGGAACTTCGGCTTCACGACCTTGAAACCGGCTCGCATTTCGCTCCGCGCCCGCTCGGCCATCTCCTTGCCGGTGTCGCGCATCGCGCGGGCCACGGCGGTGTGGATCGTCTTGCGGGTGTCACCTTGCCAGGCGCTGAAGCGCCGCCGATCCAGCAAGCCCTCAGCGACCAGATCGATCTTCATCACGCATGCCCCGATGGAGTTCGGCCTGGAGCTCACGGATGCCGTCGCGACTGCCCTGGGCGGCAGCGGTCATGACGGCAAGCCGGGTGGCGAGCCGTTCGTGCTCGAGGCGGCGATCGGCGGCGAGGAAGGCGTTCAGCTGGCCCAACGTGTAGCCGAGGATGTCCGGATAGCGGTGACCGCCCCGAATCAGGCGGGCGATGGCGTCAGCCCAGCCAGACGGCCGTTCAGACGCTGCGCCAGATCGCCCACCTTCGGTGCGACCCGACGCACGAAAAAATCCGCGTTCACCTCGAACACGGTCGCCGCCAGGGTGATGGCATCGTCGAGAGCCAGCGCGTCCACCCACTCGCGCGGTTGGCGGCTGGCGATCGCCAACCCGGTGAGCAAGGCATCGCCGTGGTCCGAGAGCAAGGCGAGCCAGTCCGGCTCGCCCGCCAGTCGTTGCGCGAAGGGCTGCACGGCCTTGAGCATCGCCGGCAGCTCGCCGAGCACCAGCGGGCTGATCGCGAGGCGTTGGCCGGCCAGATCCACAACTTGAGGCTGCGGCACGAGAACATCCAGATCGGAAGCACTCATCGTCATCCCCCTCACAGCAGCACGATTATGTGGAGTGGATGGTTATGCATTGCAGGTCTCCTTTCGGGTTGAAGTTACGGGGGTAGCGGAGTTGATGTGCTGCGCATAAAAAGCGGTGTCGTCCGCCCCTGCAAGACGACACCGCCAAGGGCTGCTATCGTCGAGGCGGGTCGTCGGCGTTGGTGAACGCACGCGGATGCAGAGAAGCGATCAGCGCATCGGTGGCTTTGAAGCGTCCCGTGCGCAGTTCCGGCGCCACGATGGACTCCAGTGCCTCCAGCTTCACGGACGGATCGGCCCGCGTGTAGACCTCGGTGGTCTGGATGCTCGCGTGTCCCAGCCACAGCGAGACCTTGCGCAGATCCTTGGTCGCTTGCAGTACCGTCAGAGCGCAGGTGTGGCGCAGCACGTGGGGTGATACCCGCTTGTGCGACAGCGACGGGCAGACGGCTGCTGCGGCTCTGGCGTGCTTGCCCAGGATGTACTCGAAACCGGAGCGCGTCATGACCTCACCGCGTGCGTTGACAAACAGATGGGATGACGGGACGGTTCCCCGCACCGCCAGCCAGGCGCGCACTGCCGTCGCGGTCTGCTTCCACAGCGGCAGACAGCGCTCCTTGCGCCCCTTGCCCTCGACGCGGATGCTGGCATCCGGCTGCAGCCGCAAATCCGCCATCTGCAGGCCGATCAGTTCGGATACGCGCAAGCCCGCAGCGAAGCACAGGTGCAGCATGGCGCGATCACGGATTCCTTCGCGGCTCGTGGGAGCCGGGGCATCCAGGATGGCCTGCATCTCTGCCACCGTCAGATGTTTGACCAACCTGCTCTCTGTCTTCTTGGCAGGGATGGCCAGCACGCGCTGGATCTGATCGAGTGCCGCCGGCAGCCGGTATTGCATGAACTTCATGAACGACTTGATGGCCGCCAGACGAATGTTCCGGGAGCTGGCCCCGTTGCCGCGACGACGCTCGAGGTGGGCCAGAAAATCGGCCACCAGCGTGGCATCGATCTGTTCGAAGCACAGCTTCGCCGGTGAGATCCTGAGCTGCTCTGCCGCGAACTCGAACAGCAACTTGAAGGCGTAGGCATAGGACTCGCACGTGTTGCGACTGGCATTGCGTTCCTCGATCAGGCGTTGCCGCAGGAATGCGGTAATGTGGAGAGCGATCGGTGTCATGACGCGTTCTCCACATGGCACTCGCAACAGGATGCGATATCCCGCAGCAACTCCGGTGTCGCCTGCAGATACCAGTAGGTCGCCGCCGCGTCCACGTGCCCGAGGTAGGTGGACAGCGCCACCATGTGGCGGGCAATCCGCTCACGTCCGTCCGGGCAGGTCTGTAGCGCTCTCACCGCGAACGTGTGGCGCAATGAATGGGGCGAGATGCGTGGCAGGCCAGCACCTTGCGGCAGGCCGATGCGCTTGACCAACTCGCGGAACACGCCGTCCACGCATTCCCGGATCAACGGCGTGCCTCGCAAGGACACGAACACATGGTCGTCCTTGGGCGCGAGTGCCTGCCTTTGTGACAAATATCGCTCAAGGGCGGCACGGGTACTGTCGTGCAGCGCCACCAGACGGCTCTTGCGGAACTTGGTGTTGCGGATAAGCAGGCCGTCGGACGTGATGTCCGACCGGCGTAGCCGGATGGCCTCCGAGATCCGCAAGCCGGTGCAGGCGAGCAGGCCGAACAGGGTGCAGTAGGTTGCCCCTTGCAGCGGGCTCGTGCCGTAACACCTGGCCGCCTGCAGTAGTCGCGCGATCTCATCCAGGCTCAAGATGTAGGGCGTCCGCCTCGGCCATCGCTCGCCACCGAATGCCGGCGGCGGCACCTCGTGTCGCGGATCATCTCCCCGGGCGTGACGTGCAAACCGGATGACGGTCCACAGGCGGTGGGCACGCTGCGGCACTTTGGCCACCAGGCCGGCCCATTCGACGGCGGTGCTGGCACGCACGTAGTGCTCATCTCTGGCCTCGGCGTAAGCGGCGAAGCTGCGCAGAAGTCCGGCTTGGGCCTCAAATTTGAAACCGGCCGCCCGGCGCGCCATGATGTAGTCCTCTACGGTCCGGCTCAGCATGGCAGCACCTCCGGCCACGGCTGGGCCAGTTCGCGCAAGGCGAGGACATCGACCTTGGCGTAGATCTGCGTGCTGACCACGGACTGGTGCCGCAGCACGGTCGCGATTTCCTGCAGGCTCGCCCCCTGCCGCAGCATGGATGAGGCCGCCGAGTGCCGCAGCACATGCGCCGCCCCGCGCACCCGCGCGTCAACTCCGGCCCGCCGCAGTGCCAGCTTGGCGACATCGGAGACGCCGCGCGCATCCCGGAACGGTCGGAACGGAGCGATTGCCCGCACGAAGACGCAATCGGAGGGGGTCGGCGGGCGACCGTGCAACAGATAGTCCACGATGCCGTCGCCCACCTCCTGTGTCAGCGGCAGCAGCGTTTGCCGCCGGTTCTTGCCGGATACGCTGAGCGTGGCCGCGCGCCAGTCGATGTCGGCAAGACGCAGTTGCACCACGTCGCCCGCGCGCAGACCCATCCGCGCCAACAGCAGCAGAATGGCCCGGTCCCGTTTGCCGACCGGCGTTCGGGTATCCGGGCTGGCCAGGACGTGCTCGACCTCTTCCGGCAGCAAGTAGCGCGGCAGCGTAGATAGACGCCAGTAGGCAATGTTCGGGATAGCCTCTTCCAGACCGGATGGGCATTGACCTTCGGTGACCAGGAAACGGACGAACTGGCGCAGCGCCGTCGTCGTCGACTTCACCACGGCGTTCCCGCCATTGCGCCCCAGTTCGAGGGTAAAGCGCCGCAGGTAGGCGACATCGAGTTTGCGTGGCTCATCGTCCAGATCCGTGAGCAGGTGACGCAGGCGATGGCGGTAGTCGCGCAGGGTGCGTTCGGAGATGCCCCGGTGCTCGCGCATCCAGCGACAGAAGCGCTCCCACAACACGGAGGTGACCGCGTTCTCTGCATTGTGACGCGCAGTGCACAGCGCCCGCCCCTCGAGGTAGGCCGTAAAGGCACGGACGCCACGCAAGAGCTTGTCGCGATGCATGCCGGCAAAGCCGGCACAGCGACATCGTTGTAGATGCCGAACGAACTGGCCCATGACGGCGGGCTCGATCTCGCTGGGCGCTACCCCGCTTCGGTCAAGCCAGTGCAGCAGATGCGCCGCCGCACGCAGGTGCCGACTTCCCTGACTACGGGAATAGCCGCACTGGCTCAGATGGTCGGCAAAGCCATCAAGCAATTCGACGCCTGTATTGCTGCGCAAGCGAGCAATCTGCGGTGGCCAATGAAAGAAATGTTCGAGCATTGCGCTTCTCCTTTGGAATCCCCCGGCCGACGGGCCGAGCGGTTCCTCAGGTTTATGCGCAGTCCCACCAACCCGCTACCCCCGTAATTTCAACCCGAAAGGAGACCTGCAATGCATAACCATCCACTCCACATAATGGTGCTTATGTAGTTCAGGGCATAAGCACGATGCGGCCGAACTGGCCGAGGTCGCCGGCGGCGGGCTTGAGCGTGTCGGCCAGCACCTGGCCCGAAAGCTCGAACTTCAGCAGCTCGTCGGTGATGACCGAGAGCTCCTTGGCCGGGTTGATGGCCACGCGGTAGAGATCGATCACCACCTCGCGGTTGCCGTCGGCGGTGTTGAGTCCCTCGAAGCGCACCCAGCGCTCGGGCAGCGGCTGGGTGAACATGGCGGTGACCGAAGCCGTGCCGTAGGCGTAGTCGACCTTGAAGGGCTCGACGTAGGGGCCGCCGGTGGTGGCGTCCAGGATCGTGAGCGAGCCGTGTTTGGCGTTCACCGAGTACTGCGCGGCCGGCAGGGTCTTCGGGGTGGCGCTGGAGTCCTTTACCACCACCGACGAGACGTCCTGCTTGGCGAGCAGGTAGAGGCTGCCGGGGGTGACCGGGTTCGGCAGCGCCTCGGCGGTGACCGTGCCCGGGGTCTGGGCGGTGGTGGCGCCGTAGAGGGCGAGCGCCAGGTTGGTCGCGATGAGCTCCTCCAGCGTGCAGGCGAACTCGCCCTTCTTGGTCTTGATGAGCTGCAGATCGGTGAGGCGCTGGCCGCTCACCGACTCCTGGTGCTCCAGGGTCTCCACCGAGAGGGAGACCTTGAGCTCGGGCACGTTGCCCACGTAGGCCAACCCCTGCGGGTTGCCGAGTGCGTCGCGGGCGCCGATGTAGACGCGCCCCTGTCCGGAAAAGTAAGGCATGGTCAGTCTCCCTTACGGGTCTTGATCGGGGTCTGGGGTTGGGGGTCGGCCGGCCGTGCGGCTCCGCGCTCGATCAGCCCCCGCGCGGTCCCGCGCTCGATCAACCATTCCGCCGCTGCCTCGTCGAGATCGAGGATCTCGCCGGGGGCGTGGAGTCGGCCGGCGTGGGTGTGCGGTTCGATGAGTTCGATGTGCATGGTGACTATCCTTTTTGGGTGAGGTCGGAGGCCAGGGTGCGGTAGCGGATCTCGTAGCGCGCGGGCACGGCCAGTGCTTGGCTGTCGGCGTCCTCCGTGTCCCACTCGCAGTCGATCTCGCGCACGCCCAGGGCCAGCCCGCCGAGGCTCGGCTCGGCCATGAGCGCGCCGTGCGCCGCGACGATGAGCGCGTCGGCCACGTCGAAGGCGTCGTCTTCGCGCGCGAGCGCGACCAGCCTCAGCGTCAGGGCGCGCTCACACCGGTCGTTCGCAAGCGCTGCGACCTGATCGCCTTCGATGAACAGCAGGAGCGAGGGGCTCGCCTCGCGCGGGAGCGGCACGGTGGGCTGGCGATGCAGCGGCGTCGGTGCGATCGCGGAACCGATGCGCGCCACGACCGCCCGGACCAGGCGCTCGCGGACGGAGGACGTCATAGCCGGGTCAGCTTGGCCTGCATCTCGGAGCCGTCGCGCAGCTGGCGGACCTCGCGCACCCGATACGGGCTTCCCGCGATCTCCACCGTGTCGCCGACGGCGAGGGTGAGCCAGGCGCTCGGGTACTCGAGGTGGTAGTCGCGGTTCAGGGCGAGCCCGTCGAGCGCCAGCTCGTCCGGGGCGCTGAAGACGCACTGCACCGTGAGCGAACCCACCATTACGTCGGTGAGCAGCCCGGCGCGGCCGGCGGCCTCGTAGAGATCCGTCACCTGCGCCATCACGCTGCCGTCAGCTTCACCAGCACGCCCGGCCGGTGGCACATCGGCAGCGGGTTGCTCTGGGTGTGCAGGTCGGTGCCGCGGTCGAACTTGCGCGGCTCCTGCTTGGCGTAGAGCGGCTGGCCCAAGGTGTTCACGGTCTCGTTGAAGTCGGCCGGGGCGAAGTAAGTGGCGAAGGTGTCCACCGTCCCCAGCGGGAAGGCGTGGGCCTCGCCCGCGGCGATGAAGCGGCGCGCGTTGCCCTCGGCGTCGGTGGCCTGGCCGCGGTACTCCTCGAAAGTGATGCCGGCGTAGGTGAAGCCGCGCCGCACGTCGTTGATGAGGACTGCGCCCTGCTGCCAGTTCTCGAAGGCCTTCTCGACCTTGGCGTGGCCGGTCAGCGCCGCGAAGAACTCAGGCGAGCACAGGCAATGCACGCCGGTCATGAACTCGCCTTTGAGGTTGTCCTCGATCGCGGCCAGGACCGACAGGCATTTCGCCTTCACGTTGGTGCCGGCGTTGCCGAGGTCGAAGGCAACGACCTGCGGGGTGAGGCCGAACTCGGTGAACAGGTCGTAGATCGTGCTGCCGTCGGCGTCCAGGATCTGGCCCTTGAGCGCCCCCATGCGCAGGTGTTCGAGGGTGATCGCGTGCTTGTTGCGCATGGTCTCCAGGTGCCGCGCCAGCACGCCCGCGACGGCCTCCATTTCCGTCTCCGAGCCGAAGGCCCGGATGCCCTGGACCTCCTCGGGCAGCACCACGTCGTCGTGCGGGATGTGCGGGATGACGAAGGACCGCAGCCGGCGCTGGCCGCGTTCGCCCACCGTGCCCGGCGAGCCGGGCGGCCGGGTGGGCAGCAGGTTCAGGCGCCCGGCGTACTCCTCGATGACGACCTGGCGCGTGCGCACGGGCTTGGCCGGAAACAGGTTCAAGGCTTCCAGCCGCCCGTAGCGGTTGGGGATCAGGTTGATGGCGGCGGTCAGGCTCGCCATCGAGAAGCCGCGGGAATCGAAGGGGTTGAGCATCGGGGTCTCCAGAAATGCGAAAGAGGAGCTTCGGCGCAGGCTCATGCCGGCGAAGCCGGTGTGAAGCCGCGTAGCGGCGGCCGAAGCCAAACCCGCCAGGCGGCAGGTCGCTCGAGTGGGTCGGGATCGGGTGTCGGTCAGGCGCTGTCGCGCACCACGATGCCGCGCGCTTCGAGTTGGGCGATCGCAGCGAGCTGCTGCGCGGTGGTGATCCCCGCGGGCCAGACCAGCGCGTTTCGCGCGACGATGGCGTGGCGGGCGATCAGGATCGCGTCCTCCCGGTCGATCAGCGTCGCATCGACGGCCAGCGCGAGCACGCCCACGGCGACATCGCTGCCGTCGCCGGCCGCGGGGTCGAGGGCCTTGAGCTTGCTTGTGGCCGTCTCGCGGCCGACCACGGCGCCGAGCGGCAGGTTCTGCCCGGCGGCCACGGTCGCCCGCTCGCGCGAATACAGGTTCGGCGCCTCGTACTTCAGCAGGTCGCCGAGGTTGGGGGCTTGGGTGAGCGTGGGCATGGTTCACTCCCGGGTCACGAGTTTCTTCACGGCGGCGACCACGGGCGAGGCCGCCGGATCGGCGCCGGGGGCGGCCCAATCGTTGGGCGCGTGGGTCGAGCGCACGGCCGACTCCATGCTGTGGGCGGCGCGCGCCTCGATCAGGGCGCGGCGCACCTCGGCTTCGGTGCGGCCGGCGGCAATGAACTCGGCGGCGCGCTCGGGGCAGCCGGCGAGCAGACACAGTTCCGCGATCGCTTGCGCGGACTGCGCCACTTCGCGGCGGGCCTCGGCCACCAGGGCGGCGGCTTCATCCACGCCGAGCGTCTCGGGCGGGGTATCGGTCATGGTGGGGGTTCCTCGGAAAACGGTCGCCTTCCCGGTCGGGGCTTGGCGCGGCGGGGAAGACGGACGCCGCGCGGCAGAAAGATGTCGGTCGAACTCGGCGAGCACCGCGGGGAGCGTGGCCACCCTGTCGGCCAGCCCCGTCTCGACGGCCTGCGGGCCGAAGAAGAGCGCGGCCTCGGTCGCGCGCACCGCGTCCTCGGGCAGGCCGCGCATCGCCGCCACATGCGCGACGAAGAGCGCGTGCAGCCGGTCCACCTCGGCCTGCAGCGCCGCGCGGGCGGCATCGTGTAGCGGCTCGTGCGGCGAGTAGTCGTTCTTGCGCTCGCCCGCGGTGATCGCGGTGTAGCGGTAGCCGTCCCGGGCGTCCTTGACCGACTGGTCGACGTGCAGCGCGATCACCCCGATCGAGCCCACGCCGCCGGTCTCGGTGACGAAGAGCCGATCGGCGGCGCAGCCGATGGCGTAGGCCGCGGAGAAGGCGGCGTCGTTGGCCACGGCCCAGACGGGCTTCACGGCCGCCGCCTCGCGCACGCGGCGGGCGAGCTCGAAGCAGCCGCCGGTCTCGCCGCCGGGCGAATCGATGTCGAGCACGATGCCGGCGACCATCGGGTCGCCAAGGGCCGCCTCCAGCCGCGCGCCGATCTCGGCGTAGCTGGTCAACCCCGAGGCCGCCTCCAGCCCCAGCGTGCGCTTGACCAGGGTGCCGTGGATCGGCAGGACCGCGATCGAGCTTGACGCAGACGCCGCAGGGTTCGGGGCCCGAGGCAGCGGCGGCGCGAGTGCGACGTCCGGCGCGGCCAGATGCAGGCGCTCGGAGAGCACCGCGAGGATCAGGTCGAGCTTGGCGCGCTGGACGAGCAGGGGCGTGCCAAAGAGCCGGGAGGCGAGATGGGGCAGCATCGGTTCAGTCCTGAAGTTCGGTGTCGGGCGCAGGTGTCGGCGCCGGCGGCGTCGGTTGGTCGTGCCGCGGATCCGAGTCGAAGACCAGCCCCAGTTCATCGGCGCGCCGGTTGTCCGCGGCGATCTCGCGGTCGATGTCCTCGGCGTCGTAGCCGTAGGCCGAGATCGCCTCCGAGCGGCTCATCAGCCCTGCGCGGATCGCGAGCTTGAGCGCGTTGAACTCCTTGAGCGGATCGACCCACTGCCAGCCCTGCGGGATCCACTTGGCGGCCTGGTACGCGCGCCGGCGGCGCGCGAACCCGGGCAGGTTCAGCGCGCCTTCCAGCACCGCCTGCTCCATCCAGGCGCGCCAGACGGGCCGGCACAGCTGGTGCACGATCACCCCGTGCTGGATGGCCTCGCAGCGGCGGCGGAACTCGAGCAATCCCGCGCGGATGCTGGAGTAGTTCACCTGGGTGAGATCACCGGTGAGCATCTCGTAGGTGATGCCCATGGCGGCGGCCACCGCCCGGAACTGCTGGCGCATGAACTCGCCGTAGCTCGAGCCCACGTCGGCCGGCGCCGAGAACTTGATGTCCTCGCCCGGCTCCAGGATCTGCAAGGTGCCGGGTTCCAGCCCGGCGAGTGCCGCGCCCTGGGCGTCCGGCAGCCCTTCGCCCATCAGGGTGTCCTCGGGGGCGAGCCGCGTGATGAAGCCGGCGAACATCGCCGCGGTCTTCTTGCGCACCAGTTCCGCGTCGTCGTACTGGTCGAGTTCGTGCAGCTTCACCAGGGCGCGGGCGAGCCACGGCTCGCCGCGGATCTGCCCCGGGCGCAGCGGGCGGAACAGGTGGATGACCTCGGAGGCACCCACGCGCACGGTCTCCATGCCGCCCGTGCCCGACATCGGCGCCAGGCTTCCATCCCCAGGGTGCGAGCGGGTCAGGTGATAGGCCACGCGCCGCCCGAGCCGGTCGAACTCGATGCCGGCGCGGATGACGTGGCCCGAGGGCAGGTCCCGGTTCAGGGTGGTCGGCAGGTGCTCGGGCTCCAGCACCTGCAGCTGCAGGCCCACCGGCAGACCGTCCTCCGGACGGCGCCAGCGCAGGCGCACCAGCGCCTCGCCGCCTTCGAGCATCGCGCGGCAGGCGAGCGCCTGCAGGCCGTAGAAGTCGGTGAGTCCTGCGGCGTCGGCCTCCTCCACCCAGTCCCACCATAACGCGTGGATGGCCTCGCGCACGGCCGCATCAGTCACCATGCTCTGCGGCTTGATGCCGGTGCCGATGGCATTGGCCACGAAGGCTTCGATGCCCGCGGCCGCCCAGGCGTTGCGCCGGGCGAGATCGCGGCTCTTGGCGCGCAGCTCGCCCTGGGTGTAGGCGAGTGCCGCGACCGCCCCGGGATTGCCGACCTGCCAGGCGACGGCCCGGCGGCCGCCGCCCACGCCGTCGTAGGTGGGGCTCGAGCCAAGCAGCCGGCGCTTGAGGGTGCTGAGCCAGCTTGCTGGCGTTCGTGAGGTGCGCCAACCCATCACGTCCCCTTGGTCGTGTGAAGGCGGATCTGCCGGGGTGCGCCGGGCCACAGCCCCGTGGCCACGGCCTGCTCGAAGAGGTCGCGTTTCACCTGGCGAATAGCAGCTTGCAGTTCCTCCACGCTGCGGTACTCGACCGTCTTGTCGCCGAAGCTGACGCGCTTCTCGCCCTTGGCGAGTGCGGCTTGCAGGGCGTCCAGGTCGGATTGGGTGTAGGCCATCAGCGGTAGACCACGAGGTTGATCTCGGTGGAGTCGGCGAAGGACGCCGCGGTGGTCGCGCAGGTCACGTCGAGGTGGGTCGGCGTCTTCTCGTCGGCGGTCGCGCGCACGATCAGCAGCCGCTGCGTGCCCATGTTGGTGTTGCTGCGTGCGACGCCCACCCAGCAGTAGTTCGCGTCCGGCAGCGGGCTGGCGAAGCTCACGCGGTAGCGCCCTGGGGCCAGCCGCGTGACCGAGGCGACGTTGTGCGCGGCGCGCAGCTGGACCGCCCCGCCGACGTAGCCGAAGTTCGCCCAGGCACGGGCCAGCCCCGGGTGAGAGGCATCGACCTTGGTCTTGACCTCCAGGCCGATGCGGCTGGCCAAGGCGGCGATGCGCGCAGCCAGACTCATCAGAGCAGCGCCCCTTCGAAGATCGCGACGAAGTCGGTGTCGGTGTCGCCCACGTCAGCCGCGGCCACGGCGCCGATGTTGCTGCGCGCCTGGGCCTGCTCGGTAGCCGTCAGGGTCTGCTCCGCGTCGAAGCGCACGCGGTGGTTCACCGCAGTGAGCAAGGCGTCCAGGCCGCTGGTGCCGTCCTGCAGCAGCTGCTGGATCTCCAGCAACGTGTCGTAGGCGGCATCGGCCCCGCCCAGGATCTCGGCCTTGAGCGTGTCGAGCAGCGTGACGATCTTGCTCGACGAGTAGGTGCTGGTGGTGGCGACCTGGGTGTCGTCGATCGCCCCCGAGGCCTGCACCGCGGCCTTCAGTTCGTTGATGGCCGCCACCAGGCTCGATTTGTCGGTGGTGGTGAGGTGGGCGAGGTTCCCGGCCTTCGCGCGGACGTCGCTGAACTCCTGCGCGACGCGGATGACCAGGCTCTCGATGCGGGTGGTCAGTGACATAGCGTCTCCTCGTCAGGACAGCCAGCGGCTCTTGATCACGCGCCGGCCGGTGTTGCGGTTGCCAGAAACACCCAGGCCACCTCGATGGGTGGCCTCGGTGATCGATTCAGTAGGTGTTTCAAGGGCTGGCGGACTGGCCAGCCCCAGTTGCCGCTCCAGTTCGCGCCAGTGGCGTTCCTCGAAGCGGTCGAGCCCTGCGGCCGCAGCAGCAGCACGGGCATACACGTAGCAGTCCAGCGCTTCGTTGCGCTCACGCACCTTCTGCCACTCCCGCACCGGAAAACCATTCCTGTCGCGGCGGGTGATCAGTTGCTCGGCGCAGAGCTGCTGGATGAACTCGGCGTCGATCTTGGGCAGGTGGACGAATCCGGCCGGGTAGGTCACCGTCACGCCGTCGTCGGCCACCTCCGCGCTCTGGCGCAGGTGGTTGTAGAACTCCAGCTTGGCGAGCCCCACCGCGACCGCATACACCTTGATGCCCCGGCGCAGCTTCTTGCCCGCCTGCGAGACATCGACCGCCGTCGGTGTGCCGATCAGGGCTGCGCCCCCCATCGAACCCGTCCGCACGCCCTTGACCGCCATCACCCGCGCGTCGCGGCAGGCGCGCACGAAGGCGTAGGCCTCCTGTGTCGCAAAGCCGGTGTCCAGCGCCAAGCGGGCCAGCGGCATGGCCGCGCCCGAGGCATGGGTCCAGGTCTCGGCGAGCATCCCGCCCAGCGCCTTCCACACCGCATCCCGTGCGGTGTCGCCCATCAGCACCCGGTGCTCGATGAGCCAGGCCTCCTTGCCGCGCCCGAAGGCCCAGACCGAGACCTCGATGCGGTCCTTCTGCACGTCGGCGCCGGCGGTGAGCAGCAGGCCGCCTACGGGAATGGTGCCGATGGCATAGTCCTCGCGGCGCTCCAGCAGGCGTTGCCAGTCGGGCGCTTCGCCCTCCTCGACCCAGGTCTCGCCGAGCTCGGTGTTCTTGAAAGTCTTGATGGCAGCGGCCGATCCCGACTCTTTACTGACGGCGGCTTCCCACGCAGCGGCGATCTCGCACCAGGCGCGCCAGCCCAGCGGGCTGTACAGCGACGACAGATGAAACCCCGCCGTCTTGCCCGAGCCTTCCGCCGTCGCGCGCCACTCGCCGTGCTCCAGCATCCAGGTCTTGTGGTGCTCGGCGATCGCCGTCTCGCATGATTCGCACACATACGCCGCCGTCTCGGGCCGGCCCTTCTCCCAACGCAGTTGCTCGAAGCGCAGCCACTGCCGGTGCGAGCAATGCGGGCAGGGCACGAAGTAGCGGCGCTGGTCGCTGGCCTCGTACTCACGCTCGATGGCCGAGGCGCCCGCGATCGTCGGCGTCGAGACGATGAAGATCTTGCGCCGCGCAAAGGTGCGCGTGCGCGCCTCAGCGAGCGAGATCGCATCGCCCTCCCCCTCGACATCGAGCGGGTAGGCGTCCACCTCGTCGAGAAAGAGATAGCGCACCGGCATCGAGCGCAGGCCCACCGCGCTGTTCGCGCCGGTCATCACCAGCACGCCGCCGCGGAACTCCTTGGCGAGGATGGTGTTGCCCGAGTCGCGCGAGCGTGCCGGGGCGATGAGTTCGCAGAGCACCGGCGACTCCTCGATCAGCGGGTCGATGCGCTGCTTGGAGTTGCGCTTGGCCATCTCCACGGTGGGCCACACCGCCATCATCGGCCCGGGGGCGTGGTGGATCACGTAGCCGATCCAGTTCGAGCCGGTCTCGGTTGCGCCCACCTGCGCGCCCTTCATGAACACCACGCGCTCGATGGGCGAGGTCGGCGACAGGCAGTCCATGATCGCCTTCAGATACGGCGTGCGGCTGGTGCGCCAGCGCCCCGGCTCGCTCGAGGCCTTGCTCGACAGCACCCGGTGACGGTCGGCCCATTCGGAGACGGTGAGCAGCGGGTCCGGCGTGAGGCCCTCGCGCCAAGCGCGCTCGATGGCGTCCCAGCCCTCATAGGCGAACTCGTCCATCAATCGACCCGAACCTTGAGTTCCCCGAGCTCGGCGAGGTGCTCGCGCACGGCGGCATCCAGGGCCACGTGCAGGGTGTGAGCCTCCACGCCGAGCCGGGCCGCCATCTGCGCCGAGATCCGCGCCGGCCAGTTGAGCCAAGCGTCGCGTTCGGTGCGGGCGAGCTTGAACACATGCGCGATGGCCTGGTGGCGATCGACCAGTTCGCCCTTGAGGCGGGCCAGCCGCACCTTGTTGGTCTGCGCCTTGACCACCTCGTTGACCGTGCGCGCCTGCACGAGCGTGGTGCCGCCTGCGGGCAGGCCGGTGGCGAGGTTGGGGGCCGGATCCTCCGCCACCCGCACCTTCACGGTCCGGGAGCCCGTTCCCGCCTTCGGCGGCTCGGAGTTCCGGGTCCAGTCGCGGTCGGCCCGGTCTGGGTCGATGGTGCCGTCCGCCTCGGGCGTGATGCGCCCGGTGCGGATGGCCTTGTGCACGGCGGTGTCCGATACCCCACGGTGGCGGGCGTAGGCGCGAATCGAGATGCCCATGGCCCTTTTCGATCAAGTCATCGTCAGTTCTTGGCCAACACCCGCAGAAAACGCTTGGCTTCACGGGTGAACAGCGCGTTCATCACGTCACCCCGAACCACCCGATCGAAAGGACGCCCGATGAACCCCCACACCCCCGACCTCCTCGCCACCAAGCTCGCCGAGGCCGCCCTGACCGTGCTGGTGCGCACTTGCCGCAAGGAGGTGGCCGCCGCCAGCCGCGACGAGCTCGAAGCCGCCTGCGTCGCCATGCGCACCCAGGCACGCCCGGTCATCGACCAGTTGCTCGACGACGCACGGGCGGCACCCTGGGTGGCTGAAGCCGCCTTCCACGCCGCCGCGCTCGAACTGGCGCAGGCCGGCATCGCGGTGTTGCGCAAGGTCTGACGAGCAATGCGAAGCCAAGCAAGAACGCTTGGCTTCTCACGCGAACAGCGCGTTCATCACCTCACCCGATCACCACGCACCAAGGAGCAGACCATGACCCTGCGCATCCGCCAACCCCAGGTCACCGACACCAACGGCAACGCCCTCGGCACCCGCCTGATCCGAATCGAGTTCGACGAGCAAGGCCCAGCGACCGTGATGCACGACGGCCAGCGTTACGACTTCACCGGCAAGACCGGCACCCACCGCAAAACCGGCTTGGCGGTGCGCGAGATGGCCACCGCGCGCGATGCGCGCCTGTGGATCAGCCTCGATGGCGAGCACCTCTGGGAAGACTGACTCGAGCCGATCCACCCCTATCAAGGAGCAGACCATGAGCACCATCACCCTGACCCCCACCCAGCACGCGATCCTGGCCTACGCCGTCGAGCACACCGGTGGCAAGATCGAGTGGTTCCCCGACAACGTGAAAGGCGGCGCCCGCAAGAAGGTGCTGGACGGCCTCTGCAATCGGGCCCTGATCACCACCGACGGCACCGACTGGTCCGTCGCCGCCGAGGGTTACGAAGCCCTGGGGCGCCCGCGTCCCGCGCCGGCGCCGGTGGAGGCAGATGCGGATCTCGAGGCGGAGGTCGCAGCCGCCGAAGCCACCTGGGCACCGCAGCGCGCCGAGACCAAGCCCCGCACCCGCGAGAACAGCAAGCAGGCCCAAGTCATCGCGATGCTCCGGCGCCCGGAGGGCGCGACGGTGCGTCAGATCTGCGAACTCACCGGCTGGCAGGCGCACACGGTGCGCGGCACCTTCGCCAACGCCTTCAAGAAGAAGCTGGGGCTGACCATCACCTCGGACAAGCCCGAGGGAGGCGAGCGCATCTACCGGATCGCGTGATTCGATCGGAATGGGAAGCCAAGCAGAAAACGCTTGGCTTCCCGCGCCGGCAGCGCGTTCATACGGGTGTCGCAACCATCCACGCCAAGGAGCACAGCATGAAACCCACCCGCGCCATCCTCACCCACAGCAACTACGACGCCGACGACTACGCCTACCTCACCGCCAAGGGCTGGAGCGATGACGAAATCCTGGCCCGCTGGAGCGAAGAGGCTGCGCACGGCAACGGACCCTGCCACTGGGAAAGCGCGTCGGCCCGCGCCAAGCTGGCCGCCGTAACCGGTCGCCAACAGACGACGCGAGATGATTGAGATTGAGCTTGGCTTCCTGATCGAACAGCGCGTTCATACGTGTGTCGCAACGATCAACGAAGGAAACAACGATGACCACAGCCAAAACGATCCCCGTCACCCGCAACGAAGCCTGGGGCTTCTGGGGCACGATGGACGCGCACGCGCAAGCCGCCTGGCCCATCGCGATGAACGCCATCTACGACGCCACGGGACAGCCCTTCGAAGCGGTGCGGGCCTTCCTCGACAGCCGCCACGGACGCCACTTCGCGGACGAAGTCCTCAACCGCATGCATGCGGGCCATGCCCTCCACGACGCGATCCGCGCCGCCACCCGGCAGTGGATGGAATGGACCATCGGACGCCGCACCAGTAAGGACTACGGCATCCCGCGCGGGCTGCCTTATCTGACCGGGTTCGTGATTCACTGCGAGATCGTCGAGGAGGAAGTCGCCGCCTGATCGAAGGCCAGGCCATCCGCCTCGCGGGTGGCTTGCTGGCCCGTCCAGTCCTGCCAGCGCCGCACGATCACGTCCGCATACTTCGGGTCGAGTTCGATCAGGCGCGCCACGCGCCCTGACTTCTCGGCGGCGATCAGGGTGGTGCCGGAACCGCCGAAGGGGTCCAGCACCACGTCGCCGGGACGACTCGAATTGCGGATCGCCCGTTCGACCAACTCCACCGGCTTCATGGTCGGGTGCAGGTCGTTCTTCTGCGGCTTCTTGATCTGCCAGACGTCGCCCTGGTCGCGGTCGCCGCACCAGTGGCGCTCCGCGCCCTCGGGCCAACCGTAGAGGATCGGCTCGTACTGGCGCTGGTAGTCGGCGCGGCCCAGCGTGAAGGTGTTCTTCGCCCAGATGATGAACGTAGACCAGTGGCCGCCGGCAGAGCGGAACGCCGCCTGCAGGGTGTCGAGCTCGCTCGACGACATGGTGACGTAGATCGCGCCGCGGGTGTGGGCAACGAGCAGCGACAGCGCGTCGTAGAGAAAGTCGTGAAAGTCTGCGCCGAGCGCGTCGTTGAGAATGGGACGGTGCTTGCCCCGCAGCTTGTCCTTGGCGCTGTTGGCGTAGTTCACGTTGTACGGCGGATCGGTGAAGACCATGTCCGCCCGCTCGCCGTCCGGGAACAGCTGCGCGTAGGCCTCTGCCGCGGTCGCATCGCCGCAGACCAGACGGTGCGGCCCCAGCCTCCAGACGTCGCCCGGCTTGGACACCGGCTCTTCCGGAATCTCCGGGACGGCGTCGTCCTCGGTCTGGCCTTCGTGCTCTGGCTCCTCACCGGCCAGTAGCTCGGCCAACGCATCGGCATCGAAACCGGTCAAATCGAGGTCGAAGCCTTCGTCCTGCAGTGCCTCCAGTTCGATGCGCAGTAGCACATCGTCCCAGGTCGAGAGCTCCGCGAGCCGGTTATCGGCGAGCACCAGCGCCCGGCGCTGCGTCGGCGTCAGGTGATCGAGCACCACCACCGGCACGGTGGACAGGCCCAGCTTGCGCGCGGCGGCGAGCCGCCCATGGCCCGCGACCAGCACACCGTCGGCGCCGACCAGGCAGGGATTGACGAAGCCGAACTCGGCGATGGAGGCCGCGATCTGGGCGATCTGCTCGTCCGAGTGCTGGCGGGCGTTCCGCGCGTAGGGCAGTAGCTTGTCGATCGGCCAGTGCTCGATGCGCTCGGCGAACCAGTTCACGCGGCCGCCTCCGCCGTCTCGCCCAAGCGCTCGGCCGAGACCTCGGCGAAGGGCTGGCCGGTGGCCGCGAGCACGGGCTCCATGCCCGGGTGGTGCTGCAGCCAGCGGCGCAGCGCGACGTCGACGTACTCGGGCGCGAGCTCGATGGCGCGGACCCTGCGGTCGGTGAGTTGCCCGGCCAGCAGCGTGGTGCCGCCGCCGGAGAACGGCTCGAAGACGATCTCGCCCACGTCGGTGTAGGCCTCGATGAAGAACTTCGGCAGGCCCAGCGGGAATACGGCCGGATGGTCGATACCATCACCGATGCGGCCGCGCTGGCGCGTCACCTCGACGACGGAATCCGGGATGCGGAACTCCTGCGTGGGCTGTCCGGCGTGGTTCCATTCGCCGACCTTGCCATCCTTGGCGCGCATCGCGGTGGATGACCCATCGGCGCGCAGATGCGTCTCGTGACCGGCCCACTTGCAGGGCACGATCTTGTTCGGCTTGCGCGCCTGGCGGTTGAAGTGGAACACGAACTCGTGGCGCGGCGCGAGGCGCCCGGCCCAGTCGCCGGGCACGGTCACCGACTGATCCCAGACGTACCAGCCGAAGCGGCGCCAGCCCTGAGTGCGCATCCATTCGATCCAGCCGTCCCAGTACGGCTGCCACTCGCCGTCGCGATGGACCAGGCCGAGGTTGACCAGGATTTGCGCGTCCTCGTGCAGCGCGCTGCGGGCGGCGCCGAACACGCCCTGCATGAGCGCGTTCCAGTCAACGATTCCGCCGGTGGTGTAGTCGCGCTGGTTCGCGTAGGGCGGGCTGGTAAAGAGCAGGTGAGCGCGCTCGCCATTGATGAGGCGCGCGACGGCGGCCGCGTCGCTGCTGTCGGCGCAGAGCAGCCGGTGTTCGCCCAGCAGCCACAAGTCGCCGGGCCGCGTGACCGCAACCGTGGGCGGCGTGACGTCGTCCTCGTCCGCGTCGCCTTCCGGCGCACGCTCGTCCTCATCGGCGGACGGTTCCGTCTCCTCGATGTGGTCGAGCAGGCCTTCGATCTCGGAGGCAGAGAAGCCGGTCAGGTCCAGATCGAAGCCGGCGTCGGCCAACTCCGCGAACTCCAGCGCCAACATGGCCTCATCCCAGCCGGCATCGAGCGCGAGCCGGTTGTCGGCGATCACATAGGCGCGCTTCTGCGCCGGGGTGAGGTGCGCGAGCTCGATCACCGGCACCTCGGTCAGCCCCAGCTTGCGTGCGGCCAGCAGTCGGCCATGGCCGGCGATCACACCATGGTCGCCATCGACCAGGATCGGGTTGGTCCAGCCGAACTCGGCGATGCTGGCGGCGATGCGCGCGACCTGCTCATCGCTGTGCGTGCGCGGATTGCGGGCGTAGGGAATCAGCGTCTCGGCCTTGCGGTACTCGACGTTGAGCGTGTTCAGGATCGGAACCTCGAAATGGAAAGCCCGCCGACGGAGAACCGTGGGCGGGCTCGTGATGTGTATCGGGGAGTGCACAAATCCGCCTGGAGCGGATTTGGACAGCCGCAGGCTGGCCGCGAAGCGGCAGGCCCCAGGGATGGGGCCTGCAAACCGCAAACCGTGCAAACCCCGGTTTGCACTCTGACGCTAGAAAAGCATCGCGCTCGCGCCCCCCGCATGGCTTTTCGGCCAGGAAGGACCCATCGCGCTCGGCGGGTCGGATCGCGAAGGCAGAAACGACGAAGGCCACGGATCGCTCCGTGGCCTTCGCACATGCTTCTCTCGCGAGGTTAGCGAAATCCTAGCGCAAAAACGGGTGAAGTGTTGCACGTCCAAAATGGCTCGAAACCGGCATCGTTCCGCATCCGCCCGCATGGCTTGGATCACTTTGGAAACGACCCGCAACTTCACTCATGAAAGGCTGGCCACGGTCCGGCGGGTCTGCTCGTTCAGACGGCAGGCGACGATGTCGAGCGCCTTCTGCCACCGCCGCCAGGCCGTAGTGCGGTCGCAGCCGAAGCGCCGGCAGATCTCCCGCCACCCGCGTTCCTCGGCGCGCATCCAGACGAGATGGCGCTGCTCCTCGGTGAGCCACAGCACCCAGCGCATCGTCTCCTCCATGCGGTCGATGGCGGCCGGGTCGGGCGGAAAGCGGTACAGCACGTCGTCGCCCGAGTAGGTCTCCCACGGCTGGCGCAGGATGGCCGGCCAGGTGTTGAAGTAGCCCTGGACGCGTACCGGCGGCAGACGCCGCGCGGTCTGGGCGGCCTCCCGGAAGCGCTCGGCGACGTCGTCAACGCTCCACATGGCCGTCTCCCTGGCGACCGTAGAGCCGCTCGCCGATGCGCTTCACCAGCTCCCGCTCGATCCAGTCGAGCCGCTCGTCGTCGAGCGAGACCACCAGGATGCCCTGGTCCCGCCAGCCGTCGCGTTTGATGGCATCGACGTCCGGGGGAGTCGGTTGCAGGCGCCCGAGGGGGCAACGATAGTGGGGGCTGGGCGCGTTCATGCCGGCACCTCCTGCGTCGCGATCGCCCACATCAGCAGTGCCAGCGCGTCGGCCTCGTTGTCGTCCTCGGGCCGGAAACCCAGGGCCTGCATGGCGGCCACCATCTCCTGCTTGCCGGCGTTGCCCTTGCCGGTGGCGTGCTTCTTGATCGTGCACACCGGCACGCCCTGGTACGGGATGTCGTGGTGCTCGCACCAGGCGGTGAGCTGCGCCATGAAGCCGCCGTAGGCGTGTGCGGCATCCACTCCGGCGTGGCGGCGCACCTCCTCGAAGTACACCGCATCCAGCCCGTCCGCCGATTGTTTGACCTCGGTGAGCCAGCGCTTGAAGCGCAGGTAACGCATGCCGCCGCCCTCGAAGCGCTGGGGCTTGAAGGACTCCGAGCCGCTGGTGATGGAGCCGTCACGGCCGAGCAGCGCCCAGCCGGTCCGCGTGCCGAGGTCGAGGCTCAGGATCGCTGCACCGGGTTCTCGGCCCCTATCACCCAAACCGGGCAGACCCCTTCGGGTCGGGGGAGAGGACACCGCGTGGTCCTCTCCCCCCGAAGGGGGGAGGGAGTTTTCGCCAACTTGGAAATCTCCGGAAACCCAGCAACCACGCGGGTTTGGGGAAGTTGGCAAGTTGGCAGCGTTGCCAACTTGCCAATCTGCCGACAACTCCCTAACGCGTTGATCAGTATGGGATTCAAGTTGGCAGGCGTTTGCCAACTTGCCAACGTCTCTGAAAATCGGGGGGAAGTTGGCAGAGGTTTTGCCAACTTGGCTGTGCGTGTTCATGCGGGCTCCTCGGGGTCGTTCAGGTCGTCTTGGTAAACCCACACCTCGGGGTTCTCGACCGGCAATGCGGCCCCCGATTGCGGGCATTTGAAGTGGGTGGGCAGCACCGGCAGTTCGCGCAGCGATACTTCGCCCGTGGCTGGATCGGGCTCGCCGACAATCGAGCGCAGCACCATCGCCTCGACGCACAGGTAGCCGAACTTGGTGCGGGCGGGCGGCAGGCCGTAGTCCTGCGCGTTGCGGAAGTACTTGATGTAGCCCTGGGTCGAGAGCGCGGAGAGGCGCTCGCGGATGGTGCGCTCGCCACCGAGCCCCGCCTTGCCCTCGAAGCTTTCCGCGAACTGGTTGGCGGTGTAGCAGCGCCCTTGGGCCGCCTCGTCGAACAGGATCTGCAGGATGGCGTCGCGCTTGCGCCGGCGCTCGGCATCGAGGCGCTCGCCGTAGTCTTTCATCACCAGCCGCTCGTTGGCATCGACCTCCCACCACTCGCCGCGGATCTTGTCCACGTGCATCGAGGGGATGGCCGCGCCGTTGCGCAGCTCGAAGAAGAGCTGGCGCGTGGTGCGCGTCTCGTCGGGGCGAAACAGCAGCATGCCGGTGGTGTAGTAGCCGCGCAGACTCCCGGCCCCGGCCAGCGCCTGGAACGGGTCCTCCTCGAACTGCTTCTTGCCGAGCTTCTTGGTGTGGTGGGCCAGCACGATGCCGGCGTCCGGGTTCACCGCATCGCGCAGGCGCTCGACCCGCTGCGACAGGAAGTAGAGCATCGCCGCGTTGTCGTTCTCGCCGCCGGCGTCCCCGCCGTCGAAGACGTTGCGAATGGGGTCGATGGCGATGATGTCCGGCAGCTCGTCGCCGAATGCCTGCTTGATCGCGGGGATCACCTGGGCCAAGCCAGCGTCGTCCAGGATCAGCCGCAGCTGCGACGTGGCGACGAAGTTGACGCGCGCTTCACCGATGCGACTGGGCGGTAGGCGGATCTCCTTCACACGCTCGCGCAGGTAGTGGTACTGCACCTCGGCTTGCAGATAGAACACCCGCAGCGGGCGCGGCGGCGTCATGGCGAGGAAGGTGGCGCCCGCCGCCATGTGCGTGAGCCATGCGAGCAGAAAGTCACTCTTGCCGACCTTGGGCGCACCGCCGAATACCAGCAGGCCGCCGGGTGTGAGCACGCGCGGTGCGATGAGATCGGGCGGCAACGGCGAGTCGTCGTCGAGCAGCGCACCCAGGGTGAAGGTCGGCAGTGTCGGCGCCGCCCCCTTGACGACCCTGCGCTCGCCCTCACGAATGAAGGTGGCGCAGTCGAAGCCCTCGGCCACGGCATCGGCCGCGTCCCACTTGTCCGGTTTATCCATGGGCGGCACGAGGATGGCGACCGACGCCGCGCCCGCCGTCACGCAGGCACGGGCGGCGTTCTCCGCGTAGTCCCAGCCCGGGACGTCGCGATCCGGCCAGACCAGCACGTGCTTGCCCGCGAGCGGCGTCCAGTCGGTCTTGTCGATCGGCGCCCGCGCGCCGTTCATGGCCGTGGTCGCCGTGATGCCCGTCCCGATCAGGGCGCAAGCCGCCTTCTCGCCCTCGACCAGCACCACGTCACGCGCATTGGCCACGGCCGGCAGGTTGTAGAGCGGACGCGGATCGGGGGCGCGCCACATGCGGGCGCGCACGTCCCAGGGGCGGTACTCCTTGCCGGTGGGCGGGTCGTAGCGGTAGACGCAGGCGATCAGTCTGCCATCCGCCGTGAGGTAGTCCCACTTGGCGGTATAAGGGCCGAGTTCGTCGACGGGGGCGCTGCGGGCATTCGATCGCTCCGGGGTGTGACCGATGGATGGTGCAAGCCCGAGCCATTGACGGATTTCCTCCGCGATCCGGGGGAAGTCGTGCCGGGCGGAGAGTCCACGGGAACGGGCCCACAGATCGATGACGTCGCCGCCTTCGTCGGTCGCAAAATCCTTCCACAGCCCACGCCGTTCACCATCGAGCTCGACCACCAGGCTCTTGCCGCGATTGCCGTCGATATCGCCGACATAGAATTTACCGCCGCGGATGCGGCCCTGCGGGAACAGGTAGAGCAGCACCGCCTCCAGGCGCTCGAGCAGGCCTCGGCGCAGCGAATCGGTATCGGGGAGTGCCATTCCCTGCTGTTCGGGTGCGTCGTTGTAGTCGAGCCAAATGACGTCTGCCATCAAGCCGACCCCCAACACCGGTCCTGCCAAGGGCACGACTTGCATGTGACATGGGTCGGCGTAGTGGCGTGTCGGGGCAGCAGCTCGCCCGCCTCGGTGGCGGTGATGACGCGCACGGCCCGGTCCGACATGCGCTGCGCGAGCCCGCCGTCGAAGGGTACGCGCTCGAACCAGATCTCCTCGCTGTCCTTGTTGATGGCGGTGAACAGCGCGGGATTGCTCGCGATGCCCGGCACGGCGCCTTCCATGTAGGCCTGGTAGACGGCAATCTGCGCGGCATAGATCGGCTTGGCACGTGTCACGCCCTGCTTGACGGTCTCGCGCCAGGACTTGTCATTCATCGTCTTGCACTCCCACAGCGCGGGATAAGCAAGCTCGATGTCGGCAGGGCCCGCAGCCAGGATGCCGTCGACGTGCCCCTGGATGCGTCCGCCGGCGACGGAGAAACCGAACTGCTCCCCATCGGCCCTGCGGGTGTAGAGCTCGAAGCCGGCGAGGCGCAGCCAGCGGATCGCCAGATCCTCCAGGGCATGGCCGACCTCGAACACCCGCAACACCCGCCCGGGCAGCTCGCGCCCCGGATCGACCGCGGCCTGGGCGTACTCGTACTGCAGGGCGCGCTCGCAGGCCACGCCGAGCCGGGAGGCACCGAGGTAGGTCCGAGATACCTGTGCTGCCCGTTCACGCGCCAGCGCTTCGTCGATGACAGCGTTGACGCGCTCGTGGAACCTGGGGCGGTGGTTGAAATCGAGCATCACCGCCTCCTCAAAACGGCACATCGTCGGGCGTGCGCTCCCGCAGGTTGTCGAAGTAGGCGGTGAGCACCACATCGACCAGTTGCAGGACTTCCTCGCGGCTGTAAGCCGACAGCGACCGGTCCATGCCGATGGACGCCACGTACTCGCCGAGCGAGGGCAGGACCGCCTCCATCGCGGCCTTCTCGTTATGGGTGGGATCGATCACGACGCCGCCTCCCGCCTTCAGTCGTTGCAGATGAATGTCCTGGCAGCGCATGGAGCAGAAGCGCTTGAACAGGGGCTTTCCGTCCGGCGCACGCGGGCCGTTCCTCGGCGACAGCCAGCAGAAGCCGCGTCCCTCTCGTCCGCAGATCGCGCATATCACGCCGCCCTCCGGTGTTCGTCGTTGGCCGCCAGCACGAGGCGCTGGATGGACGACTTGTTAAACTGGAACGCGAGCAGCGCCGAGGCCTGGTAGCGGGTGAGCCCGAAGTCGGCGCGCATGGCCTGCGGCAGGTAGCGCAGCTGCTTCTCGGTGGGCGGTTCGTTGAGCCAGCGGCGGGTCTTGTGGGCGGTGTCGAGGGACTCGTTGTCGTTGAGCCAGTCGTCCGCCTTGGCCATGCAGACGGTGCGATCGCCGACCGCCAGCAGACGGGGCGGAAGACTCCGGCCGCCACCGACCGCGTGCCAGCGCCCGTTGAGGAAGAAGATGCCGCCCCAGGCTTGGAGGCCGGTGGCCATCAAGGCATCGTCGCAGCCGAAGAGATCGCACCAGCGGAAGTTGGAGCGCTTGAGCAGGTCGATCTCCGTCATGACGAAGTCGTCCATGGCTTCCGCCTGCTCGGCCGGATCAATGGTCCACTCGAAGCCGCACAGTGGGCATTCGCGGCAGCCGAGCGGGACCAATGCCTCGCAGGAGGGGCACTCCTTGGTGGGCGCCTGCCCCTGGTGCTGGTGGCCGTCCAGGTTGGCCTCCTGCTCCAGCGAGCCGTGCATGAGGGTCGCGGTGCCGAAGTCGAGGACGATGCAATCGGTCTTGACCACGCCGGGATGCTCGGCCGGATCGACGGTGCGCAGCCCCCGCCCGATCATCTGGGTCAGCGTCGACTTGTGCGAGCTCGGGCGCAGCAGCACCACGCAGGAGGTGGGTGTGTAATCGTAGCCTTCAGTCAGCACCGCCACGTTGACGACTACTTGTGCCTCGCCGCTTTCATATTCGGCGAGCCGGACCTTGCGCTCGGCGTCCGACAACTCGCCGTGGATGAGCACGGCGCGGATGCTGGCGGCGACAAACGCGTCGGCCACGCACTGCGCGTGGGCCACGGTCGAACAGAACACGATGGTCTTGCGCTCGCCCGCCTTCTCGCGCCAGTGACGGATCACCGCGTCGGTGATCGGCGTCCTGTTGAGGATCGCCTCCACCTCGGTCATGTCGAAGTCGGTGGCGGTGCGGCGCACCTGGGCGAGGGCCGATTGCGCGCCGACATCAATGACGAAGGTGCGCGGCGGCACCAGATGGCCGGAGGCGATGAGCTCGCCCAGGGTGATCTGGTCGGCCACGTTGCTGAAGACCTCCCGCAGCCCCTTGCCGTCGCTGCGTGCGGGCGTGGCCGTGGCGCCGAAGATCAGCGCCCTGGGGTTGCGCGACAGCACGCGATCGATCACGCGCCGATAGGACGGCGAGGCGGCATGGTGCGCCTCGTCGACCACCAGCAGATCGAGCGTGGGCATCGCGTCGAGATGCGCGTCGCGTGAGAGCGTCTGCACCATCGCGAAGGTGGCGCGCCCGGCCCAGGACTTCTCCTTGGCATCGAACACCGAGGTCGCGACGCCCGGATTGACCCGGCCGAACTTCTCCCGGTTCTGGGCGGTGAGCTCATCGCGGTGCGCGAGGATGCAGGCCTTCGCGTCGGGCTCCTCCAACACGCCGCCGGCGACCGCCGACAGCATGATGGTCTTGCCGGAGCCGGTCGGGCCGATGGCCAGGGTGTTGCCGTGCAGGTAGAGCGCGGCGAGCGAGCGCTCCACCAGCAGGGCCTGACGGGGACGAAGCATCATGCCGGCAGTCCCCCTTACTGCGCCCAGCTCGGACGGCCCGTGACCGGAGCGCGACCCGTGGCTTGGGCATATGCGTTGGGCGTGGTGGCCGAAGGCGCCGGCGCACGCGGTGCCCCCATCAGCGCGGCGTAGTCCTTGTGATCCGGCTGGATCGCCTGCTTGATGACGGCCTTGTCCTGGCCGTTCTGATCCTTCTCCCAATCGACCTTACCGAGGAACTCGATGCCGTCGAGGTCGGCGAACCCGGCGATGCGCCGCGCGTTCTGGGCCTGGGGGCTGGCGTCGCCCGGATGGACGCCGCGCGCGGAGTTCAGGATCGCCTTGACGAAGGCGCGGCCCATGTTGGCCCACTCGGGACCCTTGGGGCTGTAGAGACCGATCAGCGACCACAGCTTGCGACGGGCGTACTCACCCTCCATCACCACGAACTCGCAGTTGAGGTACACCGAGCCGGTGTTGTCGTTGCGGGTGGCGTAGCCGCCGGTCCAGCCCTGGCTCGCATCGTCGAAGCCGCCCGGGCGAATGGTCATGCGCACGCGCACCAGCGTGCCCTTGGGGATCAGGTCGAACGAAGACTGCTCGTTGGCATCGTTGAAATCGAAATAACTCATGGTCGTGGCTCCTTATTGCTGTACGGGTTCGGAAGGCGCGGGGCGCGCGAAGTCGAGGCGTTCGAGGGCGGGGCGCGCGGGGCTGGCGATCTTGGCCATCAGCCGGCCGAGGTGCGGTTCCTCGATCTGGTCGAGGCGGCCGGAGCGGTCCTTGGCGGGGTAGCCCCAGGGGTTGAGCGTGTGGCAGACGAAGGCGCGGTAGGCGCTGCCGTCGTCGGCCTTGAGCTCGGCCAGCGTCACCACCTCGTCGACGATGCCGGGCAGCTCGAGCCCGGTCTTGGAGCCGTCGATCTGCAGCTGGAAGACGCGGCGATTGAAGTCGTCGAGACGCTCGTCGAGGATGCCGACGAACCACACGTTCTTGCCGCGGGTGTGCTGTAGGTGGGTGAGCCAGGCGATCATCTCCTGGCCCATCAGGCCGTAAGCGCCGCGTGTGTCCGGCTTGCCGGTCTTCTCCGAGTAGGCCTGCGGCTGGCCCTTGCACCATTGCAGGCACAGGCGCCCGGCGACGGTGATCGAGTCGACGAACACCGTGTCGTAGCGGTCGAGCACGGACGGGTCGCCGAAGCGCGCGCAGACGGCATCGAAGTGGGCCTGGCTGAAGGGCTGGTCCTCGCGCAGCGCCGGGTTCGGACCGCCGATGAACACCGCGAAGTCGCGGCACTCCTGCCAGGTGCGCGGGCGGATGGTGTCGCCGGCCCACCCCTCGACGGCGAGGTCGCCCGCCTCGAGGTCGAAGAACAAGGTGGCCTCGGGCGCCAGGGTCCAGAGCTGCGAGGTCTTGCCGATGCCGCTCTTGCCGACCAGCACGCCTTTCACGCCGCGCTTCTCGGCCAGACGCTGGTCGGCGGAGATGATGGGGAGGCTCATGAGCGGCCTCCTTTGTCGGCGAACGCGTGTCCGATCCGGTGTGCGCCGAGTGCGCCGTGTTTGCGGGCGAGGTCGTAGAGCTCCCGCAGAGCGTTCATGCGGCGGCTGATGGGCCGGACCTCGTTTTCGAGGGCGATGACGGCGAAGGCGATCTGATCCAGGGTGGCATCTTCGATTGCCACGTCGGCGCCATTCGTCCCGATCCGTTCCGGCAGGGACTCCAGCAGATAGGGGTGCTGCTTTTTCAGCTTGTCGAGCAAAGTGCGGTTCTTGAACATGACGGTCACTCCTCCAGCAGGGCGAGACGGAATCCGGGCTTGCCGGTCTTGAGCGTGCGGGCGGGGGCGAAGGCGCTCTTCAGCGATTCGGGCCAGGCGTTGAACTTGGTCTCGGAGACGCGGTAGGCGGTCTCGACGTACTCGGCCGGGTCCTCGCCGCCCTCAGCGATACGGCGCACGATCTCGGCGAGCCGCTTCTGATCCCACTCGACCCGCTTGGGAAGGTCGGCGGTGACGCGCACGCGGCCGTCGTCGAAATGCACGACGCCGGTGTCCTTACCGGCGGCCATGCGCAGGGCATGGGCGCGGTCGGCGTACTTCATATCCAGCGCGCGTTCGAGGTGCTCGACGATGGCCTTGGCGGCCGAGAGCAGATCGGCGGCATCGTTCTTGAGCTGGAACAGCGCCTCGCTTTGCAGCGCGGCGAGCTCGCCGGCCGGCGTGGCGAGAACCTGGTCGGGGGTGAGGCGGCTCATGCCACACCTCCCGCGCCGACGCGCTCGGAGGTGCTCTTGCGCAGGCACTCCGCCTCGTAGGACTCGACGTCCTCGACACGGTAGAGCACGCGCCCCTGGATCTTGAGAAAGACCGGCCCGATTCCTTCGGAGCGCCAGCGTTCCAAGGTGGCTTCGCTGACGCCCCAACGGTCGGCCAGTTGGCGTTGGTTGAGGTGTTTGATACTCACGATTCGCTCCTTACGGGTTGTTGCGGAAACGTGAGGTCATTCTGGGTTTCAGGGGGTGGGCAAACCGGCGGGCAAAGCGGGCAGGATGGGCGGGCAAATCGTGCAAATCGGCCATGCGCAGAGACGGAAAAGAAAAAGGCCCGGAGTGGTTGGCTCCGGGCCCTTATCGGGGGTGGAAATGCGGGGTGGTCAGCCGGGAGGCGGGAACGGATCTTTGCCGTAGCTGTTGCGCTCGCGGATCTTCCCGTCCTCGCCCTGGATGAGCACCTCGCTGCCCTGGTTGCGCGCGATGTCGCGTGCGCGCTCGAAGGCTTCCTGTTGCGTATCGTGTACGGAGGTCAGGCGGTCGTTGCCTTCCCCCCGGACACCCCACTTGTCGCCGTTGCGGACGACCCACTGGTTCTTACCACTCATGTCATTCACCTCATCGAGATCGAAGTTGAACTGCCGGATGAAAGGATTGCGCTTCGTTGGGTGCATCACCTCCTTTGGTCGTTGACGAATTCGGGTTTCAGCCAATAGTGACCGTCGTTGTCGTGGGCGACGAAGGTGCGGTAGACGGCCTTGTGCCGCTTGCAGATGTCCGCGCCCTTGCACTTGTCGACATCGATTTCCAAAGCGTCGGCGATGGTGCGTTTATGGACGGGATCGCCGCCGCCCTGCGCGAGTACCGAAAGAAAGCCGTAGACCTGGGGCGACAGTGCGTGCCGCTCTCCGTCGATCAGTGCGATGCGGCCGGAGTGCATGAGCCGCAGGGAGGTTTCCGAATCCCGTTCGCCGATCCCGGCGGAACCGTCGAGGTATGCGTCGAGATTCTCGATGACGAAGCCGGCCTTGCGGAGATGCGCCACGGCACGCAGCGGAACGACGAGATGGCCGGCGGCCTGGATCGCTTGGGCGACGTCGGGTGTAGTGGTGATGAGGACGCCGCAGCCGGGTGCGCAGGCGGTGCGCAAACGAGCTTCGATGATGGGCGTCAAGGCCGGGTCGCTCAGCCTCCGACCGAAGAAGATAGTGCGCCGCTTTCGTCGATGTTCGATCTCGCCCAGGCGCCACAGCGCTGTCGGAACCATCTCTTCATGTTGATACCGTCCCGCAAGGCCCAGGGCCGAGGCGAGCCACCGGACGATGCGCGTGATGTCCACCCTGAGCCGTGTCACTTGATCACTGGCCAGATCCACCCAGCCGCAGTCCGTGCAGTACCCCTGGCGGCCTCCTTGCTCGAAGCGAATCCCCTCCAGATCGCCCATTCCGCACCAGGGACAGAGGATGCTCGATCCGACACCATCACCCGCCCCGATGGCGCCGAGGTCGAGGAGATGCCGATAAGCATCCATTTGTCCGGAATACCGGGCGGCATCCGGATGGAGGCTTCCCTCGGATTCCTCGACGAGCCCGCAGAGCAGGCCGAAGGCGATGTCGTTGCGCGCCTGCACGGCGGCTTCTACGCGACCAGGGCCAGTTCGACCTCGGTCGGTTCGGAGACGCGCCAGGCACGCAGGAGGCGCTCAGCGAGCTTGGCGTCCTCCTCTGCCATGTCCTGGAGGTTGGAGATCCCCGATTGCTTGAGGTCGATGTTCAGTACGCGACCGCGCTTGCCCATTTCGGCAGGGGCGAAATAGATGCTGATGAGGGCCTCGACGATATTGAACGGACCGCGGAACAGGTCGTGGTCCTTCAGGTGGGCGCTCGATGCAGCGAGCACGCAGTGTTCGGCCTGATCCGCCGGTACGCCTACCCAGAAGTCGCAGATCGGCGCCCTCGTGCTCCTGAGCCGGGCGCGGCGGAGGCGAATGCGATCAATGCCGTGGGCGGCGAGGTCGATGTCGCTGTCCTCCGGAAGGTCCAAGCCGTGCCGCAGCCGGTTGAGATAGAACATCGGCTGCTTCACTGCCTCAGGCTTGACCTCCTGTTTCAGCAGATGGCGTGCGAAGAGCGTCACCAGCGGCTGGTGGACCTTGGCTCCGCCCCGGCCGACGGTGTCGACGATGCCGGATGCGGGGAAGTAGACCAGCGCGAGATTGGTCGCCGGGCGGGTCGTCCGGCGGCGCATGCCCTCTTCGACGAACTCCACCAGATCGTTGGGATCGTCCTCCACGTAGACGCTGATCTGCACACCGCCGTCCAGGTGACGGTCGCAGACGTCTACGTGGCAGGCGCGCCGCGGTCCCTTGCGTTTCGAGAGCACCTCGGACAAGGCGGCCTGCAATCCCTCGATGTCGGCAGCCTCTCGGGACACCGGCTCGGTCACCTTGATGGCTTGCCGTTTCCACGACCGCTTGCCGACGCCGAGATCGAATTGGAGCAGCGCCTCGGCCGTCATGAAGGTTTGCGGCCAGTTCACCAACACCCACATGGCCCGCTCGGCGTGGTTGCGGAGCTGTCCGAAGTCCTCCCGAATGGCCACGTCGTTGTCGCTGGCGTTGAGGATCGCATCGATGCCTTTCTGGGTCGCGAGGGCGTGGACATGGCGCAGCTCGGCGTGCAGCAGGGCCTGTTGATCCGGTTCGAGTTCCTCCAGGAGGGCGATCAGGGCATCGGAAAATGCCTTTTCCTCGGCGCTCCAGTCGAAAGATTCGGGGATGGCGATGGAACGGGAGGACAGATACGCCTGCCAAGTGGTGGCCGGAACCTGACGGGCGAGGTGACGAGGGTTGAACGCGGTCATGCCTTTCTTCTCCTTCTTCGAGACGGACGGTGCCCGGCATGCCGCAACATCCCAGAAGTACTCCTAGACAGGGATATTATGCGTTCGGTGTGCCGAACGATTCGGATTATTGATGGCTTGTGCTGGGTTTGTCAAGCAGATACCAAATCGTTCGGTACAGAGGTATACTTTCAGGCCATTCAGAGAACGAGGTGCCACATGCCATCCCCGCTGGGAGAAAAGATACGGGGCCTCCGCAAACAGCGCGGACTCAGCCTCGAGCAGCTGGCGGAACAGACCGAATCCAGCAAGAGCTACATCTGGGAGCTGGAGAACAAGGACAATCCGAAGCCATCCGCCGAGAAGATCGCGAGAATCGCTGGCGTGCTCAAGGTGACGCCCGAATATTTCATGGACGACCGGATTACCGAGCTTGAACCGTCGGAAGAGGACAAGGCCTTCTTTCGCAAGTATCGGGGCCTGTCGTCGGGAACCAAGAAGAAGCTGGACGACATCCTCAAGATCATAGAAGGCGATGACAAGTAATCCGACCACGCCCGGTGCTTGGGCCAACTTTCTCTCCAAGGCGTGGGGACGCGATCGTTTCCCGATCGACGTCAAGCTCATCGCTCAGGACATCAGTTCCCGCCAACCCGATCCGATCGCCCACATCCGGGGCGGTGACATCGGTGAGCTGGAGGGAATGCTGCTCAAACGGGAAAAGGGCTGGTACCTGCTCTACAACGACCAGGTGCAATCGAGCGGACGCATCAACTTCACCATCGCCCACGAACTGGGCCATTACCTGCTGCATCGCAAAGAGGAAGACGCCTTCCGATGCAGCACGGAGGATCTGTTGGACTGGGGCTCGACAGCCCGGCAGCGGGAAGCCGATGCCGACAAGTTCGCGGCGACGCTGTTGATGCCGCTGGACGATTATCGCAAGCAGGTCGAGTCGGCCAAGGTGGACATCGATCTGCTCGGCGCTTGCGCGGATCGGTATGGGGTATCGCTCGTGGCGGCCATCCGGCAATGGATCGAGTTCACGCCGCTGCGGGCGGTCTTGGTCGTTTCCAACGACGGCTTCATCAATTGGTCCTGGTCGAGTCGCAATGCTCTACGCACCAGGGCCAGGTTTCGGTTCTCAAAGGAGACGATACCCGTCCCCGAGGCGTCCTTGGCGGCGCAGACGATACGTCACCCTGATGAAAGAACGGGAATCGAGTTGCCTGCTCGCGTATGGTTCAAGGAAGAGCCCGCCGACATGTCCCTGCGCGAGATGCGTGTCGTCTCCGATCAGTACGAACTCGTCATCACGCTGCTCATCCTCCCCGACCGCGAGCCCTGGGAGAAAAATGACGACGAAGAGGACGAACTCCTGGTCGACACCTACACAAATTTCATCCGCAACGGGCAGCATCCGTATTAGCGGGGTCGCGACCTTCCGCATCCTTTCGTACCGGCCCGAAACTCCCTGATGGCCGAGGTCACGGCCTGACCGGACAATCTCGTCATCAAGCGAGTTGGACGTTCAGGACCGATACCGATGTGCACGATCAACCACCTACCACCCGAACGGATGACGCCGGAGCAGCGCCGGCGCGAAGCCGCATCCTTGCTGGCCCACGGCCTCGTCCGACTGCGCGAGGCCGTGTTCGCCCAGTCCGCAGGCGGCCCCGCGGAGAGCGAGTTTGAGCTTGGCTTCTCCGGCCACCAGCGCCTTCATAGCCACCCCGTCAACAACACTTTGGAGGAGGCTCCATGAAGGCAAGCACCGTCCCACCCACCCCGCCGAGCGTCGTCGCCCGGATCGCCGGGCTCCCGGATCTCTCGATAGAGGAAATGAGGGCGCTTTGGCGAGAACTCTTCGGCAGCGACAACCCGACGCCCAATCGCCAGTTCATGGAGCGGCGGATCGCGTACAAGCTGCAAGAGATCGAGTTCCGCAAGGTCGATCCCAGCCTCTTGGAGCGCAACAAGCGGCGCATCAAGGCCCTGGTGGAGACCGGCAAGGCGCGCAAGCTCGATCGCGACATCCGGCTGATGCCCGGCACCGTGCTCACCCGGGAGTACCAGGGGATCGAGCACCGGGTGACGGTCGCCCAGGACGGACAGTATGAGTTCGAGGGCAGGCGCTACCCGAGCCTGTCCATGATCGCCCGCGAGATCACCGGCACCCGCTGGTCCGGGCCGCTCTTCTTCGGCGTGAAGGCACCGGCCAAGGCGAAGAATCCGAAGAAGCAGGGAGGTCGGCGATGAACGAAGCCCTGAAGCGCCGCCTGCGCTGCGCCGTCTACACTCGGAAGTCCACCGACGAGGGGCTCGACCAGGAGTACAACTCCATCGACGCCCAGCGTGACGCCGGCCACGCCTACATCGCCAGCCAGCGCGCGGAGGGCTGGATTCCGGTGGCCGACGACTACGACGATCCCGCCTTCTCCGGTGGCAACATGGACCGGCCGGCGCTCAAGCGGCTGCTGGCCGACATCGAGGCCGGCAGGATCGACATCGTGGTGGTCTACAAGATCGATCGCCTGACGCGATCGCTGACTGACTTTTCACGGATGATCGACGTCTTCGAGCGCCACGGGGTCTCCTTCGTCTCGGTCACCCAGCAGTTCAACACCACCACCTCGATTGGGCGGTTGATGCTCAACATCCTGCTCTCCTTCGCCCAGTTCGAGCGCGAGGTTACCGGCGAGCGCATCCGCGACAAGATCGCCGCCAGCAAGCGCAAGGGCATGTGGATGGGCGGCGTGCCGCCGCTCGGCTACGACGTCGAGAACCGGCGGTTGGTGCCCAACGAGCGCGAGGCCAAGATCGTCCGCCACATCTTCCAGCGCTTCGTCGAGCTCGGGTCCTCGACCCTGCTCGTGAAGGAGCTGCGCCTCGACGGCGTGACCTCCAAGGCCTGGACTACCCAAGACGGGCGGGTGCGCGATGGCAAGCCCATCGACAAGAGCCTCGTCTACAAGATCCTCAACAACCGCGTCTACCTGGGCGAGATCCGCCACCGCGATCAGTGGTATCCGGGCGAACACCCGCCCGTCGTCGAGCGCAGGCTGTGGGATGCCGCCCAGGCGATCCTCGCGCAGAACTCGCGTGTGCGAGGCAACAACACCCGCGCCCGGGTGCCGTTCCTGCTCAAGGGGATCGTCGTGGGGATCGATGGCCGGGCGCTCACGCCCTGGTCCACGCGCAAGAAGAACGGACGTATCTACCGCTACTACCTGCCGACGCGGGAGAACAAGGAGCACGCCGGCGCCTCCGGGCTGCCGCGCCTGCCGGCCGGTGAACTGGAGGCCGCCGTGCTGGAGCAGATGCGCCGGGTGCTGCGCGCCCCGGCCATGGTCGCCGGGGTGGCCGAGCGCGCCGCCCGGCTCGACCCCTCCCTGGACGAGGCCCAGGTCACGGTGGCCATGACCCGGCTGGATGCGATTTGGGATCAGCTCTTCCCGGCCGAGCAGCAGCGCATCGTGCGGCTCCTCATCGACAAGGTGATCGTCTCGCCGGACGACATCGAGGTGCGGTTCCGGCCCAACGGCATCGAGGTGCTCGCCCTGGAGCTGCGCCCCGAGCCCGCCCCGGAAACCCTTGAGGAGGCCGTGGCATGAATGAAATCTTGATCGACAAGACCGGTCAGCCAGAGGTGATCACCGCGAGCGACGGCAGCCTTACCATCGCTGTGCCGATCCGGATCAAGCGCCGCGGCAGCCGCAAGGCCGTGGCCCTTCCGGACGGCAGCGCTGTCCAGCCCCGTCCCTGGGATGACACGCCGACGCCGATCCAGCTCGCGCTCGCCCGCGGCCACCGCTGGCTGGCGATGGTGGAGTCCGGCGAGGCGCGCACGCTATCCGAGGTGGCCGAGCGCGAGGGGATGGATCGGGCCTATGTGAGCCGGATGGTGAACCTCACTACCCTTGCGCCGGACATCGTGGCTGCGATCCTCGACGAAACGTTGCCGCCGGAGGTGACCCTGTTCGATCTGGCGTCGGGGACGCCACTGCTATGGGACGAGCAGCGGGCCATCATCAATCCCTGATTACCGTCGCACGTGCATCCTTCGGGTTGGATTACTTGTCGAGAGACCAGCCTGACGCCTTGATCAGCTGCAGAACCCGTCCAACTTCCGATGAGGCCGGAGTCGTGTCGATGGACGGAAAGAGTTCTTTCAGCATGTCGCCGAAGGTCAGTATCTCGATGGGGTTGCCGCCGAGATTCTCGCGGAACGTCGCGTTGTCCTGCCACGCCGCTCGGCTGCCCACGACTTTCGTGACGGCCGTGATGTAGGTGAACGAGGACGAACCCGTCAGTTCGGCGACCATCGTCCTGAACGCTGCGGCCCACTTCTCCCTGGTCAGTTCGCGAAACCCGCGCCAGGCCTCACGCCCCGAGACCACCTTGTTCTTGGCGATCGCATCGACCCAGTATTCGGGACGAAAGCCACCCTGCCAGCTCTTGCAGCTCACGACCATCACCCGACGCGCGCCGTCGAGTCGCGGATGGATGCCGATCACGTCGATGTCGCTATGCACGGCATCCTGGCGGGTGTCGTACTCCACATGATCGCCGGCAGGTCGAAACTTGATGTTGTGCCGGGTGAAGTACCCTTTGTGCTGCAGGTACTCGTCCACCATTTGTTCGAGGATGTCCTCTTTCATGCCTGTCCGCCCTCGCGATCGATCCGTTGGCTGGCAAATCCCTCGAACTCAGGCCGGAGGCGGCACTGCAGAAATGCCTCGAGGAGGTTGAGGACGTGGACACCGAGCGACGCATCGAGGATGAAGTTCACCCGATCGGTGTGCTCCCTGATCCAGCCGGGGACGTTCGTTTCGTTCAGGCCGGCGACGCCGATGCGCTCGCCGTGTTTGATCAAGGAGGCTGCCAGAGTGCTCTTCGCGCTGCCGGCGTTGTAGTGTTGAGCCGTGTAGCGAGCAGCGCTGTTGGGGCCGACCTTCCCGACCTTCAGCACATGAGGCCCAAACGAGAAGACGTACACCGCCATGGTGCCGGGCGGTAATGTCTTGGGCGGCACGTGCGGCGCAGGGCACCGCTCGATCGCGATGGCATCAAGCGCCAACGAGACGCCAGCCATGCCGGCGACACGGTGAAAATCCTCCAAGAGCAGATCGGGATTCCAGGTCATCGGCCCGATTCCTCGCCGCTCGACATCCACCCGTTTCCGGCAAGCCATGTTTGCGGAAATGCAGCACCTTGCTGGAGCGCGTCCAGCGGGAATGACAGGAAGGCACGCAGACCGGCAACGACCTCGGAAAGCTGAAGCTCGTCCAAGGCATTCTTCCTCAAGAATGCTTGCCACTGAGTCTGCTTCTGCCGATCCTGCGCGAATTCGTCGCTCAATCCGAAAGGGACGCCATCCGGCAGCGGTGTCCTGCGGCGCTCGAAGGTGGCGTGGATCGCCTTGCACAGGAGCGCGCCGTCGAAGTCGGTGTAGCGCGACAAGATCCAGAGATCGAAGTAATCCTTCATGCGGCTGTTGGCGATGCCGAGCGACACCAGTGCCTCCAGCTTCTCGGCGACAACCGTGTAGCGGGGGTAGGCGCGCAGCTTCGGGGCTGGCATGTCCGGCAGCATTACCGGGTAGTCGACGGCCTCGGGGCCGGGCGTCACGGCGTCGCCGAAACCCACGTCGACCTGCACGTGGCATCGGGCACCGTCCAACAGGCCGATCAGCGTGACCCGGACACCGGAGTAGTTGGCTTCCTTGCGGATCTCCTCCGCGTGTACCGAGTCAGGCTGGAAGCGTATGCCGTCGTCCAGTTCCACCGTACAGATGTCCCGAAACGCCGCCTCGACATGCGGGATCTCGGCCGAGCCGAAGCCCAGCAGATCGGCGTCGCGTGTCGGACGATGCGGGATGTCGAACCACAAGTCGAACAGCAGCGCACCTTTCAGCAGGAACTGGTCGGCGTGGGGGGAGATGCTGAGCCGGTAAAGCAGGCGCTCAAGCGCATAGCGGGTCAAGATCAGATTGAAGTCTTGTCGGGTCTCGCGGGCGCGGTTGAGCAGGCGGGCGCGCACCGAGGCGGCCATGTTGCGCTGGTTCATGACAGGCTTTCCATGTAGGGGCGCATCACATTGGCCACACGGCACAGCGCAGCAAAACGCCAAAGTTCATCCATGCTGACGCGCTTGGCACGCCAGGACTCCTGTAGCGCCTCCAGCGCGACATCGAGGCCGATCTTGTTGCGGAACTTGAAGCAGTCAGCCACGGTCCGGGCGACGTTGGTCACGCGCACCGGCACACCATCGATGAGGTGCTCCTCGACCCCCTCCGTCAGCGCGGCGCCAGAGAAGCGCACGATGCGCAGCGGGGGATAGTCCATCTTTGGCGCGCGTGCCTTGTTGGGAATTGCCAGCCAGACCTCGAACGGCGACTGTGTGGTGAGTTCATGTAGGCGCAGTGCCGACAGCAGGCAGACGATGGCTTGCGGGTGCTTGCGTGCCACCTCGGAGAGTGCGCCGTGTTCCGAGACGGCCCGGTCCGGAATTGCGTACAGGCCCCGTCCCACGCGCTGGAGCAGCCCTTGCCGCACCAGCCGCGTGAGGGCGATCGTGGGCAGCCCACGCTCATTGAGATCGCGTGGGCGAATAAGGCCGCGCTGGGCGGCAAGATCCAGAATGCTCTGGTGCGAACTGTCCATGTCGTCATAATGTTGCGAAACGTCGGTAGCTGTCAAGAACTACCGACAAAACACAACGGCCATGGTTTCCTTTGCCTGCCGATGCCGCAATCCAACCGTTTGATTCGTCAGCACGTAACCCATTGATCTGTATAGGTCCACGTTGCGGCCTCTGCGGACTTCGGCCCTTAGCCGGCGAGCGAGGCTGGAGAGAAGAATGGCCAGGAGAGAGCGAAATGGGGCCGAGATGGGCGAGACGACCGGAGGAAGGAAGTCCGCAGGAATCCGCAGGAGTCCCCGCGAACACGCGGGAGCGCGCAAGAAAAAAGGCCAACAGCGAACTGTTGACCTTTGTGTATTGGTGGCCAGGGGCGGAATCGAACCGTCGACACGCGGATTTTCAATCCGCTGCTCTACCAACTGAGCTACCTGGCCAAAAGAGGCCGCAATTTAACCCGTTTGCCTCCGGTCCGTCAAGGAAAAACCGTGCCGATGCGGGCGTTTCAGCACGCCACCCCGTGCAGGCTGCACAGGTGGCGTTTGACGACGGCCAGCACGATCCACAGCCAGAACAGCAGGAAGAAGCTGAGCATGGGAATGTGGGCATCGAGAATGAAACGCGGGGTGACGAAGCGCACGCCGCGCACCACCGGCGCGGTGACGACGCGCAGCACGCGATAGAAGGCGTTCTGCTCGCGGTATTTGCCGGCCAGCACGGCCAGCGCGCCTTGCCCGAGCAGGGCGAAGCCGGCGACTTCGACGAGGGTGCGCAGAATCGAAACCAGCAGAATGTCGAATGGCATGGCGAGTATTCCTGGGGCGAAGCGGCGATTTTAACGCAGCTTGTCAGGCCGCCGCCTGGCCGTGACAATGCGTGCTGACCTTACTCGGCATTCGACCCATGATGAATTTCGATCGTGTGCGGCACGGACTGCGCGGCATGCTCTTCAACACGCTGGGCCAGCGTGAGCGCGCAATCGCCGCCTACCTCGACAGCCATCGCGCCGATCCGGCGCATGCCGCTACGCTGCGCACGCTGGGCTGGCTGGAGGCCCAGCAGGAACGCTGGACTGCGGCGGAAGCCTGGTTCGTGCGCGCGCTCGAGATCGAGCCGCACGATGCCCACGCCTGGTTCAACCTCGGTTACGTGCGCGACAAGGGCGGCATGGACGATGCTGCCATCGCCGCTTTTCAGCGGGCGACCGGATTGAATCCGGACAACGATCGCGCCTGGTACGGATTGGGCATGCTGCACGCGCGGCACGGCCGCCATGCCGACGCCGCCGCGGCGCTGACCGAGGCCGGACGGCTGCAGCCGATGAACGGGCTCGCCTGGTACGCGCTGGGCATGGCGTGGCAGCACTGCAACCAGCCGGACAAGGTGGCGGCAGTGATCGAGCATACGCTGACGCACGACCCGCAGACTGCGCAACGGCTGATCCGCGATACCGGCCGCAGCGACTGCGCGTAGCGGCCGGATTGAGAACATGGATGAAAAAAAGCCGGCTGCGAAGCCGGCTTTTCAGTTGCACGCCCTGAGGGCGTGCAGCGGTGGACGATCAGGCCGTCTGGGCCTTGATGTCGCCTTCCAGGTTCGGATAGCGCACGTGGTCGACCAGTTGCTGGATTTCGGTGCTGGGCGCACGCGAAATCAGCGAACCGATGATGACCCCGAGGAAGCCGGCCGGCATGCCGAAAACGCCGGCGGCGATGGGCTTGATGGCGAACCATTCGTTGGCTGCAACGCCGCCGAAGAACTCGTAGGTGGTGTACATGTAGAACATGCACACCGCCAGTCCGGACAGCATGCCGACCACCGCGCCCAGGTAGTTGGCGCGCTTCCAGAACACGCCGAGCACCAGCGCCGGGAAGAACGCCGAGGCGGCCAGCGAGAACGCGGCACCGACCAGGAACAGGATGTCGCCCGGTTTCAGCGAGGCGGTGTACGCGGCCAGCAGGGCAACCACCAGCAGCAGGCCCTTGGAAATGGCCAGGCGGCGGACGGTGGAAGCCTTCGGATCGATCATCTTGTAGTAGACGTCGTGCGACAGCGCGTTGGCGATGGTCAGCAGCAGGCCGTCGGCGGTGGAGAGCGCCGCAGCCAGACCGCCGGCCGCCACCAGGCCCGAGATGACGTAGGGCAGGCCGGCGATTTCCGGCGTGGCCAGCACGACGAGGTCGCCGCCGATGGTGATCTCGGCGAGCTGCACCAGGCCGTCCTTGTTGAGGTCGGCGATCTTCATCAGCGTCGGGTCCACCGCCGCCCAGTTGGCGACCCAGGCCGGCAGCGACGCGAACGACGAGCCGACCAGCACGTGGTACACGTCGTACTTGACCAGCACCGCCAGTGCCGGCGCGGTGAAGTACAGCAGGAAGATGAAGAACAGCGACCAGAACACCGACTTGCGCGCCTCGCGCACCGAGGGGGTGGTGTAGTAGCGCATCAGGATGTGCGGCAGCGACGCGGTGCCGACCATCAGGCACAGCACCAGCGCGATGAAGTTGCGGCGCTTGATGTTGGACGCTTCCTCGTCCTCGGCCTTCGCGGCGGCGATCTCGGCTTCGGTCGCGTTGGGGTTGGTCGCCAGGAGCTTCTTCTCGGCGCCCTTGCCGGAGAACGGCGTGGCGTGAGGCGCCACCGGGCCGGCCGATTTCTTGGCGCCGTCGGCGGCTTTTTTCAGCTTGGCCATCAGGACGTCGGGACCGGTCAGATCGGCGATTTCCTTTTCCTTCGCCTCGATCTTCTGGGCGTCGGGTTCGGCCGCGGCTTTCAGGGCAACCAGTTCGGCATCCAGTGCGGCGCGCGCTTCGCCGACGACGCTGTCGGCATTGCCGGCGGCGATGGCGGCTTCCAGCGCCTTGATCTTGTCTTCGGCGGCGAGCTGCTTTTCCTTGTAGATCGCGCGCACCGAGGCTTCGGCGGCCCCCAGGGTGGTGGTCGGGTCGTTCAGCTCTTTTTCCTTGGCCGTGACTTCCTGCAGCACCTGGCCGTAGGCGATCTGCGGAATCGGGTTGCCGGTATGGCTCACCGACAGCCACACCACCGGAATCATGTAGGCGATGATGAGGATGATGTACTGCGCCACCTGGGTCCAGGTCACCGCGCGCATGCCGCCGAGGAAGGAGCACACCAGAATGCCGGCCAGGCCGACGAATACGCCGATCTGGAATTCCATCCCGGTGAGGCGGGCGGTGATGATGCCGACGCCGTAGATCTGCGCGACCACGTAGACGAAGGAGCAGATGATCGCCGCGACGACGCCGATGGTGCGCGGCAGGTTGCCGCCGTAGCGCGTGCCGAGGAAGTCCGGGATGGTGAACTGGCCGAACTTCCTGAGGTAGGGCGCGAGGAACAGCGCCACCAGCACGTAGCCGCCGGTCCAGCCCATGATGAAGGCGAGGCCGTCGAAGCCGCTCAGATACAGGGTGCCGGCCATCCCGATGAAGGACGCCGCCGACATCCAGTCGGCGCCGGTGGCCATGCCGTTGAACAGCGCCGGAACGCGGCGTCCGGCGACGTAGTATTCCGACACGTCGGCGGTCTTCGACATGATGCCGATGCCCGCATACAGCATGATCGTGGCGGCAAGGAAGATGTAGCCGATGTATTTCGGCGCAAGTCCCAGCTGCTCCAGGATCGCGAGCAGGATGACGAAGAAAATGAAACCGCCGGTGTAGAAGGCGTAATACTTTTTAAGCTGCGAGAAAAACTGGCTTTGGGTTTGGCTGCTCATTCTTCATCTCCCTCGTGTACGCCGAACTCTTTGTCCAGCTGGTTCATGCGGTGGGCATAAAACCAGATGATGAGGACATAGATGATGAGTGCGCCCTGTGCGCCCATATAGAAGGCGAAGGGAAACCCGAAAATGACGATTTCATTGAGTTCGCGGGCGAAGTAGATGACGACGAACGTCACCGCGAACCAGATGGCGAGCAAAACCGCGGTGAGCCGCAGATTCTTGCGCCAGTACTCCTGATGTCTCTCCGACAACTGCATGGCAATTCCTCCGTGAGGGGTTGGGGAACGCGCTTTGATGTGTTGTGTTTGCGCGTGCGCGGAGTTTAAGGAGTGATGGCTTGGCCGACAAACAGATTAGTTAATTCAGATTTTCTGATAGCCAGCGCCGGGCCTGCGCGAGCCGCTGCAGCTGATGGGCGGTGGTGATGTTTTCCCGCTGGGCTGCGGCAATCAGCACCAGCCACAACTCGGCGGTGGCGTAGGCGTCGGCCAGCGCGCCATGGCGCGCGTACGCGGCGATGCCGAAGTGCGCCAGCCAGTCGTCGAGTTGACGGCAGTGCGGCGCGGCGCGGGGGAACAGCAGCGGCGCAATCACGGCGGCGTCGAACCACGGCATTCGGGGGGACAGGCCGAGCTGCGCGCGCGCTTCGCGCTGCAATACGGTCTGGTCGAATGCCGCGTGAAACGCCACGCGCGGCGAGTCCCGCGCGAACTCCAGCCAGGCGAGCAGCGCCTCGTGCGGCGCCTGGCCCGCGCGCTGCTCGCTGTCGCTGATGCCGTGAATCAGGATGTTGGCGGCATGGGTTGCCCGGGCTTGCCGGAGCCCGATCTCCAGACTGTGCGCGAACACGATGCGGCCCTGCTCGACCGCCACCGCGCCGATCGAGAGCAGCGGATCGCGCAGCGTATCCAGCCCGCCGGTCTCGACGTCCACCACGCACCAGCGCAGCTCGGCGAGCGGCAGCCTGAGGTTGCTTTTCTGCCGCGCCAGCGCTGCGCGCCGCGCGCTGCCGGCGGCATCCAGCGCCGGCAGGCGGTGCTTGCCGAACGGCCAGATCACAGGCCGTAATCCAGCGCCAGCCGCGCCTGCACCTTGCGCGCCTGGCGCAGCGCCTCCTTCAGGATGCGGCGGTCGAGCGGGTTCAGCGTGTCGGGGTCGAGATGGTTGTCGGGCGGCTGCCCCGCGCGCTGCTGCGCATGCTGGTGGCGCAGCCGCAGGAGCTGCAGAAAATGGAACGCGCGGTTCCAGTCGGCCAGCTCGGCGTCGGGGATGTGCAGCGCGTGCGCCGCTTCGCGCAGGCGCTTGGCGGTATTGGTCTGCGGGCTGCCGGCCGCCAGCGCGAAAATGCGCGCCGCATCGACGAAGGGGGTGGCGCCGTTGAGCTTGAGGTCGATCGTGTTTGGGTGCGCGTTGTCGTCCGACAGCACGAAGTCGCGCACCACCCCCAGCGGCGGGCGGTTGCGCAGGGCATTGCCGGCCATCTGGTGGAGGAAGCGCGGGTTGTTGCGGGCGGCGCGGTTGAGCCAGGCGCGCAGGTCGAGCGCCAGCGCGGCATCGCCGGCGAGGGGGCGGAAATCGAAAAAGATGCTGGCGTGCAGCAGGGCTTCGGGGCTGCCGTGATCGATCCACTGGCCGAACTGCTGCTGCCAGGCGGTCGCCGACAGGCACCATTTCGGGTTGCTGGCCATGATGCCGCCGCGGCACAAAGGGAATCCGCAGGCGTCGAGCCGATTGTTCACCCGCAGCGCGAAGCTCCGCAATGCGGCGCATTGAGCGTCGTCCGTGGCGGCGAAGATCAGTGCGTTGTCCTGATCGGTGGCGAGCGTCTGCTCCATGCGGCCTTCCGAACCCAGCGCCAGCCAGCACCAGCGCAGCCCGGTCAAGGCATCGTCGGCCGCGCATTCCAGCGTGATGATGCGTTCGGTGAGGCGGTCGTTCAGGCTGGAGATGATCGCCGTGAGATTCTCCGCGTCCATCCCCTGCGCCAGCAGGCTGTGCGCCAGGTCGCCGATGTCGTGCGCCAGCGCGGGCAGGCGGGCGGCGTCGTCGCTGCGCGCGATCGCCGAGGTGATGCCTTCCACCGAGAGGCGGCGCAGCGCGAACACGTCTTTCTCGGAGACCACGCCGACCAGCCGGCCTTCCTCAACCAGCGGAATGTGGTGGATGCCCTGGCGCGCCATCAGCAGCAGCGCATCGGCCACCGGCGCATCGGCCGCGAGCGTCGCCGGCTGGGGCGTCATGACTTCGGCGATCGGGGTGGCGAGCGGCACGCCCGCCAGGGTGACGCGCGCCAGCACATCCTTGAGGGTGAGAATGCCGAGCGGCTGCGCGGCCTGGTCGGCCACCACCACCGACCCCACCCGTGCGGCCTCCATGGCCGCCAGGGCATCGGCCAGCGGGGTGCCGGGCAGTACGCTGAGGGGCGTGCGCCGGATCAGGCCCGAGAGCGGGCGCGCGAAGCGGCCTTCATCGTCGAGCGCCAGCGCGTATTCCGATTGCACCGCGCGCTGCGATTCTTCCAGCAGGCTGGCGATGCGGCGCGTGCAGAAATCGTCGAATACCGCGCTCCTGGCGCGCAGCGCATGGAAATCGGCGGCGGGCAGGGTGTAGCAGAAAGTGTCGCTCGCCGCCGCATAGCGGTTGGCCGCGCCGCGCCCGGCCAGCAGCGCGCCCAGCGGAAACATTTCGCCCGCGGCCAGCTGCAGCACCGTCTGGCCCGCGGCGGTGGCGCCTGTCACGGTGCCTTGCTTGATGATGAACAGCGTATCGGCCGGGGTCGCGGCCGGCTCCAGCAGCACGGCGTCGCGTGCGAAGTAAGCGACCGACACGTGTTGTACCAGCCACAGCACCGCGTCTTCCGCCATCGCCGAAAATGGCGCCTGCTGCCGGATGGTGTCGAGCGTGGCGCGGTGCAGGCTGTTGGCGAGCGGGATCGTGGGGTTCATGCGGCAACGTTAGTGGCTGGCGCGGGCTTTGGCAACAAGGAGGCCGCCCTGGGGCCGGCTTGAAGTCGCATGGCAGTGTCTATACTAAGAGCCAGTTCTCGCTGGCGCGCGGGGGCCGGCTTCAAGACAGCAGCGCAGGCGGCTCCTCGGCCACGATCGGCAGCGATCCTTCGCGTTCTTCACTTCTTCCGTGGCCTGCGCTTTCAGCACATCCGAAAGGAGGCGAGGCATGCACACCAAGATGATTTTTCCCCTGTTGCTGGGGGCGCTCGTTCTGGACGCATGGGCGACCCCTGTGCCGGCGCCGGATGAGGACAAACCCATCGCTGGCAGCAAGGAGGCGTTCATACGGTCTGACCCTGGCATCGTGTGCACGGGGCCCGGAATGATGGGCGGCGGCTGGGGTATGGGAGCCGGCATGATGGGCGGTCGCTGGGGCATGAGCCCGTGGAGTCGGTCCGACCTGTCTGCTGACCAGAGGACCAAAATCAACACGATCCGGGACGAGACGCGCAGGAAGAACTGGGAATTGATGGGCCGGCTGATGGACGAGCAGGCCAGGCTCAGGGACTTGTATGACGCGCCCACGCGGGATGCCGGCGCATTGGACAACGGGTACAAGAAGGTCAACGAACTGCAGCGGCAGATATACGATTCATCAGAAGACGCCTACAAGCGCATGGAAGCCATCCTGACCAAGGAGCAGAGGGAAAAGCCATCATGGCGCTTCTGGCGCCACTGGTGAGACGGCCATGAAAAAGCCCCGCCGAGGCGGGGCTTCTGCACGCATGGATGCGCGGGCTTATTACATCATGCCGCCCATACCGCCCATGCCGCCGCCCAGGCTGCCCATGTCGGCACCGCCGATCTGGGAACCCTTGTCGTCCGGCAGTTCGGACACCATGCAGTCGGTGGTCAGCATCAGGCCGGCGATCGACGCGGCGTTCTGCAGCGCGGTGCGGGTGACCTTGGTGGGGTCGAGCACGCCCATCGCCACC
>MKUE01000067.1 GCA_001897675.1 Thiobacillus sp. 65-1059 | reverse complement strand
GCCATCCATCACGCCAAGGCGGCCAATGTGCCGCTGGTGGTGGCGGTGAACAAGATCGACAAGCCCGAAGCCAATCCCGAGCGCATCCGCCAGGAACTCGTCGCGCAGGGCGTCACGCCCGAGGAATGGGGTGGCGACACCCAGTTCGTCGAAGTGTCGGCCAAGGCCAACACCAACATTGACGGCCTGCTCGACGCCATCCTGTTGCAGGCCGAGGTGCTGGAACTGCAGGCGGCTGCCGACGGCCCCGCCAAAGGCATCGTGATCGAAGCCCGCCTGGACAAGGGCAAGGGCCCGGTTACCACCCTGCTGGTGCAATCCGGCACGCTGCGCCGTGGCGACATGGTGCTGGCGGGCCAGGCTTTCGGTCGCGTGCGCGCCATGCTCGACGAATCGGGCAAGGTTGTGAACGAAGCCGGCCCCTCGATCCCGGTCGAAATCCAGGGCCTGTCCGACGTCCCGCAGGCTGGCGAGGACATGATGGTGCTGCCGGACGAACGCAAGGCGCGTGAAATCGCCTTGTTCCGCCAAGGCAAGTTCCGCGACGTGCAACTCGCCAAGAAGCAGGCCGCCAAACTGGAATCGATGTTCGAGCAGATGGGCCAGGGCGAAGTGCAGCATCTACCCATCATCCTCAAGGCCGACATGCAGGGTTCCTACGAGGGCCTGGCGCACGCGCTGGGCAAACTGTCGACCGACGAGGTCAAGGTCAACATCATCCACAGCGCGGTGGGGGCGATCACCGAATCCGACGTCAACCTGGCGCTCGCCTCCAAGGCTGTGCTGATCGGCTTCAACGTGCGCGCCGATGCGCTGGCACGCAAGCTGGCCGAATCCAGCGGTGTGGATATCCGCTACTACAACATCATCTACGAAGCGGTGGACGAGGTGAAGGCTGCGCTGTCCGGCATGCTGGCGCCCGAGAAGAAGGAAAGCGTCATCGGCACGGTGGAAATCCGCCAGGTCTTCCACATTTCCAAGATCGGCACCATTGCCGGCTGCTACGTGCTGGACGGGGTGGTCAAGCGCGGCGCCGGCGTACGCGTGCTGCGCAACAACGTGGTGGTGCATCAGGGCGAACTCGATTCGCTCAAGCGCTTCAAGGACGACGTCAAGGAAGTCAAGGCCAACTTCGAATGCGGTCTGTCGCTGAAGAACTTCAACGACATCCAGGAAGGCGACATCCTCGAAGTGTTTGAAGTGGTGGAAGTCGCGCGCTCGCTGTAATGCCGAAGGACTTTCCGAGGGCGCGCCGCGTCGCCGACCAGATCCAGCGCGAACTGCCTGAACTGATCCGGCAGGAAGTGAAGGATCCGCGCGTCGGCATGCTGACCATCACCGAGGTCGAGGTCAACCGCGACATGGAGTTCGCCAAGATCTACTTCACCACCCTCGGCGGCCAGGCCGAGCATGACGCCTGCCTGCAGGGCCTGCAGCGCGCCAGCGGCTTTCTGCGTTCGCAGTTGTCGC
>MKUE01000066.1 GCA_001897675.1 Thiobacillus sp. 65-1059 | reverse complement strand
ATGCGGTAGCAGCGGAGTGCGGCCGCCGACGCAGAGCACGCAGCGGCCTTGCAGGCGGGTGCTGCAGGTGTCGCATTCTCCGCTGCAGGTCGTCGCACTTGGCGCGCTGCTCGACGCCTCCTCCAGCCAGAGTCGTTCCAGCGCGTCGCGTTCGGCGGCGGTTTCTTCCATCTCGCGGCCAAGGCGCGCTTTGTCGCCGCGCAGGACGGCGACCATTTCTTCCAGCGTTTCGATTCGCGCCTCGGCTTCCCGAGCGCGGCTGGCCTGGGTTTCCGCCAACAACAGGCGGCGACCGATGGCGGCCATGGCCTGGCCGGATTCCAGCTCACGCACCCGGTTCAACAGGGGGGCCAGGTGGGCGACCTGTTCGTTGGCGCGTGCCAGGTCGCGTTTGGCCGAGTCGGTTTGCAGGCTTTGTTGGCGCAGTTCTTCCGCGAGGCGAGCATTTTCCGCGCCCAGGTCGGTTTGCTCGCGCTGCAGCCATTCCAGCCGCCGCAGATCGGCGGCCTGGCCGGCGCCGATCTGGTGGCTGTGCATGTGGACATCGCCATAGACCTGGTTGCGGGTATCCCGGCTGGCGGCCTTGTGGGTGAGCGCGGCCCACATGGCATCGGCGACTTCGCCGCACTTCAGGTGCTGCTTCCACAAGGCCAGCACGTCGGCGTCGGACTTGACGCTCTCGAAGCGGGCGATGACGATCGCGTACTTGCGCTCCAGAAGCTTGTGCATCGCTTCAGCGGCGTCGTTGCGCGAGCAGGACAGCGAGACGGCTTCGACATGCAGGCGGTAGGGATCGAAGCGAGTGCCGCCGAAGTCACCATTAAAACCGCACTTGCGGGCGATCTTCTTGAGTTCATCCAGCATGAGGCAGGAGCCAATCACCGGGCAGTGGTGCTTTTCTTCGAGTTCCCAGAGCTTTGGGCGGCGGGGCGACGGTTGCTTGCGCGATTCAGGTTCGCTTTCCACCATCGACGTGACAAGGGCTGAAGATGCGGGCGCGACGCCCGCCTTGACGAACAAGTCCGCCAGCAAGCCTTTCGGTTCGCAACGATCACACATGGCAGTCGTGCCTCAGTCTGGCCGGATGAATATGCCGCGCGCCTTCCACGCGCGGAGTAATTGTCTCTTCGCCGATATCGGTCTGGGTCGGCGCGGCGAAGGCGTCGCGATCCAGACCCATGCCGTTTAGCATCCAGACGCCGACCCAGGTGCGGGCGAAGCGTTCGAAGCTCGTCTGGCTGTCCCACGCCAGCAGCAGCGTGAAGGCGTCGTGGCGGAAGTGGTCGTGGTGGCGCGGCAGCATGTGGAAGTGATAGGCGATTGCAAACATCAGCGCGGCTCCAGGGTTTCGGCCAGCATGCGCCAGCCGGTGGTTTCGGGCAGGCCAGGCAAGCGCTTGCCGAAGAAGTAGGCGATGAATTCGCCTGCGGCGTCGAACAGTTCGATCGAGGTGACGATGCCGTCGGCGCTGGGTTTTTTCACCAGCCAGGCCTGTGCCACCAGGTCTTCGCGCAGATGCAGGTTGAAACCGGGGTCGAGCACGTTGATCCAGTCGCCCATGCGCTGGATGTCCCTCACGCGCCCGGTGTGGATCTGGATGCAGCCGGAGTTGCCGACGTACACCATGATCTCCTGCCCGGTCGCGGCGACGGCCTGCAGCAGCCGTGCCGGCGTGTTGGTCAGGAGCGGGACGGCGAATTCGTTGCCGATCAGCCGGAATGCCTGGGTGCGGCTGAGCTTGTGCTTTTTCAAGAGACCGAAAAACTGGTGGGTGTCGGTCATGGATCGCCAGCCGGCGCGCAGTGCTTCCACATCGACGGCTTCGTCGGGGCGTTCCGGCGCGCTTCCTGCCGGGTGCGGCAGCACGGTTTCGCCGGGGATCTGGATAGGTGCCGCCCAGGCGTCGCACAGCGCCTCGAAGGCGAGCGTGTCGGCGCCCTCGCGCAGGTAGATTTTGTGGATGGCGTCGCCGCAGGCGTCGAAGAACTGGAACGAGTGGCGGGTGTCGCTGCCGATCCGCTCCTCGACGGCATAACCGAACGCCCACTTGTCGTAGAGCAGGCGCAGGTCGATCGCCTCGCCCAGCACCAGGCCGATCTGATCGCCGTGGGTAATGTTCTGGTACACGCCTTCCTTTTCGTGCACGGCTGCCTCGTTGCGCGTCAGCGCCATCACCGGGCCGAGTTCGCCCATGCGCATCATCAGATCGCGCAGGTCGCCGGCAAGGCGCGTGACGTGCTCGCCGACGCCGGTGGCGAGCAATTCGGCTTCGGATACGCCCAGCGTGTGCGCGGCGTCACGGATGCGCAGGCGCTTTTCGGCGGTGAGCGCATGCCAGGCGTCGCGCAGGGCTTTGGGCGTGTTGGCGGAAACGGCAGGGATAGCGGCGCTCATGCGGAAACGCCTTTCAGGTTGGGTGATGGCAAACCTTCAACCAAGTTCAGGCGGCGGTGCTCGGTGCCTTGGTCGATGAGCGTGGTTGTTGACGCTTTAGCGTCTGTACAACCACGGCCTGCCCCTTGCGGGTGGACAGGGCGCGGGGTGAGCCAGTGCGCGCGTAATGCGTCGGGTTCGGGGCGTTCGACGTGCATGTCGTCGGCGAGGCTGCGGCAGGCTTCGCGCTCGACCGGGGTGAGTTCGGCGTGTTCGGCCGCGCGTTCGAGAAGCAGCCGGGCGGTCGCCTGGTTGCGTGAACAGGGATGGCGCAGCATCACCAGCGCGGCAACCAGAAGCGATGCGGGATGGGCGGTATGCATGGGGCTTCTCCTTAAGCGGCCGCGACAAAAGCCTGGCCGGGCTGCCATTCGCAGGCGGTGAGCTCGCCGCTTTGCAGTGCGTGCAGCAGGCGCAGCGTTTCACGCGCCGAGCGGCCCACGTTGAGGTCGTTTGCCGCCACGCTCATCACCCGGCCCTCGGGGTTGATGATGAAGGTGGCGCGCACCGCCACGCCGGATTCAGCGAGCACGCCGAAGCCTTGCGACAGCGCGCGCGACACGTCGCCCAGCATCGGAAATTTGACTGTGCCGAGACCGTGCCTGACCCAGGCGCGGTGGGCATGCGCCGAATCGACGCTGGCGCCGAGCAGCACCGCGCCGGAGACATCTAAATCGTGACTCAGGTCGGAATAGGCGCGGATTTCAGTTGGGCAGACGAAGGTGAAATCGAGCGGCCAGAAAAACAGCACCAGCCACTTGCCGCGGTATTGCGCGAGCGAAATGGGCTCGATGCGGCCATCGGGCAGATAGGCTTCGCTGACGACATCAGGGATAGGGTGTCCAATCGAGATCATGTAAGTCTCCTTCAATGCAGGGTGGGTTGCGGGAGAACGGGTTGTGCTGCACACGACACTGCGCGCCATTCAAACGACAGCCGCTGGCAGGCATTGGAGAGTACCGGACTGCTTGCGCCCACCTGCATCCAGCGCAAATGCTGCTCGACCATGCGGGCGAGTTTTTTGCAGCCGGTCTGCTGATAGCGGTGCATCAGCCATAAGGTCGCGGCGATAACGATTTCGTGCGTGCTGTGAGGCGAGGGTGCGGACATGCCAGTCTCCTTGAGTTAGGGCTGGCTGACGCTTGCGCGCTGGCGGGCGATTGGGAATTCCATTTTCAAATCCTGAAAATGGAATGGTTACTACTACTTGGTCAGAATCATTTGCCGTTCTTGGTGATGCGCAGGCGATAGTGCTCGCCGTTATGGCTGATCAGGATTTCCTGATTGCCCCGGAATAAAAAGTCCGTCTGAATGATGCCCGGCGGCATAGTCCGTTGCCCGGGCTCGATCGGAGAGCGGAGGCTGTCTGCGTTTGCATGGCATCGACGTCTGGTTCGGGTTGATCGGGTTTCATTCATGTTTTTATGTATTTGTTTTGCGAATAATAACGATTCTCATTTATTGAGTCAAGCGGTGGCGGCAAATATTTGTGAAATGGGGAGAGATAAAAAAACCCGCCGGAACGGATGGACGTGAAGGTGCGTGATGGCTCAGCGCGTCGGGCGTTGGCGCGCCATCCGGATGAGGCCAATCCACGCGTTGAACATGACGTAGGCTTGCGACTTGTGTACGGCGGTCAGGCTGAATGTTTCACCCTTGGACGGGTCTGGAAGCCGCCGAGCGCGAACTGCTGGTTGTAACGCCGATATCGAACAGCAGAATGCTGTCGTTTCACGTGTAGAACGGGCCGAAGCTCTGATTGATCACAGCTCCCCTGAGACTGCCGACGTAGGAGAAATCGTAGGTTGCCAGAGCGTGTGCCTCCAGCAGGGTAAGTGCGAGCCCGCCGTGAAGGTGAGATCGGTATCGTTGAACAGGTTCGCCAGCACCAGGAATTCCGGCGTGACGGTTACGCTGTCGGTAAACAGAACAATCTCGGGTTGGTGTCAAGGATGCCGGTGAACACCAGGGTGGACACGCCGTTGATGAGTACCTCATCGCTGAAATTCAGCGTCACGATCAGGTTTGAATCGAGCGTCAAATTCTGGCGCAAGCCCATGCCAGACTGGCGGTGAGGTCGACCACTTCGTAACCGAGATCAAGCCGTCGACTACACCCCAACGCGCCGCCGAGGATCGCCGCCTCGAATCGCATCAACCAGACCGATACACCGAGCGAAAGCAGGGGAAACGGCGAGTGTGACGGCAAGGCTGCTGGCGGCGGCAAGAGACTGGATGAATGACTTCATGGTGGACTCCTTTTCAGGTTGGAAAATTCTAATGGTATCGATGCTTTGGTTGTCGGGGGGATTGCCTGAGAGCGTGAGGCAGGGGATGGCAAAAGACGTGGCAAGGAGGTGAGTGGGGGGCTTCATGATTGATCCCTGTAGTTTAAAAATCGGGTATCCGGATTTCGTATTTCATCAACGGTAGGCCAGCAACCTCAGCGCGTTGAGCACTACGACCAGAGTCGATCCTTCGTGGATCAGCACTGCCACCCCGATCCCCGCCCAGCCGAACAGGGTGGCGGGAACCAGCAGGGCCACCACGCCCAAGGACACCCACAGGTTCTGGCGAATAATGCGCTTCGATGCGCGGCTCAAGGCCACGGCGAACGGCAGTCTGGAAAGGTCGTCGCCCATCAGCGCGACATCGGCGGCTTCCAAGGCCACGTCGGTGCCGGCGCCGCCCATGGCGATACCGACGGTGGCGCGCGCCATCGCCGGCGCATCGTTGACGCCGTCGCCGACCATCGCCACCTGGCCGTAGCGCTGCGCGAGTTCCTCCATGGCCTTGACCTTGTCTTCCGGCAACAGACCGGCTTTCACTTCGTCCAGGCCCACCGCGTCGGCGATGGCGCGGCCCACGCGCTCGTTGTCGCCGGTAAGCATGATGGTCTTGCGGATGCCGGTCTGGTGCAGACGTTCCAGCACCTGCTTTGCACCCTCGCGCGGCGTGTCGGCCAGGGCCACCACGCCCAGAAACTGTTCGTCCATCCGGATCAGCATGATGGTTTTGCCTTCCTTCTGCAGGCGATCTGCGTGCTGCTGGACCACTTCTGGGATGGCTTCGCCGTCAAACAACCTGGCGTTACCAATGGCTATCTTTTGCCCGCCAAATTCAGCGCGAACGCCTTTTCCGGTCACGGCTTCGACTTCCCCGGCTTCATTCCAACTTAAACCGCGTCCCTTCGCTTCCGTCACCACCGCCTGCGCCAGGGGATGGGCGCTGCGACTTTCCACGGCGGCGGCAATAGTCAGCAGACGTGCCTCGTCTCCGCTGATGGCGACGACGTTGGTCACCTTGGGCTTGCCGACGGTCAGGGTGCCGGTCTTGTCGAAAGCGATGGCTGTGAGCACGCCCAGATTTTCCAGATGCGCGCCGCCTTTGATCAGCACGCCGCCGCGTGCGGCGCGGGCGATGCCCGACAGCACCGCCGACGGGGTGGCGATGGCCAGCGCGCAGGGGGACGCCGCCACCAGCACCGCCATGGCACGGTAAAAGGATTCGGCGAACGGGAAACCGAACAGCGGCGGCAGCACGATGAGCAGCGCAGCGCCAGCCAGCACGACGGGCACGAAGATGCGCTCGAAGCGATCGGTGAAACGCTGGGTGGGCGATTTCTGCGTCTGTGCCTCGGCGACCATCTCCACCATGCGTGAAAGCGTGCTCTCCCGCGCCAGTTTGGTGACCTCGACGATAAGCGCGCCTTCGCCGTTGACCGTGCCGGCGAACACCTTGTCGCCCGGCTGCTTGTCCACCGGCATGGATTCGCCGGTGATGGGCGCCTGGTCCACCGCTGAGTTGCCCGAGGCCACCTGCCCGTCGGCGGGGATGCGCTGGCCGGGTTTGACCACCACCCGGTCGCCGCGCTGCAAGGCTTCGACCCGCACCTCGATCTCGGCACCATCGCGCTGCACAATGGCGGTCCTGGGCGCCAGTTCCGCGAGCGCCTCGATCGCCTTGCGCGCCCGGTCCATGGCCATGTGTTCCAGCGCATGACCGAGGCTGAACAAGAATAGCAGCAGCGCGCCTTCTTCCCAGGCACCCAAAGCCGCGGCCCCGGCCGCTGCGACGATCATCAGGGTGTCGATGTCGAAGCTGCGGCTCTTCACACTCTGCCAGGCGTCGCGCAGGGTATAGAAACCGCCCGCTGCATAGGCACCCAGCAGCAGGCCGATCGAGAGGGCGCGCGGCGCGCCGGCGAGGCCGGTCAGCCAGCCGGCCAGCAACAGCAGGCCCGCCACGCCGCTGAAAACGAGCTCGCGATGCTCGGCGAACCATCCGGCCTCATGGCCTTCCTCCAGCACGGCATAGCCGAGCGCCTGTATGCGCTTAATGATTGCAGGACGCCCGATTATCTCGCTGTCGAATTCCAGGCGCAGGCGTTCCGCGGCGTAACTCACGGAGGCTTCCAGCACGCCGCCGGTACGTTGCAGGGCATGTTCGATCACCGTGGCGCAGGTGGGGCAATCCATGCCGTCGATGCGCAGGCTCTCGTGACGAAACCGGTCTCCGATCTTCGCGCCGGCCGCCTGCGCCAGTTCGCGCACCCGGCTCACGCTGAATTGCTGCGGATCGTAGTGCAGGCACAGGCGGGCGCTGCCGTCCTCGCGCACCAGGTGCACTTTTTCCAGGCCTTCGGCCTGCAGCAGTTCCGTCAGCCGCCCTACGCAGGCGTCGCGCTCGTCGGGGATTTCCGGCAGGACCAGGGACAAGTCCAGTTCAAGTTTTTCAGCCATGCTGCTACTCCTTATAGAACCCATCGATTTCGACGCGGGGTTGCACGCCTCATGGAACGGACAAAGACCTGCGCTTGGCAGGTGCCCTCATAAGGTCTCGCGTTCCGTTGCCGGTTTAAACAAGCGCGGGATCCAGCGCACATAGACAAGTTCGCTGACGAGTTCGACCAGCGTTTGCGTCACCACGACCGCGGGGATGAGGGCGCCGCCACCGGGGACGGCAAATGCCAGCGGCAAGACCACCAGGGAATTGCGGGTGCCCGCGCTGAAGGCCAAGGCACGGCCCGCGCCTACATCGAGTCCCATGAGTTTTCCCACTGCATAGGCGACAAGCGGCATGATGATCGCGAATGCCGCATAAATCGGCACCGTCCGGGCAACATCGGCCGACGCAGCGCCGATGCGCGGTGCGACGGCCGCGAACACCAGCAACAGCACCAGCGCCATCAGCGGGACCGGCAGCCATCCCATCACCCCCTCGACCCGCCTGCCCGACGCGCGGCGGGCGGCCCAGTACTGGGTTGCCCCAGCGAGCACAAGGGGGATGGCAATCAGCCAGAAAAACGCATGCAGGAAGGGGCTTGCCTGCACCAGGCCCGCGGCGTCGGACCCGAGAAACAGCCCGATATAAACGGGCAGCAGTAGCATTTGCGCGATGAGCAAAACCGGCGTCGCCGCGAGGATGAGCTTCGCGTCTCCCCGCCCCAGGTGCGTAAATACGACGACGTAATCGATACAAGGCGCCAGCAATACCAGCAGCACGGCGAAGTGAAGGGCCGGATGGGCAGGAAGGAACTGGATCAGCCCGAGTACCACCAGCGGAACCGCAACGAAGTTGACGATCAGCAGCGCCGAGAGGAAGCGCCCGTGCGTCAGCGCCTGCCCGAGGGCAGCCATCGGCACTTGCAGGAAGGTGACATACAGCAGCGCAGCCAGCGCCGGATTGATCCAGGCTTCCAGGGCGGCAGCGGATGGCCCCGCGACGGCGGCCGCCAGCAGGCCGGCAAACACCGCCATGAAATAAATGGCGACCTGATGCTTTTCCAGCGTCGGCCTGGAGATGCGAATCATGCCTGAGAAATGCATTGTGCTACTGCCGGGGTTTGCCGCCGCATTGGCCACAAAACCGGGCGCCTGTCGGCAGTTCCGCGCCGCAGCCGGAACATTTGCCGGGCGACAGCGAGGTGCCGCATTGCTGGCAGAAGCGTGCTTCGCCCGCATTGGTGCCGCCGCATTTGGGGCAGGGATTGCCAGCATTGCCGCCGTCCGGGCCTGTGCCCTGCGGATAGCCTGGATAGCCACCGTAGCCACCATGTTTGGAACCGCCGTGATGACCGCCTCGATAGCCGCCGTGGTGACTGCCGAATCTGCCGCCCATTAAATTGCCGAGCATGCGTTCAAAGAACCCCATGATTTACTCCTTTGCAGCAGTTGATCGATTAGATGCGACGCCCAGCCTGTCGGCTGGGCGTTCCGGTCAGGCTTGATGTGTCTGTAGCCTGTTGCCATCAACAGCGTCCGTTTCCTCCTCTTCTTTCCGGTGGGCCAGCCTATACAGAATCGGCAGCACCAGCAGGGTCAGCGCCGTAGAAGACAGGATCCCGCCGATGACCACGGTGGCGACCGATGACCACGGTGGCGA
>MKUE01000065.1 GCA_001897675.1 Thiobacillus sp. 65-1059 | reverse complement strand
TCGAAGCGCGGGATGGCGCCGCGCGCGTTGAGCCATTCGTGCCGCAGCACGCCTTGCGGGTCGAGGATGGCGATGTCCCGGTACATCGGCTCGAATACCCGCGTTTCGTATTCGGCCCGGCTGCCGGCGGTGTCCGGGATCAGCTGGCCGATCACTGAAGGGACGCGCCGGACGGCGGTGCGGTAGGCCTCCAGGCGGGTGTCCAGAAAGCCGCTGGGCATGCCGTCGGCGATCGGCGAGCTCGCGGCGATGGCCGGCAGGATGGGCAGCAGCAGCCGCACTGCGGCGTGCAGGCGGGCGAAGGTTGCGTCGTCGGCGAAGGGCAGGTTGAGATGCATGCTCTGCAGGTTGGCCTGGCCGTGTTGGCGGCAGCCGAAGATGCGGTCGTAAGCCCGGTAGATGGGGGCGTCGCCGTGGGGCCACAAACACGTTTCGGCGGCGGGGCTCATCCAGGGGTGCATGGCGGTGGGCATGAGGCAGGCGCCGAGGGGGGCGAGCAGCCCATTGATCGCTCCTACTTCTGCCTGGAAACCAACGGCCAAGGGGGCGAGCGCCGGGGCCGGCCGCCTGTTCTTGAGTTCGAGCAGGTGCAGCACGATCTCGTTGGACCAGGCGAAGCGGCCACGGGCGACTTCGTTGGCGACGCTACCATCCGCCGCGCGCAAAAGCGCGTCGGCGATGGGACGCACCGACAGCGTTTGCCGGTCCACAATCATGTATTCCAGTTCGATGCCGAATCCCGCAAAGGCGGGCAACGCAGGGGCCGTGCCCATCAGGCATTCACCCGCTTGCGCGCTTCGATGCGGCGCACGAACGAACCCATGATCTCGCGGTAGAGGGCGTCCTTCAGCACGCCGTCCTCGTTGCCGGCGTCGACGCTGGGATTGTCGTTGACTTCGATGACGCAGCAGCGGCTGCCCACCTGTTTGAGGTCCACCCCGTAGAGGCCATCGCCGATCAGGTTGGCCGTGCGCAGCGCGAGCTTCAATACGTCTTGCGGCGCTTCGGCAACCGCCACGGCCTGCACCGGGCCTTCCTCGTAGCCTGCGCGTCCGGGCTCGCGCCTGACGATCTGCCAGTGCCCGGCAGCCATGAAGTACCTGCACACGAACAGCGGGCGCCGGTCGAGGATGCCGATGCGCCAGTCGAACTCGGTGGGGAGATATTCCTGGGCGACGATCAGTTCCGACTTTTGCAGCAGTTCGCCCACCTTTTCGAGCAGTTCCGGCTCCGATTCCACCTTGGCCACGCCGAGCGAAAACGAGCTGTCCGGCTGCTTGAGCACGCACGGCAGCCCAAGGCGGGGCACGATCTGGCCGACGTTGCCGTGGTGCACCATCAGCGTCCGCGGCGCGGGAATGGCGTGGCGGGCGAGCAGCTCGGCGAGATAGACTTTGTTGTTGCACTTGAGGATGGAGTCCGGGTCGTCGATCACCACCAGGCCTTCCGCGGCCGCCCGCCGCGAGAAGCGGTAGGTGTAGTGGTTGGC
>MKUE01000064.1 GCA_001897675.1 Thiobacillus sp. 65-1059 | reverse complement strand
ACAGGCCAATAGCTCAATTGGTAGAGCGTCGGTCTCCAAAACCGAAGGTTGGGGGTTCGAGACCCTCTTGGCCTGCCACAGGATAAGCCGCAAGGCGCACAGCATTCATGGCTGACAAACTCAAGCTGCTGGTAGCAGTGTTGCTGGTTATCGCAGGGGTGGCCGGCTTTTATTTTTTTGCGGACGCGCCAACCGTGGTGCGTGTGCTGTCCGTGCTGGCGGGTCTCGTGCTGGCCGGCGTCGTTGCCGGAATGTCGGCTCCCGGCCGGCAGTTTTTCCGTTTCGCGCTCGATGCGCGTGACGAGGCCAAGAAGGTTGTCTGGCCAACCCGCAAGGAAACCATTCAGATGACGGGCGTGGTTATGGCTTTTGTGGTCGTGATGGCGCTCTTTCTATGGGCGGTGGACGGCATTTTGATGTGGTTGGTCAAGTTGGCCATGGGACGGGGGGGTTGAGTATGCGGTGGTATGTGGTTCATGCCTACTCCGGCTTCGAGAAAAGCGTCGCGCGCAATCTGGTCGAGCGCATTGAGCGCGCCGGCATGAAGGATCGCTTCGGTGAAATCCTGGTGCCGGTGGAGGAAGTGGTGGAAATGAAGGGCGGTCAGAAAAAAACCGCCGAGCGCAAGTTTTTCCCTGGCTATGTCCTGGTGCAGATGGAGATGGACGACGACACCTGGCATCTGGTGAAGAGTACGCCCAAGGTGACCGGGTTTGTCGGCGGCACCGCAACCAAGCCCGCGCCCATTTCCGAAAAAGAAGTGCAGTCCATCCTCGATCAGATGCGCGAGGGGGTGGAGAAGCCCAAGCCCAAGGTGCTGTTCGAGGTGGGTGAGGTGGTTCGAGTCATTGATGGCCCGTTTACCGACTTCAATGGCAATGTGGAAGAAGTGAATTACGACAAGAGCAAATTGCGCGTGTCGGTAATGATTTTCGGCCGGGCGACGCCCGTCGAGCTGGGGTTCGGCCAGGTCGAAAAAAGCTGAGTTCCGGCGTTAACGCCGGGAAGCGGCATCCGGTTTTTCCGGAGAGGAGCGTGAGTAGGGTGACCCAAAGCGCGCTGGTACTCACTAATCAGGAGCCATCATGGCAAAGAAGATTGTCGGCTATATCAAGCTGCAAGTGCCGGCGGGGAAAGCCAACCCGTCGCCCCCCATCGGTCCCGCGCTGGGTCAGCGCGGCCTCAATATCATGGAGTTCTGCAAGGCGTTCAACGCCAAGACGCAGGGCATGGAGCCCGGTCTGCCGATCCCGGTGGTGATCACCGCGTTCGCGGACAAGAGCTTCACTTTCATCATGAAGACGCCGCCTGCGACGGTGCTGATCAAGAAGGCGATCAAGCTCGACAAGGGCAGTGCCAAGCCGAACCTGGACAAGGTGGGGGCGATCACCCGCGCCCAGCTCGAAGAAATCGCCAAGACCAAGGAGCCCGACCTGACCGCGGCCGACATGGACGCGGCAGTGCGCACCATCGCCGGTACGGCCCGCTCCATGGGCGTCATCGTGGAGGGGGTCTAAAATGGCTAATGCATCCAAGCGCTTGCGCGCACTCAAAGAGAAGATCGACCGCAACCGCAACTATCCGGTGGCCGATGCCCTGCAGCTGATCAAGGAAACCGCGACCGCCAAGTTCGACGAGTCGGTCGACGTTGCAGTCAATCTTGGCGTCGACGCCCGCAAATCCGACCAGATGGTGCGTGGTGCGGTGGTGCTGCCGAAGGGGATCGGCAAGACGGTTCGCGTGGCCGTGTTCGCCCAGGGCGACAACGCGCAGAAGGCGCGCGACGCCGGTGCGGATATCGTCGGCTTCGACGATCTTGCAGCGGAAATCAAGGCCGGCAAGATCGATTTCGACGTGGTGATCGCCACGCCCGATGCCATGCGCGTCGTCGGCCAGCTCGGCCAGATCCTGGGCCCGCGCGGCCTGATGCCGAACCCGAAAGTGGGCACGGTGTCGCCTGACGTGGTGGGCGCGGTGAAAAACGCCAAGGCCGGCCAGGTGCAGTATCGCACCGACAAGGGGGGCATCGTGCACTGCACGATCGGCCGTGCCTCGTTCAGCATCGATGATCTGAAAGAGAACCTGGCGGCGCTGCTGGACGCCTTGCAGCGTGCCAAGCCCGCCAGTTCCAAGGGGATCTATTTCAAGCGTCTGTCGGTGTCGAGCACCATGGGCGTCGGCGTGCGCGTCGACCAGGCCAGCGTCAGCGCGTGATTCCTGATTGCGGGCATCTCTGCAAAGAGTGCCTGAATGAACTTTGGGCCGTCAGTCGGCAGGTTTGGCTGACGGGTTGTCAAAGACCGTAGGCATCCGCAAGGATTTAATTGTCGGCGGGTGGCAGATGGGCGATGGGATTCTATCCTCTGTTTGTCTTCGCCGGCCCCTACGCAGATGGCGTTCCCCAGCAGGATTTTCCTGTCAAGGTCGCCAGCCGGAGCATCCCGTGGGCACAAGCGGGCAAGGCTCCGTAACTGAGAAGGAGGTAAGACCTTGAGTCTGAATCTTGAAGAAAAGAAAGCCGTCGTTGCCGAGGTCGCCGCGCAGGTTGCGGCCGCCCAGACGGTTGTCGTTGCCGAGTACCGTGGCATCACGGTGGAAAACATGACCCAGTTGCGCGTGAAAGCGCGCAAGGACGGGGTCTACCTGCGCGTATTGAAAAATACGCTGGTGCGCCGCGCGGTTGCGGATACGCCGTTTGCAGGCATTGCCGACCAGCTGGTCGGCCCGCTTGCCTACGGTATTTCGCAAGACCCGGTAGCGGCCGCCAAAGTGATGCACGAGTTTGCCAAGACCAACGACAAGTTCGTGATCAAGGCCGGTGCCATGCCCAACTTCGTCATGTCCGCCCAGGACGTGGGGAATTTGGCCAGCATGCCCAGCCGCGAAGAACTGTTGTCCAAGCTCTTGGGCACCATGCAGGCCCCGGTTGCGCAATTCGTTCGCACGCTCAACGAAGTGCCGACCAAGTTCGTTCGCGGACTGGCGGCGGTGCGCGACAAGCAGGCCGCCTGAGCGGTCTGTCGACAACCCGTCGACGATATTGTTTTTTTAATCTGAAGCATAATTGACAGGAGTAATACAAATGGCTGTTGCAAAAGCTGACATTCTGGACGCCATCGCCAACATGACCGTGCTTGAGCTGTCCGAGCTCATCAAGGAAATGGAAGAGAAATTCGGCGTTTCCGCCGCTGCCGCCGCGGTTGCCGTGGCTGCCCCGGCTGCCGGTGGCGCCGCCGCCGCCGCCGAAGAGCAGACCGAGTTCACCGTGATGCTGAATTCCGCTGGCGAGAAGAAAGTGGAAGTCATCAAGGTGGTGCGTGCTGCCACCGGCCTGGGCCTGAAGGAAGCCAAGGATCTGGTCGACGGCGCGCCCAAGGCAGTGAAGGAAGGCGTGTCCAAGGCCGATGCCGACGCGCTGAAGAAGCAGTTGGAAGAAGCTGGCGCGACCGTAGAAGTCAAATAAGTCAACGGCAATTAAGGCGGTGCGTGCAAATGCGCCGCCTCATTCCGGTGACGCATTTGTTTCGCCACGCTTATTTCTGCGGTGTGTCGCGGGGAAACCCGCGGCAGACGCAAGCAGCAAATACCCGGAACCCGGAATCGGCTTCCGGGCATTTTTGCTTTTTGCGTGTGCCTCACAAGCGCCGGTACGTAGCCCGCGTGCCCGCCCGCCCCTGATCGTCAAGGAGACCCCATGGCTTATACTTTTACCGAGAAAAAACGTCTGCGCAAGAGCTTTGCCAGCCGTACCAATACCCTTCCGGTGCCTTTTCTTCTGGCGACCCAGCTTGAATCCTACCGCGCTTTTCTGCAGGAAGGGCGCTCGCGCGAAGAGCGCCTGAACGAAGGCCTGCAGGCCGCGTTCACCTCGATTTTTCCCATCGTCAGCCACAGCGGCAATGCCCGCCTGGAGTATGTCAGCTACACGCTGGGCGAGCCGGTGTTCGACATCAAGGAATGTCAGCAGCGCGGCCTGACCTATTGTGCGCCGTTGCGCGCCAAGGTGCGCCTGGTCATCATGGACAAGGAAGCGTCCAAGCCGACGATCAAGGAAGTCAAGGAGCAGGAGGTCTACATGGGCGAAATCCCGCTCATGACGCCGACCGGCTCGTTCGTGATCAACGGCACCGAGCGGGTGATCGTGTCGCAGCTGCACCGCTCCCCCGGCGTGTTCTTCGAGCATGACCGCGGCAAGACCCACAGCTCGGGCAAGCTGCTGTTCTCGGCGCGCGTGATTCCCTACCGCGGCTCGTGGCTGGACTTCGAGTTCGACGCCAAGGACATCCTGTTCTTCCGCGTCGACCGTCGCCGCAAGATGCCGGTCACCATCCTGCTGAAAGCGCTGGGCTACACCCCGGCCACCATTCTGGACGATTTCTTCAGCAAGGACACCTTCTACATCAACACCCAGGGCGTGCAGTTCGAACTGGTGCCCGAGCGCCTGCGCGGCGAAATTGCACGCTTCGACATCTGCGGCAAGGATGGCCACGTCATCGTCGCCAAGGACAAGCGCATCACCGCCAAGCACATTCGCGAGCTGGATGCGGCAGGTGTCAAGAAGTGGGCGGTGCCGGCCGAGTTCGTGGTGGGTCGCGTGCTGTCGCACGATGTGGTGGACACCAGCACCGGCGAGCTGGTGGCGCGCGCCAACGACGAGATCACCGAGGATCTGCTGACCAAGCTGGCCGCGGCTGGCATCGAAAAATTCAACACGCTTTACACCAACGACCTCGATCACGGTGCCTTCATTTCGCAGACCCTGCGCACCGACGACACTACGGACGAATATGCCGCCAAGGTCGCGATCTACCGCATGATGCGGCCGGGCGAACCGCCCACCGAAGATGCGGTGAAGGCGCTGTTCGGCAATCTGTTCTTCAGCGAAGAGCGTTACGACCTGTCGGCCGTGGGGCGGATGAAATTCAACCGCCGCATCGGCCGCGACGAACTAACCGGCTCCGGCACGCTGTCGACCGAAGACATCGTTGCCGTCATCAAGATTCTGGTCGAACTGCGCAATGGCCGCGGCGAAATCGATGACATCGACCATCTCGGCAACCGCCGCGTACGTTCCGTGGGCGAACTGGCTGAAAACCAGTTCCGCGCCGGCCTGGTACGGGTCGAACGCGCGGTGCGCGAACGTCTGTCGCAGGCGGAATCCGACAACCTGATGCCGCACGACCTGATCAACGCCAAGCCGGTGTCGGCGGCGATCAAGGAGTTCTTCGGCTCCAGCCAGCTGTCGCAGTTCATGGACCAGACCAATCCTCTGTCCGAGATCACCCACAAGCGCCGCGTCTCCGCGCTGGGCCCCGGCGGCCTGACTCGCGAGCGTGCCGGTTTCGAAGTGCGCGACGTGCACCCGACCCACTACGGCCGGGTGTGTCCGATCGAAACGCCGGAAGGCCCGAACATCGGCCTGATCAACTCGCTGGCCCTGTTTGCGCGCACCAACTGGTATGGTTTCATCGAAACGCCGTATAGAAAAGTCGTCGACAACAGGGTGACCGACGAAATCGAGTTCCTGTCGGCGATCGAAGAAAGCAAGTACGTGATCGCGCAGGCCAACGCCGAACTCGACGCGAAGGACAAGTTCAAGGACGACCTGGTGTCGTGTCGCTACAAGAACGAATTCACGCTGTCGACTCCGGACCGCATCGAGTACATGGACGTGGCGCCGGCGCAGATCGTGTCGGTGGCGGCCTCGCTGATCCCGTTCCTCGAGCATGACGACGCTAACCGCGCGCTGATGGGCTCCAACATGCAGCGCCAGGCGGTGCCGTGCCTGCGTCCGGAGAAGCCCTTTGTCGGTACCGGCATCGAGCGCACCGCCGCAGTCGACTCCGGCACGGTGGTCACCGCGTATCGGGGCGGCATCGTCGACTACATCGACGCCAGCCGGATCGTGATCCGCGTGCACGACGAGGAAGCGCGTGCGGGCGAGGTCGGCGTGGATATCTATTCGCTGATCAAGTACACCCGTTCCAACCAGAACACCAACATCAACCAGCGTCCGCTGGTGAAGGTGGGCGATGTCATCGCACGCGGCGACGTGATCGCCGATGGCGCGTCGACCGACATGGGCGAGCTGGCGCTGGGTCAGAACATGCTGGTCGCCTTCATGCCGTGGAACGGCTACAACTTCGAAGACTCGATCCTGATCAACGAGAAAGTGGTCGCCGAAGACCGCTACACCTCGATCCACATCGAGGAGTTGTCGGTGGTGGCGCGCGACACCAAGCTGGGCCCGGAAGAAATCACCCGCGACATCTCCAACCTCGCCGAGCGCCAGCTTGGCCGTCTGGACGATTCCGGCATCATCGCCATCGGCGCGGAAGTCGAGGCGGGCGACGTGCTGGTCGGCAAGGTCACGCCCAAGGGCGAAACCCAGCTGACGCCGGAGGAAAAACTGCTGCGCGCCATCTTCGGCGAAAAGGCCAGCGACGTGAAAGACACCAGCCTGAAGGTGCCGTCCGGCATGTCCGGCGTGGTGATCGACGTGCAGGTGTTCACCCGCGAGGGCATCGAGCGCGACAAGCGCGCGCAGTCGATCATCGACACCCAGCTGGCGGAGTACCGCAAGGACATGACCGACCGCATGCGCATCGTCGAGGACGATACCTTTGCGCGACTGGAAAAGCTGCTGCACCTGAAGGTTGCCAACGGCGGCCCGAAGAAGCTCGCCAAGGGCAGCAAGGTCACCCGGGACTATCTGGAATCGGTGAACCGCCACGACTGGTTCGACATCCGCCTGGCCGACGACGAGGCCAGCCGTCAGGTCGAATCGCTGAAGGACAGCCTCACGCAAAAGCGCATCGAATTCGATGCGATGTTCGAAGAGAAGAAGAAGAAGCTCACCGCAGGCGACGAGTTGCCGCCCGGCGTGCAGAAGATGGTCAAGGTCTACCTGGCGGTCAAGCGTCGCCTGCAGCCCGGCGACAAGATGGCCGGCCGCCACGGCAACAAAGGCGTGGTGTCGAAAATCGTTCCGGTTGAAGACATGCCCTTCATGGCCGACGGCCGCCCGGTCGACATCGTGCTGAACCCGCTCGGCGTGCCGTCGCGGATGAACATCGGCCAGATTCTGGAAACCCATCTCGGCTGGGCGTCCAAGGGCCTGGGCGAGCGTATCGGCGAAATGCTGGCGGCGCAGACCAAGACGCTGGTGAAGGATATGCGCCACTTCCTGAAGGAGATCTACAACCAGTCAGGCAAGTCGGAAGATCTCGACAGCTTCAGCGACGACGAGGTGATCGAACTTGCGCGCAACCTGACCAAGGGCGTGCCGTTTGCCTCGCCGGTATTCGACGGCGCCTCGGAAGAGGAAATCCGTCGCATGCTGGCGCTGGCCGGGCTGCCCGAGGGCGGCCAGGTCACGCTGTACGACGGCCGCACCGGCGAAGCCTTCGACCGCCAGGTGACGGTGGGTTACAAGCATGTGCTGAAGCTGCACCACCTGGTCGACGACAAGATGCACGCGCGTTCCACCGGCCCGTACTCGCTGGTCACCCAGCAGCCGCTGGGCGGCAAGGCGCAGTTCGGCGGTCAGCGCTTCGGCGAAATGGAAGTGTGGGCGCTGGAAGCCTACGGCGCTTCCTACGTGTTGCAGGAAATGCTGACCGTGAAGTCCGACGACGTGAACGGCCGTACCAAGGTTTACGAAAACATCGTCAAGGGCGATCACAAGATCGAGGCCGGCATGCCGGAATCCTTCAACGTGCTGGTGAAGGAAATCCGTTCGCTCGGTATCGACATCGATCTGGAACGTTATTAATTTAGGGTGAGGACACAGCCATGAAAGCATTGTTGGATCTTTTCAAGCAGGCCACCCACGAGGAAGAGTTCGACGCCATCAAGATCGGCCTGGCGTCGGCGGAGAAAATCCGCTCCTGGTCCTACGGCGAAGTGAAAAAGCCGGAGACCATCAACTACCGCACCTTCAAGCCGGAGCGCGACGGCCTTTTCTGCGCCAAGATCTTCGGCCCGGTGAAGGACTACGAGTGCCTGTGCGGCAAGTACAAGCGCTTGAAGCATCGCGGCGTCATCTGCGAAAAGTGCGGCGTCGAAGTCACGCTGTCCAAGGTGCGCCGCGAGCGCATGGGCCATATCGAACTGGCTTCGCCGGTCGCCCACATCTGGTTCCTGAAATCGCTGCCCAGCCGCCTCGGCATGGTGCTCGACATGACCTTGCGCGATATCGAGCGGGTGCTTTACTTCGAAGGCTTCGTGGTGGTCGAGCCCGGCATGACGCCGCTCAACCGCGGCCAGTTGCTGACTGAAGAGGATTACCTCGCCAAGCTGGAAGAATACGGCGACGAATTCAAGGCATTGATGGGGGCGGAAGGGGTGCGCGAACTGCTGCGCTCGCTCGACCTGCACGCCGAGGTGGAAACCCTGCATTCGGAAATCAGCAAAACCGGTTCCGACACCAAGCTGAAGAAGCTGTCGAAGCGCCTGAAGATTCTCGAGGGTTTCCAGAAGTCCGGCATCAAACCGGAGTGGATGATCCTCGAAGTGCTGCCGGTGCTGCCGCCGGAGCTGCGTCCGCTGGTGCCGCTGGACGGCGGCCGCTTCGCCACCTCCGACCTGAACGACCTGTATCGCCGCGTCATCAACCGCAACAACCGTCTGAAGAGATTGCTGGAGCTGAAGGCGCCGGAGATCATCGTGCGCAACGAAAAGCGCATGCTGCAGGAAGCGGTGGATTCGCTGCTCGACAACGGCCGCCGCGGCAAGGCGATGACCGGCGCCAACAAGCGCCCGCTGAAGTCGCTGGCCGACATGATCAAGGGCAAGAGCGGCCGTTTCCGCCAGAACCTGCTGGGCAAGCGCGTCGACTACTCCGGCCGCTCGGTCATCGTGGTGGGGCCGGCGCTGAAGCTGCACCAGTGCGGCCTGCCGAAGAAGATGGCGCTGGAGCTGTTCAAGCCCTTCATTTTCAACCGCCTCGAAGTGCTGGGGCTGGCGACCACGATCAAGGCCGCCAAGAAGATGGTGGAAGACGAAGAGCCGATCGTG
>MKUE01000063.1 GCA_001897675.1 Thiobacillus sp. 65-1059 | reverse complement strand
CGCCGATGTCGTATCGCCGATCATCTGTGGCACGAAAACCGTTGAGTCCGCGATCAGGTTGATCATCGCCGCTTGCTTGATGGATTCCTGCGCGGTTTGACTCACCCCGAAAATAAAGTTGTCTACGGCAGGCAATTGAGCGGCCACCAGTGCGGAGGCAGCCGCAGAGGTGGGTGAATTCGGGTTGAGCATCCTGCCCAGGCGGGGCAGGATGTCATTTGAAACATGCGGGTTGATCTGGGCATCAATGTAAGACCAGGCCTGATCACAGCCGACGATCTTGTAAACGCCTGCAGCGTTGTCATAAACCTGCACCAGCAGTCCGGGATTCATCTGGGGGGCGATGTCTGCCCAGATGTCGCCAGACTTCATGATCTGATCGAAAAAAAGCCCATTGTTGTTCAGTTCCGGGTAAACACAATCCTTTGTCAGGTTGGTCAGGGAGCTGACCAGATTGGGATCATAGAACCGCACGCTCTGTCTATCCTTGATGGCACGCGATCCGAACATGAAGCCGGTCTTCTCAAAGGAAATATCGCCAGGAAGCGCAAAAACCGTTTCGCTCACCTTGGTAAGCCAATAGCCGATGTGGCTTTCCGCGCTAGCGAACACGGCAAGTCCGAGGGGCACGTTTGCGACCGTATAGGTGCCCGATCCTCCCGCCACGTCGACCACAACCACGTCTTTTTTGGGCAAGAAGAGACCTACATACCAGATGGCCAGCATCAGCATGTAGATCGCCGCATCCTCGCCGCGTGCCTTCACGAAAGTCGTGGCGACGGCAACGAACAGCCCGAATATCGCGAAGACTTTCATCAGGCCGGTGTAGTCGCTCATCGAGGTGAGCATCGCTACAGCGTCGAGCACATACTTGATCTGCTGGGCGTCCCAATAGGCGTAGATGGTATCCATGCCTGATCAGCGGCTGCCGAATTCGATATTGGAGGTCAGGCGCGGGCCAAGGCTGGTGTACATCTGGCGCTGGAAGTCCATCATCATTGCCACATTGCCCATCTTCTTGGAGATGTCGTCCTGCTTGAGGCCATAGATCTTGATGGCCGTGTTCTTGATTTCGGCCAACTTTCCCTGGAAGTCGTCTATCGCCTTGACATCGGCCTTGACCGAAACTGTTTTGGTCTTGTTGAGCGCATCATCGACCTCGCGGCTGATGTCCTGCATTTGGCGGAAGGCGATTTCAGTAGCGATCGCTTCCGAGAAGCCATCAATGATGCGATCGGCAACAATCGTCGAGCCACGGCCGCTGTGGATGGACTGGGCGATCATCTGATAAATCGGCGTGCTGGTCATGGCGATCACCTGTAGCGCTTTCGGGTCCGTCAGCGCTGCTCTGGTGACAATGGCATCCTTCAACTTATTCAGTTGTTCATACACGATTGCCGTCATCCCCACGGTTGTACGGGGTGTCCCTTCGTCCGTAGCCGAGGCATAGGGAAGACAATCAGAACCGGACGGGCACTCACGGACCCTTATGGTGTGCGTACCGGACAACGGCCCCAAGAAATCCTCCCACGTGATGGTTGGTTTGAAATATTCCGTGGTGAAGCCGCTGGCAATGTCGCTACTATTCCTGAGGAAGGTGATAGTCCCAAAGAGCGAAATGTACAGTTCGATTTCTTCATTGGAATACCCGCCCGCACGTTCAAGGGCGTCGTAAACGAGGTTGAAATCCGATTTCAGTATCGGTTTCCCCGCGCTGTCCAGGCATAGCGCTGCATTCACGGTGCATGCCGCGTCATAGGCGGACTTCGTGTTCGCCGGACTGGTTTGGGTGTCTTCCTTGGCATTGAAGAACGATCCATAGGAGCCGGTGAGTGCCGAGCCGAAGACCTGGGCACGCTGCTCCATATCCATGTTCCGGGTATCCGGCGTGGTACCGACATACTGTTTGATCGCCTGGCAACTGCCGATCTGGAACTGGTTGAGCTGATTCATCGTCTTCGACAGGTCGGTCAGCAGCCCATCGATCTCGGGAGCCATGGTTTTGAGGGCAAGCTGGAAGAAGTAGCCCACGGCGTTCTGCCCGATGTTTCGCAGCGCATTAACGAACGCATCCATGTTGACGAAGCCATAGGCTCCGAGCCAGGCGTCGATCCCGCCACAGCCGGCTTTGTAGCCTGGCGGGGAGAAACTGAAGAGATTGGTGGCGCGCTGCGGCGCGCGGTAAGAGAAGCCCCCCAGCGCCATCGTCGTTTGTCCCTGCGACTCATACACAGCAGAAGGCGTGACATTCATCGCCGCCCCTGCGGAATTGAAGTAGTCGTTCATCCAGTCAGACCCGGACGCGAGCGAGGTCGTGGCAGGAACGGCCAGTCCCAGGCTCAGGGCCAGCATGAGGGAGACGGGCTTCAGACGTGTGCTGATTTTCATGATGGGCTCCTTGTTCAGAACTCTTGGCCAGGCTGCGTGCGGGTCAACACGCGGATACGCTCGACAATTTCATCAATCGCCAGCGCGCCGCTTCCGATCGGCACGGCCTGCCGGGTTTCTCGATGAACCAGAAACAGCGCGGGCACCATCTGGATACCCTGGCCATTGCTCACGGTCATCGAGATGCCGTTATCGCGCCTGGCGTCAGGAAATTGGGGGAGGGTTCCACCGTCCATGCTGAC
>MKUE01000062.1 GCA_001897675.1 Thiobacillus sp. 65-1059 | reverse complement strand
CTCGTACAAGCGCGCCGAAGACGGCATCGTGCTGATCGACCAGGACAAGTGCATGGGCTGCAACTACTGCTCGTGGGCGTGTCCCTACGGCGCGCGCGAACTCGACCGCTCCAGCGGCACCATGAAGAAGTGCACGCTGTGCGTCGACCGCATCTACGACCAGCAACTGCCGGTCGAGGAGCGCCAGCCCTCGTGCGTGCTGACCTGCCCGGCGCACGCCCGCATGTTCGGCGACTTCGACGATCCCGATTCGGCGGTGTCGCGCGCGGTGCGCGAGCGCGGCGGCTTCCCGCTGATGCCCGAGCTCAACTACAACCCGACCAACCAGTACCTGCCGCCGCGCCGCAAGCCGGTGATTCCGGTCGACACCAAGCCCCGCGGCGGCCTCAAGGAAAGCATCAAGCAGTTCGCCAACAAGCTGGTGCGCCGCTGAGTCGCGCGCCCGATAAATCGAGCCAGGAGTATCCATGCATCCCGCTTTCTCAGTCATTTTCTTTACCGTCGCATCGGGCGCCGGCTTCGGCCTGATTTCGCTGCTGTTCATCGCCGACACGTTCAAGCTCGGCGGCGGCTTCAGCCGCGAACAGCTGGTCGTCGGCGGACTCGTCGCGATGGGCCTGATCGTGTTCGGCCTGCTGTCGTCCACCTTCCACCTCGCCAATCCGAAAAACGCCTGGCGCGCGTTCAGCCGCTTCCGCACCTCGTGGCTGTCGCGCGAGGGCGTGTTTGCCGTGGTGTTCATGCCGCTGGCGCTGATCTACCTTGTGTGCATCTGGTTCGAGGCGCCGCTGTGGCTGCGTGAAACCTTCGGTTTCCTGACGGCGGTGCTGGCCTGGATCACGGTGTTCTCCACCGGCATGATCTACGCCTGCCTGAAAACCATCCGCCAGTGGAACACCCCGCTGGTACCCGCCAATTATCTGGCTCTGGGCTATGCCAGCGGCAGCCTGCTGCTGCTGCTGGGCGCGGTCTATGCCGGCCTCGATACCACGCCCTACATCGCGATGTCGGCGCTGATCGTCTCGATCGCCGCAGTGCTGAAGGCGATCTACTATTTCTGGATCCGCAGCCCCGGCTTGACGCCCACCATCAATACCGCCACCGGCCTGACCCGCGCCAAGGTCAAGCTGCTGGACACCGGTCATACCCATGGCACCTTCCTGACCCAGGAATTCGGCTTCCGGATCGCGCGGCAGAAAGCCGGCCTGCTCAAGGCCGTGGTTTTCGTGGTGGGCTTCGCGCTGCCCGGCCTGATGCTGGTATGGGTCTTCAACCAGCATGGCGGGCAAACCGCCGCCATTGTCGCGGCCTTCGCGGGCATCGCCGGCGCCGCGGTCGAGCGCTGGCTGTTTTTTGCCGAGGCGCGCCACGTGGTCAACCTGTATCACGGTGCCCAGCGCTGTTGAGCAAGCCCGGAATGCCGCAAAAAGGCCCGCAATCCGGGGCGTGCGCCCAGAGGCTGCAAGGGCGCCGCTACGCGGCCCGATGCTTGGCGCGCGCCTCGCTTTGAGATATATTAGAGAACTCTAATTTCTCCATTACAGGAGTGTGACACCTATGTTCGGACTGTCAGGTTTCAAGGAAGTCGATCCCGGCTATGTCGCGGAAATCGCAGCCCAGGGCGCGCATCTGATCGATGTGCGCACCGAGGCCGAAGTGGCGCAAGGCGTGATCGATGGCGCCATCCACATTCCGCTGCACTTGCTGCCCCTGCGCGCGGCCGATGTTCCCCAGGACCGGCCCGTGGTGATCTACTGCCGTTCCGGTGCGCGATCGGCCCAGGCGTGCGCGTTCATGGCTTCCCAGGGCTACGGCAACATGCACAATCTGGCTGGCGGCATCATGGCTTGGGCGCGCTCCGGAAACGCCCTCAGCCGGCCGCGCTAAAACCCCGCTTCAGGATCGGTTTGGAGGTGTCGCCAGATTTTTCAGCGGCGCAGCAATTTCGGTTGCAATGGAAAAATTTCTGGTTTAAGGTACCGCAGCGTTTTTAGTACATAATTATTTAATGAATGTAAGGAGAACTAAATGAATTTCGATAAAGAACTCGATGCCCGCGGCCTGAACTGTCCGCTGCCCATTCTGCGCGCCAAGAAGGCCCTGGCCGAAGTCGGAAGCGGCCAGGTGCTGAAAATCCTGTCCACCGACCCGGGCTCGGTCAAGGATTTCGCCGCTTTCGCCAAGCAGACCGGCAATGAACTGCTGTCTACCGCCGAAGCGGGCGGCGAATTCACCTTCTTCATGAAGAAAAAATAAATACAAAAAACCAAACCAGCGCCGTCTGTTCAAAGAACATGCGGCGCTGTTTTTTTAACCGGCAGAGGAGAGACTGAGCATGGATACCAAAAAAATGGCCATTATCGCCACCAAGGGCACGCTGGACTGGGCTTACCCCCCGTTCATCCTGGCCTCCACGGCGGCCGCGCTGGGCTATGAAACCCAGATTTTCTTCACCTTCTACGGCCTTCAACTCGTTCGCAAAGACTTGTCCGGCCTCAAGGTGAGCCCGCTGGGCAACCCCGGCATGCCGATGAAAATGCCGTTCGGCCCCAAGTGGTTCAAGAGCATCAACTGGAACATGCCCAACGCCATCCAGGCCATCATCCCCGGCTATGAAAGCGTGGCGACGGCCCTGATGAAGCAGACCATCGCCAACAACGGCGTGGCCACCATCCCCGACCTGCGCGAACTGTGCCAGGAAGCCGAAGTCAAGTTCATCGCCTGCCAGATGACCGTCGAACTGTTCGGTTTCGAGCATTCCGACTTCATCGACGGCCTCGAATACGGCGGCGCCGCCACCTTCCTCGAGTTCGCAGGCGAGACCGACATCTGCCTGTTTATCTGAAACGGATTGCAGCCTGATGAAAAAGAGCCGGGAAATCCCGGCTCTTTTTTTATGTGTCTTTTGTACCACACCGCATCCGGTTTTTTGGGCGCCCCGGGCTGGCTTGCTTGTTTAAGCCCTAGAGCGGGCGTAGCCTTCAGGGCAGGCTATTCAATGAGCTTATCTGTAGTAATTTCGCCCAAGGAGACATAAATGAAATTGACAAAAGTTTTCGCATTCATGGCACTGGCCGGTCTGGCCGGCAGCGCCTACGCAACCAACGGTTATTTTTCGCACGGCTACGGCATGAAGGCCAAGGGCATGGCCGGTGCATCCACCGCCCTGCATGACGATGCGTTTGGTGGTGCGAACAACCCCGCCGCCATGGTTTTTGCTGGTAACCGTATGGATTTGGGTATGGATATATTCAGCCCGATTCGCGAGGCATCCAATGCGGGAGACTTCGGTACTCCGGTTACGTCCGAGAGCGATGCCAATTATTTCCTGGTGCCTGAGTTCGGTTACAACCGAATGATGAACCCCAATCTGTCCCTTGGCGTGACTGTGTATGGAAACGGCGGCATGAATACCGACTACCCTGCGCTTGGCGGTGCATTTGGGACGATGAATATATTGGGTGGTTCGGGTGCCCTGGGTGTCGACTTGATGCAGCTGATCGTTGCCCCGACTGCTGCTTACAAGGTGGCTCCTAATCACTCCATCGGTATTTCCCCGTTGGTGGGTTATCAGCGCTTTGCTGCTACGGGCATCCAGCCTTTCTCCGCATATTCCTCTGATGCAGCTAACTTGACCAACCGTGGTAACGATGACGCATATGGTTATGGCGTGCGCATTGGTTACATGGGCAAAATCACGCCTACCGTCACCATCGGCGCTGCGTATGCGTCGAAAATGAATTTCGAAGAGTTCAGCAAGTACAAGGGCTTGTTTGCTGAGCAGGGCGATTTTGATATTCCTGAAAACTATAATTTGGGTGTGGCTTGGCAAGCCACTCCTGCCGTTAAATTGGCCCTGGATTACCAGCGTATCAACTACGGTAAAGTGGCTTCGGTTGGCAACCCTGTGTCAAATCTGTTGGTCTTGGGTCAGCCGCTCGGTTCCGCCAATGGCCCTGGTTTTGGCTACTCCAATATCGATGTGTGGAAACTGGGCACGGAGTACAAATACAGCCAGAATCTGACTCTGCGCGCAGGGTATAGCCATAGCGACAACCCTATCAGCGGCTCCGACCTGGGTGAGGTGCTGTTCAATATCCTTGCACCTGCAGTGATTGAAAATCATGTCACGCTTGGCTTTACCTATACGCTGTCTTCGGGGGACGAAGTCTCCATGGCCTATATGCATGGCTTTAAGAATGATGTGAGTGCGGCACGTCCTGGCGCGCCCTTCGGTACTAATGTCGATACGATCGAGATGTACCAAAACTCGCTGGGCATCCAGTACAGCTGGAAGATGTAATTTTCAGCAGTGTTTCAGCTGATTGGAAACCGGGGCCTTAGGCCCCGGTTTTTTTTATGTGCGTCTGGAGGATTATTCCGGAGAGAACAAAAAAGCGCGGACTCGGCCGCGCTTTTTTGTAGTCGTCCATTTGGCATCAACCAAGCCGAGCGTGCTGCGCCTCCAGCTTTTGCAGCATGGCAGCAAAATCAGCCAGCCGCGCCTGCTCTTGCTGCACGACGGCGGCGGGGGCCTTGTCGACGAAGCTGGGGTTGGCGAGCTTGCCTTCGGCTTTCTTGATTTCGCCCTGGATGCGGGCGATTTCCTTGGCCAGGCGCGCGCGTTCCGCGTCCTTGTCGATTTCCACCACCAGCATCATCCGCATGTCGCCGACCAGGGCGACCGGGGCGTCGGCTTCCGGCAGCGCAGCGACGGCGCTGACCTCGGAGAGCTTGCCGAGCGCGGCGATGTAGGGCGCCAGTGCGTTGATCGCGGTGGCGTCGCCTTCGATCACCAGCGGCACGCGCTGGGCGGGCGACAGGTTCATCTCGCCGCGCAGGGTGCGGCAGGCGTTGACCAGTTCCTTCAGCAACTGGATGCGCGCGACGCTGTCTGGATGGCGCTGTGCTTCATTCACCTGCGGATAGGCGGCGAGCATGATGCTGTCGCCGCCATCGCCGGAGGGTGATGCCTTATGAGTAGCGCCGGCGAGCGGCGCCACCTTCTGCCACAGTTCCTCGGTGATGAAGGGGATGATCGGGTGGGCGAGGCGCAGCGTGGTTTCGAGCACCGTGGCGAGCGTCCTGCGGGTGGCGCGCTGCTGTTCCGGCGTGCCATTGTTCAGTTGCACCTTGGCGAGCTCCAGATACCAGTCGCAGTATTCGTCCCATACGAACTCGTAGACCGCGCGGGCGGCCTGGTCGAAGCGATAGGCGGCGAAGGCTTCGTGCACTTCGGAGACGGCCTGTTGCAGGCGCGAAACGATCCAGCGGTCGGCATCCGAATAGTCGAATGCCGCACCGGTGTCGAGGCCGCAGTCGTGGCCTTCGAGGTTCATCAGCGCGAAGCGGGTGGCGTTCCACAGCTTGTTGCAGAAGTTGCGGTAGCCCTCGGCGCGCTGCAGGTCGAACTTGATGTCGCGGCCGTGCGTCGCAAGGCTGGCGAAGGTGAAGCGCAACGCATCCGTCCCGTAGGCGGCGATGCCTTCCGGGAATTCCTTGCGGGTGCGCTTCTCGATGCTGGCGGCCTGCTTGGGATTCATCAGGCCCTGGGTGCGCTTGGCGACCAGGTCGTCGACGGCGATGCCGTCGATGAGGTCGATCGGGTCGAGCACGTTGCCCTTCGACTTGCTCATCTTCTGGCCTTCGGAGTCGCGCACGAGACCGGTGACGTAGACCTCGCGGAACGGCACGCGGCCGGTGAAGTGCAAGGACATCATCACCATGCGGGCGACCCAGAAGAAGATGATGTCGAAGCCGGTGACCAGCACCGAGGTCGGCAGGTAGCGCTCGAGTTCCAGCGTCTGTTCCGGCCAGCCCAGCGTGGAGAACGGCCACAGCGCGCTGGAGAACCAGGTGTCGAGCACGTCGTTGTCCTGCGTCAGTTCGCGGCCGCCGGCCTGCTTCCTTGCCTCTTCCTCGCTGTGCGCGACGTAGAAATTGCCGTCGGCGTCGTACCAGGCCGGGATGCGGTGACCCCACCACAGCTGGCGCGACACGCACCAGTCCTGGATATTGTCGAGCCACTGGCGATAGGTGGTGGTCCAGTTCTCCGGCACGAACTTCAGCTCGCCGGAATCGACCGCGGCGAGGCCCTGCTTGGCCAGGCCTTCCATGCTCATGAACCACTGGTCGGTGAGCATCGGCTCGATCACCGCATGGGTGCGGTCGCCGCGCGGGATCATCAGCTTGTGCGGCTTGGCCGACACCAGCAGGCCCTTGGCCTGCAGTGCGTCGAGCAGCTTCTGGCGCGCGTCGTAGCGATCCAGGCCCTGGTATTCGGTCGGGCAGAGGTCGTTCATTTTCGCGTCGAGCGTCAGCACGCTGATCGCCACCAGCTTGTGGCGCTGCCCCACCTGCCAGTCGTTGAAGTCGTGCGCCGGGGTGATTTTGACCACGCCGGTGCCGAATTCGCGGTCGACGTAGTCATCAGCGATGATAGGGATGGTGCGCTCGGCGACCGGCAGGCGCACATGCTTGCCGATCAGGTGCTGGTAACGCTCGTCCTCCGGATGCACGGCGACGGCGCTGTCGCCGAGCAGGGTTTCCGGGCGGGTGGTGGCGACGGTCAAAAAACCGGAGCCGTCTTCGAGCGGATAGTTGATTTCCCACATGAAGCCGTCTTCCTCGCTGCTGACGACTTCGAGGTCGGACACCGCGGTGCCGAGGACCGGATCCCAGTTCACCAGCCGCTTGCCGCGGTAGATGAGACCCTCGCGGTAGAGCCGCACGAACACTTCGGTGACGGCCTTCGACAGGCCGGCGTCCATGGTGAAGCGCTCGCGGCTCCAGTCGGGGCTGGTGCCGAGTCGGCGCATCTGGCGGGTGATGGTCGAGCCGGAATGCTCCTTCCATTCCCACACCTTGTCGAGGAATTTCTCGCGGCCGAGGTCGTGGCGCGAGACGCCCTGCGCGTCGAGCTGGCGCTCCACCACGATCTGGGTGGCGATGCCGGCGTGGTCGGTGCCGGGTTGCCACAGCGTATTGTCACCCGCCATGCGGTGGTAGCGGGTGAGCGCGTCCATCAGGGTGTGCTGGAAGGCGTGGCCCATGTGCAGCGTGCCGGTGACGTTGGGCGGCGGCAGCATGATGCAGTAGGCGGGAGCGTCGGCTTGATCGCCTGCCTTGAAGTAACCGGCGCTTTCCCACTGGGCGTACCAGCGTTTCTCGATGTCAGCCGGTTCGAAGGATTTGGCGAGTTCCATGGCGTGCGGGCAAAACCGCCATTATCCCAAAAATACCTGGGACAAGTCCCAAAAAGGCCCGGGCTAAGCCCCAAAAAAAGCAGCGGGAAACGCGCGCTGTACCGATGCCGTGTCAGGCAGGGGGATCGCGTGGTTGCTTGAGTTTTTCGGCGACGGCATCGCGCACGATCTCGCGCACGTTGACGTCGAGCTGATTGAGCAGGCTGGCCACGGTTTCGTCGAGGTTTTTGCGCAGCTCGGCGGCGACCTGCTTTTCCATGACTTCGGACAAGCGGGGCGCCAGTTCGCTCATCAGCTGCTCGGCCAGGGTGTCGCTGACGGCGGCTGCGGATGTTTCGGGCGATGCGTGAAAGGTCGCTGCTGCAGCCGCAGCGGGTGGTGGGGGCGCTGCGGCTAAAGCGGGCGGCGTGCCGCGCTCGATCACCTGGGTCAGCACCGGCAGCCAGGCAGCGGGCGGGACCGTCTGTCCGGATGGCGCGTGCACGGGCGGCGCATCGCGGCTGTCCTCGGCGCCGCCGCGATGCTTTCTCAGCAGCGCGTCCATTTTGCTCAGTGTGTCCAGTTGTCCTGGCGGGTGGCTGTCGCTCATGTCAGCCTCGCATTTATCCGGCGTGCTGGCGCAGGTCGTGCGTTTGCAGGGCATAGCCGCGGGTCTGATAAAAACGGTAGCGCGCGCGTCCCTGCTCGCGCCCGGCTTCGTCCTGGCCGACGATTTCGACCAGGCGCTCGAAGCGGGCAAAGGCGGGCGGCTGCTCGCGGTGCAGGTTGATCATCACGTCCGCCTGGCGCAGGGCGTCGGCGTCGGTGCCGATCAGCACCGGCGTCTCGCTTGCCAGGGGGTCGCTATCGCGGCAGTGCGGCACGAAGCTCAGCGCGGGTGCGCTCCACAGCAGACGGTCGATGGCGTCGGCAATGGTCGGGTCGGGCGCGTAGATCATCACCTGCTTGCCCTGGCCGTGCGCCTTGGCGGCGACGCGGCGGGCGACGTCGAGCGGGTTGGCGGCAAAGGTGTAGAAGGTGATTTCGGTCACTGCCGGCGGCTTACTTCTGGACGCGGTTCAGGAGGAAGTGCACCAGCAGCGACACCGGGCGTCCGGTCGAGCCTTTTTCGCGTCCGCCCTTGTAGGCGGTGCCGGCGATGTCGAGGTGGGCCCAGTGGTATTTTTTGGCGAAGCGCGACAGGAAGCAGGCCGCGGTGATCGACCCGGCGGGGCGGCCGCCGATGTTGGCCATGTCGGCGAGGCTGCTCTTCAGCTGCTCCTGGTAGTCGTCCCACAGCGGCATGCGCCAGACGCGGTCCCAGGCATGGTCGGCGGCGTGCTCGATCTCGCGCGCCAGCGGGTCGTGGTTGCTGAATAGCGCGCTGGGATGGGCGCCGAGCGCGATCACGCAGGCACCGGTCAGGGTCGCCAGATCGATCACTGCATCGGGCTCGAAGCGCTCGGCGTAGGTCAGCGCGTCGCACAGGATGAGGCGGCCTTCGGCATCGGTGTTGAGGATCTCGATGGTCTGGCCGGACATCGAGGTGACGATGTCGCCCGGCTTGTTGGCGTTCGCGTCCGGCATGTTCTCGCAGGCGGGGATAAGGCCGACGACGTTGAGCGCAAGCCCTAGTTCGCCGATGGCGCGGAAGGCGCCGATGACCGCGCCGCCGCCGCTCATGTCGTAGTTCATCTCGTCCATTTCGGCCGGCGGCTTGAGCGAAATGCCGCCGGCGTCGAAGGTGACCGCCTTGCCGACCAGCACCACCGGCTTGTCGCCCTTGGCACCGCCTTCATGCTTCAGCACGATGAAGCGCGGCGGCTTGTCGCTGCCCTTGCCGACCGACAGGAAGGAACCCATGCCGAGCTTGTCGCAGGCGGCATAGTCGAGAATCTCG
>MKUE01000061.1 GCA_001897675.1 Thiobacillus sp. 65-1059 | reverse complement strand
TTGCATGTGTAAAGCATTCCGCCAGCGTTCAATCTGAGCCAGGATCAAACTCTTCAGTTCAATCTCTGCAATTACTACTAATACTTCAGTCGCTCAACTCAAATGAATTACTTCATTAAAGTGTGAGCATTTATGCTAGTTGTCAGACCAACCAAAGTCGATCCAACTACCGCAACAACACCCACACCTATCGGCTGTAAATTGTTAAAGATCAATCGATTAGCAGTGCTTTGCGCTGTTTGCGTATCGCGCTGCGTTTCGAGAAGCTGCGCATTCTACAGAGCAAAAATAATCCGTCAACACTTTCGTCAAATTAATTTCAAATAACCGTGACGCGGGCGAATTTTCGCTTGCCGACCTGAGCGACCACCGTCGCTCCCGCCGGCACTGCCACGCCTTTATCCGCCACGCGCTCCCCATCCAGCCTGACGCCGCCGCCGGCAATCTGGCGAATGGCATCCGAGGTGCTGGCAACCAGCCCGGCCTGTTTCAACAGCTGCGGCACCAGCAGGCCCCCTTCCACCGCAGGCAGGCTGATTTCCGGCATGTCGTCCGGCAGCGCGCCTTTCTGGAAACGCGCTTCAAATTCCGCCAAAGCCTTGGACGCCGCCGCCCCCCCATGAAAGCGCGCAACGATCTCCTGCGCAAACCGCACTTTAATGTCGCGCGGATTGGCGCCGTCGGCGACCTGCTGCTTCCAGTCCGCGATAGTGGCCAGCGACTCGAACGACAGCAAGCGGATGTAGCGCCACATCAGCTCATCGGACACCGACATCAGCTTGCCGAAAATTTCCTGCGGCGGCTCATCGATGCCGATGTAGTTGCCCAGCGATTTCGACATCTTGTTGACGCCGTCCAGCCCTTCCAGCAGCGGCATGGTCAAAATGCACTGCGCCGGCTGCCCGTGATGTTTTTGCAGCTCGCGTCCCATCAACAGGTTGAATTTCTGGTCGGTACCGCCCAGCTCAACGTCCGCTTTCAGTTCCACCGAGTCGTAGCCCTGGATCAGCGGGTACAGAAACTCATGGATCGCGATCGGTTGCTGGCCGGCATAACGCTTATGGAAATCGTCACGCTCCAGCATCCGCGCCACGGTATGGGTCGCAGCCAGCCGGATCATGCCGGCCGACCCCAGGTTTTCCATCCATTCGGAATTGAAGCGCACCTCGGTCAGAGCCGGATCGAGTATCTTGAACACCTGTTCCTGATAGGTCTTGGCGTTTTCGGCTACCGCCTCGCGGGTCAGCGGCGGACGCGTGGCGTTTTTGCCGGTGGGGTCGCCGATCATGCCGGTGAAATCCCCCACCAGAAAAATGACTTGGTGCCCCAGCACCTGAAACTGGCGCAATTTATTCAACAATACAGTGTGGCCCAAATGAAGGTCGGGCGCAGTCGGGTCGAATCCCGCCTTGATCCGTAGCGGGCGGCCCGTTTTCAGCTTCTCGATCAGCTCGGCCTCGACCAGCAACTCATCGGCTCCACGCTTGATTTCCTGCAAGGCGTCCTGCATCAAATTCCTCTCTTATAGCGGGTCAAGTTTGTTCAGGCCTGGCCGTAAACCATGAATACCGCTTCACCCAGCGCACACAAGCTGCTGTTTGGATTGACAAAACCTCCCGGGACCATTTGTGTTAGACTCCCGGCTCGATTACGGATAGGGAGACGGTTTATGCCGCTCGCCAAACTGAGAATCTTAACCGATCGCATGAGCGGAGCGGAACGCCGCTTCAGCCTGCGCACTCTGGTTGCACTCTCCAGCTTGCCACTTTTCGGTGTTGTTGCCGCTTTCGGCCTGGCACCGGACACCAACACACTCGACCTCGCCCCGGCAACCATCACCGAAGCCATCACCCTGCCGACGCTGGCCGGCGCCAGCGCGGTCGGCACGTTCGAACGCGAAAGCCTGATCCAGTCCGGTGACACCCTCGCCAGCGCGCTGTCGCGGCTCAAGATCGACGATCTGGAAATCCAGCGTTTGCTGAGTGCCGACGCGGTGCGCCAGATGGCGTCCGGCATTCGTGCCGGCAAGCGCATCCAGGCCACCACCACTCAGGATGGCCAGTTGTTAAGCATTCGGTTCGAGCGTAGCGACGCCCCCGCCCTCACGGTGCGCCGCCAAGGCGACGGCTACGTCGCCGAAGAAACCAGCGACCTGCTTGAAACCCGGGTCGTAATGCGCTCCGGCCGCATCCTGACATCGCTGTATGGCGCCACCGATAGCGCGGGCATCCCCGACAGGATCGCCGACCAGATGGCCGAAACTTTCTCCACCAGCCTGGATTTCCGCGAAGACCTGCGTCGCGGCGACACCTTCTCGGTCATCTACACGGTCAACTACCGCAATGGCGAACCCATTGCCGCCGGCAAACTGCTGGCGGCCGAATTCGTCAATGCCGGCAAATCCTACCGTGCCGTGCTGTTCCGCGATCCGTTCGGACGCGAGGACTATTACACCCCCGAGGGCGAATCGCTGAAAAAAGGCTTCCTGCGCTCGCCGCTCGAATTCTCGCGCGTCACCTCCAGCTTCAGCAATTCACGCAAGCATCCCGTTTTCGGCTTCCACCGCGCTCATACCGGCGTCGACTTCGGCGCGCCCACCGGTACCCGGGTCAAGGCCACCGGCGATGCCACCGTCGTGTTCGCCGGACGCAAAGGCGGTTACGGCAACCTGGTCATCCTGCGGCATTCCAATGGCTATGAAACCTACTACGCCCACCTGAGCGCGTTCGCCTCGGGCATCCGTTCCGGCCGCTCGGTCGGCCGGGGCGAGGTCATTGCCTACGTCGGCTCGACCGGCGCCTCCACCGGCCCGCACCTGCACTATGAAGTACGCATCGCCGGGCGGCCGCAGAATCCCATGACCATCAAGCTGCCGGGTTCGCCGCCGCTGGCCACGGCACAACGCGCACGCTTCCTGCAGGAGACGGCCAGCTGGTCTGACAAGCTGGCCCTGTTGCGCGGCACCAACCTCGCCGCGCTCGATTGAGCACTCCCCCCATACATGAGACCGAACACTATGTCGGTCTCATGTCCGGCACCAGTCTCGATGGTGTCGATGCAGTTCTCGCCGGAATAAGCTCCGCGGGCCAGCCCCGCCTTCTCCGCAGCCATTACCTGCCCTACACCGACAGTCTGCGTGCGCAGCTGCTGGCGCTGCATGCGCCGCAGCCCGACGAAATCCATCTCGCCGCCGTCGCCGCCAATCAACTTGCGCGCCTGTATGCCGAAGCGGTCAAGGGGCTGCTCGACGGCATCGCGCCCGCCACCGTACGCGCAATCGGCTGTCATGGGCAGACCCTGCGCCATCGCCCCGCAGACAGTTACACGCTGCAGATCGGCAATGCCGCCCTGCTGGCCGAACTCACCGGCATCACCGTTGTTGCCGACTTCCGCAGCCGCGATATCGCAGCCGGCGGTCAGGGCGCGCCGCTGGTGCCCGCTTTTCATGCCCGGGCACTGCGGCATCCGGACGCTCACCGCGTCATCGCCAACATCGGCGGCATCGCCAACATCACCGATCTGCCGGCAAGCGGCGCCGTGCGCGGCTGGGATACCGGTCCCGGCAACATGCTGCTGGACGCATGGATCAAACGGCACCGCGGCGCCCATTACGACCGCGATGGCGCCTGGGCGGCCGGCGGCAGCGTCGACCCCGCTCTGCTGGACTTGCTGGCCCAGCACGCCTATCTGAAACAAGCGCCGCCCAAAAGCGCCGGGCGCGAGCAATTCAACCTGGACTGGCTGGATACGACGCTCGCCCGCCTTGGTCGCGCCATCGACCCAACCGATGTGCAGGCCACCCTGCTCGAATTCACTGCCATGAGCCTGTGCAATGCGGTGAGCCGCGACTGCGGCGGCGCACAGGAACTCTACGTCTGCGGCGGCGGGGCGCACAATGGCGTGCTGATGCAACGCATTCTCGCCCGCCTGCCGAATGTTCGGGTGGCAACGACCGCTGCGCTCGGCATCGAGCCGGACTGGGTGGAGGCCCTCGCCTTCGCCTGGCTGGCCCGGCAGGCGCTGCATCACAAACCGGGCAACCTGCCAGCGGTGACAGGTGCCCGGGGCGAACGGATTCTGGGAGCGATCTACCCGGCTTGAACAGCCCGCCGTCGGGCTGGGGCGGCCTTCCTGCCTTGCAGGAGCGGCGATTCAGCGCGGCCCCCAATGAAAAAAGCGGCCGAAGCCGCTTTTTTCATTGGGCGAAGAAGCGCTTACGCCGAGAACGACGAGCCGCAGCCGCAGGTGGTGGTAGCGTTCGGATTCTTGATCACGAACTGCGCGCCTTCCAAGCCTTCCGAATAGTCGATTTCAGCGCCCATCAGATACTGGAAGCTCATCGAATCGACCAGCAGGGTGACGCCGTTCTTCACCATCACGGTGTCGTCGGCATTCTGTGCTTCGTCGAAGGTGAAGCCGTACTGGAAGCCGGAGCAGCCGCCGCCCGAAACGAACACGCGCAGTTTCAGATCGGGGTTGCCTTCTTCGTCGATCAGGCTTTTGACTTTGCTGGCCGCGCTATCGGTGAAAACCAGCGGGGATTCCATTTCGGTTACTGCATTCATGGCGATGCTCCTTGAAAATGTGTGGGGTGATTATCCGCATCACCCGCGCGTCGTCAAGCAAAGACCCTGTTCTGGCCGCGGAGTTCCGCGCCAGCCGTCAAGGCAGCATTCCCACATCGGTCAGCGCGGTGTCTTCGGGCAGATCGAACAAAATGTTCATATTCTGCACCGCCTGCCCCGCCGCACCCTTGACCAGGTTGTCGATCACCGACAGCACCACCACGGTGTCGCCGCCCTGCGGCCGATGCACCGCGATGCGGCACACGTTGGCGCCGCGTACCGAGCGGGTTTCCGGATGGCTGCCTGCGGGCAGCACATCGACGAAAGCCTCGCCCGCGTAGCGCTGCTCGAACAGGGCTTGCAGATCGATGTCGGCGCTCAGCTTCGCATACAGCGTCGCATGGATGCCACGGATCAGCGGCGTCAGGTGCGGCACGAAGGTGAAGCCCACCGGTTTGCCGGCGAAGCTGTCCAGCCCCTGCTTGATTTCCGGCCAGTGGCGATGGCCGCCGACGGCGTAGGCCTTGAAGTTGTCCGCCGCCTCGGCAAACAAGATATGGGTTTCCGGCTTGCGTCCGGCGCCGGAAACGCCCGATTTGGCATCCGCCACCAGAAAACCGGCATCCACCGCGCCGGATTCCAGCAGCGGCAGGAAGCCCAGTTGCACCGCGGTTGGATAACAGCCGGGGTTGGCGATCAACCTTGCGCCCCTGATCTTGTCGCGGTTGAGTTCGGGCAGGCCGTACACCGCCTCGGCTACCAGATCGGGGCAGGCGTGCTCCATCCTGTACCACTTCTGCCACTCCGCAATGTCCTTGATGCGGAAGTCGGCAGCCAGGTCGATCACCTTGACGCCGGCATCGAGCAGCGCGCGGGTCTGCTGCATCGCCACCCCGTTGGGCGTGGCGAAGAACACCACGTCGCAGCGCTCCAGTCCGGCCTCTTCCGGCGTCGAAAACGCCAGCTTTACCCGGCCACGCAGGTTGGGGAACATGTCCGCCACTGGCATCCCGGCTTCCTTGCGCGAGGTGATGGCCTTCAATTCCACCTGCGGGTGGCGCGCCAGCAGCCGCAGCAACTCGACCCCGGTGTAGCCCGTGCCGCCCACAATTCCGACTTTGATCATGGCGTGATTCCGATCCAAATAATGAGCGTTATTGTAAGACACGCCCGATGACAGACATAAAAAAAGCCGCCCCTGAAACGGACGGCTTTTTTGACCGGCAAGCGATCAGCGCTTGGAGAACTGCTTGCGGCGACGGGCCTTGTGGAAGCCGACTTTCTTGCGTTCGACTTCGCGGGCGTCGCGGGTCACCAGACCCGCCGCCTTCAGCGCCGGCTTCATCTCGGCCGAAAACTCGATCAGCGCGCGGGTGATGCCATGGCGCACCGCGCCGGCCTGGCCGGATTCGCCGCCGCCGGACACGTTGACCATGATGTCGAACTTGTTCAGGTTGTCGGTCAGCACCAGCGGCTGGCGCACGATCATGCGGCCGGTCTCGCGGGAGAAATACTCGTCCACCGGCTTGTCGTTGACGACGATCTTGCCGCTGCCTGCCTTGATGAACACGCGCGCAACCGATTCCTTGCGACGACCCGTACCGTAGTTGTAGTTACCGATCATGATGCGACCTTATGCGTTGATGTCGAGGGGCATGGGCTGTTGAGCCTCGTGCGGATGGTCCGCGCCCGCGTAGATTTTCATTTTCTTGATCATGGCGTAGCCCAGCGGGCCTTTGGGCAGCATGCCCTTGACCGCCTTTTCCAGCGCGCGGCCGGGAAAACGTTCCTGCATCTTGTCGAAGTTCGTTTCGTAGATGCCGCCGGGATAACCGGAGTGGCGATAGTATTTCTTGTCGAGGCCCTTGTTGCCGGTCACCACCATCTTGCCCGCGTTGACCACAACGATGTAATCGCCGGTGTCGACGTGAGGGGTGAACTCGGGCTTGTGCTTGCCGCGCAGACGGCGGGCAATCTCGGAAGCCAGGCGGCCCAGCACTTTGTTATCGGCATCAACCACGAACCAGTCGCGTTTGACTTCATGCGTTTTAGCGGAAAAGGTTTTCATGACCCAACCTCTGCACAGAGGACATTCTCGGAAAGCCGGGCATTTTAACCGCCCGCCCGGAGCAAAGTCAAACACTGCGTAACAATCGCGGCCAGCGCCTCGCTCCCGCATACAATCGCCGCATGACTGCCTGGCTCATGACCAACCTGATCGCCGCCGCCCTGCTGCCCCCGCTTTTGCTGGTCTTGCTGCTGGCCGCCGGGCTTGTTCTCTGCCGTCGTCGTCGCCGTCTCGCCATCTCGCTGATCCTGCTGTCGACCGCCGCGCTGTACGCCCTGTCCACTCCCTGGGTCGGCGGCCTGCTGCAGAAAACCCTGGAAATCAGCATGCCTGTCAGCCCGGCCGACCTGGCCACTGCGGACGCCATCGTCGTCCTCGGCGGCGGGCGGCGCGTAGCGGCGGCCGAATACGGCGGCGACACCGTAAACGGCTTCAGCCTGGAACGCCTGCGCTACGCGGCCTTTCTGCATCGCGCCAGCGGTCTGCCCATCCTCGCCAGCGGCGGCAAGCCCGGCGGCGGCACACTCGCTGAAGGCCGCATCATGCAGCACATCCTGCAGAACGAATACGGCATCGCGGCCAGCTGGGCCGAAGACGCCTCGCTCACCACCTGGGACAACGCCCGGCTATCGGCGGCGCTGCTGAAAAACAAGGGCGTCCGGCGCATCGTCCTGGTCACCCACGCCTGGCACCTGCGGCGCGCCGTGCCGCTGTTCGAGGCGCAAGGACTCGATGTCGTTCCGGCCGGGCTGCAATTTTCCGGCACCCGCCCCGATTCCATCCTCGACCTGCTGCCCACTCCCGCCGGCTTGCGCGACAGCAGCCTTGCCCTGCACGAATGGCTGGGCATTCTGTGGTACAAACTCCGCACTTCGCGAACCTGAGGAAACCCCATGAAAGCCCGTGTCAAACTCATCGAAGGCGTCAGCTTCGTCGGCCAGAGCGAATCCGGCCACAGCGTCGTCATGGATGGCCCGCCCGAATCCGGCGGCAGGAACCTCGGCGTGCGGCCGATGGAAATGCTGCTGCTGGGGCTCGGCGGCTGCTCCGCCTTCGACGTCGTTCACATCCTGCGCAAGGGCCGCCAGCAGGTCAGCGACTGCGTCGCCGACCTCGACGCCACCCGCGCCGACAGCGACCCGAAAGTTTTCACGAAAATCCACGTGCACTTCACCGTCACCGGCAAGGCGCTCGACCCCAAGCGTGTCGAGCAGGCGGTGAAACTCTCCGCCGAAAAATACTGCTCCGCCTCGATCATGCTCGGCAAGACGGCCGCGATCACTCACGATTTCGAGGTGGTGGAAGGCTGATTGCCAAAAAGGCAAACGGGCTCCCGGAGGCGCCCGTCCATCTCATCTTTACAAGGGAAGCCCTGAACAAGTCCTTCGACAAGCTCAGGCTGCGTCGTCAGCGTATCGAACGGACGAACGGCACATTGTTGATTCCGTTCGTGGCGAGCCTCCCACAGCGTTCCGCTGCGCTCGCAGGTGTGATTCAAGCTGCACATAGCGCGCGCCCACTGACTGCAACGTCTAGCTGATGCCGTCCTCGCGCACCGCGTCACCGGCAGCTGCACGCGACTCGTCATCCACACCTGCGATCGTGTCCGGCCCTGAGATTTGCTTGGTCAACCAGCATGGTCAGGCCCCGTTTCGCACCATTTGAGCCACATCCCCCTGAGCGCGGCCTCAAGGTTGCGGGCAAAGCGTGGCGCATCGCACAGCGGCGACGCCAGCAGCCGCGCGCGCAGGCCGGCGCGCAACTCGGCGAGCATCGGCACGTCGGCGGCGAATGCCGCCGCCTTCGCCACGTAGTCGTCAGCGTTCCCGGCGATCCACTGCGGCAAGCCGAGGTTATGCAGGATCGTCTCGCCCTGGTGGCTGATGAAGCGGTCCCCGCGCATCGAAAGCACCGGCACCCCCATCCATAGTGCCTCGACGGTGGTGGTGATGCCGGGATAGGGGAAGGGGTCGAGTGCGATGTCGAGCGCGTGGTATGCGCGGAAGTGATCCTCTTGGCTCGCGAATTGCCCTTCGAGCGTCAGGCGCACGGTGTCGACACCCTGAGACGCGAATTTCGCCAGCACGTTCTCGCGCACTTCGGGCGCCCCGAGGCTCCTGGTCTTCAGATAGAGCCGCGCGTCGGGGACGGCCTGCAGCAGGCGCGCCCAGACCGCGATCACCTCGTCGGTCACCTTGTTGAGATTGTTGAAGCAGCCGAAGGTGACGTAGCCCTTGCCCTGCGCCGGCGAAGCTTCCACCGCGATCGGCAGGTCCGGCGGCGAGAAGCAGATGTAGGATTCCGGCATGCGCCAGGGCGTCTCGGTGAACTGTCCCTCTTCGCCGGCCGGCAGGGCCCAGGGGTCGGCCAGCACGTAATCTATCGCGTCCAGGCCGGTCGTGCCGAGATAGCCCAGCCAGGTCACCTGGACCGGAGCAGGCTTCCATGCGAACACTGGCAGGCGGTTCTTGGCCGTATGGCCAGCCAGGTCAATCAGGATGTCGATCCCGTCTTCATGAATACGGGCAGCCAGGGTTTGATCGTCGATGAATTTCGAATTCGTTGCATCACACCAGTGCCCGAACGAGCGACGCAACCGATCGTTGAGCTCGTCGCTTCGGATGGCCGTCGCATAAGCGAACAGTTCCAGCTTTTCGGGATCGAGGCTTTCGAGCACGTTCTGCAGAAAGAAACCCACCGGATGCTGACCGAGGTCACCCGAAACAAAGCCCACGCGCAGGCGCCGTTCCGGATCCGCCAGGTTGTCATGGCGCCCGAACGGCTTCGCCTTGCGCGCCGCCTTATTGCCGTAGGCGCGTGCTTCCGCAAACAGCGATGCCGGGGATGTTCCCGCTTGGTAGTTGAGGCCCAACAACATGTTGCTGTGCAGTCTGAACAGGCCATCCGGGTCGAGCGCCAGTGCTCGCCGATACATGGCCAGCGCGTCATCATGGCGCCCCGCGTCGAGCAGCGCCCCGGCAAGAAGATTGATCGCGTTGTCCGAGTCCGGGCGTAGCGCGACGGCTCGCTGCAATGAGGCGATTGCCGCTTCGTAGCGGTCAATTTTCTTGAGGGTTACCCCCATATTCTTGTAGGTTTCGGCGTCGTCCGGCTTCAACGTCAAGGCCATTTCGAAAGCGGCCACCGCTTCGTCGTAGCGCTTGAGTTCGTGCAAAGCTCTACCCTTGCTCAGGTAGCCCGTAAACGCGTCGGGGCGGCACTCGATTACGCGCTCGGAGGTGTGCAAAGCGTCCTCGAAGCGGCCGAGAAGATACTGGACCGCGACCAGATTGGTCAGGGCCTCGGCAAAGTCCGGCTTCAGCTCGAGCGCGCTTGCGTAGGCTGCCACCGCCTCCTCGGTACGCTCCAGATCGCGTAGCGCGTTGCCGCGATTCATGTGGATTTCCGCGTCCGGGCGCAGGGCGAGCGCACGCTCGAAGGCGGCGAGCGCCTCGTCGTGGCGGCCGAGCTTTTGCAGCACGTGGCCGAGATTGTTGTGCGCGTCGACCAGTTGCGGCGCCCGCACGGATGCGCGCCGGTAGGCAGCGGCCGCCTCGTCGAGGCGTCCCAGCCCGTCCAGCGCGAAGCCCAGGTTGTAGAGCGCCGGCACCATGCCCGCATCGAGCGTCACGGCCCGCTCGAACAGCGGCACCGCGTCCCGCGGCCGCCCCTGCAGCAAGGCCGCCATCCCCAGCAGGTAGGCGAGATGCGGCGATTTCGCGTGATGCGGCTGCAGTTCGCGGCCGAGCCGCTCGGCTTCCGCGTGGCGCCCTGCCTGCATCAGCGTATCGAGCTGGCGCAGCACCTCGTTCAGCGGCACCGGCTTGCCCGGCTTCGCCTTGTCGCCGGCGCGTGCCTGGCGCAGCAACTCGTCGGCGAGCGGATGGCGCAGCCCCTTGCCGATGGCCTCGGTGATGAGCTTGCGCGCGTCCTTCGCGCGGCCGAGCTGGAGCAGGCACTGCGCCTGCATCAGCCAGAACTGCGCCTGCCCCGGCGCAGCCGCGCGCGCCTGTTCGACGAGCGGCAGCGCTGCCGGAAAATCGCCCTGGCTCAACAGCAGATCCGCGAGATGCCCCAGCAACTCGGGCTGGCGCGGATACACGGCCAACTGCTGGCGGTAGAGCGCGGCCGCCTCCGCCGGGCGGCCGCTCTTGCGGTATTCGAGCGCCATGCGCAAGGCCTGCTGCAGGTCCGGCGGAAGGAGGGGCGCATGGGGAGCTTGCATAAAGAGAGCCGAGGATGGACGACGGCGAGGACGCCACAAAGCCGCGAGTTTACCCGCCCTCACCGCACGACAGACATAAAAAACGGGCTCCCGCAGGAGCCCGTTTAACTTCATCGTTCAAACCGGGCTATCCCGGCCTTGAATTAGAAGGAGTGAACCACACCCACCGAGAAGACGGAAACATCTTCGTTGTCAGGCCCAATGCGGTCGCTGCCGCCGGCGCCGAAGCCGAAGCCGATGTTTTCGCCGTCAGCATACAGGGCGTAGACCGTGGTGCGCTTGGACAGGTTGTAGTCGGCGCCAATGGTCCACTGCTTGATATCGCCGTTGAAGCCGTCCCACTCGCCGTCCATGTAGTTGGCCTTCAGGACCACGTTACCCATGGTGTAGGCACCGCCCAGCAGCCAGGCCCTGTAGTCGTCGTTGCTGAACTCGCTTTTCAATTTGTCGTACTGGCCGACCACCTTGAAGTCGCCGAAGCTGTAGCCGGCAGACAGACGCCACTCTTTGTCGACACCGCCGGCTTCGAGCGCGTCGCCGTCGCTATAGCCCAGGCCCACGAACAGGGGGCCGTTGGTGTAGGTGCCGTTCAGGCTCCAGAAGGAATCGTCGGTCGCATCGCCAAAGGTTCTGCTATCGGACGAATTGCTGTACTGGGCGGCGAAGGCCAGGCCGCTGAAGCTGGGCGACATGTAGGTCACCGAGTTCCGGCCGCGGGTGTCGGACAGACCTGCGGTCACGTTGCGCGAGTCGGCCAGGGTGTCGCCGAACAGGTCGATGTTGCGGCCGATCAGTTTCAGCGGGGTGTCGTAGTTGCCGATCATCAGGGTGCCCATGGCGTCGCTCTTCAGGCCGACGAAGGTGTTACGGTTAGCCCAGGTGCCACCCGTCTCATCCATGTTGACGCCGGTCTCGATCTGCCAGATGGCGGCCAGGCCGCCGCCCAGGTCTTCGGAACCCTTGAAGCCGATACGGCTGGCGTTGGAGGAAACCTGCATGTCCTCGACGCCTGCCTCCTGGTCGTTGAAAGCCGACACGGACACGTGCAGCTTGCCGTACACGTCGACGTTGCTGGTGGCCGCGAAAGCGGGAGCGGAAACGACGCCGGCAACAGCCAGGGCGATCAGGGATTTTTTCATTGCTTTCTCCTAAGAAAGTAAAAAATAAAACCAGTTATGGTTTGAAGCTCTGCAGAGCTGTCCCACACGGATATGTGCTTGTTGGACGAGGTCGATTATCCAGACCCGGAGCCGAGCGGCAAGGAAACCTGTTGTTTTTTCTGCAACGGCCGGGGGAAAGTGTTGTTTTGTTGCACTAGAGCAACAATTTCAGACAAGCAGTGCCAGGAACTCGGCTGGCGTAATGACGGGAATCAGACTCTGCTTGAAGTCGCGTGGATTGCGAGTGACGAGATAATCGGCTTGGCACTGGGCAGCGGTGACGGCCTGGACGGCATCCTCGAAATCGCGCCAACCGAGAGCCAGCGCCTGCTGCAAGACGCCATGATCAACAGGTTCGACGCGAAGCATGGCGGTGAGGTCGATCAGAACAGCAGCGGTCTTGCCTTGCCCCAGATGCCGGGCCAACAAGTAATGCAAGGTGGTAAGGGTGTACGCAGCGATATGCCCGGTTGCGCCGCCCTGCTCGACGTGCGCCAGAAAACGCGCCGAATCGTCAAACCATGGCTCACGTTGCGCCAGCACATCGAGCACGACGTTGGTATCGATGAAGAGTTTCACAGACCGTGTTTGCCGTGAAGATGGGCTTTGTATTCTTCGATATCTGTCTGCGGCGGCAGTACGCCGGCCAGCCGACCCACTCTGGGCGGCAAAGGCTCGCCGGTCTCGTCGGGCAGGCTGGCCAGGTATTGCGTCAGCAGGCGCGACAGGCTGGTTCCATGCGCGGCAACGTAGCGCTTGGCTTTTTTGACGGTGTCGGCATCGATGCTGAGGGTGAGTTTGTTGGCGGACATGGCGCACCTCGATATACGTACAAATCATAAAACAATATACGTGCACGAATGGAATTTGCCAAGCCGGCGCCGTGCGTAAGCCGGGGCCCGTTCCTGAAAAAGCGCGCAAGCCGCGGCTAGAATGAGGCGGACAAGCGAACGATGGGAGGGCACACCATGCGCTGGGAACGCGGACGACGCAGCGACAACATCGAGGACCGGCGCGGCATGCGGGTGAGCCGCAAGGGGATCGCCGGCGGCGGCATCGGGGCGATTATCCTGGCGCTGGTGGCGATGTATTTCGGGGTGGACCCGGCGGTGGTGCTGAACCAGGCGGGCACGCTGGCGCCGACGCAGGCCGAACAGCCGCCGGCGACGTTCAGCCCGGAAGAGGAAAAACTCAAGGAATTCATGTCGGTGGTGCTGGCCGACACGGAAGACGTGTGGGACACGCTGTTCCAGGGCTCGGGCCGGCGCTACCAGCAGCCGAAGCTGGTGCTGTTTTCCGGCGCGGTGGAGTCGGCGTGCGGCTTCGCCGAGGCGGCGATGGGGCCGTTCTACTGCCCGGCCGACCACAAGCTGTATCTCGACATGAGTTTCTTCAACGATCTGGCGCAGCGCCACGATGCGCCGGGCGACTTCGCGCAGGCCTACGTGGTGGCGCACGAGGTGGGCCACCATGTGCAGACGCTCCTGGGCGTCTCGGAACAAGTGCACGCGGCGCGCAGCCGCGCGGGCGAGGCCGCGGGCAACGCGCTGCAGGTGCGGATGGAGTTGCAGGCCGACTGCTTTGCCGGGGTGTGGGCACACCACGCCAACAAGCAGCGGCAGGTGCTGGAGCCGGGCGACACCGAGGAAGCGCTGGCGGCCGCGGCCGGAGTGGGCGACGACCGCCTGCAGAAACAGGCGCGCGGATTCGTGGTGCCGGAGTCCTTCACCCATGGCTCGTCCGAGCAGCGCATGCGCTGGTTCAGCCGCGGCATGCAGAGCGGCGATCCGGGACGGTGCGACACGTTCAAGGCGGCGCAGCTGTAAGCCCGCCGCGATGCATATCTGGGTCGACGCCGACGCCTGCCCGGGCGTGATCAAGGACATCCTGTTCCGCGTGGCGGAGCGGCTGCGCCTGCCGCTGACGCTGGTGGCCAACCGCCTGCTGCGGGTGCCGCCTTCGCCTTACATACGCGCGCTGCAGGTGCCGAAAGGCTTCGACGTCGCCGACGCCGAGATCGTGGAACGGGTGGCGGGAGGCGATCTGGTGGTGACGGCGGACATTCCTCTGGCGGCGGCGCTGATCGACAAGGGCGCGTTCGCACTATCGCCGCGCGGCGAGTTCTACAGCAGCGAGAACATCCGCGAGCGGCTGGCGTTGCGCGACTTCATGGAAGGGATGCGCGGCGCAGGCGCGGACATTGCAGGGCCTGCCGCGCTGTCGCAGGCGGACCGGCAGGCGTTCGCCAACCAGCTCGATCGTTTTCTGGCACGGCAGCGCGGCATCTAATCCCCTCAGGTCCGGCGCCCCACCCCGGCCAGCCCGAGCAACAGGCGCACGGCGCCGTAGGCCAGCCGCGACAGCATGCGCTGCGACCAGGAACGGCGCTGCCAGTCGGCGAGGTCGAGCGGAGCGGATTGGGCGATGGCCTGCTGCAAGCGCTGCCTCAGGTCGCCGGCAAAGGCCGCGTCGTCGACGACGATGTTGGCCTCGCGCGCGAGCAGCAGGCTGAAGGGATCGATGTTGCTGGACCCCACGGTGGCCCAGTGGCCATCGACCACCGCCGCCTTGGCATGCAGTTCGCTGGCCTGATATTCATGGATCGCCACGCCGGCCATCAGCAGGTTGTGGTAGAGCGCGCGCGAAGCAGTCTGATAGAAGCGGTGGTCGGTATGGCCCTGCACCAGAAGCTGCACCCGCACGCCGCGCGCGGCAGCTTTTTTCAGCAGCTTGCGGAAACGGTTTCCCGGCAGGAAGTAGGCATTGGCGATGAGGATGCTTTCATGCGCCAGCGCCAGCGCGGCAAGGTAGCTGCGCTCGATGTCGCGGCGGTGGACGAAGTTGTCGCGCACCACGAAGGCGGCACGCACGCGGCCATCCGTCGGCCACGACGGCTCGAGTGGCGGCTGCTTGCGCTCAGCATCGGGCTGCAGCTGCGTCAGGGCCACCAGCCGCCACAGGTGGTGCGCACTGCGGTGGATTTGCGCGATCAGCGGCCCCTGCACCTCGACGCTGTAGTCGAGCCGCGGCGCAGAGAAACGCACCGGCTCGTAATCGTCGATCAGGTTCATGCCGCCGACGAAGGCGATGCGCGCATCGATCACCGCCAGTTTGCGATGCAGCCGCCGCAGGCTCTTGGGGTTGGCGCGCCAGCCGTTCACCAGCGGTCGATAGACCCGCACGCTGACGCCGGCCGCTGCGAGCGCATCCAGCCAGGCGGCCGGCAGCTCGCGCGAGCCCACGCCGTCGATCAGCAGGCGCACCCGCACGCGGCGCTGCGCGGCGCGGATCAGGGCATCGCGCACGGCCGCGGCAGTCGGGTCGGCATTGAAAATATAGGTTTCGAGATGGACTTCGGTGTGCGCGGCATCGATTGCCGCGATCAGCGCCGGGAAGAATTCGGTGCCGCTTTGCAGCAGCCGCAGCCGGTTGCCGGGAACCAGCTCGACGCCGCGAAAAAACAGCGCGCGCAAGCGGTTGCGTGCGGTCATCCAGCCGGTTGCAGTTTGGCGCTCAGCGCGGCGTGGTCGGAAATGCGGTGCCAGGCGTTGCCGGTGTGGACATGCGCGGCCTCGATGCTGAAGCGCCGCACATAGATGCGGTCGAGTTGGAACATGGGAAGGATGGACGGATAGCTGCGGGCGGGCCTGCCGTGGTGGCTCTCGAACACCTCGACCAGCCCGAGTTCATCCTCGAAATAGCGGCCGACGCGCACGCGCCAGTCGTTGAAGTCGCCCGCCAGGATCAGCGGCGCCCCGTCCGGCACCATTTTGCGCACGCGCGCCGCGATCTGCGCCAGTTGACGCCTGCGCCCGCCCTCGTTCAGCGCCAGGTGCACGTTGATGCAGTGAACCGGCGTCGCCATCCCCGGCACTTCGATCTCGCAATGCAGCATGCCGCGGCTTTCGTACGCATGGGAGGAAATGTCCTCGTTCTCCCACGACAGGATCTTGTAGCGCGACAGGATGGCGTTGCCGTGATGGCCGGTGTCGTAGACGCAGTTCTTGCCGTAGGCGAAGTCGGTGTAGACGTGGCCCGCCAGGAACTCGTGCTGCGGCCGGCCCGGCCAGTGCTGGAAACGGCTGGCGCGCAGGCCGTGGCTGTGCTGCACTTCCTGCAGGAACACGATATCGGTACCCAGCGTGCCGAGGCGGTCGCGCAACTCGTGCACCGTCAGCCGCCGGTTGAATTGCGACAGGCCCTTGTGGATGTTGTAACTGGCGATATGCAGCGGAAATTCCATCTATTCATTATAAACGCATGGGCAGCAGGCGAATGGCTGCCGCGTTGCTGGGCGAAAAGCAGCGTTCCGCCGCCGCCGCCCACGGCAGCCACAGGCAGCGCAGATGCTCGCGCGGCGCCAGCACGACCGGCAGCGGCGCGGGCAATTGCAGGCCGAACACGTATTCGGTGTTGTGCGTCACGCCCGGCGCATAGCGGTGGCGCCAGCGCTCGTAGATGGCGTAGCGGTTTTCGATGCCCCATGGCGTCAGCGCGAACTTGCCGGCATCGAGGCCAGTTTCCTCGCGCACTTCGCGGATCGCGGTCTGCTCCAGCGTTTCGCCGGCGTCCTGCGAACCGGTGACCGACTGCCAGAACCCCGGCGCGTCGGCGCGCTCCAGCAGCAGCACCTGGCCGTCCGCCGTGTGGATGACGACCAGCACCGAAACGGGGATCTTGTATGCGATCAAACGATGCGTGCGTTGAGCGGGATGCCCGTCGCCAGGACGGCGATCAGGCGGTCGATATTGGGATGCTTGCCGGGGTGCGTGCTGGCGTCCTCGGTGTGCTCGGCGAAAATCGCCAGCCCCTCGGCAGCAGCCTCGGCGTCGATTGCGCCGTATTGCTGCGCGAGATGCGCATACACCCGGAACGAGCCGGCGGTGCCGGGGGCATTGGCGATGGTCGCAACTTCAGCGCCTGCCGCATCGGTCAGCACCAGCTTGTCGCCCGCGAATTCGGGCAAGGTTTTCAGGGTGTCGGCGAATTTCATTGCAAAATCCTTGTCCGCGAATGCCGCGAAGGGTATACGCGGATGAAAAAACGGTTCAAGCCGCCTTGTCCGCCGGATTGACGTTGCGCAGGCGGATGTGCAGTTCGCGCAGCTGCTTCTCGTCGACCACGTTGGGCGCGTTGGTCATCAGGCAGGAGGCGCGCTGGGTCTTGGGGAAGGCGATGACGTCGCGGATCGATTCGGCGCCGGTCATCAGCGTCACCAGTCTATCCAGCCCAAACGCCAGGCCGCCGTGCGGCGGCGCGCCATACTGCAGGGCGTCGAGCAGGAAACCGAACTTCTCGCGGCGCTCCTCCTCGCCGATGTTGAGCGCGGCGAACACCTTCTCCTGCACCGCTTCCTTGTGGATGCGCACCGAGCCGCCGCCGACTTCCCAGCCGTTCAGCACCATGTCGTAGGCCTTGGACAGGCAGCGGCCCGGATCGGTGGCGAGCCAGTCCTCGTGGCCGTCCTTGGGCGCGGTGAAAGGATGATGCAGCGCATCCCAGCGGTTCTCGTCCTCGTTGTATTCGAACATCGGAAAATCAACCACCCACAGCGGCGCCCAGGTGCGGCCGTCGACGTGGCCCTTCTCGTGGCCGATCTTGAGGCGCAGCGCGCCGAGCGCATCGTTCACCACCTTGGCGCGGTCGGCGCCGAAGAAGATGAGGTCGCCGTTGGCAGCGCCGGTGCGCTCGATCACCGCGGCGAGCGACGCTGCGGAGAGGTTCTTGACGATGGGCGACTGCAGGCCGGATTCGTTGAGCTGCGTCACATCGTTGACCTTGATGTAGGCCAGCCCCTTGGCGCCGTAGATTTTCACGAAGTCGGTGTAGCCGTCGATCTCGCCGCGGCTCAAGCTGGAGCCGCCGGGAATGCGCAGCGCGGCGACGCGGCCTTTCGGATCGTTGGCCGGGCCGGAGAAGACCTTGAAGGCGACCTCCTTCATGACGTCGCCGACATCGACGATTTCCAGCGTCACCCGCATGTCGGGCTTGTCGGAGCCGTATTTGTTCATCGCCTCGGCGTAGGTCATGCGCGGGAAGGCGGCGGGCAGGGCTATGTCCTGAGCCTTCTGCATCATGTCGCGGATCATGCCCTCGACCAGGTTCATGATCTCCTCCTCGCCCATGAACGAGGTTTCCAGGTCGACCTGGGTGAACTCGGGCTGGCGGTCGGCGCGCAGGTCCTCGTCGCGGAAGCACTTGGTGATCTGGAAGTAGCGATCGACGCCCGACACCATCAAAAGCTGCTTGAACAACTGCGGCGACTGCGGCAGCGCATAGAACATGCCGTCGTGCACCCGGCTCGGCACCAGATAGTCGCGCGCGCCTTCCGGGGTGGAGCGCGTCAGCATCGGCGTTTCGACTTCCATGAAGCCGTGCGTGTCGAGGTAGTCGCGCATCAGCTTGGAGACGCGATAGCGCAGCTTGAGGTTCTTCTGCATCGGCTCGCGGCGCAGGTCGAGGTAGCGGTACTGCAGGCGGATGTTCTCGTTGATGGTGTCGTCGTCGATCTGGAACGGCGGCGTCAGCGAGGGGTTCAGCACCTCCAGCTTTTTGGTCAGCAGCTCGACCATGCCGGTCGGCATGTTGGGGTTTTCGGTGCCGGCGGGACGCGGCCGCACCAGGCCCTCGATCTTCAGCACGAATTCGGAGCGCACGTCCTCGGCCAGCCTGAACGCTTCCGGGGTGTCGGGGTCGATCACCACCTGCATCATGCCCTCGCGGTCGCGCAGGTCGATGAAGATCACCCCGCCATGGTCGCGCCGCCTGTGCGCCCAGCCGCACAGGGTGACGGTGTTGCCGATGTCGGCGGCGCTGACGGCGCCGCAGTAATGAGTACGCATGTGCTTTTTCCTAATTGAAAGCCTGGCCTATTTAATGCCGGGGCGCGCTTCGCTCGAAGCAACGCCCATCGAGACGATGTATTTCAATGCGCGGTCGACCGACACGTCCAGCTCGACGACCTCGCTCTTTTTCACGTAAAAATAAAAGCCGTTCACCGGGCTCGGCGTAGTGGGGATGAACACCGCCACGTGTTCGTCCGGCAGCACCCGCGTCACCTCGTCCGGCACATTGGTCTGGAACGCCAGCGACCACGCCTCCGGATGCGGATAGCGCACCAGCAGCACTTTTCTGAACGCGTGGCCGTTGCCCGACAGCAGGGTGTCGGACACCTGCTTGACGCTGCCGTAGATGGTTTTCACCACCGGGATGCGGGTCAGCTGGCGCTCCCAGAAGTCGATGATCTTCTGGCCGAAGAAATTGGCGCCGAACATGCCGGTCAGCACAATGGTCAGCAGCGTCAGGATCACGCCGAGGCCGGGAATCCGCATCCCCAGCCAGGCCTCGGGCTGCCATTCGGCGGGCAGCACCATCAGGCTCTGATCCATGGTGCCGATCAACAGATTGAGCACCCACAGGGTGATCCCCAGGGGCACCCAGATCAGCAGGCCGGTAATGAAATAGCGCTTCATTCGTTCCAATCAGTCAAAAACGAAGAAGCGGGCGGCTTGCACCGCCCGCTTCCAGGTCGATCCCGCCGCGTCAGTTACACGCCGGACAGGCGCCCGTGCCGCAGGCTGGGGAGGGCGCTTCGGGCTTCGTTTCGGCCGGTTTGCTGCCGCCCCCCTTGAAATCGGTGGCATACCAGCCGGTCCCTTTCAGGGCGAAGCCGGCCGCCGTGAGCTGCTTGGCGTATTCGGCCTTGCCGCACGACGGGCAATCCGTCAGCGGCGCGTCGGATATTTTTTGCATTTCGTCCTGCGAAAAACCGCAGGACGCACATTTGTAGGCATAAATCGGCATGATTCGCTCCGATAAATCAAGAAGTTGCGGAATTATACCCAAACGACGGGCACAAGTACCCAAACGACGGGCACAAGCCCAAACAGCGGGCACACGTCCGAATCTGGCGCCGGCTTGCCGGGTTTCAAGATGCCGGCACTACCAGGCCAAACTCAGGCTGCCGTAGACGCGGCGGCTGAAGACGTTTTCCTCGCGAAACTCGCCGTAATCCTTGCCCAGGTTCTGCCCCACCAGGGCGGCTTCTACTTCGCGCCCCTCCCACTTCCAGCGACGCGCCAAGCGTGCATCCCAGCGAGTGAAGGCTTGGGTGACATCGCCTTCGGACAGCCATTTCATGCGCCCCGATCGATACGCCCCAGCGCTGGCCATCCAGCCCTGCCCCAGATCGTAGCGAGCGAGCAGGCTGAAATTGTTGCGCGGCGCCGACCGTGCCAGGTCCCGGTCGACACTCGGGCCCGCATCGATGAAAGCGCGCGCATATTGTGCCGACAGCCGCAAACTGGACACAGGCTGCCAATGCAGTTGCAAGTCGCCGCCACGCACCGAGAAATCTTCGCGGTTGGTGAATCGCCCCGGTGAGCCGCTGCTGTTAATGTGATCATGGATCGTGTCGCGAAACAGCTTGATATCCAGTTGCATGTGCATTGCCGCATAGTCGCCGACATAGCCGATTTCACGCGAAAGTATGCGTTCGGGACGCAGCGGGCTGGAAGGCGCGAATATCTGCTCGAGCAAGGTCCCGGTTGTCGTGTAGTAGGACACGTTCCCTTTCTGCTCGAAGAAAGTGGGGGAGCGGTAGGCCTGCGAGACATTCAGGCGCAGCGTGTGCCCTTCGGCCAGGGTGTAGTTGACCGCCGCGCGCGGGGAAACGTCGGTGCCGGTGAAATAGTGGTGTTCCAGCATTGCGCCGCCCTGCACGAGCAGATCGGGGCGCGCCCGCCATTCCAGGTTGGCATAGGCGCGCCCGAGCGTGCCGCCCAGCGTATCGTGCGTATTCAAATAGCGCTGGCTTTCCACCGTTTCGTGCCGCACCTCGGCCCCCCACACCATCCGCCAGTCCGCCGTAATGCGCCGGTTGGCCTGGAACTCGAGGTTGGCGCGCGTCTGCGTAATATCGACCCCCGCATCGAGGAGAAACGGGGTGGCAATCGGAAAGACCGGGGGAACGAGAGGGGTGACATTGGGCGCATCCAGCACATTGCGGCTGAAGTATGCCTGCACCATCCATTCGTCGTCGGCATCGCGCACCCGCCGATATTTAAACTGTACGTACTGCGCCGACACATTCTGCCCGGTCGGCTCCTCTGGATTCCGAGAATAGCCGGCCTGCCAGTCGCCGACACTCAGGCCAAACTGCGCGCTGAATTCGTCGCTGGACGAAATCCGGTAATCTCCCCGTCCACTCAGAAAATAGGTCTGGGTTTCCTCATACATCTTCGCTGCGACATTCCCATCGCGCACATCGGTCTCAAAACGATCGCGGGTCTGCGCGGACAGGGTCACGCGGTAACGCAGATCCCCCTGCTCGCCGCCATGGCGCAGCGTCAACCCCGACATGCCCTGCTCGCCATATTGCACGGAAGCGAAGTCACCCAGCGTCTGGCTCGGATCCTTCGTGATGATATTGATGACCGCCAGAAAGGCGTTGGCGCCGTAAGTCGCGGCATTGGGCCCGCGCACCACCTCGATGCGCTCGATGTCGTCGATGGACAGCGGCAGCTCGCCCCAGCTGACCTGTCCATAGGCGGCGCTATAGATCGAGCGCCCGTCCACCAGCACCTGGAAGCGCCGCGAAAACGCATCGGCCATGCCGTGGTAGCCGATTGCCCATGTGTTGTCGCGGGTATAAGCCACCGAAAAGCCCGGCACCAGCCGCAGCAGATCCGGGATATCGCGAAAGCCCGAGGCGCGGATCATGGCCTGGTCGATGACGGTGACGGCAGCCGGCGTCTCGTTCACCGGCTGCGACAGGCGCGACGCCGACAGCACCACCGGCAAGTCGTCGAGGAAATCGGATTCGGTGATCTCCGCCCGCGCCAGGGCAGGCGACAGCAAGCCCCCGCCCAGCAGTAGCGCCATGCTCAACGCGCCGGATGCCATGTGTTTTTTACCGTTCACCCCGTG
>MKUE01000060.1 GCA_001897675.1 Thiobacillus sp. 65-1059 | reverse complement strand
CGGGTGACCTTGGTGGGGTCGAGCACGCCCATCGCCACCATGTCGCCGTATTCGCCGTTGCCGGCGTTGTAGCCGAAGTTGCCCTTGCCTTCGAGCACCTTGTTGACGACGACCGAGGATTCCTCGCCGCAGTTCTTGACGATCTGGCGCAGCGGCTCCTCGATGGCGCGCAGCACGATCTTCACGCCGGCGTCCTGGTCGTGGTTGTCGCCCTTCACCGCGGCAGCCGCGGCCTTGGCGCGCAGCAGCGCAACGCCGCCGCCGGGGACGATGCCTTCTTCAACGGCGGCACGGGTGGCGTGCAGCGCGTCTTCGACGCGGGCCTTCTTCTCTTTCATCTCGACTTCGGTCGCCGCGCCGACCTTGATCACCGCCACGCCGCCGGCCAGCTTGGCCTTGCGCTCCTGCAGTTTCTCCTTGTCGTAGTCGCTGCTGACTTCGTCGATCTGCTTGTTGATCTGGGTGATGCGGTTCTTGATCGCATCGGCATTGCCGGCGCCGTCGATGAGGGTGGTGTTTTCCTTGCCGACCTCGATGCGCTTGGCGCGGCCGAGGTCCTGCAGGGAGGCCTTCTCCAGGCTCAAACCGACTTCCTCGGCGATCACGGTGCCGCCGGTCAGGATGGCCAGGTCTTCCAGCATCGCCTTGCGGCGGTCGCCGAAGCCCGGGGCCTTGACGGCGCAGGTCTTGAGGATGCCGCGGATGTTGTTCACCACCAGGGTGGCGAGCGCTTCGCCGTCGACGTCTTCGGCGACGATCATCAGCGGCTTGCCGGCCTTGGCAACCTGTTCCAGGATCGGCAGCAGGTCGCGGATGTTGGAGATCTTCTTGTCGTACAGCAGGATGAAGGGATCTTCCATGATCGCCATCTGCTTGTCGGGATTGTTGATGAAGTAGGGCGACAGGTAGCCGCGGTCGAACTGCATGCCCTCGACCACTTCGAGTTCGTTCTCCAGGCCCGAGCTGTCCTCGACCGTGATCACGCCTTCCTTGCCGACCTTGTCCATCGCGGCGGCGATGATGTCGCCGATGGAGGAATCCGAGTTGGCGGAAATGGAACCGACCTGGGCGATTTCCTTGCTGCTGGTGCAGGGCACGGAAATCTTCTTCAGTTCGGCGGTGATGGCGGTCACGGCCTTGTCGATGCCGCGCTTCAGATCCATCGGGTTCATCCCGGCGGCGACGTACTTCATGCCTTCGTTGACGATGGACTGCGCCAGCACGGTGGCGGTGGTGGTGCCGTCGCCGGCGATGTCGGAGGTCTTGGAAGCGACTTCCTTGACCATCTGCGCGCCCATGTTCTCCAGCTTGTCCTTCAGCTCGATTTCCTTGGCGACCGACACGCCGTCCTTGGTCACGGTGGGGGCGCCGTAGGAACGGTCGAGCACCACGTTGCGGCCTTTCGGGCCGAGGGTCACCTTGACGGCGTCAGCCAGGATGTTGACGCCTGCCACCATGCGGTGACGCGCGGAATCGCCAAAACGTACGTCTTTTGCTGCCATGTCTTACTCCTGAATAGTTGAATTCGGTTGAATTGCGTGCGGGGAGGCTTATTGCTCGACCACGCCCATGATGTCTTCTTCGCGCATCACCAGCAGTTCCTCGCCTTCGATCTTGACGGCCTGGCCGGCGTACTTGCCGAACAGCACGCGATCGCCGACTTTCACGTCCAGCGGAATCAGCTTGCCCTGGTCGTCTTTCTTGCCGGCGCCAACGGCGAGGATTTCACCCTGGTCGGGCTTCTCGGTGGCGTTGTCGGGGATGACGATTCCGGAAGCGGTCTTGCGCTCTTCTTCCATGCGCTTGACAATCACGCGGTCGTGCAGAGGACGGATTTTCATTGCAAAGTCTCCATTGCGGTACGTTGATAATGGGCAGCGCGGCTGCCCGATAAGGAATAAGCAGGCGGCGAAGCCGTTGTTAGCACTCGCCGCCGTTGAGTGCCAATAATAGGGGCGGAAAGTTTCAATTTCAAGTCCATGGACGATTTATTAAGCCGCACCCGTGCCGCCGTGTGGCACCCCTGCACCCAGATGAAGCAACTGGAGGCCGTCCCGCCGCTGGCGATTGCGCGCGGCGAAGGGGCGTGGCTGATCGGCGTCGACGGGCGCCGCTACCTGGACGCGATTTCCAGCTGGTGGGTCAATCTGTTCGGCCATTGCAATCCGCGCATCAATGCCGCCATCGTCGACCAGCTCGGCAGGATCGAGCACGTGATGCTGGCCGGGGCGACTCACGCGCCGGTGGTGGAGCTGTCGGAGCGGCTGGCGCGGCTGACCGGGCTCGGCCACGCCTTCTATGGCTCGGACGGCGCCTCGGCCACCGAAATCGCGCTGAAAATGAGCGCCCACTTCTGGCGCAACGCAGGACGGACGGAGAAAAACGCTTTCGTCAGCCTGCAAAACGGCTATCACGGCGAAACCGTCGGCGCGCTGTCGGTGACCGATATCCCGCTGTTCAAGGACACCTACGCGCCCTTGTTGCGGCATTCGGCGCAGGTGCCGACGCCGGATGCGCGGCTGGCCGAGCCCGGCGAGTCGGCCGAGGCGTACGCGCTGCGCTGCGCCGCCGTGCTGGAGGCGCACCTTGCCGAGCACGCCGCCACCACCGCCGCCTTCATCGTCGAGCCGCTGGTGCAGGGCGCGGCGGGCATGGCGATGTACCACCCGGTGTACCTGGCCCGCGCGCGCGAACTGTGCGACCGATACCAGGTGCACCTGATCGCCGACGAGATCGCCGTGGGTTTCGGCCGCACCGGCACGCTGTTCGCCTGCGAACAGGCCGCCATCCGGCCCGATTTCATCTGCCTCTCGAAAGGCATCACCGGCGGCTATCTGCCGCTGTCGGCGGTGCTGACGACCGACGCCGTCTATGCCGCGTTCTACGGCGACGCCACCGCGCGCGGCTTCCTGCATTCGCATTCCTATACCGGCAATCCGCTCGCCTGCCGCGCGGCGCTGGCGGTGCTGGACATCTTCGAGAGCGACCGGGTCGTCGATGCCAACCGGCTCAAGGCGCAGGAATTCACCCGTGCGCTGGCGGGGGTGGCGGCCCACCCGCGGGCGGGTCATTTCCGCCAGGCCGGCATGATCTGGGCGTTCGACGTGACGGCGGCACGTCCCGGCTTCTCCTCCCGTTTTCATCGGGCGGCTTTGGAACAGGGGGTGTTCATCCGCCCCATCGGCAATACGGTCTATGTCATGCCGCCCTATGTGACGAGCGCCGATGCCATGCGCGCGCTGGCAGCGACCCTGCTGGCCTGCCTTGAGCGTCCGGATATCTGATAGGCGCGGGATTGGCCGGCTCGGCGCCAGCCGGGCGGCTAAAGATAGCATTCGATAACTAGCTGTGTGGCTTGGGAGCCTGGCGGCAAAGCCGCGCACAAATGGCGCTCGGCGCAAGCTTTCAATCGAGTTCAATGCGCCCATTGTCGGTGAGGCTAAATTATTGTTATTAATCAATGGACGGGCGCGGAAGATCGAAATTCTTGACAAACATGATTCGGGAAAGATAATAAGTAATTAGTTACTCACTTGTTGCGGATTTCATGGAAAGCCCGGAATGGATACGCTGATGAAACCCCTGTCGCGCCTGCTGCTGCTCGCCTTTCTTCTTCCCCCCTGGAAGACGGCTTTAGCCGGCGATCCGCTCTCTTTGTGGGAGGCGATGGCGCGCGCCGCGCAATCCAATCCGGTCATCAAAAGCCAGCAGGCCGAAGTCGGCCGGCAAACGCTGGAGCGGGATATCGCCCGCAGCCAGCGTTTGCCCAGGGTCGAGCTGAACGCGGCTTATACCCGCCATGCCTACCCGAGCCTGATCACTCCGATCCGCGAGGCAGGCGTTTTTCCGCCGATGGATAGGGATATAGCCAATATCGGTCTGGCGCTGAAGCTGCCGCTATACCGCGGCGGCAAGCTGGTCGCAGGCGAGGCGCTGGCCGTGCACAGCCGCGAGGCCTCGGTCCAGGCCTTGCGTGCCAGCGGGCAGGACCTGCTGTTCAATGTCGTCGCCAGCTACACCAAGGCCTTGCATTTCAGGCAGCTCGGGCAGGTTCTCGACTCCCGCATCAAGGCGCTGCAGCAGGAGGAAAAGGACATCGGCCTGCGCATCCGGGAAGGCCGCGCCGCGCAGCTCGACCTGATCCGGCTGCAGACGCAGTTGTCGCAGGCACGCTACGACAAGGTATCGGTCACGCAGGGCGAGAAGGACGCGCTTTCGCTGCTGCTCGCGCTGCTGGGCGAGCGCGGGCCGGCCCCCGTTCTGGCCGAGCTGGGCGTAACCGCACCGGCCCTGCCGGCTTCGTTCGAAGCGGCGATGAGCCGCGCCCTGCAGCAGCGTCCGGATATCCTCGGGCTGGATGCCGCGGGCCGTGCGGCACGGCAGAAAACCGCCATCGCCCGTGGCGACCGGCTGCCGCAGGTCGATCTGGTGGCAAGGGCGCAGGAGAGCGCCGGTGGCGACTGGAAAGGCTACGACGATGCGCAGATAGGCGTGCAATTGTCCCTGTCCCTGTTCGACGGCAGCATCCGCAGGCGGCGGGTGGAACAGGCGGTGATCGAGCAGCGGCAAAATGCCCTGCTGCAGGAAGACGCCCACAACCGCATCGCCAGCGAGGTCGAACAGGCGTTCGGCGCGCTGGCCGAATCGCGCGCCAGGCTGGATGCGGCCGCCCAGGGAGAAACCGAGGCCGGCGAGGCGCTGCGCATCGAGACCCTGCGCTATCGCAGCGGCGAAAACACCATCACCGACCTGCTCGGCGCCGAATCCGCCCTGTGGTCGGCCACGGCGAATCGCCTGCAGGCGGGATACGACATCGCCGTGAGCCAGGCGCGGATGCTGCGCGCCACCGGCGAGCTCGCGCCGGACAGCTTCCGGCCCGCCGATGGCGGCAGGAAAACAGGCCTGCAACCGTCCTCATCCGGCATCGGCGCGCGCACGCCTGCGCACTACCTCGCCTGGCACGGCGGTGTGGCGGCTTGCGGGATCGGCATCGCCGCCGGGGTCGCGCATTCCGCTGCTGTTCCCGATCAAAACTTCGCCGCAAAAACCCTTGCGGGGTACGCCATCCAGCAAGGAGCAAGACTATGAACAGGAAGATCGTCATCGGCGGCGTCGTCGCCGTCGGCATCGCCGCCGCCGCGCTGTGGAAATTCGCGCCCTGGGCAGAGCGGCCGGACGAAAGCGCGGTATTCGCCTCGGGCACGGTGGATGCGACCGAAGTCGCCGCCGCCTTCCGCGTGGCGGGCATCCTCGGCCAGCGGCCGGTGGATGAAGGCAGCCGCGTCAAGGCGGGCGAGCTGCTGGCGGCGCTCGACGACCGCGAGGCCGCCGCCCGGCTGCGCCAGGCGGAAGCCGCGCAGCAGGCTGCCGCGGCCCGCCTCAAGGATCTGCAGCAGGGCTACCGCGCGCCGGAAATCGCCGAGGCGCGCGCGCAGTTCGAACAGGCGCGCGCCAACCGGGCCAATCTTGACGAAGAGGCGCGGCGTTCCGAGGTGCTGTTCGACGGCGGCGCCATCAGCCAGCAGCGGCGCGACAGGGACCGCACCGCGGCCGTCGTCGCGGTGCAGCAGGCGAGCGCGGCGCAGGAAAGGCTCAGGCTGCTGCAAAGCGGCTATCGCCCCGAAACCATCAACGCCGCGCGTGCGCAAAGCGACGAAGCGCAAGCCGCGGTCGCCGCCGCCCGCGTCGCCCTGGCGGACTTGCAGGTGACGAGCCCGATAGATGGCGTGGTTGTCCGCAAGCATGCCGAGGTGGGCGAAACCCTGGGCGCCGGCCGCCCGGTGGTGACGGTCAGCGATATTTCCCGGCCCTGGCTCAGGGTCTACATCCCGGAAAACCAGATCGGCAAGGTGCGCCTGGGCGCCGCCGCCCGGGTCAAGGTCGACACCTTCCCCGAGCGCGAATTCGAGGGCCGGGTGAGCTACGTGTCGTCGCAGGCGGAGTTCACGCCCAAGAACGTGCAGACCCAGGAGGAACGGGTGAAGCTGGTGTTCGCGGTGAATGTGACCGTCGACAACCGCGACGGCACGCTCAAGCCGGGCATGCCGGGCGATGTGTACATCTCGGCTGCGGGCGGGAACGGGCAATGATCCCTGCGGCCGCGCGCGGAGGCATGGCGTGAGCGAAATCGCCATCGAGGCCAGCGGGCTGGGCCGTGCCTTCGGCGAGCTGTGGGCGGTGCGCGGGCTCGATCTGCGGGTGCGGCGCGGCGAGATCTTCGGCCTGGTGGGACCGGACGGCGCCGGCAAGACCACCACCATGCGCATGCTGACCGGCATTCTCGCCGCCAGCGAAGGCACGGCCACGGTGGCGGGATGCTCCATCCGGAACGAGGCGGAGGCGATCAAGGCGCGCATCAGCTACATGTCGCAGCGTTTCGGCCTGTACGGCGACCTCACGGTCGAGGAAAACCTGCGCTTCTACGCCGACCTGTACGAAGTGCCGCGGCGCGAGCGCGAGCCGCTGGAACAGCGCCTGCTCGGTTTCTCCAACCTGACGCCGTTCAGAAAGCGCCAGGCGCGCAATCTCTCCGGCGGCATGAAGCAGAAACTGGGGCTGGCCTGCGCGCTGATCCACAAGCCGGAAATCCTGTTTCTCGACGAGCCCACCAACGGCGTCGACCCGGTATCGCGGCGCGATTTCTGGCGCATCCTCTACGCCATGCTGAAGGAAGGCGTGACAATCTTCGTTTCCACCGCCTACCTCGACGAAGCCGAGCGTTGCACCCGTGTCGGCCTGATGCATCGCGGCCGCCTGATCCAGTGCGACACCCCGCAGAAACTGAAAGAAGGCCTCCCCGGCCAGCTGCTGGAACTGGCAACCGAGCAGCCGCGCCTCGCGCGCGAGGCGCTCGCCGCGCAGCTGGGCTCCAATCGCGTCAGCCTGTTCGGCGGCATGCTGCATCTGTACAGCGAAGAGGCGGCGGAAGCGGAGCGGGCCAGGGCCATCCTGCAGCAGGCGGGCATCGCGGTGCTGGCGGAAAAGATCATCGCCCCGACGCTGGAAGACGTGTTCATCCATCGGGTGACGCGGGATGACGCCGAGGCGGCGGCATGAGCACGGACCATGCCGTCGAAGTGCGCGATCTGACGCGGAGGTTCGGCGATTTCGTCGCCGTCGACCGCGTCTCGCTCAACGTGGAAACCGGCCAGGTGTTCGGCTTTCTCGGCCCCAACGGCGCGGGCAAGTCGACCACCATCCGCATGCTGTGCGGCCTGTTGCTGCCGAGTTCCGGCGCGGGCCGGGTGGCGGGTTTCGAAATCATGACCGAGTCCGAGACCATCAAGCGCCACATCGGCTACATGTCGCAGAAATTTTCGCTCTACGACGACCTTTCGGTCGAGGAAAACATCGACTTCTTTGCCGGCATCTACAACGTGCCCCGGGCCAGGCGCCGCGAACGCAAGGACTGGGTGCTGGACATGGCGGGCCTGGCGGACAAGCGCGACAGCCTGACCCGGTCGCTGGCCGGTGGCTGGAAACAGCGCCTGGCGCTGGGCTGCGCGGTGCTGCACGAGCCGCCGATCCTGTTCCTCGACGAGCCGACCTCGGGCGTCGATCCGCTGTCGCGCCGCCAGTTCTGGGATCTGATCGCGCAGATGGCGCAGCGCGGCACCACCGTGTTCGTCACCACCCATTACATGGAAGAGGCCGAATACTGCGACGAGCTGGCGCTGATCTCGCGCGGCCGGATGATCGCCAGGGGCAAGCCCGCCGAGCTCAAGAACGCCATTCCCGAGGACATCCTGGAGATCCGGGTCGAGCGCCCGTCCGAGGCGCTGGAGCAGCTGGAAGATTCGGGACTGGTGAAGGAGGTGGCGCTGTTCGGCGATACCCTGCACGCGGTGGTCGAGGATGCGGAGGCGGCCAGCGCGGCAGTGGGCGATTTCCTGGCCGGACGCGGGCTGGCGGCGACGGCCGTCACCCGGGTCAGGCCCTCGATGGAGGATGTGTTCGTCTCGCTGGTCGAGCTCGAGGATCGCCGGAGCAGGGAGGGCGCGCCGGCATGAAGCCGCGCAGCTTCTCGTGGATCCGGCTGTGGGCGCTGGTGAAAAAGGAGTTCATCCACATCGTCCGCGACCCGCGCTCGCTGGCGATGGCCTTCCTGATGCCGCTGATCCTGCTGATCCTGTTCGGCTATGCCATCACCATGGACATCAAGACGCTCAAGCTCGCCGTCTACGACCAGGACAAGAGCGCCGCCAGCCGTCATTATGCGGAAGGGTTTCCGGCCTCCGGCTACTTCAGCGTGGTCGCAACGGCGGAAAACTATGCCGGCGTGCGCGCCCTGCTCGATGAGGGCCGCGCCCACCTGGCGCTGGTGATCCCGCCGCATTTCGCGCGCGACCTGGAGCAGGGGCGCAGCGCCCGGGTGCAGGTGCTGGCCGACGGCTCGGACGCCAACACCGCGACCATCGCGCTGGGCTATGCCGAGGCGGTCACCGGCCGCTTCAGCGCGGCACAGCAGGACAGCAAGGTCGAGCTCGCGGTGGATAACCGCCTGCGCGTCTGGTACAACCCCGAGCTGAAAAGCCGCTGGTTCATCATCCCCGGCCTGATTGCGGTGATCATGACGGTGATCACCGCGCTCTTGACCTCGCTCACCGTCTCGCGCGAATGGGAGAGCGGCACCATGGAGCAGCTGATCGCCACGCCGGTACGGCCGATCGAGCTGTTCCTCGGCAAGATGGCGCCGTATTTCGTGATCGGCGTTCTGGACGTGCTGTTCTCGGTGGCGATGGGGGTATGGGTTTTCGACGTGCCGCTCAGGGGCAGCTTCCTGTTCCTGCTCGGCGTCACCGCGATGTTCCTGGTGGGGGGGCTGAGCCTCGGCATCATGGTCTCCACCATCGCCAAGTCGCAGCTGGTGGCGAGCCAGCTGGCGATGGTGGTCACCTTCCTGCCGGCCTTTCTGCTTTCCGGGTTTCTCTATTCCATCGACAACATGCCGCGCTTCCTGCAGGCGGTGACCCACGTGGTGCAGGCGCGCTATTTCGTCGAGGTGCTGAAGAACATTTTTCTCAAGGCCAGCCCACCAGCTTTCGTGGCGGGCGACCTGGTCTTCCTGGGGCTGTTCGCGGTGGCGGTGTTCGCCGTCGCCCTCGGCAAGTTCCGCAAGAGACTGGCCTGACGGAGGCGGTATGTGGGAACGTATCTATCGCATGCTGGTGAAGGAATTCATCCAGGTGCTGCGCGACCCGCGCATGAAGGCGCTGATCTTCGTCATGCCGGTGATCCAGCTGATCATGTTCGGCTACGCCGTGACCACCGACGTCGACCACATCAAGACCGCGGTGTGCGACCTCGACAAAAGCCCGCAGAGCCGTGCGCTGATCGAGCGCTTCACCGCCTCCGGCTACTTCACCGTGGTGGACAGCACCGACCGGCCGGAGCGGCTGGGCGAACTGCTCGACCGCGGCCAGGCCACCATCGGCATCCAGATCAACCGCGGCTTCGCCGACGACCTGAAATCCGGGCGGCAGGCGGCAATCCAGACCCTCGTCGACGGCACCGACTCCAACACCGGCACGGTGGCGATGGACTACGCCCAGCGCATCACCCAGGCATTTTCCCGGGCGCGCGCCGTCCCGGGCGAGCTTGCCCAGCCGGCACCGCCGCAGACCGAACCCATCGAACTGCGTTCGCGCGCCTGGTACAACCCCGACCTGAAAAGCCGCTATTTCAACGTCCCCGGCGTGATCGCCGTGGTGGTGCTGCTGATCTCGCTGCTGCTCACCGCCATGGCCATCGTGCGCGAGCGCGAGATCGGCACCATGGAGCAGTTGATGGTGACGCCGATC
>MKUE01000059.1 GCA_001897675.1 Thiobacillus sp. 65-1059 | reverse complement strand
GCAAGACCATGGACGAGATCGTCGGCTCGGTCAAACGGGTCACCGACATCATGGGCGAGATTGCTGCGGCGAGCCAGGAGCAGAGCGCCGGCATCGAGCAGGTCAACCAGGCGGTTGGCCAGATGGACGAGATGACGCAGCAGAACGCAGCGCTGGTTGAAGAGGCGGCGGCTGCGGCCGAGAGCCTGCAGGACCAGGCGGCGAAGCTTGCCGAGGCGGTGAGCGTGTTCAGGCTGGACGGCGTGGGCGGTCAGCGGGCGGTGCTGCCGGTGCTGCGCGAGGCCGTGGCGCTGCCGCCGTCGCGGCCGAAGGCGGCAGCGGCCGCGCGGCCGAAGAAGCTCGCGGCCGCCGGTGGCGGCAACGAGGAGTGGGAAGAGTTCTGAGTGTTTGCAATGTCGCTGGAGCGCTGAACGGAAGTGGCCGGGACACCGGCCCGGTCGATGTCCCGGCCATGCCGCGAGGGGTTTCGGGAGGATCGGTACGCTGACCCGGCAAGCCTCGGATTGATCGTGTGTTTAGGGATGAAAGGCTAGAAATGTTAGCGAATCTGAGCATCAAGTCGCGGCTGGTTTTCGTGATCGGCTTTCTGTCCGTGCTGCTGGTGGGCAGCGGGATAATGGGTCTGGCCAGCCTGGGCGCCACCAATGACTCCCTGAAAACGGTGTACGAGGACAGGATGGTTGCGCTGGGTCAGCTGGAGCGCATATCCATGCTGATGAACCAGAACCAGATCACGATCGGCGAAGCGACCGCGGGCCAGCTGACGGCTTTCCCGGAAGATCCTGCAGCGGTCGACAAGAAGACCGAAGCGGTGAGCAACACCATCAAGGAAATCGACGGGATCTGGAAGACCTACATGGCGACCCGGCTGACGGCCGAAGAAACGAAGCTGGCCGGGGAATTCGACGCCAACCGCAGAAAATACGGCCGCGAGGGCATGATCCCCGCCATCGCGGCATTGCGCGCCCACGATTTCCAGCAGGCCGGGGAAATAATGCAGGGGCCGCTGAGCCAGACTTACCCCGCAGTGCGCAAAAGCATGGAGGCGATCAATCAGCTCCAGCTCGACATGGCGAAAGGCGAATTCCAGTCAGCGCAGAGCCGCTATGCCCTGGTGCGCAACATTTCGGTTGCGGTCGTTGTCTGCGGCGTGCTGCTTGCTGCGTTTATCGGTGTCTGGCTGGTTCGCGCCATTTCGCGCCCGCTGAATGAGGCGGTCCGGCTGGCCGAAAGTGTCGCCGCGGGCGACCTGACGCAGCGGATCGACGTGCATTCGCAGGACGAGACCGGCCAGCTGATGCTGGCGATGAAGAACATGAACGCCAGCCTGGCGGGCATCGTCGGCCAGGTGCGCAGCGGCACCGAGGCGATTGCCGTCGCCACCCGCGAGATCGCCACCGGCAACGCGGACCTTTCCTCGCGCACCGAATCGCAGGCCTCCTCGCTGGAAGAGACCGCCAGCTCGATGGAAGAGCTGACCAGCACCGTCCGGCAGAACGCCGAGAACGCGCGCCAGGCCAACCAGCTCGTCGTC
>MKUE01000058.1 GCA_001897675.1 Thiobacillus sp. 65-1059 | reverse complement strand
AGAGATCGAGTTCGAGCAATCCGCGGCGGCAGCGCCAGGCCAGCGCGTCAGACACGCCGTTTCACCAGCAAGGATTTGATGCGCCCGATTGCCGCCGTCGGGTTCAGCCCCTTGGGGCAGGCATCGACGCAATTCATGATGCCGCGGCAGCGATACAGCCGGTATGGGTCTTCCAGGTTGTCGAGCCGCGCGGGCGTTGCTTCGTCGCGGCTGTCGGCAATAAAGCGGTACGCCTGCAGCAGACCCGCCGGGCCGACGAATTTTTCCGGATTCCACCAGAACGAAGGACACGCCGTGGTGCAGCAGGCGCACAGGATGCATTCGTAGGCGCCGTCGAGCAGCGCGCGGTCCTGCGGACTCTGCAAACGTTCCACCTCGGGCTCGGGGTCGTCGTTGATGAGCCAGGGCTTGATCGAGCGGTACTGCCTGTAGAACGGCTCCATGTCGACGATGAGATCGCGGATCACCGGCAGGCCCGGCAGCGGCCGCACCTCGATCGGCTGCTTCAATTCGCCCAGGGGGGTGATGCACGCCAGCCGGTTGCGGCCATTGACGTTCACCGCATCCGACCCGCACACGCCTTCGCGGCAGGAGCGGCGCAGCGACAGCGTTTCGTCCTGCGCCTTGATCGCCAGCAGGGCGTCGAGCAGCATCTTGCCGGCGGGGTCGATGTCGAGGTCGACGTCCTGCATGAAGGGCTTGTCGCCGGACTCGGGGGAGTAGCGGTAGAGGCGGAATTTCATGTTAGCTTCCGAGGGAAGGCTGGGGCTTCGCTTTTCGCCTGTGGGCGAGTCACTTTCTTTTGCTTCGCCAAAAGAAAGTAACCAAAGAAAAGGCGACCCCACATCGCTGCCCTGCGGGTTCCCGATTTGGCGCGCGCGGGCGGGCGCTCCACCAACTCGCCCTGGCACGGGGCACAAAACGCCCCGTGCTGCGGAGCTCGGACACGGTTCCGCTTTTCCCCCGTCCGCCCACGCCAAATCGGCAGCGCTGAAGGGGAACACCCCCCGCTACCGCCGTCACGTAATGCCATCTCACCACCAAGCACCGGCGCATGCTTTGGAGCCCCTTGTGTGTCGCCGAGAAGCGCAGCCGGACGGGGGGAAAAGGTGCGGGGTGTCTGAGCCCGCCAGGGCGAGTTCCCGCACCGCCCCGGCCGGCGAGCATCGCAGGGGAGCCGAAGGCCGACACAGCAGGGGTCGCCTTTTCTTTGGTTACTTTCTTTTGGCGAAGCAAAAGAAAGTGACTCGCCCAAAGGCGAAAAGCGAAGCCCTCGCAAGGCAAGATAAACCATGTCCCCCATCAATACACCCTCTCCTTCGGCCGTATCGTCTCCACCGTCAGCGGCTTCAACCGCACCGGCTTGGCATCCACCTGATCCCCCGCCCGCGAGTACAACGTGTGCTTCAACCAATGCGCGTCGTCGCGCTGCGGAAAGTCTTCCCGGGTATGCGCGCCGCGGCTTTCGGTGCGGGAAATCGCCGACACCAGCGTCGCCCGCGCCACCCCCATCAGGTTTTCCAGTTCCAGCGCCTCGACGCGC
>MKUE01000057.1 GCA_001897675.1 Thiobacillus sp. 65-1059 | reverse complement strand
GGACGGAACTTGATTTCCTTGATCTGGACCTGCTTCTGCTTCAGCTTGGCTTCGTGCTGCTTCTTGCTTTCCTGGTACTTGAACTTGCCGTAGTCCATGATCTTGGCCACGGGCGGCTGGGCCGTCGGGGCAATTTCAACCAGATCCAGGTCGGCTTCTTCAGCCTGGCGCAGCGCATCGTAGATTTTCACGATGCCAAGCTGCTCGCCTTCCACACCGACCAAACGCACCTCAGGGGCAGTAATTTCGCCGTTGATGCGTGTCTGTTTCTTTTCTGTCGCGATGAGTTGTTCTCCAAATAAAAAACCTGGCGCAATGCGCCGAGGCAAAAAGGCCAAACAAAAATAAAGAAGGCGCGGGACAATCCCCCTACACGGGAAGCCCCGACGCCTTGTTTGACCGCTGCTACTGGCGCGCCAGCGTTTCCGCTTTCAGGCGCGCCATCAAGTCATCCAAACCGAACTGCCCCAGATCCTGGTTGCCGCGGGCGCGGACGGAGACCGCACCGGTTTCCATTTCCTTGTCGCCGACAACCACCAGATAAGGCAGCTTTTGCAAGCTATGTTCGCGGATTTTATAAGTAATCTTGTTATTACTCAAGTCCGACACCGCGCGGATGCCGGCCTCGCGCAGCGCCCGGGTGACTTTTTGCGCATAGTCGGCCTGACGCTCGCTGATGTTCATCACCATCACCTGCACCGGCGCCAGCCACAGCGGGAAGTTGCCTGCATGGTGCTCGATCAGGATGCCGATGAAGCGCTCCATCGAGCCGAGGATCGCGCGGTGCAGCATCACCGGCGGCTTGCGGCTGTTGTCCTCGTCGACGAACTCGGCGCCCAGCCGCACCGGCAGGTTGAAATCGAGCTGGATGGTGCCGCACTGCCACAGCCGGCCGAGCGTATCCTTCAGCGTGAATTCGATCTTGGGGCCGTAAAAGGCCCCCTCGCCCGGCTGCAGGTCGTAGGCCAGACCGTTCTTGTCGAGCGCCGCCGCCAGTGCGGCTTCCGCCTTGTCCCAGGACTCGTCGGAGCCGACTCGCTTCTCGGGCCGGGTCGACAGCTTGACCAGCACGTCGTTGAAGCCGAAGTCGGCGTAGACCTTCTGCAGCATGACGATGAAGTCGGCCACTTCCTGCTCGATCTGGTCTTCGGTGCAGAAGATGTGCGCATCGTCCTGGGTGAAGCCGCGCACGCGCATGATGCCGTGCAGCGCGCCCGACGGCTCGTTCCTGTGACACGAGCCGAACTCGGCCAGGCGCAGCGGCAGGTCGCGATAGGAATGCAGGCCGCTGTTGAAAATCTGCACGTGGCCGGGGCAGTTCATCGGCTTCACCGCATAGTCGCGGTTTTCCGATGCGGTGGTGAACATGTTCTCGTGATAGTTCTCCCAGTGGCCGGATTTCTCCCACATGCTGCGGTCCATCACTGCCGGGGTGCGCACTTCCTGGTAGCCGTATTCGACGAACTTCTGCCGCATGTACTGCTCGATCTGCTGCCACACGATCCAGCCCTTGGGATGCCAGAACACCATGCCCGGCGCCTCG
>MKUE01000056.1 GCA_001897675.1 Thiobacillus sp. 65-1059 | reverse complement strand
ATCCAGGTGATCCAGCCCCGCCATCATGTCCCGCCCCTTCGATTCCTGGCCGTGCAGTTTGATCTTCAGGCGCAGGTCGTTGAGGCTGTCGGCGTTTCTGAGCGCGTCCTCGTAAGAAATGAGGCCGGATTCGTAGAGGTCGAACAGCGCCTGGTCGAAGGTCTGCATGCCGAGTTCGCGTGATTTGGACATGATCTCCTTGATCTCGTGCACGTGGCCTTTGAAGATGAGGTCGGAAATCAGCGGCGAATTCAGCAGGATTTCGATGGCGGCGACGCGGCCATTGGTGCCCTTGCGCGGAATCAGGCGCTGCGAGATGAAGGACTTGAGGTTCAAGGACAAATCCATCAGCAACTGGTCGCGCTTTTCTTCCGGGAAGAAGTTGATGATGCGGTCGAGCGCCTGGTTGGCGCTGTTGGCGTGCAGGGTGGACAGGCACAGGTGGCCAGTTTCGGCGAAGGCGATGGCGTATTCCATGGTGTCGCGGTCGCGGATTTCGCCGATGAGAATGACGTCGGGGGCCTGACGCAGGGTGTTCTTCAGCGCGGAAAACCAGTTGTCGGTGTCGATGCCGACTTCGCGCTGGGTGATGATGGACTTGCGGTGCTCGTGCACGTATTCGATCGGGTCTTCGACGGTGATGATGTGGTCGCAGGCGTTTTCGTTGCGGTAGCCCACCATGGCCGCCAGCGAAGTGGATTTACCGGTGCCGGTGCCGCCGACGAAGATGACCAGACCGCGCTTGATCATCGCCACGTCTTTCAGGATGGGCGGCAGGTTGAGTTCTTCCAGCTTGGGAATCTTGGTGTTGATGGTCCGCATCACGATGCCGACGCGGCCCTGCTGCACGAACACGTTCACGCGAAAGCGGCCGATTTCTGGCGGGTTGATGGCGAAGTTGGATTCGTTGGTGGCCTCGAAGTCGTTCCACTGGCGGTCGTTCATGATCGAGCGCGCCAGCTCCTGGGTGTGTGCGGGGGTCAGGGTTTGCGGCGAGACCGGGGTGATCTTGCCGTCGACCTTGATCGCGGGCGGGAAGCCGGCGGTGATGAACAGGTCGGACGCGTTCTTCGCCAGCATCAGGCGGAGCAGGTCGTGGACGGTTTTTTCTGCGTTCATGGACACCTCGGTGGTCGGCTGCGCGGACGGGTCTTCTGGATCAGATTAGCCGAAGAACGCGTCCTTGTTCATGGCCGCCGAGCGTGCGGTGGGGCCGGAGATGATGTTGCGCTTCACCAGGTCCTGCAGGTTCTGGTCGAGCGTCTGCATGCCCAGGTTGCCGCCGGTCTGGATGGCGGAATACATCTGCGCCACCTTGTTTTCGCGGATGAGGTTACGGATGGCGGGGGTGCCGATCATGATCTCGTGCGCGGCCACGCGGCCGGTGCCGTCCTTGGTCTTGAGCAGCGTTTGCGAGATGACCGCGCGCAGTGATTCGGAAAGCATCGAGCGGACCATTTCCTTTTCTGCCGCCGGGAACACGTCGACCACGCGGTCGATGGTCTTGGCCGCCGACGAGGTGTGCAGGGTGCCGAACACCAGGTGGCCGGTTTCGGCGGCGGTGAGCGCCAGGCGAATGGTTTCCAGGTCGCGCAATTCGCCGACGAGGATCACGTCCGGGTCTTCCCGCAGCGCGGAGCGCAGGGCGTTGTTGAACGACAGTGTATGCGGGCCGACTTCGCGCTGGTTGATCAGGCACTTTTTCGACTGATGCACGAATTCGATCGGGTCCTCGACGGTGAGGATGTGCGAGTACTGGTTCTCGTTGACGTAGTCCATCATCGCCGCCAGCGTGGTGGACTTGCCCGAGCCGGTGGGGCCGGTCACCAGCACGATGCCGCGCGGCTGGTCGGAAATTTCCTTGAAGATGGGCGGGCAGTTGAGTTCTTCCAGTGTGAGCACCTTGGACGGAATCGTCCGGAACACCGCGCCGGCACCGTACTGCTGGTTGAAGGCGTTGACGCGGAAGCGCGCCAGCGAGGGAATCTCGAACGAGAAGTCGATTTCCAGCGTTTCCTCGTACACCTTACGCTGGCTGTCGTTCATGATGTCGTACACCATGCGGTGCACGTCCTTGTGGTCCATGGGTGGCAGGTTGATGCGGCGGATGTCGCCGTTGACCCGGATCATCGGCGGCAGGCCTGCCGACAGGTGCAGGTCGGACGCCTTGTTTTTGACGGCAAATGCCAGCAGTTCGGAGATATCCACGCGTGCCTCGTT
>MKUE01000055.1 GCA_001897675.1 Thiobacillus sp. 65-1059 | reverse complement strand
CGTCCTTGCGGTCTCCGATTTCCATTCCGGGCGAACCGGCCGGCATGGCCGGTACGACCAAGCCGCGGGCACGCGGTTTTTCCTTAAGCAGACGCTTCATTTCCTTCGCCGGAACGTGGCCTTCGATCACATACCCATTGACCTCCGCGGTATGGCACGAGCCGTATCCGGCCGGCACGCCCAAACGGATCTTGTGCGCCGCCACGTTTTCGGTGTCATGGGCTCTGACCGTGAAGCCATTGGCCTTGAGGTGGTCGATCCACTTATTGCAGCACCCGCAGGTCGGGCTTTTGTAGACATCGATCACCGGGGTTGTCGGGGCGGCCCAGGCGGCCTGGGCTAGACCCAGGACGAGCAGGCTGGCAACAAGATTTTTCATACGGGTACGGGCCTTGGTTGAGGATTGAGTTCAGTATGGAATGGGGTTCGCCACATCAAGCTGACAGATGGATTACATTTGTGTCATCTTCGATCCAGACCGGAATACTGCCGTCACTCAACCCTTACCTTGCCCGCCATGCCGGCCTCCAGATGACCGGGGATCAGGCAGGCAAAATCCACGGTCCCCGGCTTGTCGAACTGCCAGACGATGCCGCCGCGCTGGCCGGCCTTCAGCGTGATCATGTTGGGCTCGGCGTGCTCCATGCCGGGCATCTTGCGCATCATGTCGGCGTGCGCCTTGAGCTCATCCAGGCTGCCGATCACCATTTCATGCGGAATTCTGCCGGTGTTTCTGACGAAGAAGCGGACGGTCTCGCCGGCCTTGACGCTGATGTTGTCAGGGGTGAATCGCATGGCATCGTCCATGGTGACTTCGATGGTGCGGTCCACCTTGGCCGGGTCACCTGGCTTGCCCGTCATCGACGCAGGTGCCGCCTTCGCCATGGCGGACATGTCATGGCCGCCTGGCATTGTCTTGTGGCCAGCCATGCCATGCCCGCCAGCGTGGTCTCCCGCCGCCAGGGCAATCGCCGGTAGCACGCCAAAAATCAGAATCGACAGTGTCTTCAGTTTCATTGTGTTTCTCCTAATGGGTTGAGTGATTCGATCGTCATTGCAATACATCAGAACCAGAAACGCACGCCGGCAACCCAGCGTGTTTCATCTGTTTTTTCGCCCGCCGCGCGGGCCAGGTCGGCGGTCTTGCCCAATTTGCCGACGCGCTCCACGCCGACATAGGGGGCGAACTGGCGGGTGAATTCGTATCTCAGGCGCAAGCCCGCCGCGCCGTCGGAAAGACCGCTGCCGATGCCCAGTGCCTCGTCGCTTTTGCCGTAGGCGTTGATTTCAAGGCGAGGCTGCAAGACAAGCTTCTGCGTGAGCAGCAGCTCGTACTCCGCACCCAGGCGGAACGCGGTTCTGCCCTTGTCGCCGACATAGGCCGCCGCATCGACCTCAAACCAGTAAGGTGCGAGGCCCTGCACACCGAAGGCCAGCCAGCCGCGATCGGGGCCCACGCCGCTGTCGTAGCGCACGCCCAGTTGCGTATCCCAGAATGTGGCGATGGCATGCCCCCAGAGCAGCTCGGTACGCGCTTCCTGCAGCTTGCCCTTTCCATAATCGCCTTCCGCCT
>MKUE01000054.1 GCA_001897675.1 Thiobacillus sp. 65-1059 | reverse complement strand
GCGCAAGGGCGATTATTTGCTGGAAACCCTGTCGTCCGGCAAGCGCAGCCTCTGCGTCAAGGTGGTGAACAAGGCCCACGTGCCCATCGGCATCGGGCAGTGCATCCAGGTCACGGTGAAATAAGCGGTGGGCGCGGAAAACCTTGCCTATGCCCTGACCCAGGTGGTGCATAACTTCGGCGCCGCCGCCGTGCTCGGCGGCGCGGTATTCGCGCTGTGGCCCGCCTCCCGCCTGGGCGACGGGCGCCAGTTTGCCTGGCTGATCCTGCTTGCCTGGGGCGCGCAAATCGCCAGCGGCGGCTTGTTCGGCGTCACCAGTTACTACTATTACGGCGAGATGCCGGATCTCAGCAGCGTCGCCATGACCGCTCTCGTCGTCAAGGTGGCGGCGGCGATAACCGGCTTCCTGCTGGCAGCCGTCTATCTCGCCCGCGGCAAGGAATGGGGCCATGTGGGCGTGAAGCGTAGCTTCCAGGGCCTGGCCGCGCTGGCCACCCTGGCCCTCACGGCGGCAGCCTTCCTGCGCTGGTTTTCATAGAAAAAACAGGCAGGAGGCCACGCTGGACGGTCCCCTGCTGAGCCGACCGTAGCAATCGCCGTCAGTCGTTTTCCATCTCTGCCGTATAGCTGCCCTGCATGGCCAGGCTGTTCAGCCGGGCTCGTTTGAGCAGGGCCAGCTGGGCTGCCTGGACATTCCCGCTCTTGCCGCCCCAGGCATGCAGCGCGGGCTGCTGCAGGGCGCGGCCGTAGGAGAGGCTCAGCCGCCAGGGCGGCGATCCTGCGCTCCGGTTCAAGGCATTCAGATTGGCCGTGGCTTCTTCCGGGCCCTGGCCGCCGGAAAGAAAATGAATGCTGGGCACCGCCGCAGGAACGGTCCGCCGCAGAACCTTGAGCGTGGCAGCGGCGACGGTTTCCGGCGCGGCCTTGGGCTGCGCCTTGCCGGGCACCACCATGCTGGGCTTCAGCAGCATGTGCTCGAGCACGACGCGATGGCGATGCAGGGCATGAAACACCGCGTGCAGGACGGCCTCGGTGACTTCCGCGCAGCGCTCCAGGCCGTGATCGCCGTCCATGAGGACTTCGGGTTCGACGATCGGGACGAAGCCTTCGCTCTGGCACACCGCCGCATAGCGCGCCAGCATTTCTGCATTCGCCGCCATGCCGGTCACGCTGGGGAGGTGTTTGCCGATGGTGTAGACCTCGCGCCATTTGGCAAAGCGGGCGCCCTGTTCGCGGTAGCCCGCCAGGCGCTGCGCCAGGCCGTCCAGTCCCTGGGTGATTTCATCGCCCGGACTCAGGGCCAGCGGTATTTTCCCCTTGTCCACCTTGATGCCGGGGACAATCCGCTGTTCCCAGGCAGCTGCCGGCAATAGCCTGCCGTCATCGGTTTTCTGGGCCAGCGTCTCCTCGAACAGGATGACTCCGCTGATGTAGGCGCCCAGCCCCGGCGCGCTCAACAGCAGGGCGCGATAGGCGCGCCGGTTTTCTGCGGTGGATTCGACCCCGATGGCCTGAAAGCGTTTTGCGATGGTCGGCGCGCTCTCGTCGGCCGCCAGGATGCCGCGCCCTGACTGAACCAGATCGCCGATCGTCGCCTGCAAGGCGGCTTCATGGGACATGCGCTATCTCCTCGGTGGCTCTCGACTTAGTTTTGTAGCACGCCTTGAGGGGGTTGCCATTGCGGGCTTGATTCATTCCCGATCTGAACTATACAGAACCAATGCAGTCCTATTTGGAAATCCTGGAGCGCGCATGTTACGCATCGCCAAACTCACCGATTACGCCACCGTATTGATGGTGCGGATGGCCCGCGAGCCGGGATGCTGCTTCAGTGCGGCGCAGCTGGCCGACGAACTGGGCGTGCCCCAGCCCACGGTGGCCAAACTCTTGAAACACCTGTTGCGCGCGCAATTGCTCGCCAGCGCCCGCGGCGTGGGCGGCGGCTACAGCCTGGCCCTGGCGCCGCATGCGATTTCGGTGGCCGACGTGGTGGGCGCGATCGAAGGTCCGCTCGCCCTCACCGAGTGCGCGCGCGGCAAGGGCAATTGCTCGCTGGAGCGGGGGTGCGCGACACGCACCAACTGGCAGCTGATCAATCGCGCGCTGCGGGTGGCGCTGCAAGCGGTCAGCCTGGCCGACATGGCCAGGCCGCAATTGCAGCCGATCCACGTGCAAGCCTTGCAGGAGAAAATGCCATGAGCGATACCGAAGCGCGCCATGCCGAATTGCCTGACCCCGGGTTGAGCAATCCCGAGCTGCGCAAGCGCATCGACGACGAATACCGCTGGGGCTTCGTCACCGATATCGAGCAGGAAATGGTACCCAAGGGGCTGAACGAAGACGTCATCCGCCTCATCTCGGCCAAGAAGGCCGAGCCCGCATTCATGCTGGACTGGCGGCTGCAGGCTTATCGCCACTGGCTGACGCTGCGCGAGCCGACCTGGGCCTCGGTGCATCACGCGCCGATCGACTACCAGGCCATCCACTACTACGCCGCGCCGAAAACGCGCACGCAGCCGAAAGATCTGTCCGAAGTCGACCCCGAACTGCTGCGCACCTACGAGAAGCTCGGCATTCCCCTGCAGGAGCGCGAGGCGCTGGCGGGGGTGGCGGTGGACGCGGTATTCGACTCGGTGTCGGTCGCCACCACCTTCAAGGACAAGCTGGAGAGCCTGGGCATCATTTTCTGTTCCTTCTCCGAAGCGGTGCAGAAGCATCCCGGACTGGTGCGCCAATACCTCGGCTCGGTGGTGCCCTACACCGACAATTATTTCGCCACCCTCAACTCGGCGGTGTTCACCGACGGCTCCTTCGTCTACGTGCCGCAAGGCGTGCGCTGCCCGATGGAGTTGTCGACCTATTTCCGCATCAACGCGAAGAACAGCGGACAGTTCGAGCGCACCCTGATCATCGCCGACGAAGGCGCGACGGTGAGCTATCTGGAAGGCTGCACCGCGCCGATGCGCGACGAGAACCAGTTGCATGCGGCGGTAGTGGAACTGGTGGCGCTCAAGGACGCCCGCATCAAGTATTCCACGGTGCAGAACTGGTACCCCGGCGACCGCGAAGGACGGGGCGGCATCTACAACTTCGTCACCAAGCGCGGCGACTGCCGCGGCGACCGCTCGCACATTTCCTGGACCCAGGTCGAGACCGGGTCGGCGATCAC
>MKUE01000053.1 GCA_001897675.1 Thiobacillus sp. 65-1059 | reverse complement strand
GAGGACTTCGGCGAATTCTGGCGCGACTTCGAATGGATGGGCGCGCAGCGCCAGATCAAGGTGCTCGGCATCTTCGCGCGGCTGTATCACCGCGACGGCAAGGACGGCTACCTGAAGGACATGCCGCTGGTGATGCACTATTTGCGCAAGGTGTGCGAGCGGTATGACGAGCTGAAGCCGCTGCTGTTTTTGCTGGATGGGCTGCAGGACAGGCAGCCGCAGGTGGGGTACACGTTTTGAGCAGGGTTACGGCGATGATCCTCGCCGCCGGCCGCGGCGAGCGCATGCGCCCGCTCACCGACCGCACGCCCAAGCCGCTGCTGCCGGTTGGCGGCAAGCCGCTCATCGTCTGGCACATCGAGCGCCTGCGTGTGGCGGGTTTTTCGCGCATCGTCATCAACCACGCCCACCTCGGCCAGCAGATCGAGGCCGCGCTGGGGAACGGCGCGGCGTTCGGGGTGTCGATCGACTATTCGCGCGAGGGCAGCGCGCTGGAGACCGCGGGCGGCATCGCCACCGCGCTGCCCTTGATCGAAAGCGAGGTTTTCCCAGTGGTGAACGGCGACATCTACTGCGAATACGATTTCAGCCGCCTGGCCGAGCCGCTGGCGCGGCTCGCTGCGGGCCACGACCAGGCGCATCTGGTGCTGGTCGACAATCCGCCGCATCACCCGCAGGGTGATTTCGTGCTCGAAGCCGGCCGCGTGACAGCCACCCCCCTCACCCCTAACCCCTCGCGCCTGACCTTCTCAGGCATCGGCATCTATCACCGCGCGCTGTTCGCCGATACGCCGGCGGGCGAGAAGGCGCCGCTGGCGCCGTTGCTGCGGCTGGCGATCGATGCCGGACGCGCGAGCGGCGAACATTTCGGCGGCCGCTGGGTCGATGTGGGGACGCCCGAACGCTTGCAACAACTCGACGAAAGCCTGCGCACCCATGTTTGACGCTTCTGTTCACGCCAGCCGCCGCGCGCGGCTGGCCGCAGCCCTCGGCGACGGCATCGCCATCGTCGCCACCGCCCCCGAGGTGCCGCGCAACCGTGATACCCACTATCCCTACCGGCACGACAGCTATTTCTACTGGCTGACCGGCTTCGCCGAGCCCGAGGCGGTGGTGGTGCTTGTTGGCGGCGCCGAACCGCAGTCGATCCTGTTCTGCCGCGACAAGGACGAGACGCGCGAGATCTGGGACGGCTTCCGCCACGGCCCGGCGGCGGCGCAGCAGCAATTCGGTTTCGATGCCGCCCATTCGGTCGCTGAACTCGACGCCAGGCTGCCCGAACTGATGGGCAACCGCGCGCGCCTCGCCTACGCGGTGGGGCAGGATCCGGCGTGGGATGCGCGGGTGATCGGCTGGCTCAACGCGGTGCGCGCGAAGACGCGGCAGGGCATAGGCGCGCCGGGCGAGATCGTCGACGTGCGGCATGCGCTCGACGAGATGCGCCTCATCAAGGATGGCCACGAACTGGCGCTGATGCGCCGCGCCGCCGAGATCTCCACGCGCGCGCATGGCATCGCGATGCGCGCGACCCGGCCGGGCCGCCACGAATACGAGATCGAGGCGGAGCTGCTGTGCGCCTTCCGCAGC
>MKUE01000052.1 GCA_001897675.1 Thiobacillus sp. 65-1059 | reverse complement strand
CCCGCCCGTCTGATACTCCGTGACGCGCGTCTCGAAGAAGTTCTTCTCCTTCTTCAGGTCGATCATCTCGGCCATCCAGGGGAAGGGGTTGCTGACGCCGGGGAACATCTCGTCCAGCCCGATCTGCTGGCAGCGGCGGTTGGCGATGAAGCGCAGGTATTCCTTGAACTGGGCGGAGTTCAAGCCCAGCACGCCGCGCGGCATGGTGTCTTCGGCGTAGCGGTATTCGAGCTCGACGCCCTTCTGGATCAGGTCGCGGATTTCGGCCTTGAACGAGGGGGTCCACAGGTGGGGGTTTTCCAGCTTGATGGTGTTGATGAGGTCGATCCCGAAGTTGCAGTGCATCGACTCGTCGCGCAGGATGTACTGGTACTGCTCGGCGGCGCCGGTCATCTTGTTCTGGCGGCCGAGCGCGAGGATCTGCACGAAGCCGACATAGAAGAAGATGCCTTCCATGATGCAGGCGAAGACGATCAGCGACTTCAGCAGGGCCTGGTCGGCCTCGGGGGTGCCGGTCTTGAATTCGGGGTTGGTGAGCGTGTCGATGAAGGGGATGAGGAAGTCGTCCTTGTCGCGGATGCTCTCGACTTCGTGATAGGCGTTGAAGATTTCGCCTTCGTCGAGGCCCAGGCTTTCGACGATGTACTGGTAGGCGTGGGTGTGGATGGCCTCCTCGAACGCCTGGCGCAGCAGGTACTGGCGGCACTCGGGCGCGGTGATGTGGCGGTAGGTGCCGAGCACGATGTTGTTGGCGGCCAGAGAATCGGCGGTGACGAAGAAGCCGAGGTTGCGCTTGACCAGACGGCGCTCGTCTTCGGTGAGCGCGGTGGGGTCTTTCCACTGCGCGATGTCGCGGCTCATGTTCACTTCCTGCGGCATCCAGTGGTTGGCGCAGCCGGCGAGGTATTTTTCCCACGCCCATTTGTACTTGAAGGGGACGAGCTGGTTCACGTCCGTCGCGCCGTTGATCACGCGCTTGTCGGCGGCCTGCACGCGGCGCGTCTGCGGCGCGGGCGTGGTGTCGGCAAGGTCCACGGCAGGCATGGGCGCAGCAGCGGCCATGCGGGGAGCGGCGGGAGTGAAATCTTCTTCAAAATTCAGCATCGTTATAAATCTCCTTTGGTTCTTGTAACCACGGTGGTTGCCCACCCTACTTTCAATCTTGGTTGCGGCCTCTGCGCACTGCTCCCCTTCTGCGCCACCTCGACTGGATCGAGTCAGCGGGGATGAAGGCGAGCACTGTTCGAGCTTCGCAGTGAGGCGCGTTTTGTGCGCCTCGCCAGGGCGAGTTGCGCAGCCGCCCCGATGGCTCGGTTCAGTCGAGGCCCGCCCCGAAGGGGTGGCGCAGCGGGGTCGCCTTCTTTTGGTTACTTTTCTTGGCGAGACAAGAAAAGTGACTAGCCGCCGGGCTACCCCCGGCCAACGAACCTCCGCTCATTGCGAAGCCACTCCTTGGCCGGGTTTGCCTCTTCTTTTGGTGCTGCTCCTGATAAAGCCCCTAACCATTCGACTAAGCCCGCAAGCGGGCAGCAAGTCGCTGGTTATCCTCACTACCCCTTACTGGCAGGCCTCGCACTCCTCGAAGCCGGGGTCGCCCGGCCGCATGGTGCAGGCGCGGCCTTCGATCTCCGGCTCCGGCAGATTCGCCGCGGCGGCGTTGATCGCGCTGCTTCCGCTGCTCATCGCCCCGGCCCCTGAAAGGGACTCCGATCCACTACGTGCTGAAGCACGTGTGGAGTCGTATGCCCCGCCGCTCGACGACACCGCGTTCAGCTCGCCGCCCTTGCCGGTGGATTTCTCCGCCGAGGTGGCGCCCAGCGTGCGCAGGTAATAGGTGGTCTTCAAGCCACGTATCCAGGCCAGTTTGTAGGTCTCGTCGAGCTTCTTGCCGCTGGCGCCGGCCATGTAGATGTTGAGGCTCTGCGCCTGGTCGATCCACTTCTGGCGGCGGCTGGCGCATTCGACCAGCCAGCTGGTTTCCATCTCGAACGCGGTGGCGTAGAGGGTGCGGATGTCGGCCGGGATGCGGTCGATCTTGGCCAAGCTGCCGTCGAAGTACTTGATGTCGGCGACCATCACCTCGTCCCACAGGCCGAGCTTCTTCAGGTCGGCCACCAGGTACTTGTTGGCGACGGTGAATTCGCCCGACAGGTTGGATTTGACGTAGATGTTTTGATACGTCGGCTCGATCGACGCGGAGACGCCGACGATGTTGGCGATGGTCGCGGTCGGTGCGATCGCCAGGCAGTTGGAGTTGCGCATGCCGTACTGGCCGATGCGGGCACGCAGCGCGTCCCAGTCGAGCGTGCTGCTCGTGTCCACTTCCAGGTAGCCGCCGCGCTCCTCCATCAACAGCTGCAGCGAATCCTGCGGCAGGATGCCGCGGCTCCACAGGCTGCCTTCGTAGCTGGAATAGCGGCCGCGCTCGGCGGCGAGTTCGGTCGACGCCCAGAAGGCGTAGTAGGACACGGCTTCCATCGAGCGGTCGGCGAACTCGACCGCCTCGTTCGACGCGTAGGGCACGCGCAGTTCCTGCAGCGCGTCCTGGAAGCCCATGATGCCGAGGCCCACCGGACGGTGCTTGAGGTTGGAATTGCGCGCCTTGCCGACGGCGTAGTAGTTGACGTCGACGACGTTGTCGAGCATGCGCATCGCGGTGTGGATGGTGGCCTTCAGCTTGTCCAGATCGAGCTTGCCGTCCTTCAGGTGATTCACCAGGTTGACCGAGCCGAGGTTACACACGGCGATTTCGGTGTCGCTGGTGTTGAGCGTGATCTCGGTGCACAGGTTGGAGCTGTGGACGACGCCGACATGCTGCTGCGGGCTGCGGATGTTGCACGGGTCCTTGAAGGTGATCCAGGGATGGCCAGTTTCGAACAGCATCGACAGCATCTTGCGCCACATCTGCACGGCGGGAATGCGCTTGAACACCTTGATCTCGCCGCGGTCGGCGCGGCGCTCGTACTCGGTGTAGGCCTCGGCGAACCTGCGGCCGTAGAGGTCGTGCAGGTCGGGCACGTCGTTGGGGGAAAACAGCGTCCAGTCGCCGCCTTCCATCACGCGCTGCATGAAGAGATCCGGAATCCAGTTCGCGGTGTTCATGTCGTGGGTGCGGCGGCGGTCGTCGCCGGTGTTC
>MKUE01000051.1 GCA_001897675.1 Thiobacillus sp. 65-1059 | reverse complement strand
CGGCGTGGGCAAGTCGGCTTTCGTGGTGCCGCTCGACATGGTGCTGGAATGCATCGAGCTGTCCGAAGCGGACAGAAAGGCCGCCGATACGCGCAATTACGTCAATCTGCGCGGCGAGGTGCTGCCCTTCGTTCGCCTGCGCGATCAATTCGAAGTCAAGGCGGCCGCGGGCAAGCGTGAAAACATCGTGGTCGTGCAATACGGCGGGCAGAAGGCCGGATTCGTGGTGGATGAGCTGATGGGCGAATTTCAGACCGTCATCAAGCCGCTCGGCAATGTATTCAGGAATTTGCGGGGTATTTCCGGTTCCACGATTCTGGGAACGGGCGAAGTGGCGCTGATTCTCGACGTGCCGACGCTGGTGCAGCTCGCTGTCGCGCGGGACGAGCAGATGGCCATGCATGGCGCATGACCGGGTTGGATTCTTGGGGTTTTTATTTTTTCAGAGATAGACAGGGGAGGCACGGCAATGTTCAAGAACATGAAGATCGGGGTGCGGTTGGGGGTGGGCTTTGGCCTGGTTGTGGTGCTGATGGTGGCGATCGCCATCATTGGAATCACCCGCATGGCCGTCCTCAACGAGTCGCTGGAAAACGTCAACCATGACAAATGGCCGAAAGTCCTGTTGCTGCAGGACGGGCTCGCCGGCGTCAACGCGATCGGCCTCGGCGCACGCGACATCCTGATGGCGAGGGACCAGCCGGGTATCCAGGCTGCGAAGGAGCGCATCATCGAGGGACGCAACAACATCGGCAAGGCCTGGGAGAAGCTCAAGCCGACGCTGGTTCAGCCCAAGGGAATCGAGATGTTCCAGCTGATCCTCGAATCGCGCGAGCGATTCATCGCGGCGCAAAACCAGATCATCAAGCTGGCCGAGGAAGGTAAGGCGGAAGAAGGCCGGGCATTCATGGAATCCGAGTTCCGCCCGGCGGCGAACGAGTACCGCAAGCGCGTCAACGACCTCGTCCAGTTCCAGGGCGAGCTGATGAACGAGCTGGGGAAAACGGCGAGCGAGCAATACAGCCAGGCGCGGACACTGATGCTCGCCATGGGCGCGGCGGCCTTCCTGCTCGCGATAGGGATCGCCTTCTGGGTCACCCGCTCCATCACCCGTCCGCTCGGCCAGGCCGTGGGCGTGGCCAACAGCCTTTCCGAGGGCGATTTCAGCGTGACGATCGATGTGCAGTCCAGGGACGAGACCGGCATGCTGCTCACCGCGATGAAGAACATGGTGGAAAAGCTTTCGCAGATCATCACCGAGGTGCGCGGCGCGGCTGACAACCTTTCCAGCGCGTCCGAAGAAGTGTCCGCAACGGCGCAATCCCTCTCCCAGGCCTCCAGCGAACAGGCGGCCAGCGTGGAAGAGACGTCCGCCAGCGTCGAGCAGATGTCCGCATCCATCAGCCAGAACACCGAGAACGCCAAAGTGACCGACGGCATGGCGTCGAAGGCGGCGAAGGAGGCCACCGAAGGCGGCGAGGCGGTGAAGCAGACGGTGACCGCGATGAAGAGCATCGCCGGCAAGATCGGCATCATCGACGACATCGCCTACCAGACCAACCTGCTGGCGCTGAATGCCGCCATCGAGGCGGCGCGCGCCGGCGAGCACGGC
>MKUE01000050.1 GCA_001897675.1 Thiobacillus sp. 65-1059 | reverse complement strand
GCCCCAATGGCGCCGGCAAGACCACGCTGATTCGCCTCATCCTCGGCGAACTGAAACCGCAATCCGGCTGGATCAAGCAGGGCACCAAGCTCGAGGTGGCCTACTTCGACCAGTTCCGCAACCAGCTGAACGACGAGGCGACGCTGATCGACACGATTGCGCCCGGCTCCGACTACGTGGAAATCGGCGGGCAGAAGAAGCACGTCATCAGCTATCTGGAAGACTTCCTGTTCCCCGCCGAGCGGGCGCGCGCCAAGGTCTCGGCGCTGTCCGGCGGCGAGCGCAACCGGCTGCTGCTGGCGCGGCTGTTCGCGCGCCCGGCCAATCTCCTGGTGCTGGACGAGCCGACCAACGATCTCGACATCGACACCCTGGAGTTGCTGGAGCAGTTGCTGCAGGACTACAGCGGTACGGTGATCATTGTCTCGCACGACCGCGCCTTTCTGGACAACGTCGTCACCCAGTCCATCGTGTTCGAGGGCGAGGGCCGGCTGACCGAAATCGTCGGCGGCTATGCCGACTGGCAGGCGTGGAAACAACAGCAGCGCGTGTCCGAGCCCGTGCGGGCGGCAAGCCCCAAGGCCGCGGCTCAGCCTGAGCCAGCGAAGCCCGCGCCCAAGACCCGGCTCAGCTACAAGGAGGCGCGCGAACTCGACGCTCTCCCGGCGCAGCTCGAAGCGCTGGAAATCGAGCAGGCGCAGATCGCCGAACAACTGGCCGATCCCGCGCTGTATCAGTCCCGTCCGCACGAGGCTGCCGCGCTGCACGCCCGCAGCGAGGCCATCGAGGCCGAGCTGCTCGCTGCGCTGGCGCGCTGGGAGGCGCTGGAGGCCAAGGCGGCCGCGGTTTGATCGGCCATCCGCTGCGCGCACGGGGGGCGCGCAGCCGCGTTTCACGTGAAACGAAGGCCGCCAACGGGTAGAATGGCGGCCATGAAATTCCCCGAGTCCTTCGATGTCGTCGTCGTCGGCGGCGGCCATGCCGGTACCGAGGCCGCGCTGGCGGCGGCGCGCATGGGCGCAAAGACGCTGCTGCTGACGCACAACCTCGAAACCCTCGGCGCGATGTCGTGCAATCCGTCGATCGGCGGCATCGGCAAGGGCCATCTGGTCAAGGAGGTCGACGCGCTAGGCGGCGCGATGGCGCTGGCCACCGACGAAGCCGGCATCCAGTTCCGCACGCTCAATTCGTCCAAGGGGCCGGCGGTGCGCGCCACCCGCGCGCAGGCCGACCGCGCGCTGTACAAGGCGGCGATCCGCCAGCGCCTGGAAAACCAGCCCAATCTCACGATCTTCCAGCAGGCGGTCGACGACCTGCTGCTCGAAGGCGACCGCGTCGCCGGCGTGAAAACCCAGCTCGGCATCGTGTTCGGCGGTCGCGCGGTGGTGCTGACCGCCGGCACTTTTCTCGCCGGCCTGGTGCACGTCGGGCTGGAAAACTTCCAGGCCGGGCGCATGGGTGATCCGCCCGCGGTGTCGCTGGCCGCGCGGCTGCGCGAACTGAAGCTGCCGGCCGGTCGACTGAAGACCGGCACGCCGCCGCGCATCGACGGCCGCAGCATCGACTACAGCCAGACCCAGGCGCAGCCCGGCGACGATCCGGCGCCGGTGTTCTCCTTCATGGGCGACGCTTCGATGCACCCCCCGCAGCGGCCGTGCTGGATCACCCACACCACTGAAAAGACGCACGCAATCATCCGCGGCGGCCTCGACCGCTCGCCGATGTATGCCGGCGTGATCGAGGGGGTGGGGCCGCGCTACTGCCCGTCGATCGAGGACAAGATCACCCGCTTCGCCGACAAGGCCAGCCACCAGATCTTCCTCGAGCCGGAAGGCCTGGCCACCCACGAGATCTACCCCAACGGCATCTCGACCTCGCTGCCGTTCGACGTCCAGCTCGCCGTCGTGCGCTCGATCCCGGGGCTGGAAAACGCGCACATCCTGCGCCCCGGCTACGCCATCGAATACGATTACTACGACCCGCGCAACCTCAAGGCTTCGCTCGAGACCAAGTCGATCGCCGGCCTCTTCTTCGCCGGGCAGATCAACGGCACCACCGGCTATGAAGAGGCGGCGGCGCAAGGGCTGCTCGCCGGCATCAATGCCGCCTTGCAGGCGCAGGAACGCGACGCCTGGAGCCCGGGCCGCCACGAGGCCTATCTCGGCGTGCTGGTCGACGACCTCATCACGCGCGGCGTCTCGGAACCCTACCGCATGTTCACCAGCCGCGCCGAATACCGCCTGCAGCTGCGCGAGGACAACGCCGACATGCGGCTGACCGCAATCGGCCGCGAGCTTGGCGTGGTCGACGATGCGCGCTGGGATGCGTTCAACCGCAAGCGCGATGCGGTGGCGCGCGAAACCGAGCGGCTGAAGTCGGCCTGGGTCAACCCGGCCATCCTGCCGGCCGCCGAGGCGATCCGGCTGATCGGCCAGCCGATCGAGCACGAATACAGCCTGTTCGAACTGCTGCGCCGCCCAAATTTGAACTACACGCAGGTGCTGGCTTTGCCCGGCGGCGGGGCGGGGGTGGACGATGCACGCGTCGCCGAGCAGGTCGAAATCGCCGCCAAATACCAGGGCTACATCGACCGCCAGAACGAGGAAGTCGAGAAGCAGCGCGAGCAGGAAACCCTGCGGCTGCCGGCCGATCTCGACTACAGCCTGCTTACCGGGCTGTCGATGGAAGTGCGCCAGCGCCTGCAGAAGGCGCGCCCCGAGACGCTGGGGCAGGCGGCACGCCTGCAGGGCATCACGCCCGCGGCGATCTCGGTGCTGCTGATCTACGCCAAGCGCGGTTTCAAACCAGACGAACAAAAGCGAAGCGCATGAGCGTCGAACAGCAATTGACGGCGGGAGTCGCCGCCCTCGGCCTGGCTTTGCCCCATGGCGGCGTGGCCAAGCTGCTGGCCTACCTGGCATTGCTCGACAAGTGGAACCGCGTGTACAACCTCACCGCGGTGCGCGATGCCGAGCGCATGGTCAGCCATCACCTGCTGGACTCGCTGGCGGCGGTGCCTTACGTTCAGGGCGGCGCTCCTCATTTGGTCCGTCTGCTCGACGTCGGTAGCGGCGGCGGCCTGCCCGGGATCCCGCTGGCGATCGCGCGGCCGGAATTGCAGGTAACGCTGATCGACAGCATCGCCAAGAAAACCGCATTCCTGCTGCAAGCCAAGGCCGAGCTCGGTTTGGGCAATCTCAACGTGGTCACCGGCCGGGTAGAGGATTGGCGGCCTGCCGAGGGTTTCGATGTCATCACGTCGCGCGCGTTTTCCGACCTCAAGGAATTCGTCGCGCTGACCCGCCATCTGCTCAAGCCCGCTGGCCGCTGGCTGGCGATGAAGGGCTTGTACCCGCACGAAGAGATCGCCGGGCTGCCGTCTGACGTAAAAGTAAGCGCTGACCATGCGCTCTGCGTTCCGGGGCTGGAAGCGAGCCGCCATTTGATCGTTCTGGAGCCTGTTGAATGAGCCGAATCCTGGCAATTGCCAACCAGAAAGGCGGCGTCGGCAAGACGACGACGGCGGTGAACCTGGCCGCCAGCCTGGCCGAACTCGGGCAGCGCGTGCTGCTGGCCGACCTCGATCCGCAGGGCAACGCGACCATGGGCGCCGGCATCGAGAAGCGCACCGCGCTGCCGACCGTGTACCAGATCCTGCTGAACCAGGTCACGGTGCGCGACGCGCGCATACGCTCGGAGCCCGGCCATTTCGACGTCATCCCGGCCAACCGCGAACTGGCGGGCGCGGAGATCGACCTGGTGAATCTGGAGCAGCGCGACCTGCGCCTGAAAGTGGCGCTGGCGCAGGTCGCCGACGACTACGACTTCGTCCTGATGGACTGCCCGCCGACGCTGAACCTGCTGACCGTCAACGCCTTCGCGGCGGCGGAGGCGGTGCTGATCCCGATGCAGTGCGAGTACTACGCGCTGGAAGGGCTGACCGACCTGGTTGCGACCATCAAAAAAGTGAAGCAGCGGCTCAACCCGGATATCCGCATCGAGGGCCTGCTGCGCGTGATGTTCGACCCGCGCAGCACGCTGGCGCAACAGGTGTCGGAACAGATCAAGCAGCACTTCGGCGACAAGGTGTACGACACCGTGATTCCGCGCAACGTGCGGCTTGCCGAGGCGCCCAGCCACGGCTTGCCGGTGCTGGCCTACGACCGCCAGTGCAAGGGCGCGAAGGCGTATATGGAACTGGCCGAGGAAACGCTGAAGCGTGCCGGCATCGCCGTAGGGGAGACTACATAATGGCCAAACTCAAGGGACTCGGGCGCGGGCTTGACGCGCTGCTGGGCGGCGAAGACAGCGCCGCGCCGCCGCAGGGCGACCTGCGCATGATGCACGTGGCGCACCTGGCGCCCGGCAAATACCAGCCGCGCACCCAGATGGACAGTGAATCGCTGCAGGAGCTGGCCGATTCCATCCGCGCGCAGGGGCTGATGCAGCCGGTCCTCGCCCGCGAGGTCGCGGGCGGCTACGAAATCATCGCCGGCGAGCGGCGCTGGCGCGCGGCGCAGCTGGCCGGATTGAGCGAGATCCCGGTGCTGCTGCGCGATGTCGCCGACGACGCGGTGGCGGCGATGGCGCTGATCGAGAACATCCAGCGCGAGGACCTCAACGCGATCGACGAAGCGCACGGTCTGCAGCGCCTGATTCATGAATTCGGCATGACGCATGACGCCGTTGCGCAGGCGGTCGGCAAGTCGCGTGCGGCGGTGTCCAACCTGTTGCGCCTGTTGAATCTGTCGCGCCCGGTGCAGGACATGCTCGTCGCCGGTCTGATCGAAATGGGCCATGCGCGCGCGTTGCTGCCGCTGCAGGCAGGCGCGCAACGCGAACTCGCGCACGAAATCGAAACCCGCGGCCTGTCGGTGCGCGAGGTCGAACGTCGGGTGGCGCGGCTGAAGGACGCCGCCGCTGCGCCGGCCAAACAGGCCGTGTCGCGCGACATCCTGCGGCTGGAAGAGGCGCTGTCCGATGCGCTCGGCATGACCGCCCGCGTGCAAACCAGCGGCAAGGGCAGCGGCAAGCTGACGCTGCATTTCGCCAGCGCGGACGAGTTGCAGGGTTTGCTGCAACGTCTGGGCATCCGGCTGTAAACCCGCGATAGCTGGCGGGCGGGCCATTTTCACCTATACAACATCACTACATAGTGAAATTCATCATCAAGCTGCTTGATGATTGCATAGACCGCACTAATTCTAGTATCATAACTGGCTAATGTTCACCGGCACCCGCCGTATCGGTATCTCGGCCACCCTGCGGGTGGCCTTGGCGCAAGCCGGACTCGCACCAATGGCGGGGCTGGTCGCCGGCGTGGTGGCGGGGGGCGCTGCAGGGCTGGCCGTGCTGTATGGCGTGCTGGTGGCGCTGGCGGTCAATCTGGTGCTGGTGTGGCGCGAGCGGCAGTCGATGCGGCATCCGGAGTGGGATCAGCATCGATTGTTCAAGCTGTTCCTGCGCGCCGGGATCGAGCGGTTGATGCTGCTGGTCGCGCTGCTGGCGTGCGGGCTCGGGGTGTTGAAGCTGGCGCCCCTGCCGTTGCTGCTCGGTCTGGCGCTGGCGCAGTTTGCCTGGCTGGCCGCGGCAGCTGGCCGCAGCAGTAACAGCTAGTCTGTCCATCCGACGGGTTTGCCAAGGTTGGTTTTGAATGGGAGCGTGCTGCGCCCCCATCCAAAACCCACTTATTGAATTTGATCACTATGGCTTCGGAATACCATTCCTCTGGCGAGTACATCAAGCACCACCTCCAGAACCTGACCTATGGGCAGCATGCCGACGGCACCTGGGGCTTTGCCCACGGCGCCGAGGAGGCCAAGGCCATGGGCTTCTGGGCGATCAACGTCGACAGCATGCTGTTCTCGATCGGTCTCGGCCTGATCTTCCTGTTCCTCTTCCGCATGGCGGCCAAGAAGGCCAGCACCGGTGTCCCCTCCGGCCTGCAGAACTTCGTCGAATGGGTCGTCGAGTTCATCGACAACTCGGTGCGCGGCTCCTTCTCGCATCAGAATGCGCTGGTCGCGCCGCTGGCGCTGACCGTGTTCATGTGGGTGTTCCTGATGAACCTGATGGACCTGTTCCCGGTCGACTGGCTGCCCTTCGCCGCAACGATGGCCGGCGTTCCCTATATGAAGATCGTGCCGTCGACCGACCCCAACGTGACTTTCGGCATGTCGCTGTCGGTCTTCTTCCTGGTGCTGTACTACAGCGTCAAGATGAAGGGCGCCGGCGGCTTCTTCTCCGAACTGGCGTTCCAGCCTTTCCCCAAATTCCTGTTCCCGGTCAACCTGCTGCTGGAAGGCGTGGGCCTGATTGCCAAGCCGATTTCGCTGGCGCTGCGTCTGTTCGGCAACATGTATGCCGGTGAAATGATCTTCATCCTGATCGCGCTGATGTTCGGCGGCGGCTGGATTCTGGCTGTGTTCGGCGGTGCCCTGCAGTGGGCGTGGGCGGTGTTCCACATCCTCATCATCACCCTGCAGGCGTTCATCTTCATGACCCTGACCATCGTCTATCTCGACATGGCGCACGCCGAACACCATTGATTTCGTTTTGATTCACTTTGTTTTTAACTTTGATTTTTACTTTTAGGAGCAACAAATGGAAATGACTCAAGCCGTGCTGTACATCGCTGGTGCCCTGATGATGGGTCTGGGCGCGCTCGGTGCAGCCGTGGGCATCGGCATCCTCGGTGGCCGCTTCCTCGAAGGCGCTGCCCGCCAGCCCGAACTGATCCCGATGCTGCGCACCCAGTTCTTCATCGTGATGGGTCTGGTCGACGCCGTGCCGATGATCGCCGTCGGTCTGGCCATGTACGTCCTGTTCGCCGTTGCCGGTTAATTCGCGGGTTGCTGCGAAACTTGTCGCCAACCCCCGTTTTTAACTCCCGTCATTAAAAGGTGCGGAAATGAACTTCAACGCAACTTTGATCGGCCAGTCCATCACGTTCATCTTCTTCGTGTGGTTCTGCATGAAGTTCGTGTGGCCGCCGATCATGAACGCGCTCGAAACGCGCAAGAAGCAGATCGCCGACGGCCTGGCCGCGGCCGATCGCGGCAAGCATGAGCTGGAGCTGGCTGCCAAGAAGGCCGGCGACAACCTGCGCGACGCCAAGGCGCAGGCTGCCGAAGTGATCGCCCAGGCCGAAAAGCGTGCGGCGCAAATCATCGAAGAGGCGAAAACTGCCGCCAAGGAAGAAGGCGATCGCCAGCTCGCTGCTGCCCAGGCCAATATCGAGCAGGAAGCCAACCGCGCACGCGAAAGCCTGCGCGAACAGGTCGCCGCGCTGGCGGTGGCCGGCGCGGAGAAAATTCTGCGCCGCGAAGTCGACGCGCAAACGCACGCTGACCTACTGGGCCAGCTGAAAGCCGAGCTGTAAGCCATGAGCGAACTGTCTACCCTGGCACGCCCTTACGCCGAAGCGGTGTTCCGCCTGGCGCAGGGTGAAAACGACCTGGCGGGCTGGTCCGCGCGCGTGCAGTCGCTGGCGCTCATCGCGGCGGATGCCCAGGTGGCGCGCCTGATTGCCGATCCCGCGGTGGCGTCCGAACGCGTGGCCGGCCTGGTCATCGAGGTGGCTGGCGCCGACCTCGGCGAACACGGTGCCAATTTCGTCAAGGTGCTGGCCGAAAACGACCGTCTGCCGCTGCTGCCCGAGATCAGCGAGCAGTTCGAAACCTTGAAGGCGAGTGCCGAAGGCACCCTCGAAGCCACCATCACCAGTGCACAGGAACTGACCCAGGCGCAGATCGACGATCTGGTTGCCGGGCTCAAGGCCAAGTTCAACCGCGCGGTGAACGTCCAGGTGGCGGTCGATGCCGAACTGATCGGCGGCGCGGTGATCGCGATCGGCGACCAGGTGATGGACGGCTCGGTGAAAGGGCGGCTGCAGCGCATGTCTTTCGCGCTGCAGGGCTAATCCGCGCGGCAAGGCGAATCAACAAGTACCTCACATTTATCGGAACCCGACGGTTCGGAGAACAGAAATGCAATTGAATCCAAGCGAAATCAGCGAACTGATTAAAGCCAAGATCGAAAACCTCGGTGCATCGAGCGAGCTGCGCACCCAGGGCACGATCGTGTCCGTCACCGACGGCATCGTCCGCATTCATGGTTTGTCCGACGTGATGTCGGGTGAAATGATCGAGATGCCGGGCAATACCTTCGGCGTGGCGTTGAACCTCGAGCGCGACTCGGTCGGCGCGGTGATCCTGGGCGACTACGAACACATCAAGGAAGGCGACGTCGCCAAGTGCACCGGCCGCATCCTCGAAGTGCCGGTCGGCCGCGGCCTGCTCGGCCGCGTGGTGAACTCGCTGGGTCAGCCGATCGACGGCAAGGGCCCGATCGCCGCCGACACCACCATGCCGATCGAGCGCATCGCCCCCGGCGTGATCGAGCGCAAATCGGTCGACCAGCCGGTGCAGACCGGTCTCAAGTCGATCGACGCCATGGTGCCGGTCGGCCGCGGCCAGCGCGAACTGATCATCGGCGACCGCCAGACCGGCAAGACCGCGGTCGCGATCGACGCCATCATCAACCAGAAGGGCACCGGCGTGAAGTGCATCTACGTCGCCATCGGCCAGAAGGCCTCCTCGGTGGCCAACGTGGTGCGCAAGCTGGAAGAGCACGGCGCGATGGATCACACCATCGTCGTCGCCGCGACCGCGTCCGACGCCGCCGCGATGCAGTACATCGCACCGTACTCCGGCTGCACCATGGGCGAATTCTTCCGCGACATCGGCGAAGACGCGCTGATCGTGTACGACGATCTGACCAAGCAGGCCTGGGCCTACCGTCAGGTGTCGCTGCTGCTGCGCCGTCCGCCGGGCCGCGAAGCCTACCCGGGCGACGTGTTCTACCTGCACTCGCGCCTGCTCGAGCGTGCCGCCCGCGTCAACGCCGACTATGTGGAAAAGATCACCAACGGCGCCGTCAAGGGCAAGACCGGTTCGCTGACCGCACTGCCGATCATCGAAACGCAGGCCGGCGACGTCTCCGCCTTCGTGCCGACCAACGTGATTTCGATCACCGACGGCCAGATCTTCCTGGAAACCGATCTCTTCAACGCCGGTATCCGTCCCGCGATCAACGCCGGTCTGTCGGTGTCCCGCGTTGGCGGCGCCGCGCAGACCAAGGTGATCAAGAAGCTTGGCGGCGGTATTCGTCTGGCGCTGGCGCAGTACCGCGAACTCGCGGCCTTCGCGCAGTTCGCCTCCGACCTCGACGAGGCCACCCGCAAGCAGCTCGAGCGTGGCCGCCGCGTCACCGAACTGATGAAGCAGGCACAGTACTCGCCGATGTCGGTGTCGCAGATGGCGCTGTCCCTGTTCGCGGTCAACAAGGGCTACATGGACGACGTCGAAGTGAACAAGATCCTGCCGTTCGAGTCCGCGCTGCTGGCGTTCATCAAGTCGAAGCACGCCGGCATCATGGACGCCATCGAAACCAGCGGCAACCTGGATGAGGCCACCGAGACGGCGCTCACCGCGGCGGCGGAAGAGTTCAAGAAAACCGGCGTCTATTGATAGACCGCGCTGATTAGGAGCCAATAATGGCAGCCGGAAAAGAGATACGGACCAAGATCAAGAGCGTGGAAAACACGCGCAAGATCACCAAGGCCATGGAGATGGTGGCGGCGTCCAAGATGCGCAAGGCGCAGGACCGCATGAAGGCCGCACGCCCGTACGCCGAGAAAATCGCCCGCGTGGCGACGCACCTGGCGTACGCCCACACGGAATACAAGCATCCGTTCGTGATCGCACGCGACAACGTCAAGCGCGTTGGCCTCATCGTCATCAGCTCCGACAAGGGCCTGTGCGGCGGCCTCAACACCAACGCCTTCCGCGTGATGGTGGGCCAGATGAAGCAGTGGGAAGCCGCCGGCGTCGGCATCGACGTCACCGCGATCGGCAACAAGGGGCTGGGCTTCATGCAGCGCCTCGGCGCCAACGTGGTATCGCAGCTCACCGGCCTGGGCGACACCCCGCACATGGACAAGCTGATCGGCCCGGTCAATGTCATGCTGAATGCCTACATGGAAGGCCGGATCGACGCCCTCTACATCGTCTACAACCATTTCATCAATACGATGAAGCAGGAACCGACGCTGACCCAGCTGCTGCCGTTGGCGCAGATGGAAGACGCCGAGGAAGCCAGCCTGAAAACGCACTGGGACTATATCTACGAACCCGATGCCAAGCCGGTGGTCGACAGCATGCTGATGCGCTACATCGAATCGCTGGTGTATCAGGGCGTGGCCGAGAACATCGCGTGCGAACAGTCGGCGCGGATGGTGGCGATGAAGGCCGCGTCGGACAACGCCAAGGACGTGATCGGCGAACTCAAGCTGGTTTACAACAAAACCCGCCAGGCCGCGATCACCAAGGAACTGTCGGAAATCGTGGCAGGCGCAGCAGCGGTTTGACGCGCATACAGAATTCAATAGATTAGGAAATCAACATGAGCAACGGAAAAATTGTTCAGATCATCGGCGCCGTGGTGGACGTGGAGTTTTCACGTGACGCCATGCCCAGGGTCTTCGAAGCGCTGAAAATGCAGTCCCCGGAACTGACGCTGGAAGTCCAGCAGCAGCTGGGCGACGGCGTGGTGCGCGCCATTGCGATGGGTTCCACCGACGGCTTGCGCCGCGGCATGGAAGTGCTCGCCACCGGCAACCCGATCCTGGTGCCGGTCGGCCAGGCGACCCTGGGCCGCATCATGAACGTGCTCGGCACCCCCATCGATGAGATGGGCCCGGTGAACACCGACACCCACATGCCGATTCACCGCAAGCCGCCGGCCTACGCAGACCAGGCCGCCACGGTGGAAATTCTCGAAACCGGCATCAAGGTCATCGACCTCATCATGCCGATCGCCAAGGGCGGCAAGGTCGGCCTGTTCGGCGGCGCCGGCGTGGGCAAGACCGTGACCCTGATGGAGCTGATCCGCAACATCGCCGTGGCCCACTCGGGCTTCTCGGTGTTCGCCGGCGTCGGCGAACGCACCCGCGAAGGCAACGACTTCTATCACGAGATGAAGGAAGGCGGCGTGCTGGACAAAGTGGCGCTGGTCTACGGCCAGATGAACGAGCCGCCGGGCAACCGCCTGCGCGTCGCGCTGACCGGCCTGACCATGGCGGAATACTTCCGCGACGAAGGCCGCGACGTGCTGCTGTTCGTCGACAACATCTACCGCTACACCCTGGCCGGTACCGAAGTGTCCGCGCTCTTGGGCCGGATGCCGTCCGCGGTGGGCTACCAGCCGACGCTGGCCGACGAAATGGGCCGCCTGCAGGAGCGCATCACCTCCACCCGCACCGGCTCGATCACCTCGTTCCAGGCCGTGTACGTGCCGGCGGACGACTTGACCGACCCGTCGCCCGCCACCACCTTCGCTCACCTCGACGCGACCCTGGTGCTCTCCCGTCAGATCGCCGAACTGGGCATCTACCCCGCGGTGGATCCGCTCGATTCGACTTCGCGTATTCTCGACCCGCAGGTGGTCGGTGAAGAGCACTACAACGTCGCCCGTGCGGTGCAGGGCACGCTGCAGAAGTACAAGGAACTGCGCGACATCATCGCGATTCTGGGCATGGACGAACTGTCGCCGGAAGACAAGCTGGCGGTGGCCCGTGCGCGCAAGATCCAGCGCTTCCTGTCGCAGCCCTTCTTCGTCGCCGAAGTCTTCACCGGTGCGCCGGGCAAGTACGTCACGCTGAAAGAAACCATCGCCGGCTTCAAGGCGATCGTCGACGGCGAATACGACCATCTTCCCGAGCAGGCCTTCTACATGGTCGGCCCGATCGAAGAAGCGGTCGAAAAGGCGAAGACGATTCAATAATGCAGTGTGAGGGGTGAGGCGTCAGGCGAAAAAGCCGCACCTCACGTCTCACGCCTTACGCCTCACGAGGTTCTAAAATGGCCATGACCCTACACGTCGACATCGTCAGCGCAGAAAAATCGCTCTACTCCGGCACCGCCGAAGTGGTGATCGCCCCCGGCATGCGCGGCGAGCTCGGCATCTACCCGCGCCACACCCCGCTGTTGACCACGCTGAAGCCCGGTTCGGTACGCATCAAGGTGCCCGGCCAGGCCGAAGAGGAACTGGTCTACGTATCCGGCGGCATCCTCGAGGTACAGCCCAACGTCGTCACGATCCTGTCCGACTCTGCGGTTCGAGGCGCCGACCTTGACGAAGCCAAGGTGCTCGAAGCCAAACGGGCCGCCGAAGAAGCAATGAAAGACAAGGCGGCCACGCTCGACTATGCGCAAGCCCAGGCCGAGCTCGCTCAGGCCGTGGCGCAGCTGGCGGCAATCAAGAAATTGCGCAAGCTGACCTGATTAGCCTGGCGGCAGCATAAAAAAAGCAACCTTCGGGTTGCTTTTTTTATGCTGCAAATTATGGTGAATGAAGCGGATTCTGTATGCTTCGCAAGCAATGCGATGCGCCAACTGGGTGAAAAGGCGGCTGTAAACCGTGTCGATGCGACGCTCATGCCGGGCGGAAGCAAGGCCGGCCGGCGGATTAAGGGGCAAACTGTAAAAACTTGATAAAAAAACAGGGGGAGCCAATTCTACGAGCCATGAATGGGATTACATTTCGGGGCATTGTCGACGAAGCTTCGTTTCACTGGCCCTTGACCTCGATTTATGGGCACGGGCGGGCTGTCTGCAATGCAATAATTTCCTGAATACACATTAAGAATTTGCCGGAACTCATCACAGGAGCCTAAACATGCGTGCAACACCTTTTCTTCTCAGTGTCCTTGGTGCGACCCTGATCTCTGCCGGGGTTGTCGGTGCACAAGCGGCCGAAGGCCCTTTTTACGATCCGACCAATGCCGCCAGCACGACGGGAAAAACCGTCGGTTATGAGCTTTTCAAGACGATCGGCTGTCCTGGCCGCGGGCTGCTCGATGCCCCTTGCCAGGAACCCAAGCCGGTTGACAGCGACGGCGACGGCGTGGTCGACGGCAAGGACAAATGTCCCGGCACGCCGACCGGCCGCAAGGTCAACGCCGACGGCTGCGAACTCGACAGCGACGGCGACGGCGTGGTCGACGGCAAGGACAAATGCCCGGCTACGCCGGCCGGCCGCAAGGTCAATGCCGACGGCTGCGAACTCGACAGCGACGGCGACGGCATTGTGGATGGCGAGGACAAATGCCCCACGGTATATGCCAAAACCGCCGACGGCTGTCCGCCGCCCGCCGCCGCTGCAGCGCCCGTAGCGGAACCCGCGCCTGCCCCCGCGCCGGCACCCGCCCCGGTTCCGAAGACACTGAAGCTGGAAGGCGTCCATTTCGATTACGACCAGGCTGTTGTGCGGCAGCAAGACTTCGCTGTCCTCGACCAGGCCGCCGCGACGCTGAAGGAATGGGGCGAAGTGAAGGTGGAAGTGGCGGGCCATACCGATAGCCGCGGAGCCGACGGCTACAACATGAAGCTGTCCCAGCGCCGCGCCGAAGCCGTTCGCAGCTACATGATCGACAAAGGCGTTGCGGCCGACCGCCTGACGGCCAAGGGTTACGGCGAATCCCGGCCGGTTGCCGACAACGGCACGGAGGACGGCCGCTTCCAGAACCGCCGCGTCGAACTGGTGCCGCAAAAGTAATTGCATTTTGTCCAGCATGGACCGCTGAATACGGGGGCTTCGGCCCCCGTTTTTTATGCCGCCACGGTGGCGCCATGCCGGTCTGCGCCGTCCCGTGACCCGGTGCGGGCAGCCGCCTTAATTATTCGGGCGGATACACTCAGGCCTTATACTTGGCGCGGGTTTTGCTGCCCATTTTGCTGACGCGATACATCCCCCGGACGACACGAATGCATTCCATGCTTGAAATCCTCATTCTCGCAGCGGGCAAGGGCACCCGCATGCGCTCCGATTTGCCCAAGGTGCTGCATAAGCTGGCGGGCAAGCCCCTGCTCGGGCATGTGGTGGATACGGCCCACGCGCTTGGCGCGGCGCAGATCTGTGTGGTGTATGGCTTCGGCGGCGAGGCAGTGCCGCAGGCGATGGCTGACGACAAGCTGACGTTCGTGCTCCAGGCCGAACAGCACGGCACCGGGCATGCGGTGAAGCAGGCGCTGCCCAAGCTGGCGGACGACAGCGTGGCGCTGGTGCTGTATGGCGATGTGCCGCTGACGCACACGGCGACCCTGCAGCCATTGGTGGAAGCCGCGCAGGCCGGCCGGCTGGGCCTGCTGACGGTGAATCTGGCCCATCCCGACGGCTATGGCCGCATCGTGCGCGAAAACGGCAGGGTTGTGCGCATCGTCGAGCACAAGGACGCGACGGCCGCCGAGCGGGCGATCGGCGAAGTCAACACCGGCATCCTGGCGCTGGCGAGCCGCCATCTCAAACGCTGGATCAACGAACTCAAAAACGACAACGCCCAGGGCGAGTACTACCTCACCGACATCATTGCGCTGGCGGTGCGCGACGGGGTGGAGGTGGACACCTATCAGCCCGCAGCCGAATGGGAAGTGCTGGGCGTGAACAGCAAGGCGCAGCTGGCCGAACTCGAACGCATCCACCAGAACGAGATTGCACAGGCGCTGCTGAACGATGGCGTGACCCTGCTCGACCCCGCGCGGCTCGACGTGCGCGGCATCCTGAGGTGCGGGCGCGACGTGGTGATCGACGTCAACTGCGTGTTCGAAGGCCGTGTGGAACTGGGCGATGGGGTGCAAGTGGGCGCCAACTGCGTGCTGCGCAACGCGACGGTTGCCGCCGGTACGCGCATCGATGCCTTCACCCTGATCGACGATGCGGCGATCGGCGAAGCCAACCGGCTGGGGCCGTTCTCGCGCATCCGTCCCGGCACCCGGCTTGCGCGCGACGTGCACGTCGGCAACTTCGTCGAGATCAAGAACAGCCAGATCGACGACGGCTCCAAGATCAACCACCTGTCCTACGTGGGCGACACCACCATGGGCAAGCGGGTCAACATCGGCGCCGGCACCATCACCTGCAATTACGACGGTGCCAACAAGCACCGCACTATTATTGAGGACGACGTCTTTGTCGGCTCCGATACGCAACTGGTGGCGCCGGTCACCGTTGGCAAGGGGGCGACCCTGGGCGCCGGCACCACGCTGACGAAAGACGCGCCCGCCGGCGAACTCACCCTGGCGCGAGCGAAACAGCTCACCCTCAGCGGCTGGAAGCGGCCGACGAAGAAATCGTAAGGCGTGAGGCGTAAGTAATGGGAGACCTGGACACTATGGAAAATTCAACCAAGCAAAGCACCGGCAGTGCGGGGCTAACCCCCTCACGCCTCACCCCTCACGCCTCACCCCTCGCGGAGCGCCAACCATGTGCGGCATAGTCGGCGCAGTTGCGCAACGTAACGTCGTCCCCATCCTGCTTGAAGGGCTGCGGCGGCTGGAATACCGCGGCTACGACTCGGCGGGCCTGGTCACCATCAACGGCGGTCTCAAGCGGGTGCGCAGCGTGGGCCGGGTCGCTTCGCTGGCGGAAGCGTGCGTGGTGCAACAGGTGCATGGCCACCTCGGCATTGCGCATACGCGCTGGGCCACCCACGGCGCGCCGTCCGAGGCCAACGCGCACCCGCATGTCAGCGGCAGCCTGGCGGTGGTTCACAACGGCATTATCGAAAACCACGAAGCCCTGCGCACCCGGCTCAAGGCGGCAGGGTATGCGTTCAGCTCGGAAACCGATACCGAAGTCATCGCGCATCTGATCCACCTGTATTACCAGCGGAGCCAGGACCTGTTGGCCGCCACCCGTGCCGCAGTCGCCGAACTCGAAGGGGCCTACGCCATCGGCGTGGTATGCGAGGACACACCCAACCGGCTGGTCTGCGCACGCAAGGGCAGTCCGCTGCTGATCGGCCTCGGCATCGAGGAAAACTTCATTGCCTCCGACGTTTCGGCCTTGCTGCCGGTGACCCAGCGCGTGATGTATCTGGAGGAGGGCGACGTCGCCGACATCGGCCTGCTGGCGGTGATGGTGTACGACGCCGCGGGCAAGCCGGTCGACCGCAGCGTGCACATTTCCGAGTTGTCGGCCGACATGGCCGAGCTCGGCAACTACCGCCATTTCATGCAGAAGGAAATCCACGAGCAGCCGCGCGCGCTGACCGACACGCTGTTGGCCGCGGTGGCGCAGGATCATGTCCAGCCCGAATGGTTCGGCTTCGACGCCGCTGAGGTGCTCGGCCAAGTGAACGCGGTCACTTTCCTCGCCTGCGGCACCAGCTTCCATGCGGCGAAGGTGGCCACCTACTGGCTGGAAGAGATTGCCGGGATTCCGGCGCATGCGGAAATCGCCAGCGAATACCGTTATCGCACCTCGGTGCCCAATCCCGCTGCGCTCGTCGTCACCATCTCGCAGTCGGGCGAAACCGCCGATACGCTGGCGGCGCTGAACCACGCCAGGGAACTGGGCCAGGACAAGACGCTGACCATCTGCAACGTGCCCGAATCGGCGCTTACCCGCGCGTCGCGGCTGAAATTCCTCACCCGTGCCGGTCCCGAGATCGGGGTCGCCTCGACCAAGGCTTTCACCACTCAGCTTGCCGCCCTGTTCCTGCTGACCCTGGTGCTGGCCAAGCTGCGCGGCCGCCTCTCCGCGCAGCAGGAAGCCGCACACCTGGCGGCGCTGCGCAGCCTGCCGAATAAAGTGCAGCAGGTGCTGGCGCTGGAGCCGCAGGTCGAAGCCTGGTCGCAGCGCTTCGCCAACAAGCACCACGCACTGTTCCTCGGCCGCGGCGTGCATTATCCGATCGCCCTCGAAGGCGCGCTGAAGCTGAAGGAGATTTCCTACATCCACGCCGAAGCCTACCCGGCGGGCGAGCTGAAACACGGTCCGCTGGCGCTGGTGGACGAGGACATGCCGGTGATCACCATCGCCCCCAACGACCAACTGATCGAAAAGCTGAAGTCGAATCTGCAGGAAGTGCGCGCGCGCGGCGGCGAACTGTATGTGTTCGCCGACGGCGACGTGCACATCGAGGAGTCGGCCTTCGTGCACGTCATCAAACTGCCCGGCGGCCGCAACGGCGCGCTGTCGCCGATCCTGCATACCGTGACGCTGCAGCTGCTGTCGTATCACGCCGCCCTGCAGAAGGGCACCGACGTGGACAAGCCGCGCAATCTGGCGAAGTCGGTGACCGTGGAATGAGGCGATAGAACCGCGGCGCTTCCGTGCCGCGCAACCGAGCGGCGCGGCTCAGTGCCGCTTGTGGTCTTCCTTCAGCGCCAGGGTGGCGACCTGGACCCGGTTGCGCAAGCCGAGTTTCTCCATGATGTTGCGCAGGTGATTGCGCACGGTGTTTTCAGACAGGGTCATCTTGTAGGCGATGGCCTTGTTCGACAGCCCTTCCTTCACGTGGTCGACGATTTCCATTTCGCGCGCGGTCAGTGCGGACAGCGCGCTGTTGTTGAGTTCGCCGCGCGCCATCTTCTGCATGATGTTGAGCGGGAAGCTGCTCTGGCCGTCGCATACGCTGCGAAGGGCCGCCAGCACCTGGTCGGGTTCGCTGGACTTGATGACGTAGCCGTCGACGCCGGACGAGATGGCTTCGGAAATTTCCTCGTCGGAATCGGCAATGGTGAGCATGATGACCTTGATGCCGAGGTCGCGCAGGTCGGAGACGAGGTCCAGCCCGTCCGCATCGGGCAGCGAGCGGTCGAGCAATGCGGCATCGGCCCGGTTGCCTGCCGCCAGCCAGGCGCGCAGTTCTGCGGCATTGGCCAGCTGCGCGGTCAGCGTCAGGTCCGGTTCCTGCTGGATATAGCCCGCCACGCCCATGCGCAGGAGCGGGTGGTCGTCGATGAGGATGATGTTCAAGGGGGCTGGCATCGGTGTTCCGCAGAAGGTGAGAGGCTGCCGTCGGGCAGGCGCTTCGTCGTTATGTCGGCAAGCCGCGCGGCTTGCGCGGGGCTTGCTCGAATATTAAATCATAGACGGGGTTCGGTAGCCATTTCATCACGCGGGCGGCCCACGCCATCTGCCAGGGGATGACGGTGTAGGAACGCCGCCGCGCAATGCAGCGCGCCACCCCGGCCGCCGCCGCCGGTGCGCTCATTTTGAACGGCATGGCATAGGGATTGACGCGCGTCATCGGCGTGTCGATGTAGCCGGGCGCAACGGTGACGACGGCGATGCCGCGCGCTTTCAGTTCCAGCCGCAGCGCTTCGAGGTAAACCGTGGCGGCGGCTTTCGATGCCGAGTAGGCGCCGCCGCCCGGCAGGCCGCGCACTCCGGCCACGCTGGAAATGGCGCACAGCACGCCGCCGTTCGATTGCATGGCGGCGATGAAGGGCTGGAAGGTGTGCACCAGCCCCAGCACGTTGGCGTCCATCACGGCACGGAACACCGGCGCGTCGGCGGCTTCCTCGGTGAGGGTGCCGATGCTGATGCCCGCTGCGGCAATCACGATGTCGGGTACGCCGACATCGTCCAGAAAAGCCGCGGCCGCGTCCTGCATGGCGGCGGCATCGCGGACGTCGGTCTGGTACAGCCGCGCGTCCAGCCCGGCGGCGGCGTCCTGCAAGCCTTGCAGCCGGCGCCCGGCCAGTCCCAGCTGCGCGCCCAGCGCGCCATAGTGCCGTGCCAGGGCCGCGCCGAGGCCGGAACTGGCGCCGGTGATGAAAACCCGCAACGGGGGACTCACGCCTGCGGAGGGTTTAGCCGAAACCTGCGGCGGCCGCACGCATCAGGCACTGCGCTACCTGGCGGCGGGCTTCTTGCCGCTGCGCTCGGCGCGCGCCTTGACGATGAGCTGGTCGAGCACTTCGAACAGGCGCGGCTCGCTGCCGGCCATCGACTGCGAGGTGGCGTATTTGCCGTCGATGATGAAGGCTGGCACGCCGTTGATGCCGTAGGTGGCGGCAAGCCGTGCGCCCTGCGTGGCCTTGGATTGCGTGGAGAAGGAGTTGTAGATCGCCTCGAACTTGTTGCGCTCGACTCCCTGCTTGGCCATCCAGTCGCCCAGCACCGCCGGGTCGTTGAGATTGATCCCTTCCACGTGGTAGGCATCGAACACCTTGTGGTGCAGGCGGTTCAGCAGGCCCATCTGCTCCATCGTGTAATACAGCCTGGCGCCGGGCATCCAGTCGTCCCGGAAGACCGCCGGCACGCGGCGGACCTGCGCATCCTTGGGCAGCGTCTTCAGCCAGGCGGTGAGGCCGGGCTCAAGCTGGAAGCAGTGCGGGCAGCGGTACCAGAAGAACTCCAGCACTTCGACCTTGTTGCCGGTGGCGACCGGCTGCGCGTTGCTCAAGCGGGTGTAATCGCGGCCCTCGACGGCGGCATTCGGGGCGGCAAAGGCGGACAAGGACAATACGGCGGCGGCCAGCATGGCCAATGCGCGGGTAAACATCAAGGCGTCTCCTGTGGGGTGGGAACTTCTTTGACCAGTGTGGCCGGAATATTGTTCTGCGTCAGCAGGCTGCGGGTGCGGTTGACTTCGTCCATGGTACGGAAGGGGCCGACGCGCACCCGGTGGAACACGCCCTTGTCGCCGAGGTCGCTGGTCTGGATGGCGGCTTCGATGCCGAGCAGGGCCAGTTGCGCTTTCAGGTTGTCGGCGTCGGCCGGGTTCTGGAATGCGCCGGCCTGCAGGTAATACAGGGGCGCGGCCGCTGCGGCATCCGCTGCGGGCGGCAGCGGCCCGGTGGCCGCGTCGCCGGGCAGCACTTTGTAGAAGTCGAAGCTGGGCGCGGTCTCCGGTGTGGCGGGCGCGGCGGGCGCCGGCCTGGCCGGCGCCGATTCCGGCGCGGCGAACCTGAAAGGATTGTTGCCGGTGACCCACAGCGCCACGCCCACGGCAAGCACCGCACCGACGATGAGGCCGATCAGCACGCCGGTGAAAATGGAGCTGCCGCCCGAGCGGCCGGACTTGCGGGGTGCGGGTTTTGCCATGTTTACATTTTCTCCGGGGCGGACACGCCGAGCAAGGCCAGGCCGTTGACGATCGCAATGCGGGCGGCGTCGGCCAGCGCGAGGCGGGCGAGCTTCGTCGCCGCATTGTCGACGAGGAATTTCTCGGCGTTGTACCAGGCGTGGAAATCGCCCGCCAGCGTTTGCAGGTAATGCACCAGCAGGTGCGGAGCCAGTTCGCGCGCGGCGGTGGCGACGGTTTCCGGGTATTCGGCCAGGCGCTGCATCAGCGCGAGCTCGTGCGACGCGGTCAGCGGTGCGAGGTCGGCGCCGTCGAGCGCGGCGGGCTGTCCGCCCCATTCCTCGAACACGCGGCAGATGCGCGCGTGCGCGTACTGCACGTAGTACACCGGGTTGTCGGTGCTTTTTGCCACCGCGAGGTCGACGTCGAAGATGTATTCGGTGTCGGCCTTGCGCGAGAGCAGGAAGAAGCGCACCGCGTCCTTGCTGGTCCATTCGATGAGGTCGCGCAGGGTGACGTAGCTGCCGGCGCGCTTGGAGATCTTCACCTCCTCGCCGCCCCGCATCACGCGCACCATGGTGTGCAGCAGGTAGTCCGGGTAGCCCTCGGCAATGCCCGCGCCCGCCGCCTGCAGGCCGGCGCGCACGCGCGCGATGGTGCCGTGGTGGTCGGTGCCCTGGATGTTGATCGCGCGATCAAAGCCGCGCTCCCATTTGGCGATGTGGTAGGCGACGTCCGGCACGAAATAGGTGTAGCCGCCGTCGGACTTCTTCATCACGCGGTCCTTGTCGTCGCCGTAGTCGGTGGTTCTGAGCCACAGCGCGCCGTCCTGCGTGTAGGTCTTGCCGGCGTCGACCAGTTTCTGCACCGTCGCCTCGACGCGCCCGCTGGTGTACAGGCTCGACTCCAGATAGTAGTTGTCGAAGCGCACCGCGAAGGCCTTGAGGTCGAGATCCTGCTCGTGGCGCAGATAGGCGACGGCGAACTGGCGGATCGCGTCGAGGTCGTCGGCGTCGCCCGACGCGGTGAATTCGCGATCGTCCGACTTCACGGTCTTCTTCGCCAGGAAGTCGGCTGCGATGTCGGCGATGTAGTCGCCGTTGTAGGCCGCTTCCGGCCACGCGGCGTCGCCCGGCTGCAGCCCTTTGGCGCGCGCCTGCACGCTGTTGGCCAGCGTGGCGATCTGCACCCCGGCGTCGTTGTAGTAGAACTCGCGGTACACCTCCCAGCCCTGCGCCGCGTACAGGTTGCAGATCGCGTCGCCGAGCGCGGCCTGGCGGCCGTGGCCGACGTGCAGCGGGCCGGTCGGGTTGGCGGAAACGAATTCGACCAGCACCTTGTGGCCGGCGCCGGCGGCGCCGCGGCCGAATTGC
>MKUE01000049.1 GCA_001897675.1 Thiobacillus sp. 65-1059 | reverse complement strand
GCAACCGGAATGAATTCAGCCGGCGACACCCAACCCCAGACAGGGTGTTGCCAGCGCATCAACGCTTCGACAGAAACCATGCGGCCGGTAACGACGTCGATTTGCGGCTGATAGTGCAAGAACAGTTCGCCTTGCGTCAGGGCGCGCCGCAGATGCGTTTCGATTTCAAGGCGTCGGTGAGCGGAACGGCCCAGGCAGGGCGTGTGAAAATTGTAGGTACTGCCCTTTTCGGACAGGGCTGGCAGCAAGGCGACAAGGGCGGCGCTCAGCAGATCCTCGGAGCTCCGACCATCGTCCGGATAACAGGCAATGCCGATGTCGCACTCGACGATCACTTCCTTGTCGCCAAACGGGAAGGGGTCAGCGAAGCGCGCCAGAATCTGTGTGGCAACCCGTTCAGCACCACGAGCGTCGGCGTGCAGGAGCAGGGCGAACTCACCATCGCTGATACGGCCCACGGAATCCTCGGCGCGGATGCTATCCAGAAGGCGTTTGGCCGCTTCCTTAGAGAGGTTTTTTGCCCCTTCCTCAAGAAAGGCATAGCGCCGTAAATCTGGAAAGCCGATCAGTAACAAGGTCAGCGGCAAGCCGTCGCGACGTGACAAGGCTATCGCCTGCGTCAGACGGTCGACAAAAAGCTGGCGATTGGCAAGCCGGGTCACCGGATCAAAATAGGCCAGTTCATGGATTTGCGCCTCAAATGCCTTGCGCTCACTGATGTCGCGCACAATTTTGAGCAGGAGCCCCCCGCGCGTATCGTCAATCAGGGATGCGCTGACTTCGACGGGAAAGCGGCGGCCGTCGGCGGTTTGATGCTCGGTCTCGAAAAACTGCTGGCCACGAAGGCGCAGATTTTCCATGTCCACCGGAAAATCAAAGCGCCCGCGCGGCGAGCGCAGACTGTCGATTGGCCTCCCAAGCAGTTCCTGGCGCGGCCAGCCGTAGGTATTGACGGCACATTCGTTGGCTTCAACGATGGTGTTGTTCGCGTCGGCCAGCAGCATGATGTCGTTGGCGGCCTGAAACAATGACTCGTATGGAATGTCTTTGGCTTTGTGCGGAAAATGCTCAGCAATCATGTCTCGTATCTCCTTTGAGCGAGCCTGGGAAAATCCGCTCAGGCGCGCATCATCGACATCACCTGCGCCGCATCCAGCGTTGCCGCTTTCTGCTGGATTTGCGGCAGGTACCGGGTCTGCATCTGTTTGGCCGGGCCCAGCAGATTCTGGAAGGCGTCGCGCAACATGGCCGTATTCATGGTGCGGCCGCCAGCGTAGTAGCGTTTGGCGACCTGTCCCAGGGCATAGGTGGTGGCAAAGGAGAACGCCATGCCGACCGCAACCCCGCCGAACTTGCCCGCCGTCTTGCCGGCGGCCTTGCCGATCAGGCCACCCAGCAGTTTGCGGCCCATCTGTTCGAGATACTGCGAGGTCATCCCGACACCGGCGGCGGCGATGAATTCCTTGATATGCCCCTGATCAAGTTCGACGCCATGCGACTTGCCGATGCCATAGACCATCTTGATCTGCAAGGGAATGATCGCCATCGACGCCCAGGACTGAGGCAGCAGTTCGAGTGCGCCGTTGAGCAGCGCGTAGTTGAGGATGGATTTGTCCAGTTCGGCATCGCTCGCCAGGGCTGGTGACGCAGCGACCGCTGCGGCGCCAGCCGCAGGGGCGAGCGGAATGACTGCGCTCGCTTGATCGGCAAGCAGGTCTGCCTCGCCTTCGATCAGGTCGGTTTCGCTCGCCGTCAATGCCAGCAGGCGTTTCAGTTCGTCGAGAAAATGCCGCTCGCTGTCAATCAGACGGCCATCGGATTCGCACACGCACAAGGCCATTTCATAAGCCAGCTGGCGCTGGCTGGCGTCGGCCAGTATGGCGGTGGCCGACGCCAGCGTCAGGCGCTTGAGCAGCACGTCCTGATACAGACGGGCGAGATCCGGCGCCGCCGTCTGTTCGGCCAGGGATTCCGCGATACGCCGAATTTCCTCCCGTTCGCGATCATCCTTGTTGCTGTCGGCAAAAGCGGCGTGAATGGCTATGGCAAGAATGGCCTTGATGTTTTCCTGAGTCATGGATTTACCTTTCATGTCCGGTGGTGGCGTTGGTGTTGCTGCGGCAAACAAGCGAAACGAGCAACTTGCGTAGCTCTTCAATGAAGAGCACCGAGGAAGCCACGGCGGTTGCCAGCAGCCATTCGTTCAACGACAGATCCACCGTGTCAAAAATCACCTGTGCCGGCGCCCAATGCACCGCGACGATCTGCAGCAGGACTACGCCGGCCAGCGCCAGCCACAGCTTGCCGTTGGCGAAGAACTGCCGGTTGAAGGCACTGCCGTGTTCGGCACGGGCATTGAAGATGTTGAAGAACTGGAAGAGGACGAAGGTGGTGAAGGCCAGGGTCATCGCCTTGGCTTCGCCGGAGGCCTCTATCGCCCAGGCGTAGAGGCCGAGCGTGCCGACGGCCATGGTCGCACCGTACAGACCGATGCGCCACAGGCGCTGCACCGAGAGGATGCCGGCATCGGCCTGACGCGGCGTATCGCGCATGATGCCCGAGCGCGCCGGTTCGACACCCAGGGTCATGGCCGGCGGGCCGTCCATGATGATGTTGACCCAAAGGATCTGGATGGCAGTGAAGGGCGTGGCCAGACCGAGAAAGGGCGCGCCGAGGACAGTGAGAATCGCCCCGACATTGGTCGATAGCTGGAAACGGACGAACTTGATGATGTTCTCGTAGATGGTGCGACCTTCTTCCACGGCGCGGACGATAGAGGCAAAGTTGTCGTCGGTCAGCACCAGCGTGGCTGCTTCCTTGGTTACTTCGGTGCCGGTAATTCCCATGGCCACGCCGATGTCGGCGGTTTTCAGGGCCGGCGCGTCGTTGACCCCGTCGCCGGTCATTGCCACGACATGGCCCTTGGCTTGCAGGGCTTCGACAATGCGCATCTTGTGCTCGGGCGCGACCCGGGCGAAGACGGCACTCTTTTCGACCAGCCGGGCAATTTCGTCCTGACTCAAACCATCGAGATCGCGTCCTTCGTGAACTTCGCCCTTGAGTCCCAGTTCGCGGGCGATGGCCGCAGCCGTCGCTCGGTGGTCGCCGGTGATCATTTTCACCTGAATGCCGGCGGCGTTGCAGGTGGCGATGGCCTCCTTCGCTTCGGCCCGCGGCGGATCGATGATGCCGACCAGCGCATTCAGGGTCAGGTCCTGCACCCAGAACAAGAGGTCGCCGGCCGGATCGAAATCCGCCGCTGGAATGACCCGGCCAGCCAGCGCCAACACGCGCAAGGCCTGATCGGCCAGCGCCTCGTTTTCGGCAACGAAGGCAGCCCGGATCGCTTCGTCGATCGGCAACGCACTGTCGCTTGTCCCGATATACGAGGAGGTGCGCGCCAGCAGCACGTCAGGAGCACCCTTGACGCACATCATGACTCGGTCGCCATCGTGGTGGAAAGTGGCCATGTACTTGGTGGCCGAGTCGAACGGAATTTCGGCGATCCGCGGCCGGTGTTCAAGCACTTCATCGGGCAGCAGCCCCGCCTTGGCCGCCAGGGTCAGCAAGGCTCCCTCGGTTGGATCGCCGATCAGGGCGCCATCCTTGATCCGGGCATCGACGCACAAGGCCGCCGGCAACAGGACATGACCCAGTGTTGGCGCGCCGGAGGCGACGCCTTCGAAGCGGCCTTCACCGCCGTAACCCTCGCCGCTGACCAGGTAACGCTGGCCCTGGGTGTAGACGGCGCGGGCGGTCATCTGATTGAGTGTCAGCGTGCCGGTTTTGTCGGAGCAGATTACCGTCGTGCAGCCGAGAGTCTCGACTGCGGCCAGCTTCTTGACGATGGCGTTACGCTTGGCCATCCGGTGCATGCCCAGGGCCAGCGTCACCGTCACCACCGCCGGCAGGCCTTCGGGAATGGCGGCCACGGCCAGGGCGATGGCGGTCATCGCGGTCTTGATCAGTTCATCCCCGCGCATCAGGCCCATGAAGAACATCAGGCCGACCACGACGGTGGCGATGATCGCCAGCCGCTTGCCCAGGCCATCGAGTTGAATCTGCAAGGGGGTTTCGCCTTCTGCGGTCTCGGCCAGCAGACCGGCCAGGCGCCCCATTTCGGTGTGCATCCCGGTAGCGGTTACCACGGCTTCGAGGCGGCCCCGGGTGACCACGGTGTTCATGAACACCATGTTGTAGCGTTCTGCCAGCACCGCCGATTCCGCCACCACATCCGGCAGCTTCGCCACGGCATGGGATTCGCCGGTCAATGCCGCTTCCGCGACCTCGGCACTGTGCGCGCTCAGCACCCGGGCATCGGCCGGAATGCGGTCGCCGGCTTCGAGCAGCAAAATGTCGCCGGGCACCAGATCAGCCGCCTCGATCTGCTGCATCTGACCATCGCGACGCACCCGGGCGCCGGGCGCCAGCATGTTTTTCAATGCCGCTAGTGCCGCCTCCGCACGATGCTCCTGGAAAAACCCAAGGGCAGCGTTGAGCAGCACGACGATGCCGATCACGATGGCATCCTTGAAGTCACCAATCGCACCTGCCAGTACGGCAGCACCGATCAGGATCAGCACCAACAAGCTCTTGAACTGGTCGAAGAATTTCAACCAGGCGGAACGCGGTGGCTTTTCCGCCAGGCGGTTGGGGCCGTGTTCGGCTAGGCGGTTTATCACTTCCACGCTGCTCAGTCCGGCGGTCGGATTGACCGCTAGTTGCTCAATGCAGTGTTCATGGGCTTGTGCGTGCCAAGAGTCGGCCTGGTGTGTCGCCATGGTGTTTCTCCCTTATGTGGCGCCAATCATGGCTGCCGAGTCGTGATGCTTACCAAAACCCTGTTTTCTTTCTGCTGCACGAAGGTTACGCCAATACGTTCTTCTCCCTTGTGGTAATCATGGCGCTCCTCGCTTGGTGTGGCGGCGAGGAGTTCCTGTCGATAACCATGCTCGGCAAAGCCCTTGGCATAATGGTCCAGGACCGCTGCCAGATCAGCCTTTCCTTCGTAACGTACCGTGATGCCTTGATCTTCACGTTGCCAGTGCGTACGGGCTAGGCCAGGAAAACGCGCCACGGGAATCGGGTCGGTTCCTGAAACATCGCGGGCAGGCGGCGCCGCTTGACCGATCGCCCGCAGATCCTCGATGGCCTGGGTTGCCCCCGGCACGACTTTCTCAACTTGTTGAACGGCACTGCGCGCGACATCCGGCACAGCCGAAACCCCCTCCTGAGCCATGCCGAACAGCCATCCAGCCAAGCTGATCGTCAGCCAGACGGCCAGAATTGTGAACATCAGGATGACGACCGAAATCAGAATCCAGGTCCGGCGGCTGATTGCAAAAATCCGGCTCGCCAGCATGCTGAACAGGGAAAGTTTGGAAAGGCTCATTTCAGTCCTCCGTCGGGCAGGATGGCGGCAACGGGCCGAACTCACGCTGTCGCGACAAGCGACGCTCCAGACTACGGGACGCCCGGTCGACGGATCGGGCGATAGCGATCTGGAGATCATCGGCAACTTCCTCGATCACGACATCGCGCATCCGGGGTAGCGGTATTCTTAGCTGACACCGCTTATCGTTGCCACCACGCGGTCCATTGATGTCAGACAGTGTGATGACGACGCGATCTACATCTTGCTGGGCCCAATCCAGGCCAAAATTGAGGCAGCGCTCGGTATGATCACGCAAGCCTTCGCTCATTTCGATGCCTTTGGCGCGGATGTCGATCTGCATGTTTGCTCCTTCGTTGTGAATATGAGAGCACGATAGGAGCAAAAAATGCTTTAATAAACACGAATTTTTATTAACAATATTTCGGCAATTAACGAACAGTCACATGAACCTCAAGCATCTTCGGTATTTCTGGACGGTTGCCCAGGTGGGTGGCATCAGCCGTGCTGCTGAGACGTTGAATCTCACGCCGCAGACCATTAGCGGACAGATCCGCCATCTTGAAGAGGACCTCGGGGCGGCGCTGTTTCGTCCGGCTGGACGTGGCCTGGAACTTACCGAAGCGGGCCGGCAGGTTCTGTCCTACGCCGATGAAATCCTGCATCTGAGCGGGGAGTTGAAGCAGGCATTGTCGGCCCGCCAAAGACAACCGATCCCGGTACTGCGCATTGGCATCACGGACGTCGTCCCGAAAACATTCGCTTACCGTTTGCTGGCCCCTGTTGGCAAACTACCTGAGCCCGTTAGGCTGGTTTGCCGGGAAGGCACTATCGACATGCTGCTGGCCGAATTGGCCTTGCAGCGTCTTGACATGGTCGTGGCAGATCGTCCGATGCCGTCCGGGCTGGCCATCCGCGGGCACAGCCATAAGTTGGGGGAAAGCCCCTTGGCGTTTTTCGGGGGGGCGTCTTTGTGCGCAGAACTTGGCGATTTTCCGCAATGCCTGAACGATGCGCCGCTGCTTCTACCGGGGGGACATTCCGCTATTCGTGGTCATATCGATCGCTGGTTGAGCGACCTGCGCTTAGTGCCGCGGCTGATGGGCGAGTTCGACGATGGTGCATTGATGAAAGCTTTTGGGCAGGCGGGCGCTGGGTTTTTCCCGGGGCCCGCCGTTCTGAGGGATGAAATATGCACACGCTACAATACGCGCTGCATCGGCGTGGTCAATGAGATTCATGAGGGGTTCTGGGCCATAACGGCCGAGCGACGGGTTGTTCACCCGGCGATCATGACAGTCATGGAATCCGCACGTTCAGCATTATTTCCCAGCATCACCCAGCCAGTTCCAACAACGTGAGTTTCCTCAATCGGCAGCCATCATGCAAACAAACGAACAGTCAAATCACCAAACACAGGATCCTGTACTGTCCTTCTTCAACAGGGTAATCTCCCAAGTTGCACGCGTACTCGCTGCGGTCATGGTAATGGTCATCATCTGGGGCGTGGCGGATGTGGTCTATGTGCTTTACCAGCGCTTGATGGCACCGCCATTCATGCTGCTTGAAATCAAGGATATTCTCGCAACCTTCGGTGCATTCATGGCAGTGCTGATCGCAGTTGAAATATTTCACAACATCATTCTTTATGTCGAAGACAACCATAACCGGCAACTGGCCGTTGAGATTGTCCTCGGGACGGCTCTGATGGCCATTGCTCGCAAGGTCATCGTGCTGGACTTCAACGAGGTGGGGGCTGAGCATGTCTATGCAACAGCCGCGGTAACGCTGGCATTGTCCGTGGGATACTACTTGATCGTTATCCGGAGAAAAGGCTCGAATTCGTGAATGCCAGGCTCCATTATTCCTTCTGTCAATGGCTGACCGGAGCGCCGCGTTGATGCCCATGCTGCATGAACCGTTTGTCGCCATTCCTGGCCAATGGGAGAAGGTCATTGCGACCTTCTTCCTGATTGCCGTAGGTGCCGCTCTCTCTCACCTCTGGGCGCGCTATCTTGTGCGAGGGGAAATTTCCGCCGAGAAGCGTCGGATGCATCTGGTCTGGGCCCGGAACGTCATCTGGTTCCTGGTTTTTTTCGTCATCATCTCGGTCTGGGCGTCGACGATTGCCGGTTTTGCCCTGTCCCTAGCAGCGGTTGCCGGGGCCGTCCTGATCGTCAGCAAAGAACTGCTGATGTGCGTGCTGGGCTATCTTTACATCACCTTCGTCCGGCCGTTCAAGGTAGGTGATCTCATTGAAATCAACCAACTTCATGGCCGGGTCATCGACATCGACATATTTGCCACGACGTTGGCGGAGTTAGGCTATGCCGGGCAGCAGACCGGCAAGATGGCTGAGTTTCCGAATGGCTTGTTGCTGACCACGCCTTTGAAAAACACATCTCTCACCGGAGATTACGTATTGCATCTGTTTCGCATGCCGATCCCCGATGAAGCAATGTGGGATCTTGATCGCGTGGAATCTGCGGCGCTGGCGGCTGCCGATGAGGCGACACAGACTTGGCAAAGCGAGGCCGAAGCGCATTTCCGCAAAATTTCCGACGAAAGCTTCATCGCTTTTCCCTCTGGCCGCAACAAGATTCTGTGGGATTTTTCCGACCCCGAGCAACTAATGCTCGTGATCAGAGTGGCCTGTCCGAGTCATCTGCGGCTGAAAGTGGAGCAGGCCGTGTTTCGCGATACCTGGCGAATATTGAGACCGGGTCAGTTAACCAAACCGCACTGCGACATCAGCGCACAGTAGCGTCCGGTTCACCCGATTGCGCCAGGATGACTGCCCGCGCGGTGTCGCGCAGTACAAGGGCTGCGTGCCAGTTTGCTCCTGCGGGAATGATCGGTGGATGGACGGTAACCGTCAATTTGCTGTAGCGTGGCCACAGACTAAGGTCAGGAAGAAGACGGCGGGTGCCGCTCAAAGTGACAGGAATGACCGGAACATCGGCGCGGGCAGCGGCCAGGAAAGCCCCCATGCGGAAGGGCAATACACCGGGCGGTTCACGGAAGGTTCCTTCGGCAAAGACTACAAGGGCGTTGCCTGCTCCAGCCCGCCTCTCCAGTGCATGCGTGTCTTCAACACCGCGCACAGTATCAAAGCGCTCAACGAAAACTGCGCCTAGGCGTTTCAACGGTATCGCGGCCAGCGGGTGAGCAAGCAATTCCTGTTTGGCAACAAAAGCGAAACGTGCGGGTAGCGCAGCCGATTGCTCGTGGCTGGATGCCAGTCGCAGTCAGGGCAAGGCGTGATCCGATTCGGGCGAGACGCCGCGCGGCGAGCGTTGGCGCAAGCGCTATCGCAACCCAGAAGACCGGTGCCAGGAGGCCGAAAACCATCCACACCCAGAGTCCCCAGAGTGGGCCGGTGAGTTCTATAGCCAATTGCTCTACCTCAGCGCGAATTGCTTCATTGCCATCCTGCGCCGTACGAGTTTCGGCCAGTACCACCAGGCGCTCGGTCCCGGCGCGCACGCCCGTGACACGACCGACAGCTTCTTCCAATTCTTGCGGGTAGCTGGAACAGGCGCAACATATTGAATTCCAGTGTAGCCAGAATGTCCGTTCGTAATTATGTTCAAGACTTTGGGGTCACCATTGCGTATTACAACAAATAATCAACCATTATCGCGTCTTATATTTGCTACTTTCGCTGCATTGAACTTCGTTTGATTAGTATGTAATATCGTAATACGTAATACGGTATGAAATACGAGGATGCCATGGCCAGAGCAGGAATCTACAAGTCAGAAGTCGTCAGAGCGCGTAACAAGCTGTTGGCGATGGGGCGCTACCCATCGATCGACGCAATTCGCAGCGAGTTAGGCGATACCGGCTCGAAAGGCACGATTCACCGCTATCTGAAGGAAATCGAAGAAGAGGAAGGCGGCAGTACCGGTACCCAGGTCGCGGTCAGTGAAGCCATCCAGGATCTGGCTGCCAGGCTCGCAGAACGCCTGCATGAAGAAGCTGATCAGCGTTTGGCGGCTCTGACCGATAAGCACAAGGCAGAAATTGCGGCGCTGAACGACACCATCGCCACATTACGTAATGAAGTGGAATCCTTTCGCAGCCAGTCTGAACGCCAGGCCCTGGAGTTGGGTGCAGAGAAAGCAGCCCACAGCGAAATACTAAGCGTGCTCCAAGAAGAGAGAATCGTTCGGGCACAAATGGCTCAGCGCATCCAGGACATGGAAGGGCAACTGGTAAAGGAAGAAGCGCACCGTGTGTCGCTGGAGGAAAAGCACCAACACGCCCGCGAGGCACTGGCGCATTTCCGAACCGCAGCGAAGGAACAACGGGAGCAGGATCAGCGCCAGTTCGAACAGCAGATCCAGTTCTTGCAGGGGGAGTTGCGTAATGCCAAGGAAACGGCAAACGCGAAACAGCAAGAACTCATCCGCAGTCATGAGGACAATGCCCGTCTATCAAGCGAGCTCACCCATGCGCACAGTGAACTTCATCGACACGATGGCGAAGTACGAACATTGCGCTCGGTCAAAGAGCAGTTGGCCGTTGCCGAGGTGAAAATCCAACAGTTGACGGATCAGTTGGCGCAAGCCAACGGGCGAGTGTCCGATCTGGACAAGGAAAACCAAGCGAACCTCTGCAAGCTAAGGGAGAGCATGGAAACGGGGCAGCGGCTGGCAGCCGAACTGATGGCGGCAAAAGCCGTTGCCGCTAGCCACGAGAAAGTCTTTGAAAAGCTCGCGACATTACAGTCGCCACAGGCGAAGAGCACCAACGCCAAGAAAAATAGCGTTGACAATCAAGATTCGCTTTTTAATTCAGAAGAGTAGGCAGTTTTCGGGGAATTTTTCATGATTCCCGGCCGACCCTC
>MKUE01000048.1 GCA_001897675.1 Thiobacillus sp. 65-1059 | reverse complement strand
CGAACTGGGCATCATCACCGACATTGCGCTGGATCCCTACACCAGCCACGGCCAGGATGGCTTGATCGATGCCAGCGGCTATGTGATGAACGATGAAACGGTGGCGGTGCTCGCCCGGCAGGCGGTCGTCCACGCCCAGGCCGGCGCCGACGTGGTCGCGCCATCCGACATGATGGACGGCAGGGTGGCGGCCCTGCGCAGCGCGCTCGAGAACGCCGGTCATATCCATACCCGGATTCTGGCCTATGCTGCCAAATACGCTTCCAGTTTTTACGGCCCGTTCCGTGACGCTGTCGGATCGGCACTCAATCTGGGCAAGGGCAACAAGTACACGTACCAGATGGACCCGGCCAACAGCAATGAGGTGTTATGGGAGGTCGGAATGGATCTCCAGGAAGGCGCCGACATGATCATGGTCAAGCCGGGCATGCCCTATCTCGACGTTATCCGACGCGTCAAGGACGCTTATGGTGCGCCGACCTATGCGTACCAGGTCAGTGGCGAATACGCCATGCTGAAAGCCGCGGCACAAAATGGCTGGCTGGATGAGCGTGCGTGCGTACTGGAAGCGCTGCTGGCATTCAAGCGCGCCGGGGCTGACGGCGTGCTGACCTACTTTGCGCGGGATGCGGCGCGATGGATGCGCGGCCAGGCCTAAATTTTTGCCTGTGACGGGCCGATAGAAACGAGTATGGGGGAATGATTTCCCCAGTGTGTCAGGAGGGTCGAAGGTGACGCTAAATTTGAGCAAGTTGATTGGGCGTGGCCGGAGCATCGCCGACGATTTCGATCGAACCATCATCAGCTTCGAGTCTCCCTACCGTCTCAAGGATTTGAGTCCGCTTCCCGAAGGAGATCCCGAGGTACAGGAAGAACGCATGGGGGAAAAGCTCTTCAAGCTGCGGTTCGCGCAGCAGGATGAGGTTTTCAACCATGCCAGCATGCTGGTGCAGAAGCGCTACGCCTGGCGCGGTTTCCCCAAGGCACACCTGAAGAAGTACCCCAATCGCATCACCATCCTGTCGTTTCACCAGGAAAAGATCGTCGGCACCGTCACGGTCGGCTATGACTCGCCAGAAGGAATGTTGGCGGAAGAAATCTACAAACCCGAAATCGATGCGTTGCGCGCCCAGGGTAGGCGCGTCGGAGAGCTCAGCAAGCTCGCCATCGACGAAAACATCGGCTCCAAGCAATTGCTGGCAAGCCTGATTCATATCGCCTATCTGTATGGCGTCATCCATGAATGTACCGACGCCATCATCGAGATCGTCCCACGCCACAAAACCTTCTATGAAAAAATGCTGGGTTTCAAGCAGATCGGGGAAGAAAGAATCAACAACCGGGTCAATTTCCCCGTGTTGCTGATGCATCTGGAACTGGAATACATGCGGCAAAAGATAGAAGAGCTCGGTGGCAAGGGCAAGGCAGCCAAAGACCGCAGCCTTTATCCCTACTTTTTCTCGGCGCACGACCAGGAAGGCATTCTGGGACGCCTGCTGAAAGAGGATGCTTGAAGCGTCATTGTGCGGGCTTTCGATTACAACGAGGCATTCGGCCGCAACCTTGGCTGGCTGACCCCACACGAGCAAACCACGCTGCGCGGTAAAAAGGTCGCCATAGCCGGCCTCGG
>MKUE01000047.1 GCA_001897675.1 Thiobacillus sp. 65-1059 | reverse complement strand
TGCTGAAAGCCTACAAGCTGAAGAAGCTCAAGTTCGGCCCGGATTACATCCTGCCGAAGCCGTTCGATCCGCGGCTGCTCGACCGGGTGCCGCAGGCCGTGGCCAGGGCTGCGGTCAAAAAGGCCGCGGTGAAGAAAGCCGCGGTGAAAAAGCCGGCCAGACCGGCGGCGAAGGCGGCAGCCAAGCGCCGTTAAACCCGCCGAACGGATAATCCGAACCGCGCCGTGAAGCCGACCACGCGCCCCGTTTATCTCGACCTGCTGCGCATCCATTTGCCGCTGGCGGGCTGGGTGTCGATCCTGCACCGGATTTCGGGCGCGCTGCTGTTCGCGGCGCTGCCGCTCGGAGTGTGGGCGCTGTCGGTGTCGCTGGCGGACGCGGCCGGATTCCGGCGCATGGCGGATGCGTTTTCCCATCCGCCGGCCAGGCTGGCCGTAGTCATGCTGGTCTGGGCGCTGGCACATCATCTCCTTGCCGGCTTGCGGCACCTGGCACTGGATGCGCACCGGGGCGTTGGCCTGCGCCGGGCGCGGCAAAGCAGCATCGCGGTGTTGCTGGCGAGCGGGCTGATCACGCTGTTTACCGCCTGGAGACTGTTCGCATGAAATCCACCACCGGCTCGCATACCGGCACCGGCACCTGGCTTCTGCAGCGTGCCACGGCAGCGGTGCTGGCGCTGGCCCTGCCCGTTCTGGCGCTTTATCTGCTGGCAGCCATCCCGCTCGATTTCGCCGGCTGGCAGAAACTGTTCGCACCGCTTTGGATGCGCGTGCTGATGCTGCTCTCGGCGGCGGCGCTGGCGCTGCACGCCTGGGTGGGGGTGCGCGATATTTTGATGGATTACATACACCCCGTCGGTCTGCGGCTGGCGCTCTATCTGGCAGTGATTGCCACGCTGGCAGGCAGCGTGACGTGGCTGGCCGCGATCTTGTTCGATGCGGCGCTGGGGCGTGCGGCATGAACACGCGCCGTTTCGACGCGCTCATCGTCGGCGGCGGCGGCGCCGGCCTGCGCGCCGCGCTGCAGCTGGCGCGCTCGGACTACAAGGTCGCGGTGGTGTCGAAGGTCTTTCCCACGCGCTCGCACACGGTGTCGGCGCAGGGCGGCATCACCGCCGCGCTCGCCAACGTCGACGACGACCGCTGGGAATGGCACATGTACGACACGGTCAAGGGCGGCGACTGGCTGGGCGACCAGGACGCGATCGAATTCATGTGCCGCGAAGCGGCTTCGGCCGTGTACGAACTCGAGCACATGGGGCTGCCGTTTTCGCGCCTGGACAACGGCAAGATCTATCAGCGGCCGTTCGGCGGCCAATCGAAGCATTTCGGCGGCGACCAGGCCACCCGCACCTGCGCTGCCGCCGACCGCACCGGCCATGCGCTGCTGCACACCCTGTATCAGCAGAACATCGCCCATCGCACGCAGTTCTTCGACGAATATTTCGCCCTCGACCTGCTGCGCGACGCCGAAGGCTACTGCCTGGGCGTCAGCGCGTTTTCGATCGAAACCGGCGAAGCGCTGCTGATCGAGGCGCGCACCACCCTGCTTGCCACCGGCGGGGCCGGCCGCGTGTTCGGCAACAGCAGCAATGCCATGATCAACACCGGCGACGGTCTCGGCATGGCGCTGCGCGCCGGGCTGCCGCTGCAGGACATGGAGTTCTGGCAGTTCCACCCCACCGGCATCGCCGGCGTCGGCTGCCTCATCACCGAAGGCGTGCGCGGCGAGGGCGGCTATCTCCTGAACAAGCACGGCGAGCGCTTCATGGAACGCTATGCGCCGCATGCCCGGGATCTCGCCGGACGCGACGTGGTGGCGCGCGCCATCGCCGTCGAGATCGCCGAGGGGCGCGGCTGCGGGCCGCGCGCGGACTACATCGATCTCAAGCTCGACCACCTGGGCGAGCGGGCCATCGCCGACAAGCTCCCCGGCATCCGCGATCTGTCGATCCGCTTCGCCGGCGTCGACCCGGTCAAGGCGCCGATTCCGGTC
>MKUE01000046.1 GCA_001897675.1 Thiobacillus sp. 65-1059 | reverse complement strand
ATTCGATCTTTCGGGAGCACGGCATGAAAGCAGGACTCATCATGGCAGCGGCCTGGCTGGCGGCGGCGAGCGCCCCGCTTGCCGCCGCCCAGCTGTATCAGTGGAAGGACGCACAGGGCCGCGCGGTATATAGCGACCAGCCGCCTCCGCCCAGCATCAAAAATTCCCAGCAGAAAGCCTTCAAGGGCAGCGTCATCGAGGTTGGCGAATCCTATGCCACCAGAACCGCGCGCGAGAAATACCCGGTCACCCTGTACGCCAGCGCCTGCGGCGCGCCCTGCGAGCAGGCTCGGCAGCTGCTCGCAGGGCGCGGCGTTCCCCATAGCAACAAGGACCCGCAAGCCAGCCCCGAAGCGCAGGCCGAACTGCAAAAGCTCACCGGGCGTTTAAGCGTTCCGGTGCTCGTGGTCGGCAGCGACAAGCTGGACGGTTTCGAGGCCGGGCAATGGCAATCCGCACTCGACCGCGCAGGCTATCCAAAAACCGCCCCGCCCGGCCACAAGCCGGCGCCCGCGCAGGCGCAACAGCCGTCGCCGCAGTAGCAGGGTGCGGTAAACTCGGCGCCATGAAAATCGCCGCCTGGAACGTCAACTCCCTCAAGGTCCGCCTGCCCCAGTTGCTGGACTTTCTCGCCACCCGCCAGCCCGACGTGGTGTGCCTGCAGGAAACCAAGCTCACCGATGACAATTTCCCGGTCGCCGAACTCGAAGCGGCCGGCTACCGCGTCGTCTTCGCCGGCCAGAAAACCTACAACGGCGTCGCCATCGTCAGCCGCACCGAACCGAGCGAGGTCGGCATCGGCATCCCCGGTTTCGAGGACGAACAGAAGCGCGTCATTGCCGCCACCGTCGACGGCGTGCGGCTGGTGTGCGTGTACTGCCCCAACGGCCAGAGCCTCGACTCCGACAAATACCCCTACAAGCTTGCCTGGTTCGATGCGCTGGCCGCCTGGCTGAAGGACGAGTTGTCCCGATACCCGAAGCTCGCCGTGCTCGGCGACTACAACGTCGCCCCGGAAGACCGCGACGTCCACGACCCCGAGGCGTGGAAGGACAGCGTGCTGGTGTCGGAGCCCGAACGCGAACGCTTCCGCAAGCTGCTGGCGCTGGGCCTGAAGGACAGCTTCCGCCTGTTCGAACAGCCCGAGAAGCTCTTCTCCTGGTGGGACTACCGCATGATGGGCTTCCGCCGCAACCACGGCCTCAGGATCGATCACATCCTTCTCAGCGAGCCGCTGGCCGCAGCCTGCACCTCAAGCACCATCGACCGCGACATGCGCAAGCTGGAGCGGCCGTCGGACCATGCGCCGGTGGTCGCCAGCCTCACCCTGTAATCAGTACTGCACCACCGCCGGGTCGAGGCTGCGCCACAGATACCAGGTGGCGACGGTGCGCCAGGGCGCGTGACGCTCGCCATGCTGGCGCAGGACCTTGGGGGTGGGCCGCTCGCCGCCGAGATAATACAGTGCAACAGCTTTCTGCAGACCGATGTCGTCGACCGGCCAGACGTCGGGACGGCGCAGGCTGAAGATCAAGAACATCTCGGCGGTCCAGCGGCCGATGCCGCGCACGCCGACGAGTTCGGCGATGACGGCCTCGTCTTCCATTTTTTTCCAGCGCGCCGGGGCTATGCGGCCATCGGCGAAATGGCCGGCAAGGTCGCGCAGGTATTCGGCCTTGCGGCGCGACAGGCCGCAGGCGGCGAGCGCGTCCAGTTCAAGCGTGACGATGCGTTCCGGGCTGACGGTTTGCGCGAACCCGGCGAAACGCGCCCACACGCTGTCGGCCGCCTTGACCGAGATCTGCTGGCCGACGATGGCGCGCGCCAGGGTCTGGAAGGGGTCGCCGCGATCGCCGAGCACGGCATCGGGATAGCGCGCGATGAGGGCGGCCATCACCGGATCGGCGGAAAGCGCGGCGCAGGCCTGTTGCCAATACCCGGGGGCGGCCAGCGTTTTCACAGCAGGATGATGTCGTACTGTTCCTGCGGATAGGTGGTCTCGACCTGCAGCGACACCGGTTTGCCGATGAAGTCGATGAGCTGGGCGAGGCTGCCGGATTCCTCATCCAGGAACAGATCGATCACGCTCTGCGCCGCGACAATGCGGAATTCACGCGCGTCGAACTGGCGCGCTTCGCGCAGGATTTCGCGCAGGATTTCGTAGCACACGGTCTGCGCGGTCTTGATTTCGCCGCGCCCGGCGCAGGTGGGGCAGGCCTCGCACAGCACGTGCGCCAGCGATTCGCGCGTCCGCTTGCGCGTCATTTCCACCAGGCCCAAAGCGGAAAACCCGCTGACGGTGGTGCGCGTGGGGTCGCGCGCCAGCACTTTCTTCAGCTCGCTGAGCACCGCTTCCTGGTGCTCGGCATTGTCCATGTCGATGAAGTCGATGATGACGATGCCGCCAAGGTTCCTGAGGCGCAGCTGGCGCGCGATGGCCTGTGCCGCTTCCAGGTTGGTCTTGAAGATGGTGTCGTCGAAATTGCGCGCGCCGACGAAGCCGCCGGTGTTGACGTCGGCCGTGGTCAGCGCCTCGGTCTGGTCGATGATGAGGTAGCCGCCCGACTTCAAATCGACGCGCCGCCCCAGCGCCCGGGCGATTTCATCCTCGATGGCGTGGAGGTCGAACAGCGGCCGGTCGGCACCGTAATGCTGCAGTTTTTCGAGCACGGCATGGGTATAGTTCTGCGCGAATTCGGCCATGCGCTGATAGGTTTCGCGCGAATCGATGAGGATGCGCGACGTGTCGCGATTGACGAAGTCGCGCAGCACGCGCAGCGACAGGTCGAGATCCTGGTACAGGAGGCACGGCACCGTGCAGTTGCCGCGCGACTGGATGCTGCCCCACAGCCGCCGCAGGTAGTCGATGTCGGCCTGCATTTCAGCGTCTTCCGCCATTTCGGCCATGGTGCGCACGATGAAGCCGCCCGTAGCGTCGGTGGGCATCAATTGGTGCAGTTTCTGGCGCAGCTGTTCGCGCTCTTCCTCGCCTTCGATCTTCTGCGAAATGCCGATGTGGGTTTCCTGCGGCAGATACACCAGATAGCGTCCGGCGAAGCTGATCTGCGTGGAGAGCCGCGCGCCCTTGGTGCCGATCGGGTCCTTAATCACCTGCACCATCAGGCTCTGGCCTTCGTGCAGGATCTGCTCGATCGGGCGCTCGGGCTCGCTGCCGCGGCGCTCCTCCCAGATGTCGGCCACGTGCAGGAAGGCCGCGCGCTCGAGGCCGATGTCGATGAAGGCCGACTGCATCCCCGGCAGCACGCGCACCACGCGCCCCATGTAGATGTTGCTGACCAGTCCCCGGCACTGCGCGCGCTCGATGTGCAGTTCCTGCACCGAGCCCAGGTGCAGCACGGCGACGCGGGTTTCCTGCGGGGTGACGTTGACGAGGATTTCTTCGCTCATGATGGGGTGGCCGACAGCGCTCAGACTGCCAAACCGAAGGCTCTCAATAAAACGGCTGTGTCGTATAACGGCAAACCCATGATGCCGCTGTAGCTGCCGTCGATATGTTCGACGAACGCGCCGGCGCGTCCCTGGATGGCGTAGGCGCCGGCCTTGCCGAGGTATTCGCCGGTTTCCAGATAGCGCGCGATGGCGGCGGCATCGAGCGCGGCGAACCTGACCTGGCTGGATGACAGGCGCAATTCCCGCTGGCCTTCATGCTGCACCGCCACTGCGGTGTGCACCTGGTGCTGGCGCCCCGACAGGCGGGTCAGCATGGCTTCGGCCTCGGCGCGGCCGGCCGGCTTGCCGAGGATGGCGCCGTCCAGTTCGACCACCGTATCCGCGCCCAGAACCGGAAAGCGCAGCAGGCGGCGCGCATCCACCGCGCGCCAGCCGCAGGCAGCCTTTTCGGCCGCCATGCGCTGCACGAAATCGAGCGCGGTTTCGCCGGCGCGCGGCACCTCGACGACGTCCATGCGGCCGGACACGGCACGCAATGCCAGCACGTCGAAGGCAACGCCGATCTGTTTCAGCAGCTCGCGTCGCCGTGGCGATTGCGAGGCCAGATAAATCCGTTTGTCGACCAGCATGTTTTCGTTATTCCCCCTCAATCCCGATGATAGGGATGCCCCTTGATGATGCACGCCGCCCGGTATACCTGCTCGGCCAGCAGCACCCGCGCCAGCGCGTGCGGCAGCGTCAGCCTCGACAGTCCCAGCAGCTTGCCGGCGCGCGCCTTCACGCTGTCGTCGAGGCCATCCGCCCCGCCGATGACGAACGCCGGGGAAACGCCTTCCGCCATCCAGTCCTGCAACCAGGCAGCCAGTTCGCGCGTCGTCGCCTGCACGCCGCGTTCGTCGAGCACCACCGGCACGCAGCCCGCGGGCAGCGCCGCCAGGATGCGCTCGGCCTCGAGCTGCCGCGCCCGCACCCCGTCCTCCCCCGCCACCCGATGGCCGGGCTTGATCTCGGTCAGCAGCAACGGCAGGTCGGGCGGCATGCGGCGCGCGTAGTCGTCGTAGCCCGCGTTGATCCAGCCCGGCATCTTGTGGCCGACGGCGATCAGGTGCAGCTTCACTCAGTGGTCGGATTGGATGTGCCGCGCCCGCGCCGCTTCGCCCGCCCCCCACAGCTCCTCCAGATTGTAATGCGCGCGCACGGCGGGCAGCATCACATGGACGATGGCGTCGCCGAGGTCGAGCAGCACCCAGTCGCCGCTGTCCTCGCCTTCCGTGTTGCCCACGTATTCGCCGGCTTCCTTCATCCTGACGCGCACATTGTCGGCAAGCGCGCGGGTCTGCCGATTGGAGGTGCCGCTGGCGATCACCATGCGCTCGAACAGCGAGGTGAGCTTGCCGGTGTCGAGCACGGTGATGTCTTGCGCCTTGACTTCTTCGAGGGCGGCGACGATCAGCTTGATTTTGTTTTCGATGTTCATGGATAGAGATAGAGTTGGTGTTCGTGAATGTAGTCGAGCACGGCGTCGGGCAGCAGATAACGCGCGCTGCCGCGCCGTGCCAGGGTGTCGCGGATGGCGGTGGCCGAAATGCCCAGCGGCGTCATCTGCTGCAACAGCACCGAGCCGGCCGCGCAAGCGGCCGGTCCGACGGCGGGCTGCCGTTGCGATAGTTCGTGTTTCAGCTCATCCGGCAGCGCGTCGGGCTGCAGCGGCTGCGCACCGGAGCGCGCCGCGACCGCAATATTCGCCAGGCCGAACAGCCGCCGCCATTGATGCCAGCCCGCCAGCCCGAGAAAGGCATCCGCCCCCAGCAGCAGCCACAGCGGCTGCTCGTTGCCCAGTTCTGCGCGCAGGGCGGCCAGCGTGTCCACCGTGTAGCTCGGCTCCGGTCGCTGGATTTCACGCGCATCCACCTCGAAGCGCGGGTTGCCGGCAATCGCCCGGCGCACCATTTCCAGCCGGTGCGCCGCCGCGGTGCGCGGCGTACCGCGGTGCGGCGGCTGTCCGGCGGGTACGAACAGCACCCGGCTCAAGCCGATCGCCGCCGCCATTTCCTCGGCCAGCCGCAGATGGCCGAAGTGGATGGGATCGAAGGTGCCGCCGAAGATGCCGATGGGCGGCATGGCCTTAGCCGCGGACGTGCCCGTCTCCCAGCACCACCCACTTCTGGCTGGTCAGCCCTTCCAGGCCGACCGGGCCGCGCGCGTGGATCTTGTCGGTGGAAATGCCGATCTCGGCGCCGAGGCCATACTCGAATCCGTCGGCAAAGCGCGTCGAGGCGTTGACCACCACGCTCGCCGAATCGACCTCGCGCAGAAAGCGGCGCGCGCGGCCGTAGTCCTCGGTGACGATGGCGTCGGTGTGCTGCGAACCGTGGCTGTTGATGTGGGCGATGGCTTCGTCGATGCCGTCGACCACCTTGACCGCGATGATGGGGCCGAGATATTCCTCGAACCAGTCGGCGTCCACCGCGGCTTTCAATTTGTCCGCCGCGATGCCGGCCCCCTGCAGGATCGCCAGCGCTTCCGGGTTGGCGCGCATTTCCACATCTTTGGCAGCGAGCATCTTTCCGATCTCCGGCAGCACCGCCGCGGCGACGCCGCTCGCCACCAGCAGCGACTCGGTGGTGTTGCAGGTGCCGTAGCGCTGGGTCTTGGCGTTCTCGACGATCTTCACTGCTTTATTCAGGTCGGCGCGGTCGTCCACATATACATGGCAGTTGCCGTGCAGATGCTTGATCACCGGCACCCGCGCCTCGCCGGTGATGCGCTCGATCAGCCCCTTGCCGCCGCGCGGCACGATCACGTCGACGTACTCCTTCATGGTGATGAGCTCGCCCACCGCGGCGCGGTCGGTGGTTTCGATCACCTGCACCACCGTGGCGGGCAGCCCGGCGGCCTCCAGCCCCTCGCGCACGCAGGCGGCGACCGCCTGATTCGAGTGCAGCGCCTCGGAGCCGCCGCGCAGGATCGCCGCGTTGCCGGATTTCAGGCACAGCCCGGCGGCGTCCGCGGTCACGTTGGGGCGCGCCTCGTAGATGATGCCGATGACGCCGAGCGGCACCCGCATCTTGCCGACCTGGATGCCGGAGGGGCGGTATTTGAGATCGGTGATTTCGCCGACCGGATCGGGCAGCGCGGCGATCTGCTCCAGGCCTTCGGCGATGCCGGCCACCGCCTTGTCGTTGATCTGCAGGCGGTCGAGCAGCGCGGCATCGAGCCCGCTGGCGCGCGCATGCTCCATGTCGCGCGCATTGGCTTCCAGCAGCTTCGCGGCGTCGCGGCGGATCGCCGCCGCCATCGCCAAGAGCGCGCGGTTCTTCTGATTGGTGTCGGCGCGGGCAATCGCGCGCGAGGCTTCGCGCGCCTGTTTGCCCACCGTCTGCATATAGTCTTTAACGTCCATCATCTTTTTCCATTGCCAACCGGTTCAGCCAGCGTCATGCCCACGCGCAGCAGCGTATCCCAGGGATCGCCCACCCGCTCCAGCCCCTTGGCCTGGCGGTCGATCAGCGCCAGGTCGGACAGCGCGCTTTCAATTTTTGCCAGGCCCAGGCGCTTGAGCGCGCGCTCGATCTGCGGCGCGCGCTGCTTGTCGCGCCCCCACAGCGCCCGCATCGCGGCGGGCAGGCTGTCGCCCTGCGCCACTGCCGATTTTAGCCTGAGCAGCAGCTGCACTGCCGACGACACCTGCCACAGGATGGCCGGCACCGCTTCGCCGCTGTCCCTCAAATCGGCCACCACCTGGGCAAAACGCGCGCCATCGCCCGCATACAAGGCATCCTGCAAGGCATCGGCCTCCAGCCGGCTGACATCGACCACGGCATGCTCGACGTCGGCCAGCGTGATTGTTCCCGCCGGCAGCAGCAGCGCGAGCTTGTCGATCTCCTGCTGCGCCGCCAGCAGATTCCCCTCGACCTGATCGGCCAGGAATTCCAGCGCGGCGCGCTCGGCGCGCAGACCCTGCCCGGCCAGCCGGCGGTCGATCCAGCCAGGCAGGGCAGCACGGTCGACCGGCTTGGCCTCGACCACCACGCCGCTTTTGGCGAGCGCGGCGAACCAGCGGCTCTGCATGGTCTTCCAGTCCAGCCCCGGCAGGCTGATCAGGGTGAGCGTGTCGGCGGGCAGCTTGGCGGCGTAGGTTTCCAGCGCCTTGGCGCCGTCGACGCCGGGCTTGCCGGAGGGAATGCGGATTTCTGCCAGGCGGCGCTCGGCGAACAGCGAGAAATTGTCGCCGGCAGCGAAAATGCCCTGCCAGTTGTAGCGCCCCAGCACGGTGTAGACAGTGCGTTCGCTGTGACCTGCCGCACGCGCTGCCGCGCGGATGGCGTCGGCCGCCTCCTGCGCCGCCAGCGGCTCGTCGCCCACCACCACGTAAAGCGCGGCGAGGCCACGCGCAAGGTGGTCGGACAGGCGATCGGCCGGAATGTTCAAGAAGTGCCGTTTCCTGGTTTCAGGTTTTGCAGGCGACGCAGAATCCGCAAGGCCGCGTTGTCTTCCATATCGCGATACAGCAGCTTTTCTTCGGCGCCCTTGGCCAGCAGTTGCGCATCGTCGTAGGTCATGTCGCGGTTCAACTCGATGGTTTCAGGCGCCCCCCATTCTTGCCCGTCCCTGCCGCTGACCGCATAGGTCAGCCGCAAGCCGAGCCGGTACTCGGTAACGCGCCCTGCGCCCGACAGCGAAAGAATGGTTTTGCTGCGGACGTCCTCCCTCAGCTTCAGCACGGCCTCGGCCTCGGCTGCGGTCGCGGCCAGCCGCGTCTGCTTGTTCGCCGTCAGCAGGACACGAATGCGCTGCGCCACCGCGCTGCCCGAGGCAGCCTCGATATACAGGCTGGAAAACGGCAGGTCGGTCACCCGGCGCAGCTGGAAACCGCAGCCCGCGACGAGCGCGGCAGGCAGGGCGGCAAGGAACAGTCGACGCTTCATGCGACGATATTAACCAAACGTCCCGGCACCACCACGACTTTTTTCGGCGGCTGCCCTTGCAGATATTTCTGCGCCGCCTCGCTCGCCAGCGCAACCGCTTCAATGGCTTCGCGCGCCGCCGTCGCCGCCACGCGGATCTGCCCGCGCAGCTTGCCGTTGACCTGCAGCATCAGTTCGATCTCGTCCTGCAGCAGCGCGGTTTCGTCCACCGCCGGCCATGTCATCGCCGCGCCCGGATTGAGTTCGGCGTACAGCGCCTCGCTGATGTGCGGCACCATCGGTGCCAGCATCGCCGTCGCGGCTTCCAGCACTTCCTGCCGCACGCTGCGGGTGACGGCATCCATGCCCTCCAGCCTGCCGAGCGCGTTCATCAGCTCCATCACTGCCGCAATCGCGGTGTTGAACTGCTTGCGGCGCTCGATGTCGTCGCCTACTTTCTGGATCGTCTGGTGCAGCTGGCGGCGCAGGGTTTTTTCCGCTTCCGGCAGCTCGCCGCCGGCAAACGCCGCGACCGCGCCGCCCTGCACGTGTTCGTAGACCAGCTTCCACAGCCGCTTGAGGAAGCGGTGCGCGCCCTCGACCCCGGCGTCCGACCACTCCAGGCTCTGCTCCGGCGGTGCGGCGAACATGGTGAACAGGCGCGCGGTGTCGGCACCGTACGCATCGATCAGCGCCTGCGGGTCGACGCCGTTGTTCTTCGACTTCGACATCTTCTCGGTGCCGCCAACGATCACCGGCGCACCGTCGGTCTTGAGAATCGCCACGCCGTCGCGCAGTTCGACGTCGGCCGGGTTGAACCAGGTCTTCTTGCCGCTCGCATCCTCGCGGTAGTAGGTGTCGGCGACCACCATGCCCTGCGTCAGCAGATTGGCGAACGGCTCGTCGCTCGCCACCAGCCCCTCGTCGCGCATCAGCTTGTGGAAGAAGCGCGCGTACAGCAGATGCAGGATGGCGTGCTCGATGCCGCCGATGTACTGGTCGACCGGCAGCCACTGGTTGGCGCGCGCATCGAGCATGCCGCCGTCGAAATCGGGACAGGCGTAGCGCGCGTAGTACCACGACGACTCGACGAAGGTGTCCATGGTGTCGGTCTCGCGCCGCGCCGCGCCGCCGCACTTCGGGCAGCTGCAGTTGACGAAATCGGCGCGCTTGTTGAGCGGGTTGCCGGAGCCGTCCGGCACCACGTCCTCCGGCAGCACCACCGGCAGCTGCTCGGCCGGCACCGGCACGTCGCCGCAGGCGTCGCAATGGATGATCGGGATCGGGCAGCCCCAGTAGCGCTGGCGCGAAATGCCCCAGTCGCGCAGGCGGAACTGGGTCTTCTTCTCGCCGAGGTTCAGCGCGGCGAGGTCGGCGGCGATGGCGTCGACGGCCTGCGTGTAATCCAGACCGTCGTACTTGCCGGAGTTCACGCAACGACCGCGCGTTTTGTCGCCATACCATTCCTGCCAGCCGTCGAGCGAGAACGTTTCGCCCTCGACGCCGATCACCTGCTTGATCGGCAGGCCGTATTTCTGCGCGAAGCCGAAGTCGCGCTCGTCGTGCGCCGGCACCGCCATCACCGCGCCTTCGCCGTAGCTCATCAGCACGTAGTTGCCGACCCACACCGGGATCGCCTCGCCGGTAAGCGGGTGCGTGACTTTCAGGCCGGTGTCCATGCCCTTCTTTTCCATCGTCGCCATGTCGGCTTCGGCGACGCTGCCCTGCTTGCATTCGGCGATGAAGGCGGCGAGCGCCGGGTTGTTTTCAGCGGCGCGGGTGGCGAGCGGATGCTCGGCGGCCACGGCGCAGAAGGTCACGCCCATGATGGTGTCGGCGCGGGTGGTGAACACCCACAATTTTTCATCCTGGCCATCGAGCGTGTACGGGAAGGCGAAGCGCACGCCGGTGCTCTTGCCGATCCAGTTGGCCTGCATGGTCTTCACCCGCTCGGGCCAGCCCGGCAGGCTGTCGAGGCCGCTCAGCAGTTCGTCGGCGTACTGGGTGATGCGGAAGAAATACATCGGGATGTCGCGCTTTTCGACCAGCGCGCCGGAGCGCCAGCCGCGGCCATCGATCACCTGTTCGTTGGCGAGCACCGTCTGGTCGACCGGGTCCCAGTTGACGCTGGCCATCTTCTTGTAGATCACGCCCTTCTCGAACAGGCGGGTGAACAGCCACTGCTCCCAGCGGTAGTAGTCGGGCTTGCAGGTGGCGAGCTCGCG
>MKUE01000045.1 GCA_001897675.1 Thiobacillus sp. 65-1059 | reverse complement strand
CCGCTTCTCGTCGCCGTTGTCGTGCTCGCCATCGCTGGCGCACTGGTCTATGCCCTGATGGACAAATCCAGCGCGCCGGCCGCCACCTTTACCACACTGGAGGGCAAGTCCATCGTGCTCGATGAGCTGCGCGGCAAGGTGGTACTGGTCAATTTCTGGGCGACCTCCTGCCCCGGCTGCATCAAGGAAATGCCGGGCATGATCGAGACCTACAACCAGTACAAGGGCCGCGGTTTCGAGATCGTCGCGGTGGCGATGAGCTACGATCCGCCCAACTACGTCACCAATTTCGTTCAGACGCGGCAACTGCCGTTTCCGGTCGCGCTCGACGTCGACGGCGAGCACGCGCGCGCCTTCGGCAACGTGCAGCTCACCCCGACCAGCTTCATCATCGGCAAGAACGGCCACATCCTCGAACAGAAGCTGGGCGAACTCGATTTCGTCAAGCTGAAGGCCTTGCTCGACAGGGAATTGTCTTGATGAGAGCACTCGCTGCTGCCGTGCTGCTGTTCACGCTGAGCGGATGTGGCCTGGCCGGCACAGACCCGGCAGCCAGGCCGGCACCGCATCCCGCTGCGGACAAGCCTTTGCCCCCGGCGCCACCGCCGCCGCCACTGCCGGACCAAGGCGGCGCCTGCGCCGCGGACGTCAAGCAGTGTGCCGACGGCCGTTATGTCAGCCGCAACCCGGACAAGGGCTGCGCGTTTGACGCGTGTCCGGACGCAAACAACCACTAATTTCTCTTCCGGATTGATTTATTCATGGCGCAATACGTGTATTCCCTCAATCGGGTCGGCAAGATCGTGCCGCCCAAGCGGCAGATCCTGAAGGACATTTCCCTCAGCTTTTTCCCCGGCGCGAAAATCGGCCTGCTGGGCCTCAACGGCTCCGGCAAGTCCTCGCTGATCCGCATCATGGCCGGCGTCGACAAGGACATCGAAGGCGAGGCGATCCCGATGCCGGGCATCCGCATCGGCTACCTGCCGCAGGAGCCGCAGCTCGATCCTGCGCACACGGTGCGCCAGGCGGTGGAAGCGGGGCTGGGCGAGATCGTTTCCGCCAAGACGCGCCTCGACGAGATCTATGCCGCCTACGCCGAGCCCGACGCCGACTTCGACAAGCTGGCCGAGGAGCAGGCGAAGTGCGAAGCGATCCTCGCCACCGCCGGCGCCGACCTCGACACGCAGATGGAAATCGCCGCTGATGCGCTGCGCCTGCCGCCGTGGGACGCGGTGATCGGCAAGCTCTCCGGCGGCGAAAAGCGCCGCGTCGCGCTGTGCCAGCTGCTGCTGTCGAATCCCGACATGCTGCTGCTCGACGAGCCGACCAACCACCTCGATGCCGAGTCGGTCGACTGGCTGGAGCAGTTCCTGGTGCGCTATCCGGGAACGGTGGTCGCGGTGACGCACGACCGCTACTTCCTCGACAACGCCGCCGAGTGGATCCTCGAACTCGACCGCGGCCACGGCATCCCGTGGAAGGGCAACTACACCAGCTGGCTGGAGCAGAAGGAGGCGCGGCTGGAGACCGAGTCCAAGCAGGAAGCCGGCCGCATCAAGACCATGAAGCAGGAACTCGAATGGGTGCGGCAGAATCCCAAGGCGCGCCAGGCCAAGTCGAAGGCGCGCCTGGCGCGCTTCGAGGAACTCAACTCGGTCGAATACCAGAAGCGCAACGAGACGCAGGAAATCT
>MKUE01000044.1 GCA_001897675.1 Thiobacillus sp. 65-1059 | reverse complement strand
CCCGCCGTGGCAGCCACGCAATCCGCGGCGCAGGCGCCCTGAGCCAACGGATTGGCAAACAGCACGGCATCAGGATTGAGGATGAAGGTCAGCTCCGAGTCCGCCCACAGCGGATCAAGCTCGGTGAAATACGCCAAGTCGAAAACATTCTGTTCCAGGCACGGGTTATCGACGATGACTTCCAGCCAGAACATCAGGGGGCTGATGTACCAGTGAGCCTGATAGAACGACTTACCCCCACGCGCTTGAACATGAGCTGGCGCCGGCACGCCGGGATCAATGGTGATCCCGCCAAGGGAGGGGAAGCAGTAGGGTTTGCGCACCACCTCGACCAGCCGCGCAGGTTCGTAAAAACTGATGCTCAAACCCACCTTGGGCGGACTTGAGCATGCGCACAGTGGGTTGCTCACACCGCTATCAAAATCCTCCTGACCAAAATCCATGATCGTGGTGCCGCCGACCTTGAGCGGGAACGCGCACGACCAGCAAATATCCGTGATCGGATTCATGAACTTGCCGGTGCAAGTGGTCGTTGCCGCCCATGAGTTGGGCGAAACCGCAAAGGCAAGCACCAGAACAGCACGAATGTTCCGGAGCAGCCAGCCCATCACTTGAACCATCCCAGCAAGCCCACGGGCTTCTTTGTCGGCTTGATGATCAGGGTTTTGCGGCCGGCTGCCATCCCAAGCCTCGATCCTGGTGCTGCCCCGATGCGGTCTGTGGAATCTGACCATTCAGCAATTTGCAGGGTCAGTCCAGGATCGTTAATACAAGGAAAAGTATTCACTTTCAGTCAGCTTTCATTTCGTCGATGCGCAAGCGCCTTTGCGCTACCTCTTGCGACACCAGCGCAGGGATCTGCTGGATCCCGAAGCGCCTCACCAGATGCCCGCTCTGGTCGAAGTACACCTGCCTTTTCCACTGACGGGTCAGCGCCAAGGGTTCACCCGCGACCAGAATCGGCTTCACCGCTCCTTTGAAGCGCTTGAGAATCTCGGCGGCTTTCTTTACCTGCTTCGGGTCGCTCTGATCGAAAAAAAACAGGTGATTGGAAAGTGGCACATAGTCGAGCGGATTGACCATGTCACCCGCACGCGCGATGACTTTGCCATCTGGCGTGGTGATGTCGCGCGGGACGCGCCACGATGGATCAAAGTAGAAGGTGCGCGGCTGGCGCGTCTTGACGATGCCCTTCACAGGGTCCGGCCGCTCGATGCTTTGTTTCGATCGCTCGATGGCTTCTTTCTGAAGTTGGCCGAGACGACCGTTTTTTTCCATGGACTTGAGCTTGTCCTGTATCGCTTCAAGCATGTCCGGTTCGGTGATGGGATAGGACGGCCCCAAGATCTCCTGAGCCCAGGCCGGATACATGATCAACCCACACAGAATCATCGCCAGAGCCTTCTTGATCATGTCAAAACAGTGGGATCGCGCGCCCGGAGACACGCTCAAGCGGAATCCAGCCCGTCAGTGCAAAGCGCGAATCCAACGAATCCTTGTGGGGTGCGTAAACATAGAAATGGTTGGCCGGAATCACGCCGGTCGGGCCAAGCGCCAACGTTTCGCCTGTCCGGGTGCGCGGCTTGGCCGTGCTCATGTACTCGCCGTTCACGTAGAAATCCCGACCCTCTGTGGTCACTGTGTCGCCCTGCATGCCACGCACCTGTTTCACGAACGAAAGT
>MKUE01000043.1 GCA_001897675.1 Thiobacillus sp. 65-1059 | reverse complement strand
AAACGGAGAACATCATCCCCGAAAAGGATTATCTGCGCGCCCGTGCCGAGCACGAAAAGGCCCGGGCCGCCCTGCGTGCCGCCGCTGACAAGTTGCGCATGATGGGCGTCTCCCCGGAGAAACTGTCTGGCTCGGTGTTTCCGCTGACCGCACCCTTTTCTGGCACGGTCATCGAGAAAAAAGCTGTACTGGGCGAGCTTGCGCAACCCGACGCATCCCTGTTTACCGTGGCCGACCTGTCCATCCTGTGGATCGAAAGCAATCTGTTCGAGAAAGACCTTGGCAAGGTCAAGGTCGGCGCTCAGGCCGCCGTCACAGTGTCCGCCTATCCGGGTGAAGTGTTCAAGGGGCGGCTCACCTACATCAGCAGCACGATGGACAAGGAAACCCGTACGGTCAAGGCGCGGGTCGAAGTACCGAACTCCGACGGCAGGCTGAAACCGGAAATGTTCGCGACTGCGGCGATCGGTACCGGGGGAAGTGTCAAAGCGTTGCTCGTGCCGGAAGGGGCTGTGTTGCTCTTGCAAGGGCAACCGACGGTATTTGTCGCCGAGAGCGGTGGGTTTGAGCCGCGTGCCGTGGAAGTGGGCGAACGTGTCCAAGGATATGCCGTACTCAAATCCGGCGTGGTAGCCGGTGAGAACGTGGTAGTGAGCGGCGCCTACGCGCTAAAAGCCCGATTGCTCAAGTCGCAAATCGGCGACGCGGACTAAGGGGCGACCATGCTGAACTATATTGTCGATCTCTCTTTGCGCTACAAGGTGCTGGTGCTGGTGGCGTTTTTGTTGGTGGTGTTTTTTGGGGTCAGGGCCTGGCAACACATTCCGATTGACGGCCTGCCGGATGTGACGCCCGTGCAAGTGAGCATCCAGACCGAGGCGGCTGGCTTGGCGTCCGAGGAAGTTGAAAAATTACTGACCATGCCCGTTGAAACCGCAATGGCGGGTTTGCCTGGCGTGGAGCATATCCGCTCCATGTCCATGTTTGGCTTTTCGCAGGTGACCGTTTATTTCAAAGATAACGTGGACATCTATTTCGCGCGCCGTCTGGTCAGCGAAAAACTGGTGGAGGCCAAGGCGCAAATACCGGATGGCTATGGCGAGCCCAGCCTGGGGGCCAATGCGTCCAGCCTCGGACAAGCCTTCTGGTATGCCATCGAGTCAGCCGACAAGAAGTTGACTGCCATGGAGTTGCGTACCATCCAGGACTGGAACGTTCGTCTGATCCTGCGCACCGCGCCCGGTGTGGATGATGTGGTTTCCTGGGGCGGTCATGAGAAACAATATCAGGTACTGATCAATCCACAGCGGCTGATTAAGTACGGTCTCACCTTCAAGGAAGTGATGGGCGCGCTGGCGGTCAACAACCGTCAAGTGGGCGGGCAATACGTCAACCTCGGCCAGGAGCAATATCTGGTGCGCGGTTTGGGGCTGGTCGCCAATGCGCAAGAGATTGGCAACATCGTGATTGCCGAAAGGGCAGGCACCCCCATTTACGTGCGCGACGTGGCGGAAGTGAAGGAGGCGCCGGCGTTGCGTTTCGGCGCCATTACCAAGGATGGCGAGGAAACCACCCTGGGTATGGTACTCGCGCGTACCGGGGAAAATGCCCAGAACGTGGTCGACGCCGTCAAGGAAAAGCTCGGACTGGTCAAGCAGAGCTTGCCTGCCGGCGTGACGATCCAGACGGTCTATGATCGCACCGAGTTGATCGGCAAGGTGATTGCGACCGCCGACCGCGCCATGATCGAGGGTGCGATTCTGGTGATCGCCGTGCTGTTCCTGTTCCTCGGGGAAGTGCGCTCCGCGATTATCGTCGTGATCGCGATTCCAATGGCTCGTTTGATCGCCTTCATTTTTATGGATACATACGGCGTCCCGGCCAACCTGATGTCGCTGGGCGGACTCATCGTGGGGCTGGGCATGACCATCGACGGCCCGGTGGTGCTGATGGAAAATGCCTACCGCAAACTTTCCCATCATGCCGGAAAGACGGTCAACCGCACTCAGGTGGTGCTGGAGGCGGCGCGCGAGGTGATGAATCCTATCGCCTTTGGCGTAATGATCATCATTGTGGTGTTTCTGCCGCTGTTTGCGCTGACCGGGCTGGAAGGCAAGATGTTCAAGCCGCTTGCCATCACGATGGTGTTTGCCATGATCGGATCGCTCGTTCTCACCTTGACCTTAATCCCAGTATTGGCAGCTATCGGACTGCGCGCCAAGCAGGAGAAAGAGCCTGCTGTGGTGCGCTGGCTCAAAGCGCGTTATACCCCGATCTTGCTGTGGTCGCTGGGCCACAGAAAAACCGTGGTGACTGGCGCTGTCTCCCTATTCGTGCTGGCCATGGGGCTGTTCCCTTTTCTGGGAAAGGAGTTCATGCCAACTTTACAGGAGGGCAGTTTTGTCTTCAGGGTGGTGAGCATTCCATCGACCTCCCTGGAGCAGACCATCTCGCTCGCCAAGGAGGCCGAAAAGGCGCTGCAGGAATTCCCTCAGACCCAAACCGCGCTATCACTCATTGGGCGCGCGGAGCGCGGGGATGAGGCCATGGACGTGAGCAAATTCGAGGTTTTTGTGGCGCTCACCCCCCAGGAAGCTTGGCCGAATAAAATGGGCTACACCGAACTGAGCCGGGCAATGCAGGAACGCCTGGAGGAGGCGATCCCCACTGCCGTGATCGGAGCCACCCAGCCCATTCAGATGCGGGTGGAAGAAATGATCTCCGGGGTAAAGGAAACCCTGGCGGTGAAGTTATACGGCAGTGATCTCGACACCCTGGAACGGCTTTCCGAAAACATCAAATCGGTACTGGAAACCGTACCAGGGGTGCATGATCTTTCTCTGGAGGCCAACAAGGGCAAGCCGCAGATCGTGATCAAGGTAAACCGCGAAGCGGCAGCGCGCCTGGGACTTAATGCCGACGATATTATGGAAGTGGTGCAGGCAGGGATCGGCGGCCAGAAGGTGTCCACCTTGATCGACGGGGTGAAGCGATTCGACATCCAGGTATGGCTCGCGCCCGAATTCCGCGACAGCATGGCGGCCATCGACAACATCCCGATCCGTACTTCGAGCGGCGCTCTGGTGCCCCTTTCCAGCGTGGCATCCGTTGAGCAGGGCGAGGGCTACACTTTTATCCGGCGCGAGCAACTGCAGCGTTATGCTGTCATCCAGATGGACGTGGAAGATCGGGATGTGGACAGCTTCGTGAAGGAGGCCGCCGCGAAGATCAAGGACGAGGTAAAACTGCCCGCTGGCTATTGGATCGAATGGGGAGGTGCCTTCGAGAACCAGCAGCGCGCCATGGCTAAGCTCGCCGTGATCGTGCCACTCACCATCGGGCTCATTTTCATCCTGCTTTACACCGCGTTCAATTCGGTGAAGTACGCCACGCTGATCATCGCCAACGTCCCTTTCGCCGCTATCGGAGGCATCCTGTCCCTGTACGTGAGCGGCCAGTACCTGTCGGTGCCCGCGGCGGTGGGCTTCATTGCCGTGTTCGGCGTCGCCATGCTGAATGGCATCGTGCTGATCTCGTTCCTGAACGGCTTGCGGCAGCAGGGAATTGGTGCGCGCGAGGCCGTGGTGCAAGGTGCGACCTTACGTCTACGCCCGGTGCTGATGACGGCGTTGGTGGAGATTCTGGGCTTGCTTCCCTTCCTGCTGTCGACCGGCGTGGGCGCCGAAATCATGCGCCCGCTGGCGACAGTGGTGGTGGGCGGCCTGTTCACCTCGACAGCGTTAACGTTGCTGCTATTGCCGCTGATGTACGAGTGGGTAGAGACACGCCGCGAACGCAAACAAGTGAAGTAAACCAGCAGCGTGCGGCCTGAGAGGGCCGCACGCAATTGCCAAACAGGAGAACCCACATGAAAGAAATCAAGGCTTATATCCATAACCACCGCATCGCCGACGTGATTCGCGCCCTGAAGGAGTCGGGACAGTGCAACGCGAATGCAGGCAATGGCTGCCGCAACCTCAGTGTCATCCCGGTGCAAAGTCTGCTGAAGGCGGTAGACGCCAAGGAACAACACTATTCCATCGATTTGGCCGAGGCGGTCATCAACGAATCCAAGTTGGAGTTGATCTGCGAGGATGACCAAGTGGACGAGTTGGTGGACATCATCGGGCGCGCCGCCCGCACCGGCCAAGCCGAGGCGGGGTGGATTTATGTGAGCGACATCATCCAGGCAATTCCGGTTGCAGGACGGCCATGACATCCATAGATATCGGCGGAGTCAAAAACCAACTTAATCATTGACAGGATAAGTCCGCCGTAATTATAGTGTCCGCCATGCGACGGTTTTTCGTGACCCTAATGCTGTGCCTGCTACCGCTCCAGATATCCTGGGCTGCGGTGGCTGAGTATTGCGGGCACGAACAGGACAAAGCCGCACAGCACTTCGGCCATCACGATGATGAGCACAAAGCGTCTTCCGCAAAACCCGACCCAGACAAGCAGCCCGAGAAATTCAACCTCGGGCACGATCACTGCCATATGGCCGGCTTCCTGGGCCTCATGAACGAGGCGGCTTTCCCCGCCTCTATTCCCCCTATACAGCCCGCGTTGCGATGCGACGAAGCGGCTTGTTCTTCCCTCGCACTGGATAGACCCGAACGTCCCAACTGGTCCGCGCTCGCCTGATACGGCGGGACGGACTCCATATTTTTAGCTAGCACGCACTCTGTAGCCTGCGCGGTTCCGTTTCGCCGGATTCATCCTTTCATTTTTGGAGAATTCGATGCGAAGACATCTATGGCCGCTTGGGTTGGCGGTTCTGTTTTACAACCCATCTTTTGCACAAACTATCGATGCCGCGCACAGCGGCACTGTTGAGCCGAGCCGTGTCAGCGCGATGCGTGACGCCGCACCGGCTGCCGCGCTAACCCTGAAGATAGCGCTGGAGCGGGCATTCGACGCCAACCCGGTACTGTCCGCCGCTCAGCGCGAACTGGATGCAATCGAGGCGACGATCATCCAGGCGCAAGTGCGCCCGAATCCGGAAATTGCCGCTTACATTGAAGACACCCGCAAGGCAACACGGAGCACCACGCTCCAGTTGAATCAGCCGATCGAACTGGGCGGCAAGCGCTCAGCCAGGATCGGGGCTGCCGAGCGCGCCCGTGATGCCGCAGCGGCGGAACTGGCCGCCAAGCGTGCCGAGGTTCGTGCGGGTGTAGTGGTGGCTTTCTATGACGTGCTCGTGGCGCAGGAGCGTTTGCGACTCGCGCAGGCCTCGGTCGAACTCGCGCAACGCGCGAGCAGTGCTGCTGCACGGCGGGTCACCGCTGGCAAGGTGTCGCCAGTGGAAGAAACCCGGGCGCGCGTGGCCGAAGCGGGTGTACGCGTCGAATTGGCTATCGCGACCAGCGAACTGGCCACGGCGCGCAAGCAACTTGTCAGTACCTGGGGCGACCTCTCGCCGAATTTTGCGCGGGCCGAAGGCGAACTGACGGCGCTGCCACCGCTGCCTGATCTGGCCGAGCTGAATGCCCGCCTCGCAGCCTCGCCCAATTTGTTGCGGGCCAGGATCGAGGTCGAGCGTCGACTTGCGTTGACGGAGGTCGAACGCAGCCGGCGCGTGCCTGACCTGACCGTTAGCCTGGGTGCCAGGCGCAATGAAGAGTTGGGCCTCAACCAGGCGATTCTCGGGGTTTCGATTCCGATCCCGGTTTTCAACCGCAATCAGGGCAATCTGCTGGAAGCGCTGCACCGTACCGACAAGGCGCGGGATGAACTGTCTGCGGCCGGGGTCCGCCTGTCCAATGAGATGACGCTTGCGTATGAGCGTTTGAGTTCGGCACGCCAGGAGGCAGGGATGCTGCAACAGGAAATTCTGCCCGGTGCGCAAAGTGCCTACGATGCCGCAACCAAGGGTTTCGAACTGGGCAAATTCAACTTTCTCGACGTGCTGGACGCCCAGCGCACGTCATTCCAGGCCCAGTCCCAATACCTGCGCGCGCTGGCCGAGGCGCATCGATCAGCCGCAGTAATCCAGCACATTCTCGGTGAGGCATCGCCCAGCTCAACCCTGGCCCCAGCCGCCACCCAACCGTAGGAACCCGACATGAAAATCAACTTGAACAAGAAACAAATGCTTTCCATTTCTGGCGTTCTGGTGGTGGGTGCGGTCATCGCCTGGCTCATCCTCGGCACGAACAAGTCACAGATGGAAACCGATGAACATGGGCACGACAGCCACACAGAAGCGGCCGCTCATAACGATGCGGAGCATCACGGTGAAGAAGCGAAAGACGGTCATACGGACGACAAGGAACACGCGGATGAAGAGCACCATGAGGAGGCTGCCGCACCACAGAAAGGTCCGCATGGTGGGAAGCTATTCAAGCAGGACGGTTACGCCATCGAGGTCACGATCTTCGAAACCAACGTCGAACCACAGTTCCGTATTTACACCTATCTAAACGGCAAGCCGCTCGACCCGACGGCCAGCCAGGTGACGCTCACGCTTGATCGCCTCGGGCGCCCGCCGCAGGTGTTCAAATTCGTGAAAGAGAATGATTACCTCAAAGGGGACGCGGTGGTTGAAGAACCACATTCATTCAACGTCGCGCTCACTGCACAGCACGGCAACAAGTCCTATCGCTTTGGTTATGAGCAGATCGAGGCGCGGGTGGCCATGACCGATGCGCAACTCAAGCAAAGCAACGTGGAAGTGCTGACTGCCGGGCCGGCGCGCATCAAGAGCGCATTGAGCCTGATTGGCGAAATACGCTTCAACGAAGACCGTTTGGTACATGTTGTGCCTCGTCTGGCCGGCGTTGTCGAATCGGTCGCGGCCAACATCGGCGACCAGGTGCGCAAGGGCCAGTTACTCGCGGTGATTTCCAGCCAGTCGCTGGCCGACCAGCGTAGCGAGTTGCTGGCCGCGCAAAAACGCCTGTCGCTGGCGCGCATGACTTACGCGCGCGAGAAAAAACTGTGGGAAGAAAAAATCTCGGCCGAGCAGGATTATCTGCAAGCACGGAATGCCATGCAGGAAGCGGAGATTGCTACCCAGAACGCGCAGCAAAAACTGGCCTCGCTCGGCGGCGCAGCGCGGGGGAGCGGCAATCTCACACGCTACGAGATACGTGCACCCATCAACGGCGTGGTGGTGGAGAAGCATATTTCTCTCGGCGAAGCCGTGAAGGATGACGCCACCATTTTCATTGTCGCTGACCTGTCCACGGTGTGGGCCGAAATGACGATTTACGCCAAAGACCTGAACACCGTGAAGGTCGGCCAGAAGGCCACGGTCAAGGCCACCGCGTTCGAGTCCCAAAGCAGCGGCGCCGTGTCCTATGTCGGTGCGCTGGTAGGTGAACAGACCCGCACGGCCAAGGCCCGCATCGTGCTGCCCAACCCGAAAGGCATCTGGCGCCCCGGTTTGCCGGTCAACATTGAACTGGTGGCCGGTGAGGTCGAGGTGCCGGTGGCCGTCTCTGCGGAGGCGATCCAGACCGTGCGCGACTGGACTGTTGTGTTCGGTCGCTACGGCGACAACCTCGAAGCACGACCCGTGGAACTGGGACGCAGCGACGGCAAATTCACCGAAGTCATCAGCGGGCTCGCCGCAGGTGAGCAGTACGCCGCGCAAAACAGCTTTCTGATCAAGGCTGACCTGGGTAAATCCGGCGCCAGCCACGACCATTAGGAGGCCGCCATGAAACAGATTGTCGCCATTGTGCAGCCGCACCGGCTGGAACAGATCGAGCAGGCTTTGCATGGCCTGGACCACCTGCCCGGATTCACGATTTTTCCGTCACGCGGCCACGCTCGCGGACAGGGGTCGCATCACGCCTTCGTATCCACCGAGTGGAACCCGGACACCCACGACCGGCTGACCCTGATGATGTTTTGTGCAGATGAACACGCGCAGTCGATCGTGGAAGCCATTCGTGCCGCAGCCCACACAGGCAATCCCGGTGACGGATTGATTGCGGTTACCGAACTTGCCGACGTGCTGCGAATTCGCTCCGGCGAACGCGGCGACGCCGCCCTTTAGAAGGAAAGATTTTCCCATGTTCGAAAAAATCATCCGTTTTTCCATTGGTCAGCGCTGGCTGGTGCTGCTGATGGTGCTCGGCATGGCAGCGCTGGGCGTTTATAACTACCAGAAGTTGCCGATCGACGCCGTACCCGACATCACCAACGTGCAGGTACAGATCAACACCGCTGCGCCCGGCTATTCGCCACTTGAAGCCGAGCAGCGTATTACCTACCCGATCGAGACCGTCATGGCCGGCCTGCCCGGTCTGCAGCAGACCCGGTCGCTGTCGCGCTACGGCCTGTCGCAAGTCACGGTCATCTTCGAGGATGGCACCGATATCTACTTCGCGCGCCAGCTCGTCAACGAGCGAATCCAGCAGGCCAGGGGCAAGCTGCCGCCGGGCACCGAGCCCAGCATGGGGCCGATCTCCACCGGCCTCGGGGAGATTTTCATGTGGACGGTCGAGACCAGGGAAGGCGCGCGCAAGGCCGATGGCACGCCCTACACCCCCACCGACCTGCGCGAGATCCAGGACTGGATCATCAAACCGCAATTGCGCAATGTGCCCGGCGTGACCGAGATCAACACCATCGGCGGTTACGCCAAGGAATTTCAGGTCGCGCCCTTGCCCGACAAGCTGGTTGCTCACGGCCTGACATTGCAGGATCTGGTCAGCGCGATCGAGCGCAACAACAGCAACGTGGGCGCCGGTTATATCGAAAAGCGCGGCGAGCAGTATCTGATCCGTGCGCCCGGCCAGGTCGCCAACATCGAAGACATCGGCAACATCATTGTGAGTAGCCGTCAGTCCGTCCCGATCCGAATTAGGGATGTGGCCGAAGTCGGCATCGGCAAGGAATTGCGCACCGGCGCCGCAACCGAGAATGGTCGCGAGGTGGTGCTCGGCACCGTGTTCATGCTGATCGGAGAAAACAGCCGCACGGTCTCCCAAGCTGTCGCCAAGCGCCTGGAAGAGATCAACCGCACCCTGCCAGAAGGCGTGGTCGCCCAGACCGTCTATGACCGCACGATACTGGTGGACAAGGCGATCGATACCGTCAAGAAGAATCTGGTCGAGGGCGCTATTCTGGTGATCGTGATCCTGTTCCTGTTTCTCGGCAACATCCGCGCGGCGATCATCACTGCCCTGGTCATCCCGCTTGCCATGCTGTTCACCTTCACCGGCATGGTCACCAACAAGGTCAGTGCTAACCTGATGAGCCTGGGGGCGCTGGACTTCGGCATTATCATCGACGGCGCCGTGGTGATCGTGGAGAACTGCGTGCGGCGGCTGGCTCATGCGCAAGCCGTGGCGGGGCGAGCATTGACGCGCAACGAGCGCTTTCACGAAGTGTTCGCGGCCGCTAGGGAAGCACGCAAGCCGCTGTTGTTCGGCCAGCTCATCATCATGGTGGTGTACCTGCCGATCTTCGCGCTCACCGGCGTGGAGGGCAAGATGTTCCACCCGATGGCATTCACCGTGGTGGCCGCCTTGCTGGGCGCCATGATCCTGTCGGTCACCTTCATTCCGGCCGCCGTGGCGCTGCTGATCGGCGACAAGGTCAGCGAAAAGGAAAACCGCCTGATGGGGTGGGCCAAGCGCGGCTACGCGCCGATGCTCAATCTGGCCATGCTCAACAAGCCTCTCGTCCTGACCATCGCGGTTGTCGCCGTGGCGCTCTCCGCGTTGCTGGCCACCCGCATGGGCAGCGAGTTCGTGCCGAGTCTTAACGAAGGCGATATCGCTCTGCATGCCCTGCGAATTCCCGGCACCAGCCTGACGCAGGCGATCGAGATGCAAACGGAGTTGGAGCAAACCATCAAGCAGTTCCCGGAGGTGGACCGGATTTTCGCTAAGCTCGGCACGGCCGAGATCGCCACCGACCCGATGCCGCCCAACGTCGCCGACAACTTCGTCATGCTGAAGCCGCAATCGGAATGGCCCGATCCGAAGCGCAGCAAGGCCGACTTGGTCGAAGCCATGCAAGCGGCGGTGGCCAAGGTGCCCGGCAACAACTACGAGTTCACGCAACCGATCCAGATGCGCTTCAACGAACTGCTCTCAGGCGTGCGCAGCGACGTGGCGGTCAAAGTATTCGGCGACGACATGGATACGATGAATAGCACCGCCGGGGAGATTGCGGAAGTGCTGGAGAAGATTCCCGGCGCCGCCGACGTCAAGGTCGAACAAACCACGGGCTTGCCGATGCTGACGATTCATATCGACCGCGAGAAGACCGCACGCCTGGGCGTCAATGTCGGGGACGTTCAGGAAGCAATTGCAATTGCAGTGGGCGGCCGGGAAGCCGGGGTGCTGTTTCAGGGCGACCGGCGCTTCGACATCATCGTCCGTCTGCCAGAGCGGCTGCGCAATGACATGGAGGCGATGAAACAACTGCCCATCAATTTGCCCATGGATGAAACGGGCGGGCAGACTCGCCGTGCCTATTTGCAACTGGGCGACGTGGCAACGCTGGAAGTCGCGCCGGGACCGAACCAGATCAGCCGCGAGGACGGCAAGCGACGTGTGGTGGTGACGTCCAATGTTCGCGGACGGGATATCGGCTCTTTTGTCGCCGAGGCCGAGCAGCGGATACAGGAGTCGGTCAAGATACCGGCCGGCTACTGGACCACCTGGGGCGGCACCTTCGAGCAGCTGCAGTCAGCGGCTAAGCGTCTGCAGATCGTGGTTCCAGTGGCGCTGCTGCTGGTGTTCATGCTGCTGTTCGCGATGTTCAACAACGTCAAGGACGGACTGCTGGTGTTCACCGGCGTGCCCTTTGCCCTGACCGGCGGCATCCTGGCGCTGTGGCTGCGGGATATTCCGCTTTCCATTTCGGCGGGGGTTGGTTTCATCGCGCTGTCGGGCGTAGCCGTGCTCAATGGCCTGGTGATGATCTCCTTCATCCGCTCCCTGCGTGAGGAAGGCAAACCGCTCGATGAGGCGATTCACGAGGGGGCTTTGACCCGGCTGCGTCCG
>MKUE01000042.1 GCA_001897675.1 Thiobacillus sp. 65-1059 | reverse complement strand
CGAAGTGGTCGAGCATGTAGACCACCGGCTCGGCGACGGCGTCGTTGATGCTCTCGAAGGTGTAGACGCCTTCCTGGATCAGCACTTCGCTGACTTCGAGCCCTTCCTTGCCGACCGCCATCTTGTTGCGCTGCTTGCGGTTGAGTTCGCGCACGTCGTCCGGCGATTTCACCGTCATGATGCCCATGCCGTAGGTGCCGGCGTCGGCCTTGACGATGACGAAGGGCGGCTGGTCGATGTGGTATTCGTCGTATTTGAGTCGGATCTTGTCGAGCATGTCGGCGACTTTTTCGGCCAGGCAGACTTCGCCCTGGCGCGCATGGAAATCGATCTTGCCGCACTGGTTGAAATAGGGGTCGATCAGCCAGGGATCGATTCCCACCAGCCGCGCGAATTCGCCGGCGACATGCTGGTAGGCGGCAAAATGGCGCGACTTGCGGCGCGTCGCCCAGCCCGCATGCAGCGGCGGCATGATGGTCTGCTCGATGCCTTTCAGGATATCCGGCACCCCCGCCGACAAATCGTTGTTGAGCAGCACCGCGCAGGGGTCGAAGCCTTCCAGCCCGACGCGGTCGCCTTTGCGCACCAGCGGCTCCAGCGTGAGGTGCCCGCCGGCGGGCAGCTCCAGCGTGGTCGGCTGGGTGATCTCGGGGATCAGCGTGCCGATGCGCACGATCAGGCCGGTCTGGCGCAGGATGTGGGCGAGCACCGCCACGTTCTGCAGGTAGAAGGTGTTGCGCGTGTGGTTCTCGGGGATCAGCAGCAGGCGCTGCGCGTCGGGGCAGATTTTTTCCACCGCGCCCATCGCCGCGTGGATCGACAGCGACATGAACTCCGGGTTGAGGTTGTTGAAGCCGCCGGGAAACAGATTGGTGTCGACCGGCGCCAGCTTGAAGCCTGCGTTGCGGATGTCGACCGAGGTGTAAAACGGCGCGGCCTGTTCCTTCCATTGCTGGCGGAACCAGTGCTCGATCGTCGGCTGGGCGTCGAGCAGACGCTTTTCCAGTTCCAGCAACGGCCCGGTCAGTGCGGTGGTGAGGTAAGGAACCATAGAATAGGGGTTTTCGAAGAAGCCTTTATTTTAGGTCATGCCGGATGTTTGACATCGTTTTGTTTCAACCCGAGATCCCGCCCAACACCGGCAACCTGATCCGTCTGGCGGCCAATACCGGCTGCCGCCTGCATCTGGTCGAGCCGCTGGGATTCGACCTGTCCGACAAGCAGGTGGCGCGCGCCGGACTGGATTATCACGACATGGCCTGCGTGACCGTGCACAGGGACTGGCCGGCGGTGCAGGCGGCGCTGCCGGCGCGGCGCTGGTTTGCGCTTACCACCAAGGGCTGCGCGCGCTATACCGAGATTACTTTTCAGGCCGGCGATGTGCTGCTGTTCGGTCCGGAATCGCGCGGCCTGCCGGCGGAGCTCCTGGCACAGTTCGATCCCGGGCAGCGTCTGCGCTTGCCGATGCTGCCAGGTTCGCGCAGCATGAACCTGTCCAATGCCGTCAGCGTGGTCGTGTTCGAGGCCTGGCGGCAAAACGGCTTTGCGGGAGGCACGTAAATGGGAGGGCCGGGATGAGCGCACTGGAATGGCTGGAGGCGGCCAGCTACATCGTCACCATCGTCGGCTTGCCGTTCGCCATCGGCGTCTATGTCTACGACCGCCGCCGCGACCAGCAGAACGACGAGGAGGAAATCTTCCTGCGGCTGTCCGACGAGTACGCCGACTTCATGCGGCTGGTGATCGACAACGCCGATCTGCATCTGCTGTCGCCTGCCGAGAAGGGCGAACTCAGCGAAGAGCAGCTGGTGCGCAAACACGCCCTGTTCGCCATCCTGGTCAGCCTGTTCGAGCGCGCCTACGTGCTGGTGTACGAGGACGACATGAGCCGCCAGCAGGCGCGGCTGTGGCAGTCGTGGGAAGACTACATGCACGAGTGGTGCCAGCGCGAGGATTTCCGCGCCGCATTGCCGGCGCTGCTGCAGGGCGAGGACCCGGGGTTCGTCGCGACGATCCGGCGGATTGCGCATGCGGCCGCAGGCACGCCGCAATGAGCGGCGCCGCATCCATGCCCGGCGGACGGGTCGGCCAGGTGCACACGCAGCCGCTCAGGCGCTGTCGGGCTTGAGCGTCGGTTTGCGGCGGCGGCTGCGTTCCGGCGCCTCGCGGGAAGGGGCGGGCGCTTTCGCCGCCGCCTTTTGCGTTGACGGCGCGGCTGCTGCCGCGGTTGCCGGCACTGCCGCCGCCGCCTCCGCCGTCTTCTCCGCCGGCTTGCGGCCGCCGCGTTCCTTGCGGCGCGTCTCGTTCTGCTGGTCCGGCGCCGCGGCGGCAATGGCTTCCGCTGCCCGCTCGGCCGGTGCCTCGTTAGTGCGCGCGCCGCTGCTGCTGCGATAGACGTAGGCGCCCGATTTCTCGTCGCGGCCGAATTCGAGCAGGCCGCGTGCCTGCGCCTCCTCGAGCAGATTGCCGAAGGCGCGGAAGCCGTAGTAGGACTCGCTGAAATCGGGCTTGCGCCGCTTGATCGCCTCTTTCAGCACGGAAGCCCAGATTTTGCCGCTGTCGCCGCGTTCGGCCAGCAGCGCATCGAACGTCTCCACCGCCATGTCGATCGCCTTGCTCCTGCGGGTTTCCAGTTCTTCCTTGCGCAGCTTTTCTTCATCGGGCGAGCGCCGGGCCGCAGGCGGCGCCTCCCGCGCCCCGTGTCTGGCCGCCGCGCGCTGGCTCTCGCGCACCAGGTCGTCGTAAAAAATGAATTCGTCGCAATTGGCGATCAGCAGGTCGGAGGTCGATTGCTTGACCCCGACGCCGATGACCTTCTTGTCGTTCTCGCGCAGCTTGGAGACCAGCGGCGAGAAGTCGGAATCGCCGCTGATGATG
>MKUE01000041.1 GCA_001897675.1 Thiobacillus sp. 65-1059 | reverse complement strand
GAATCGAATCGAAAAGGAATAAATCATGGCCCGTCCCATGGGTGGAAAATCCGGCGGCAAGTTCGCCAACAAGCGCCGCGACAGCGGCAACCGCGGTCTCTTCAAGCGTCGTAAGTTCTGCCGCTTCACCGCCGAGAAAGTGGTCGAAGTCGATTACAAGGACGTCGACGTGCTGAAGGAATTCATCGCCGAGAACGGCCGCATCATCCCGGCCCGCATCACCGGCACCAAGGCGCACTATCAGCGCCAACTGGGCACTGCGATCAAGCGCGCGCGCTTCCTGGCGCTGATGCCTTACACCGACCTGCATTGAGGAGACGGCCATGCAAGTGATTCTGATGGACAAAGTCGTCAACCTGGGCAATCTGGGTGACGTGGTCAAAGTGAAAGACGGTTTCGCCCGCAACTTTCTGATCCCCACCGGCCGTGCACGTCGCGCCACGCAGGCCAACATGGAAGCGTTTGCCGCGCAGAAGGCCGAACTGGAACGCGTCGCCGCCGAAAAGCTGGCCGATGCCCAGCGCCGCGGCGAAAAGCTGGAAGGTGCCCGCGTCACGGTCAGCCATAAAGCCGGTGTCGACGGCCGTCTGTTCGGCTCCGTGACCAACGCAGACATCGCCGATGCACTGAAGGCGCAGGGCCATGATGTGGCGAAGGCGGAAGTCCGTTTGCCCGAAGGCCCGTTCAAGGCCATCGGCGAATATCCGGTGGTGCTGGGCCTGCACCATGACGTCACCGCCAACATCACGGTGGTGGTGGCCGGCGAACAGTAATTCCCGGCGGAAACCCCAAAAGGCAGCTTCGGCTGCCTTTTGTTTTTTTGCCCCCAGGGTATTCCCGGATGTCCACGCTTTATCCACAGTCTTATCCCTTGGTGGGGGTAAGGCCGGAGTCTAGAATCCTGCCATGGCCGCTATCCACTCGCTGACTGCAAGTCCCGATCCCCAGTTGGCGCAGATGCGCCTGCCGCCGCATTCGCTCGAAGCCGAGCAGGCGGTCCTGGGCGGCTTGCTGCTGGACAACGGCGCGTGGGACCGCATCGGCGACGTGGTCTCGGAAAGCGATTTTTATCGCCAGGATCATCGCCAGATCCTGCGCGCGATCGTGCGGCAGATAGCCGAAAACCGTCCGGCCGACGCAGTGACGGTTTCCGAGTCGCTGCAATCGCTCGGCCAGCTCGAAAGCGTCGGTGGGCTTGCCTACATCGTCGCGCTGGCGAGCAATACGCCGTCGGCCGCCAACATCCGCCGCTATGCCGAAATCGTGCGCGAGCGCTCGGTGATGCGCCGCCTCGCCGAAGTGGCGACCGGCATTGCCGATACCGCCTACGCACCGGCCGGGCGCAGCGCCTCGCAGTTGCTCGACGAAGCCGAGGCCAAGGTGTTCGAGATTGCCGAGTCGGGCAGCCGCGGACAGGCGGGCTTCACCGAGATCAAGCCGCTGCTGAAGGAAGTGGTCGAGCGCATCGACGAGCTGTACCACCGCGACAACGATTCCGGCGTCACCGGCGTGCCTACCGGCTTCCACGATCTCGACCAGAAAACCTCGGGCCTGCAGCCGGGCGACCTGGTCATCGTCGCCGGCCGGCCATCCATGGGCAAGACCGCGTTCTCGATCAATATCGCCGAAAACGTCGCGCTCGACACCGGCCTGCCGGTGGCGGTGTTCTCGATGGAAATGGGCGGGGCGCAGCTGGTGATGCGGATGATCGGCTCGGTCGGCAAGCTCGACCAGCACCGGCTGCGCACCGGCAAGCTCGGCGAAGACGACTGGCAGCGTCTCACCTACGCGCTCGGCAAGCTCAACGACGCGCCGGTCTTCATCGACGAATCGCCAGGACTCAACGTGCTGGAACTGCGCGCGCGGGCGCGCCGGCTGATGCGCCAGTGCGGCAAGCTCGGCCTCATCGTGATCGACTATTTGCAGTTGATGGCGGGCAGCGGCGGAGGCGAAAACCGTGCCACCGAAATCTCCGAGATCTCGCGCGCACTGAAGGGGCTGGCGAAGGAATTGCAGGTGCCGGTGATTGCGCTGTCGCAGTTGAACCGCGGGCTGGAACAGCGCCCCAACAAGCGCCCGGTGATGTCCGATTTGCGCGAATCGGGCGCCATCGAGCAGGACGCCGACGTCATCCTGTTCATCTACCGCGACGAGGTCTACAACCCCGACACGCAGGACAAGGGCACCGCCGAAATCATCATCAGCAAGCAGCGTAACGGCCCTATCGGTACCGTAAGACTGGCCTTCATCGGTGAATACACACGTTTCGAGTCGCTGGCGCAGCCGGGCGCCTACTAAGCCCTGATGCGTCCCATCCTGGCACGGATTTCGATTGGAGCGATGGCGCACAATCTGCGCGCGGCGCGTAGTTGCGCGGCGGCGGCGCGCCTGTTTGCCGTGGTCAAGGCCAACGCTTACGGTCACGGGCTGTCGCGCGCGCGCCGCGGACTGGCGGCGGCCGACGGCTTTGCGGTGCTGACGCTGGAAGAAGCCGCCAATCTGCGGCAGATGGGCGTGGAACAGCCCATTCTGCTGCTCGAGGGGATATTCGGCGCCGACGAAATCGCCACCTGCGCCGAACTGGACCTGTGGCCGGTGCTGCACCATGCCGGGCAGCTCGACTGGTTGCGGCGGCAACCACCCGCCCGCCCGATCCAGGTCTTTCTCAAGTTCGACAGCGGCATGCACCGGCTGGGGTTTCCGCTCGCCGAACATGCTGCCGTCGTCGCGCGGGCGCGGAATCTGCCCGGCGTGGCCGGCGTCACGCTGATGACCCACTTTGCCCAGGCGGACGAGGCGGCGGGCGTGGGCTGGCAGCTGCAGCCCTTTCTGCGCGAGGTCGCCGGCCACGGCCTGCCGTGGAGCAGCGCCAATTCGGCGGCGCTGCTGCGTTACCCGGAGACCCTGGGTGCCTGGGCCAGGCCTGGGCTCATGCTGTATGGCGCTTCGCCTTTTGCCGATGCGTCAGCCGGGCAACTGGGCCTGCGGCCGGCGATGACCCTGCAGTCGGAAATCATCGGCGTGCAGACCCTGCAGGCGGGCGAAGGGTTGGGATATGGCCAGCTGTTCCGCGCCGAACGCCCGATGCGGGTGGGCGTGGTGGCCTGCGGCTACGCCGACGGCTATCCGCGCCATGCGCTGACGGGCACCCCGGTACTGGTCAACGGCCGCCGCAGCCGAACCCTGGGCCGGGTGTCGATGGACATGCTGTGCGTGGATTTGAGCGAATGCGCCGACGCCGGTGTTGGCAGCCCGGTGGTGCTGTGGGGGGAGGGGCTGCCGGTGGAGGCGGTGGCCGCCGCCGCCGGCACCAGCAGCTATGAACTGCTGTGCGCGCTGGCCGCGCGGGTGCCGGTGTTGGAGGTGGATTGAAGGCGCAGCGCGGCATGAACGAAAAGCCGGGTTCGCGCGGCTTTTTTATGGCGCTTGGTCAGGTGCGGAAAAACATTCCAGATGGCGTTCGCCCCGGGTGAACGCCGCGCAGTCGAGTGGCAGGGCCGCGGCATTCAAGGCCGCGGCAAACGCCGCGAAGTCGGCAATCCCCTCGTAAACCTCCATCCACGTTTCCGGATCGTCACAGCGGCTCATCCGCCGTGGCGGATGGCGGCAATGCGCAGCCATCGCGTCCAGCAATGCATCGACCCGCGCAGCGGCGAGGTCGGCCTGCGCGGGGTCGATGCGGTAATAAACGTAGGCGCTGCTCACCTATGCGGGCAGCGCATAGGGCAGGGGCTTCAAGGTCAGCGCGGCGCCGTCGGCCGCTTTCAGGTGCAGGGTCTGCGTGTTCGCGCTTTCGACCTGCGCCACGGCCAGCACATCGAAGCCGCCGGCCGGCGCCGGGGCGGCATTGACCACGGTGCCGGTGGCCTGGCCCGCGAGGTCGGCGCTGTACAGGCTGTCGCCGGGGGCGGCTTCGGCATCGACATGCGCGAGGAACATGCGGCGCTTGAGCTTGCCCAGGTATTGGCTGCGGGCGACGATTTCCTGGCCCGGATAGCAGCCTTTCTGAAAGCTCACGCCGCCGATGACCTCGAGATTGACCATCTGCGGCACGAACTGCTCCTGGGTGGCGGCGACGATCATCGGAATGCCCGCGTTGAGCCGCAACCAGTCCCACACGGGCGCACCGACCGGGGTGGCCGATTCGCGCAGAATTTGCCACACGGCAGCGGCGCGCTCGGGCGCAAGCGACAGGACGAATTTATCGTCGCCGAGGCGGATCACCTGTCCGGCGCTGCCGGCGCGGCTGTGCATCGCGGCCTCGGGGACGGCGCCCATCGCTGCGGCCACGGCTGCCTGCGCCTGCTGGCCGGCCACCACCAGCCGCACGGTTTCATCGCTGGCGTCGCGCGCCTGCACCTTGGCGCGCATGATGAACATGGATAAGCGTTTCAGTACGCCGGCTGCGATGTCGCCGGACAGCTGCAGGCAGTAATCCTTGCCCTGCCGCCACATCAGGAAATTGCCGAGCAGGCGCCCCTTGGGGCTGCAGTAGCCGTTCCACTGGGCGCCGTCGGGGTGAAGGGCGCGCACGTCGTTGGTAAGCTGGCCCTGCAAAAACGCGGCGGTGTCGTCGCCGCGAAACGCGATCACGCCGAGCTGCGATAAATCCGCCACAATGGTGCCGCCCGTGGCGGAACGTTCGGCGGCGGCATCGCCATAGTGCAGCACGGCGCCGTCTTCGATTGCCGCGCCTTGGGATTGCAGAAAGTTCTTCCAGGAATCGATCACGATACGTTCCATTCAAAGGGGGATGCGATGAAGCCCAAAAGTGTACACGCTGATGCGCGAGATTGAGCTCAAACCCTCACGCCGGCTGGGGGTGTTGCTGCTGGGCATGGCGTCGCTCGCACTGGCCGCCATCTATCTCGCAGCCGTGCCGGCAGCGCTCCAGCTGGCGCTCGGCATGGCGGTGATCGGTCTGGGTATGCGGGGCTGGCGGCAGGCGCGTCGTACGGATGCATTGCGCGTGGCGGCGGACGGCCGGCTGCAATGCCTGGATGATGCAGGCGAATGGCGCGACGTCGAGGTGCTGGGCGACAGCCTGGTTTCGCCTGCGCTGATCGTGCTGCGTTATCGCGTTGCGGACAGGCGTGTGCGCAACCTGGCCTTGCTGTCCGACAGCGCGGACGCCGACGATTTGCGCCGGCTCAGGGTAGCGCTTCGCTGGACACGCCGCATACGCTCGGGCACATCGTCCCCGGGCGCGGGTTGAGCACGGTATTGCCGGCGACCGGCAGCGTCTCGGGGTAGTCGCGGCTGTAGTGCAGGCCGCGGCTTTCCTGCCGCAGTTGCGCGCAGCGGACGATGAGGTCGGCGCTTTGCACCAGGTTGCGCAGCTCGATGAGGTCGTTGCTGACGCGGAAATTGCGGTAGAACTCGTCGATTTCGGCGCGCAGCAGGCGGATGCGGTGCGCCGCCCGCGTGAGCCGCTTGTTGGTGCGCACGATGCCGACGTAGTCCCACATGAAGCGGCGCAGTTCGTCCCAGTTGTGCGAGATCACCACTTCCTCGTCCGGATCGGTGACGCGCGATGCGTCCCATGGCGGCAGGTCGAGCGACGGGGCGGGCGGGGTGGCCAGAATGTCGGCGGCGGCGGCGTGGCCGAACACCAGGCACTCGAGCAGCGAATTCGATGCCAGCCGGTTGGCGCCGTGCAGTCCGGTGAAGGTGACTTCGCCCACCGCGTGCAGGTTGCACAGGTCGGTGCGCGCGTCCATGTCGGTGACGACGCCGCCGCAGGTGTAATGTGCGGCGGGCACCACCGGGATCGGCTGGCGTGTGATGTCGATGCCGAGTTCCAGGCAGCGGCGGTGGATCGTGGGGAAATGTTCGCGCACGAAATCGGCCGGCTTGTGGCTGATGTCGAGATAGACGCAGTCGATGCCGCGCTTTTTCATTTCGAAGTCGATCGCGCGCGCCACCACGTCGCGCGGGGCAAGTTCGGCGCGCTCGTCGTGGTATTGCATGAAGCGGCTGCCGTCGGGCAGCAGCAGATGGCCGCCTTCGCCGCGCACCGCCTCGCTGATGAGGAAGGACTTGGCGTGCGGGTGATACAGGCAGGTCGGGTGGAACTGCACGAATTCAAGGTTGGCGACGCGGCAGCCCGCGCGCCAGGCCATCGCGATGCCGTCGCCGGTCGCGGTATCCGGGTTGGTGGTGTAGAGATAGACCTTGCCGGCGCCGCCGGTGGCCAGCACGGTGTGGCCGGCGGCGAAGGTCTCGACCTCGCCGCTGCCCTTGTTGAGCGCATACGCGCCGTGGATCTGCCGTTCCTCTCCGCCGGCGCGCTTGCCGGTGATGAGGTCGATGGCGACGTGCTGCTCGAAGGTGTCGATGTTGGGATGCGCGCGCACGCGGTCGAGCAGGCTGGTCTGCACTGCATGCCCGGTGGCATCGGCGGCGTGCACCACGCGGCGCTTGGAATGGCCGCCTTCACGCGCCAGGTGCAGGCCGCCGGTGGCCTGCGGGTCGGCGGTGAAGGCGACGCCGTTGGCGGTCAGCCAGGCGATCATTTCGCTTGCGTGGCTCGCCACCATGCGAGTGACCGCTTCGTCGCACAAGCCGGCGCCGGCAACCAGGGTGTCGTGCACATGCGCCTCGATCGAGTCGCCGCTGTCGACCGCGGCGGCAATGCCGCCCTGCGCCCAGTCGCTGGCGCCGTCGGTCATCTGGCGCTTGGTGACAATGGCGACGCGGCGCCGGTCGGCCAGCTTGAGCGCGGTGGTCAGCGCGGCGAGGCCGCTGCCGAGGATGAGGACGTCGTATTGGTGCATGGTGTCGCCGGATGATAACAGGCCTGAGCTCGCCCGAATAACCCTGTCTGGGGTGAACTTTTTTGCCGTGGCCGGCTCACACTCGCCAGAAGATGCGGTCACGTATACTTTCAACATAATCAAAAAGCAGCAGGGAGATATGTCGGACCGCGAACTGGATCAGGTGCTGGTCGAACGTGCCCAGCAGGGCGACAAGCGCGCTTTCGAGCTATTGGTGATGAAGTATCACCGCAAGCTCGGGCGGCTGTTGTCGCGCATGGTGCGCGATGCGGCCGAGGTGGAAGACATTACGCAGGAGGCCTTTATCAAGGCCTACCGCGCGTTGCCGGGCTTTCGCGGCGAGAGTGCCTTTTACACCTGGCTGTATCGCATCGCCGTGAACACCGCCAAGAACTATCTGGTGGCGCACAAACGCCAGCCGGTATCGAGCGATGTGCTGGCCGAAGATGCGGAGAACTACGAAGATGGCGATCTGTTGCGCGACATCGCGACGCCGGACGCGGAACTCCAGACCAAACAGATCGCCAAAGCAGTCAACGAGGCGGTCGATGCGCTGCCCGAGGAATTGCGGACAGCCATCACGCTGCGCGAAATCGAAGGCATGAGCTACGAGGATATCGCGCAGATGATGGAATGCCCGATCGGCACGGTGCGCTCACGGATTTTCCGGGCGCGCGAGGCCATTGCCGAAAAAATACGCCCGATGCTGGGCACCAGTCAGGATAAAAGGTGGTAACCATGTCAGCACTTCGCAAACCAGACATCCCCTCCCAGGCCGAACAGAGCGACGATATGCCGCTGATATTGTCCGCAACGCTCGACGGCGAGGCGGCACGCGCGGAAACCGAAGCCTGCATCGCGGCTTTGAAACGCGACGACGCCTTGCGAAAAAACTGGTCCGAATTCCATTTGATCGGTGACCTGATGCGCGGCGCGACGCCGGTTCAGGACGATTTCATGGCGCGCTTCTCGGCGCAACTGGCGGCCGAACCGACCGTGCTCGCGCCGCGCCGCAATGTGTGGCCGCAACGGCTGGCGGTGGCGTCGTTTGCCTCGCTTGCCGTATGGGGCGCAATTTCGCTGACCGGATTGATGCCGCATGCGCCGGCCACCGCACCGATGGCGGCGGCGCCGGCGCCGGCCTTCCAGCCTGCTGCGCAGGCGCAGGTTGCGGCGCGCGAGGATGCCCGTCTGGCCCCCTATCTCGTCGCGCATCAGGAATTCGCCCCGATGGCGGTGGCGTCGCCCTACCAGCGCACGGTGGCGGTTGTGGTGGAGCCGCGCTGATGCGAGCGCTGCTTGTCCGGCGGCAAAGCTGGCAGATTCTGGGCTTTGCCGCGCTGATGGCGTTTTCCGGGGCGGTTCGGGCGGACGCTGCGCTCGAATGGCTCAACCGTGCCGCCGCTGCGGCGAAGCAGCAGAATTACAGCGGCGTCTACGTGTATCACCATGGCGAACACGTCGAGGTGTTGCGTGTGCTGCACCGCACCGATGCGGCGGGCGAACTGGAAAAAGTCGAGGTCATGGACGGTACACCGCGCCAGTTCCTGCGCATCAACAACGACGTCTACTGTCACTTGCCGGACGGCAAGAGCGTGCGCCTTGAGCGCAACGCCCCGCGGCGCTTCTTCCCCGCCTTGCTGCCTGCCCGGCCGGCCGGCCTGCTCGATTACTACGAGGCGACGCTTGCCGGAACCGAGCGCGTGGCGGGACGTCCCTGCCAGGTGGTGACGCTGGAGCCGCGCGACGGCTACCGTTATGCATTCAGCCTGTGGCTGGACAAGCAGACCGGGTTGCCGCTCAAGTCGCGCATAGTCAACGGCAATGGCAGCGTGGTGTCGATGTTCGTGTTTTCCGAAATCCAGATCGGCAAGGCACCCGACGCCCAATTGTTCCGCAATGACATGACGGGCAAGCGCGTCCAGAAGGCCAGCCTCGACAAACCGGCCGCGGTGGCCTGGAACGTGACGCCGCCGCCGGGATTTGAGCGGGTGCAGGAGGCGGTGCGCGCCCTGCCGGGCAAACCGGCGCCGGTCACCCATCTGGTGTTTTCGGATGGCCTGAGCGTGCTGTCGATGTTCGTCGAGCCGGCCGATCCCCAGGCGCAGCGCCTGCAGGGGCTGTCGGCCGAAGGCGCGATCGGGATCTATGCGCGCGAGGTCGACGGCTATAGCGTGACGACCCTGGGCGAAGTGCCGAGCATGGCGTTGATCGAAACAGGCAACTCGGTGAAAAGGAAGTAGGCGCTGCCATGCTGGAGCAAACCGCCGAAGTCGTCAAAACCGCGTCGGACGGCATCTGGGTGCAGGCGGTCGAGCCGTCGGGCTGCGGCACCTGCGGCGGGCAGGGGTGCTCATCGCGCCGCATTGCCGAACTGTTCCAGCGCAAACCGCGGCATTTCCTGGTCGACTGCGATTTGTCGCTGGCCCCGGGCGACCGTGTCGTGGTCGGCATTGCCCGCGGCAGCGTGCTCAAGAGCGCATTGCGTGCCTATGGCCTGCCATTGGGACTGATGCTGGCGGGCGCGCTGCTGGCACAGGCAATCCGGCCCGGCGACGGCTCCGCGCTGGTCGGCGTACTGCTCGGCGGGGCGGCCGGCTGGCTGGCCGCGCGCGGCGGCCGGGCGGCCCGCCCGGTCGTGCTCAGACGTGAAGACGATTTCAGGTTTCGCATGATGAAAGGACAGCCATGATGAGAACAGCTTGGGCAGCGACCGCGCTGGTGTTCGCCTTGTCGGCGCCGGTGCTGGCAAAAGACGTGATGGATGTGGCCGATCTGGTTGAAAAGCAGGGACCGGCAGTGGTCAACATCAGCACGACCAAACTGGTGAAACGCGGACCGGAGGGGCTGCCGTTCGCGGCTCCCGACGAAGAGGACATGCAGGAGTTTTTCCGCCGCTTCTTCCCCGGCGGGCCGGGCGGGCAGGGCGGGCAGGGCGGTCCCATGCAGGAAATCCCCGCGCGCGGCGCGGGCTCCGGCTTCATCGTCAGCAGCGATGGCTACATTTTGACCAACGCGCACGTGGTCAGAGGCGCGGACGAGGTCGTGGTCAAGCTGATCGACAAGCGCAAGTTCACCGCCAAGGTGGTGGGGGCCGACACCCGCACCGATGTGGCCGTCATCAAGATCACCGCCGACAAGCTGCCCGCCGTCAAGCTGGGCGACCCCACCCGGCTGCGCGTCGGCGAAGCGGTTGCGGCGATCGGCTCGCCGTTCGGTTTCGAAAACTCGGTCACCGCAGGCATCGTCTCGGCCAAGGGACGTTCGCTGCCATCGGAAAGCTATGTGCCCTACATCCAGACCGATGTGCCGATCAATCCCGGCAATTCGGGCGGGCCGCTGTTCAACATGAAGGGCGAGGTGGTCGGCATCAATTCGCAGATTTACAGCCGCAGCGGCGGCTACCAGGGGGTCTCGTTCGCGATTCCGATCGACGTGGCGATGGAAGTGGTGGGGCAGCTGAAAAGCAGCGGCAAGGTGTCGCGCGGCTGGCTCGGCGTGGTGATCCAGGAGGTGACCGCCGACCTGGCCGAATCCTTCGGCCTGGATCGTCCGCGCGGCGCGCTGGTCTCGCAGGTGCAGGAGGACAGCCCCGCGCACAAGGCGGGGCTGCAGGCCGCCGATGTCATTCTGGAATTCAACGGCAAGGCGGTGGAAAACTCCGGCGACCTGCCGCGGATGGTCGGCATGACCAAGCCGGGCGTAAAAATCCCGCTGCAGGTCTGGCGCAAAGGCAAGGCCCAGCAGTTGAGCGTGGTGCTGACCGAGTTGCCGGCTGAAACCCAGCAGGCCGGCCCTGAAGGAAAAACCTTTTCGCGCGGCGGGCTGGCCTTGTCCGAGTTGAGCGCGGAACAGCGCCGCGCACTCGGGCTCGACCACGGCGTGCTGGTCGTGGATGCCACCGGCGATGCGGCGCGGGCCGGCATTCGCACCGGCGACGTCATCCTGGCGGTGAACAACAGCAAGGTGGTCAACGTGGAGGCGTTCCGCAAGGCCATCGCTGCAGTACCGGTTGGCAAAAGCGCTGCAATCCTGGTGCGGCGCGGCGACGGCTCGCTGTACATCCCGCTGAAGATCTCGGGTGAGTGAATCGCTCTTGCTATACACGCGCGCGGGCTGCCCGCTGTGCGAGGACATGGAGGCGGCAGTCGGCGCGCTGATCGCGGGGGCCGGACATCGATTGACCCTCGTCGACGTCGATGGCGATCCGTCGCTCAAGCAGAAATACGGTTGGGACGTGCCGCTGCTGTTCGACGGCGACACCGAGATTTGCCGCCACCAGCTTGATCTGCCCGCATTTCAGGCATGGCTGCGTGCCCACCCATAGGGCCTGGCGGATGCTTTTTCGCGGCAACTCGAAGGGATGGGCCGACGCGGCCCGCCCTTTGTCGCGGGCTGCGTCCTGGCGCGGCCTCGTCGCGGCTGCGAAATTGGTGTCGGCAGACCCTGGAATCCGTTAAAATTCTGCAAGTTATCGCATCCCTTGCCGGGCACGGAAACGTGCCCGTTTTGTTGTGTCCCAGAACCTGATCCGCAATTTTTCCATCATCGCCCACATCGACCACGGCAAGTCCACCCTGGCCGACCGACTGATCCAGCACTGCGGCGGCCTGTCCGAACGCGAGATGGAGGCGCAGGTGCTCGATTCGATGGACCTGGAAAAGGAACGCGGCATCACCATCAAGGCGCAGACCGCCGCGCTCACCTACAAGGCGCAGGACGGCCAGGTCTACCGCCTGAACCTGATCGACACCCCCGGCCACGTCGACTTTTCCTACGAGGTATCGCGTTCCCTGTCGGCCTGCGAGGGCGCGCTGCTGGTGGTCGATGCTTCGCAGGGCGTCGAAGCGCAGACGGTGGCCAACTGCTACACCGCGATCGACCTCGGCGTCGAGGTCATCCCGGTGCTGAACAAGATCGACCTGCCGGCGGCCGACCCCGACCGGGTGGCGGAAGAAATCGAGGACATCGTCGGCATCGATGCCACCGATGCGGTGCGTGCCTCGGCCAAGACCGGCGTCGGCATTGCGGAGATTCTCGAAACGGTGGTGAGGCAGGTGCCGCCGCCGCGCGGCGACGAAAGCGCGCCGCTGAAGGCGCTGATCATCGATTCCTGGTTCGACAACTACGTCGGCGTGGTGATGCTGGTGCGGGTGGTCGACGGCGTCCTGCGCCCGAAGGACAAGATCCGCTTCATGGCATCCGGCGCGCAGCATCTGACCGAGCACGTCGGTGTGTTTACGCCCAAATCGGTCGACCGCGAGCAGCTTGCCGCGGGCGAAGTCGGCTTCGTGATCGCCGGCATCAAGGAGCTCAAATCCGCCCAGGTGGGCGACACCATCACCTTGATCGACCGCCCCGCCGGCGAACCGTTGCCCGGCTTCAAGAAGGTGCAATCGCAGGTTTTCGCCGGACTCTATCCGATCGAGTCGCATGACTTCGAGGCGCTGAGGGACGCCTTGACCAAGCTGCAACTGAACGACGCCGCGCTGCAGTTCGAGCCGGAAGTCTCGCAGGCGCTGGGTTTCGGTTTCCGCTGCGGCTTCCTCGGCCTGCTGCACATGGACATCGTGCAGGAGCGGCTGGAACGCGAATACAACATGGACCTCATCACCACCGCGCCGACGGTGGTGTACGAAGTGGTGCTGAAAGACGGCACCATGCTCAACGTCGAGAACCCGTCCAAGCTGCCGGAGCCGTCGAAGATCGAGGAAATCCGCGAACCCATCATCACCGCGACGATCTTCGTGCCGGAAGAATACGTCGGCAACGTCATCACCCTGTGCAACCAGAAACGCGGCGTGCAGATCAACATGCAGTATCACGGCAAGCAGGTGATGCTGGTGTACGACCTGCCGATGAACGAAGTGGTGATGGATTTCTTCGACAAGCTGAAATCGACCAGCCGCGGCTATGCCTCGCTCGATTACGAATTCAAGGAGTTCCGGCCGGGTGACCTGGTCAAACTCGACATTCTGGTAAACAACGAGAAGGTCGATGCGCTGTCGCTGATCGTGCACCGGGCCACCAGCGTGTACCGCGGGCGCGAACTGGCGTCCAAGATGCGCGAACTGATTCCGCGCCAGATGTTCGACGTCGCGGTGCAGGCGGCGATCGGCGCCAACATCATCGCGCGCGAGAACGTCAAGGCGATGCGCAAGAACGTGCTCGCCAAGTGCTACGGCGGCGACATTTCGCGCAAGAAGAAGCTGCTGGAAAAACAGAAGGCCGGCAAACGCCGCATGAAGCAGGTCGGCAACGTCGAAATCCCGCAGGAAGCCTTCCTTGCGATCCTCCAGGTCTCGGACAAATAAACATGAATTTCGCGCTCATCCTTTTCATCGCGCTCGCCGTCACCGGCGGCATCTGGCTGCTCGACGCGCTGCTGCTCAAGCGCAGCCGCGACAAGGACGCCAGGGAGCCGCTGCTGGTCGAATACGCCAAGAGCTTCTTTCCGGTGATTCTGGTGGTGTTCGCGCTGCGTTCCTTCCTGGTCGAGCCGTTCAAGATTCCGTCCGGGTCGATGATGCCGACGCTGCTGATCGGCGACTTCATCCTGGTCAACAAATATACCTATGGCATCCGCCTGCCGGTGCTCAACAAGAAAATCGTGCAGCTGAACAACCCCGAGCGCGGCGACGTCATGGTGTTCCGCTACCCGGCCGACCCCGGCCTCGATTACATCAAGCGCGTGGTCGGCGTGCCGGGCGACGTGGTCGAATACCGCAACAAGCAGCTCGTCGTCAACGGCCAGCCGGTGCCGAGCGCCAACACCGGCACCTATAGCTACGTCGGCAACGGCCTCAACTACATCACCGCCATGGTGTACGACGAGCGTCTCAATGGCGTCGGCCACGCCATGATGACCGAGCCGGGCAAGCCCGCGGTCTACCCGCCTCAGGTGACGGACTTCCCCTACCGCGAAAACTGCTCCTACAATGCCGAGGGCGAAGGCTTCAGCTGCAAGGTTCCGGCAGGCCACTATTTCATGATGGGCGACAATCGCGATGCCAGCAACGACAGCCGTTACTGGGGCTTCGTCCCCGACAGGAACATCGTCGGCAAGGCCTTTTTCATCTGGATGAACTTTGACGATTTCGGCCGCATCGGCACCGTCATTCGATAAGGAGACAGCATGCAGCGCACCCGTTCCACGCCTTTTCAACAACACGGCCTGAGCATGATCGGCTTCCTGTTCGTCGCCATCGTGCTGGTCGCTGTGGCCGTGCTGGCGATGAAGCTGGTGCCTGCTTACGTCGAGTTTTTCTCGGTGAAGAAAATTCTCGCCACGATGGCGCAGGAGCCCGACTTCAGATCGAAAAGCAACGCCGAACTGCGCAACGATTTTACCAAGCGCGCCAACGTGGGCTATGTCAGCGTGGTCAAGCCGGAAGACCTCAGCATCGATCGCCGCAGCGGCATCCCGGTGGTTTCCGCCCATTATGAATTCCGCTCCAAGCTCGTCGGCAACGTCAGCCTGGTGGTGGATTTCAGCACCAGCAGCGACCCCAGCGCCGCCCCTGCCCAGATTGAGTAACGCCTTGTTGAACCAGCGCCTGCAGCAGGCGCTGGGTTACACCTTCAGCCGTCCTGAACTCCTGGCCCAGGTGCTGACGCACCGCAGCTACGGCGCGCTCAACAACGAGCGGCTCGAGTTCCTCGGCGACTCGGTGCTGAACTGCTCGGTTGCCCGCGCGCTCTACGACGCCTTTCCCGATTTGCCCGAAGGCAGCCTGTCGCGCCTGCGCGCCAACCTGGTGCGGCAGGAGACGCTGGCCGATATTGCCGTTTCCCTGAGACTGGGGGATGTCCTGCGCCTCGGCGAAGGCGAACTCAAAAGCGGCGGCTTTCGCCGCCCCTCGATTCTGGCCGATACGCTGGAATCGCTGTTCGGCGCGATTTTTCTGGATGCCGGCTTCGACCAGGCGCAAAGCGTCGTGCGCGGCCTGTTCGATCCGCTGGTGGCGAAAATCGATCCCAAGGCCTCGGGCAAGGATGCCAAGACCCAGCTGCAGGAAATGCTGCAATCGCGCCGGCTGCCGCTGCCGGATTATCAGCTGGTCGCGACCCAGGGCGAGGCGCACGACCAGAGTTTCATCGTCGAGTGCGTACTGGCCAAACCGGCGCTCAGCACGCGCGGCGTCGGCAAGAGCCGCCGCGCCGCCGAACAGGAGGCCGCACGCCTGGCGTGCGATGCGTTGCAAAAATGAGTGAATTCAAGTGCGGCCTCATCGCCATCGTCGGACGCCCCAACGTCGGCAAGTCGACCCTGCTCAACCGCATCGTCGGGCAAAAAATCAGCATCACCTCTAGGAAGGCGCAGACCACGCGCCATCGCGTGATGGGCATCCACACCACCGACGAGGCGCAGTTCGTGTTCGTCGACACGCCTGGGTTCCAGACGCGCCACGGCAGCGCCATGAATCGCGCGATGAACAAGCGGGTGCGCGAAACCTTGTCGGACACCGACGTGGTGATGATGCTGGTCGAAGCCGGGCGGCTGACACGGGAGGACCGCCAGGTGATGGCATTGCTGCCCAAGGATCGCCCGCTGATCCTGGCGGTCAACAAGATCGACTACGCCAAGGATCGTGCCGCGCTGATGGCTTATCTGCAGGAGGTCGCCGCCGCGCATGCCTTCACCGAGATCGTGCCGGTATCGGCCAAGCAGGGCAGCAACCTCGACGAGTTGCTGAAAACCCTGCAGGCCCACCTGCCGGAAAACCCGCCGCTGTTCGACGAGGACGACGTCACCGACCAGACCGAACGCCAGCTGGCCGCCGAACTCATCCGCGAAAAGGTGTTCCGCCT
>MKUE01000040.1 GCA_001897675.1 Thiobacillus sp. 65-1059 | reverse complement strand
TTGATCGCGCGCACGCCGACGTCGAGCGTCTGCCGGATCGGCGCGCGTTCCAGCGGATTGATCGGACGGCTGTACAGCGGCACCCGGCGCTCCAGCGACAGCGGGCCCATGCCGTCGAGCGGCCGCCCGGCGCCGTCGAGCACGCGCCCCAGCAGACGCTCGCCGACCGGCACCTGGCGCACCCGGTCCTGCGCGCGGCGCCGCGGCACATAGCGCATGCCCAGGCGCGGCGGCTGCGCCGCCAGCGGGTCGTCGGGGATCACCCGCGCCCCCGGCATCACGCCGTAGATGTCGGTGGCCGGCATGATGAACAGGCGGTCGCCGGAAAACCCGGCCACCTCGGCCTCGATGCTCTGCCCGCCGGGAATCTGGATGTGGCACTGGCTGCCCACCGGCAGGCGCAGGCCCACCGCCTCCATCACGAGGCCGGACACCCGGGTCAGCCGCCCGCTGGTGGCGACCGGCGTCGCCCAGCCCACCGCGCGGCGGCAGTCGGCCAGGTATTCGCGCAGGCGGACGATGCGCTCCATCATTCGATCCAGTTCAGGTTGGAACCGAGCACCTGCACCACCTGGCGCCAGCGTGCCGGCAGGGTGGCGTCGAGGTCGCCCTGCGAGGTTTCGATCAGGCAGCCGCCGCGCACGATGCGCGCGTCTTCCACGATGCGCAGGCGGTTCTTGTCGAGCACCTGGTCGAGATGCGGACGCACCAGCGCGGCGTCGTCCGGATTCAGCAGCAGGCGCGCTTCGCGGCTGGTTTCCGCCATCTGCTTCAGCGCCAGGTTGACCACATCGAGGATGCGTTCGGGATGCGCCGCGAGTTCGCCCGCCACCACCTGGCGCGCCACGTCGAGCGCGAGTTCGAGCACCATGTCGGCGAGGCGGAAATCGAGGTTGTCGAGGGTCGAGGAAAAGCTTTCGGCCAGCTGCTTCATGCGCCCGCAGGCCTGCTCCCCTTCCAGCCGTCCGGCGGCCAGTCCTTCGGCGTAGCCCTCGGCGCGCGCGGCCTCGCGCAGGCCGGCCAGCTCGGCCTCGGCATCCGCGGCCGGCGGCGGCGCCTCGCCTGCCGGCGCAGCCAGCTCCACCACCTCCCACTGCTCGAATGCGGTGTTGTCTTCGTGCGTGTTCATGCCGCCTCCTCTTGCGGGAACGGGATCGCCCCCTCTGCCGCCAGCCGCCGCAAGGTGGCGCCGGCATCGTCCTGCGCGGCCTGGATCGCGGTCACCGGCAAGGCGCCCAGGGTATCGAGATCATCGCGCATGCGCCGTGCCGCGGTCGGGCTCATCACCGCAGCGAGCGCGTCGAGCACCTGCCCGTCGCTGCCCTTCAGCGCATGCAGCAGGGTGCGTGCGCCGATATTGCGCAAAAAAGTCTTGCGGCCCGCTTCGGTCAGCCGTGCCAGATCCTCGAACGCGAGATTGCGCACGCGCAGGCGCGCGGCCAGATCCGCGTCGTTCCGATCGAGCTGGCTCAGGGCGGCTGCGGCGCTGCCCTCGCTCATCTGTCCCAGCAGGCTGGCGACCGCGGCCTCGCCCTGCGGCGGCGCGGCGGCTTCCCGGCCGGCCAGCCAGTCGTCCAGCTCGCGCAGCATGTCGGGATCGGGCGCCTCGCTGTGCGCCAGGCTCAACAAGGTGTCGGCGCGGGTCCTGGCGGGCAGCAGTTCGAGCACGGCGGCAGCGACGTCGCGCGGCAGATGCGTCACGACCACCGCGATCAGTTGCGGCGGCTGCGCCTCCAGCAGGCCGGCGATTTCCTCCGGTTCGCGCCAGGCCAGCTTTTCCAGCGACTGCGCACCCGCGGCGCCCAGCCGCTGCAGCATCGACCGCGCGCGCTCCGGGCTCAGCGCCCGCTTCAGCGTTTCGTCGAGAAAGCGCCCGGTGTCCGCGGCGAATCCGGTCTGCTCGGCCGCTTCGGCCGCGTAATCGCGCAAAATGGCACGCACGCGTTCGCGCGGCAGCACTTCCAGTTGACGCATGGCGCTGCCCAGGCGGCTCACTTCCAGCGGACTCAGGTAGCGGAACACGGCCGCCGTGGCCTCCTCGCCCAGGGCGAGCAGCAGCGCGGCGGATTTTTCGATCCCGGCCTGGCTCATGCGCGCATCCACAGCTTGATGACATCCGCCGCGACGCGCGGATCGGCCAGCACCTGGCCGCGGAGCGCATCCAGTTCGGCGTCGAAATCATCCGCCTGCGTTTCGCTGGCGGGCGCCCGGCGGATACGCCGCCAGCCCGCCACGCCGAGCACGGCCAGGGTCGCCGCGGCCGCCGCCAGCGGCCATTGCGGAAAGAGCAAGGGAGTGGCCGCGCGCGGCGGCGGACTGGCCGGCTGCACCCGCGGGATCGGGCCGGGCGCCGGGGGCGGCGAAACGGCAACGTCGGCCTGCGCCTTGGGCGCCCCTGCAGGCAGCGCATACACGCTCAGGCTGTCGCCGCGCGCCGGCAGCAGTTCCAGCGCCTGGCGCGCCAGCTGCCCGGCGCGCCCGAGTTCGGCGGCGCTGGCGTCGAACCCCAGAATCACGATGGCATTGATCCGCTGGACGCGGCCTTCGGGAACGCGCGTGGTGCGCACGGTCTTTTCCAGCGGGCGCGCCTGCCCGGCCACCACGACATTGCGCACGCGCTCGACCGTCTGCCGGGTTTCACCGTCCGCAAGCGTCGCGGTCACCTGCACGCTGACGCGCTCTGCGCCCAGCCATGGCGTCAGCACCGCCAGCGCGCGCCGCACCAGATCCTGCTCCAGCGCCAGGCGCTGCGACTGGGCGGCGTCGGGAACCGCGCCGCCCAGCAGGACGCCGCGCGGATCGAGCACCTGCACTTCGGCGCGCTTCAGGCGCGGCACGCTGGCGGCCACCAGCGTCTGGATCGTCGAGACCTGTCCGGCATCCAGCCGGGCGCCCGGACGCAGCCGCACCAGCACCGCAGCGGTGGCGGGCGGCGCATCGCGCAGGAACGGCGAGACCTTGGGCAGGGCGAGGTGGACCCGTGCCAGCTCGACCGTTTCCAGCTTCTGGATCGAGCGCGCCAGGTCGATCTCGAGCGCGCGCTGGTAACGCTGCTGTTCCTGCAGCGAGGAGGCGCCGAAGCCGGGAGAACGGTCGATTTCATCCTGCGCATCGGCATCGGTTCTGGGCAGGCCCAGCGCGGCCAGGCGGTAGCGTGCCGCGTGCAGCTGCCCGGACGGCACTTCGATGGTGCCGTCGACGGCGGACAGGCGATAGGGGATGTCGAGCCGTTCGAGCGCGCCGATGACCTCGCCGCCCGCGCGGTCGGACAGCTGCGTGTACAGCACGCGGTAGGCCGGCGGATTGAACCACAGATAGGCGGCAGCCAGCGCGGCCAGCGGCAGCAGCACCAGCAGGGCAAGCATGAAGCGGCGCAACGGGCTCGCGTCGGCGATCAGGTCGCGCAGACTGCTCAGCCAACCCGGCACTGCACGCACCTCGTCCGCGTTGTCGGGGTCACTGGGTTAGCCTCGCGCTTGATGGGTTGGGTGGTCACCCGCGGAATTATAACCAGTCAGGCGCGGCCACAGCGCGCAACACCACCTGCAGCCGCCCCGCCCGCTCGCGGCCCTGGAACCACCAGATGCCGCCCTTCTTCACCGCCAGATCGCCCGCCTGCCCGGCCAGCAGCTGCATCGCCACCTGCCCCAGCGTGGGTTGATGGCCGACGACCAGCACCGGATAGGCCGCATCCGGCCAGCCCGCCGCGGCCAGCACCGCCGCGGCGGCGGCGCCGGGCGCCAGCGCCGGCACCTCCTCGTATTCGCGCCCGAGCGCCTGCGCGGTTTGCCAGGCGCGGGTGGCGGGACTGGCCAGAATGCGGATGTCCGGCGGCAGCCGCGGATTGAGCCAGTCGGCCATGCGCGCCGCCTGCTTGCGGCCGCGGGCGGTCAGTTCGCGGGTGAGATCGGGGAGCGTGTCTTCCGCCTCGGTGTGCCGCCACAAAATCAGTTCCATTTCGGTTCCCTCGCAACGCCGGCCCCGAATCGCGAGCCACGCCTATTGTGCCGCAGCCGCGCCTGCCGAAGACGACAGCCCCGACAGCGGCAGCCTCAGGGTGAAGCAGCTGAATACTCCCGGTTCGCTCGCGACCGCGACCGTGCCGCCGTGCTTTTCCGCCACGGTGCGCACGAAATACAGCCCCAGCCCGGTGCCCGCCGTCCGTTCCGCGGCGCGGCTGAAGCGGCGGAACAGGCGCGCCTGATCGGCGGCGGCGATGCCGGGGCCGTGGTCGGTCACGCTGGCCTCGGCCCATTCGCCCGCGCAGCGCAGGCGCACCGTCACGCTGGAATGCGCCGGCGCGTAATGCACCGCGTTCAGCACCAGGTTGAGCATGGCGCGATGCAGCAGGCCGAACTCGCCCTGCACCCACAGCGGATCGTCGGGCAGCTGGCGCACCAGCCGCACCGGCTTGGCGCGCGCCGCCGCGTACGCATCGTCGATCGCCTGGTGCACCAGCGCGGCAAAGTCGAGTTCCTCGAAGCGGGCGGCGTCCAGCATTTCGGCACGCGAGGTGCGCAGGAACTCTTCCGCCAGCGTCAAGCCGCGGGTCAGCGGGTCGCGCAGGCGGGCTTGCGCGGCGGCGGGCAGCGCATCGAGCTGCATCAGGGCGGCGGCCAGCGGCGCACGGATGTCGTGCGAGATGAAGGCCAGCGTTTCGCGCTGCTCGTCCTGCAGATGGCGCAAGCGCTGCGCCGCCGCCTGCACCTGCTGGATACGTGCCGCGAACGGGTCGTGCGACAGCGCCCGCGGCTGGACATCGGCCACCGGCCCCAGTTCCTGGCGCAGCCGCTTCAGTTCGTGGTCGAGAAAGCGGCCGGCGCCCTCCAGGCGCCGCCAGCTCCATACCGGATAAGCCAGCAGGATTGCCAGCAGCGCGCCGGCAACCGGCATCCAGGCCCGCACCCAGAACGGCAGCGCGATGGCGGCCGCAGCCACGGCCACGAACCACAGCACGCTCGCCAGCAATCCGCCCAGCGGATTCAGGCGCGGCAGCCACAGCAGCGGCGCCAGCGCCAGCAAGGCGGCGGCCGGCAGCGCAACGGCGGGCGGCACGTCGCGCACCAGGCGGCCGCTTCGCATCGACTCCAGCGCATTGGCGTGCACCTCCACCCCCGGCATCGGCTGGCGTTGTCCCGACACCGGCGTCGGCAGCAGATCGCCCATGCCCGCCGCGGTGGCGCCCACCAGCACGATCCTGTTGCGGAAGGTGCCGGGGGCGAATTCGCCGGTCAGCGCCTGCACATACGACAGCGTCCGCACATGCCCGGGCGGCCCCAGGAACGTGATGCGGCGCGGCGCCGTCCGCACCAGGGCAAACGGCATCGCATCGGCAGCGGCGGGCGGAATCCGGCTGAACGACGCCGGCAGCTGGCCGGCGGTGGCCAGCACCGCCTGCGCAAAATGCGGCCACACCGGCGTGCCCACGCCTTCCCACAGGAAAATGCTGCGCGCAATGCCATCCTGGTCCAGTTCGACGTGCACCCGCCCCAGCGCCGCCGCCTGTTCCAGCAACTGCGGCAGCGGCAGGGTTTCCAGCAGCTGGCCGTTGACGCGGCTGCTTTCCAGCAGCACCGGCAGCACCACATTGCCCGCCCGCGCAACCGCTTCGGTCAGCGCCGCGTCGGCGGGCTGATCCGCGGTATCGGGCTCGGCGAACACCAGGTCGAGGCCGATCGCGCGCGCGCCGTCGGCATGCAGGCGGTCGATCAGCGCGGCATGCAGGCGCCGCGACCACGGCCAGCGGCCAAGCTTGGAGAGGCTGTCCTCGTCGATGGCGACGATCACGAGATCCGCCGGCGGCGGCCGGCTGTGCAGGCGCTGCCCGAGGTCGTACAGCAGGTTGTCGACCCGGTTCAATACGCCGCTGCCGCTAGTCAGCAGCGCGATCGACAGCAGGATCAGCGCCGCGGAGAAACGGTCGTTGCGCAAGAAGCGCAGCCGGAGCGGATCGCTGCGCACGGGCGGTCACATGGCCAGCAAGGGCAGCAGCAGCAACAGCGCTTCCCAGCGGAGGCGCGGCGGCGCTTCGATCACCCGGGTGGCGTAAGGCCCCGCGGTGCCGTCGGCCTCGACCAGCCGCGCGGCCAGGTAATACGTCGCCGGTTCGAGCGGCGAGGCATGCAGCTGGCCGTCGCGGCTGCTGCCCTGCCAGGCGATGCGGGTGCGTTCGGCGTCGCGCGCCAGCACCAGTTCGTAGTGCAAACCGGCGGGCGGCCGCGGCAAGTCGAGCTTGAGGCCGTTTTGCGCGAACGCCGGGGCGGCCTGGCCGAGTTCGGGGGCGCCCGGCAGCGGATCGTAGACGAAACGCTGCGGCGGCGAGAACGGCCCCTGCTCATCGGCTTCGATGCTCGCCACCCGCCAGTGGTAGGCGCCAGGCGTCAATTCCCCGGGCGGGGCCAGGCGCGTGGCCGTGGTCCGCTCGGCCAGCAGCATCTGCTCGAACGCCGCATCGCGCGCCAGCTCGACCTGGTACGCGGTCGCCCCCACCACCGCGCTCCATTGCAGCGCGGGTTGCGCACTGCGCACGCGCGCGCCGGGCGTGCGCAGCAACGGCGCAAACGGGCGCGCATCGAGCTCGAATGCGTGCACGGCATCGCGTCCCTGCAGGCCCAGGGCATCGGCCGCGCGCACCCGCAGCAGGTAGCGGCCATCGGGCAGGTCGGCAAAGCTCAGCCGTGGCGCCGCGCTGGCGTGCTCCAGCAGCAGCGGCCCGAACTGCGCCTCCGCCGCCGGTTCCCCGGCCGCACCGGCGCCGGGGGAACCGCCTGCCCGGGATGCGATCTGGCCCAGCCACGACACCGCGCCCGGCAGGGCCGGCAGCGCAAAGCGCAGCGGCAGGGTCTCGACCCGCCGCGGCAGCGCGGACACGTCCGGTGCGGGCAGCAGCGCCGCCGGCGGGCGCGGCGGTTTGCCGGCTTCCGCCAGGCTGCCCTGCCCCGCCATGACGGCCACGCGCTGCCCGGCCGCAGCCAGGCCCACCTCCCCCTCCAGCGTTTCTTCGCGGGTCACGCGCGGCTCCGCCGCGATGCGGAAGCGGGTGCCGCGCACCGCCGCCACCGCGGACGGCGTGATCACCTGCAAGCGGCTGCCCGGCGTGCGGCGCGGGTTGGCGCCGACGTCGAGGCGCCCCTGCTGCAGCCGCAGCCGGGTATCGACCATGCCGCCGCCGGCATAGACGCTGACACTGTCGAGCGTCATGCGCGCACCGGGCTGCAGCACCGCCACCGAGTCATCGGCAAAACGCAGCGTCGCGCTGCTGTTGGCGGCAGTCCTCAGGCTGGCTCCGGCGGCCAGCCGGTCCCCTGCCTGCAAGGCGCGCTCGGCGCCATCGGGCAGGCTCAGCCGCACCTGCCCTGTCACCGCGACCACCGTCGCCGGCGCCGGCGCATGCCGCAGCCAGGCGAGCGGGATGCGCAAGGCGCTGCCGGGAACCAGGCGATGGGGGTTGGCAATGCGGTTGTGGCGCTGCACCCGCGGCCAGTCGGCCGGACGTGCCAGATAACGCGCCGACACGCCGATCAGGGTGTCGCCCGGCCGCAGCGTATAGCGCCATTCCGGGCCGGGGTCGGCGGTTTCCGCCGCCGCAGACGCGGCAAGCAGCAGAAAGGCGAGCGAACCAAGCCGCAGGCGGGCGGTCATGGCGCCTATTCCACGCGCTCCAGCCGATAGCCCTGGCGGTACACCGAAGTCAGCCGCCAGCCGTTTTCCGGCACCAGCTTCAGCTTGCCGCGCAGGTGGCTGACGTGGACATCCACGGTGCGGGTATCGATGTCGGGGCTCGAACCCCATACCACCTGGATCAGGTGCCCGCGCGGCAGCAGCATGCCGACGCGGCCGAAGAAATACAGCGCAAGCTCGGTTTCCTTTTCGGTCAGTTTCACCGGTTGCCCGTCCAGTTCGAACTTGCGGCTGCCGAAATCCACCTTGACCGCGCCGAAGTCCTGCACCGGCTCCGGCCGCAGCTGCGCCGAACAGCGCCGCGCCACCGCGTGGATGCGCGCGATCAGCACGCTGCGCGAAGGCGGCTTGACCATGTAATCGTCGGCGCCGGCCTGGATCACCTGCACCACGTCCTCCTCCGCGTCGCGCCCGGTCAGGAACAGCACCGGCGGCAGCGTGCCTTTCAGCTTGAGGCTGGCCATGACGTCGGGACCGCTGATGTCGGGCAGCATCCAGTCGAACAGGCACAGGTCGTAGCGCTCGTCGGAGAGCGCGCGCACGCACTCGCGGCCGGAACGGAACCAGCTCACGCTATGTCCGGCCTGCTCCAGCCATTCGATGATGTTGACGGCAAATGCCGCGTCGTCTTCCAGAAATGCGATTTTCATTGTCGGAGGCGATGACAGCCGGGTGTCGGTGTTCATGGAGCGCGGATTGTGGGTGGAAAAGCCAAAACGGGGCTAGTGGCAATCTACCAGTAAGGCGCCGTTTCCATGAAATTTTGCAAATGCTTTGCATTTTCTCCGGTCGCGTCGGCCGCCAGCCGCGCCGCCAGCCAGCCGAGCACGAATTGCCCCATCGCGCCCGCGTCCGCCCCGGCCCCGGTCAGCAACCCCCGCGCCACCTGCGCATCGTTGGCGCGGCCCAGGCTGTCCTGCGCGTCCCGCAGCACCGCCTGGTACCGGCGCTGTCCGCCGCGGCCGAACAGCGCCTGGAAAAACTCCGCCGCGTAGCGCTGGCGCTTGACGGCAATGCGCAGGGCGTGGCGCTGCTCCGGCTGCAGTTGCGCGAACCTGCGCGCGCCGCGGACGATGGGGCGATGCCCCTGCTGCAGCGCCCGGCGCGCCCATTTTTTCAATGGCGACAACTGGACCAAGCGCTGCGCTTCGGCGGCGTCGCGCCAGCCGCGCTGCAGCAGCCAGCGCTGGAATGCCAGCAGCCACGCGCCCGGCTGCGCCTGCGCCAGCGCGGTCCGCATGGCCGCCCGCACTTCGGTTCTGCGCGCCTCCAGCGCTTGCCGGCCGCGCTGCCAGGCGGCGGCATCGGCGCAATGCGGCGCAATGGCCGGCAGGGTCTCGCTGCACAGCACGTCCCAGTCGCGTGTGGAACCGAGGGCGGCGGCCAGCGCGCGCAGGTCCGCCAGCAACGCATCCGGCACCGCGCACGCCTCCCGGTACAGCCGCAGCGCGGCGCGCAGGCGCCGCAGCGCCACCCGCGCCTGGTGCACGTATTCGATATCGTCGGATGCCAGCACCCCGGGCAGATTGGCCTGGAACTGCGCCAGGCAGGCCTGGCAGATCGCGGCGAAACCGTCTTCCACGCGCATTCCGCCGTCCAGCGCCAGCGGCGCAGATTTGGCCGGCGCCGCCGCCTCGCCGCGCGCCAGGCGCACGCCCCGTTCGGCCTTGCTGAGATCCAGCGGCACGCAGCCGAAGCGCCGCGCCCAGCCTTGCGCCAACGCAAACAGGACATCCGGCTGGCCGGCCTTGAGTTCGAGCTCGATCTCGCAAATCGGCTGGCTGCTCCGGCCGGCGCGCACCTCGCCGATATCCAGCGCCACTTCGATTGCCGCGCCGCCACGCCCGCCGACCAGCCAGGCGGTGCGGCTGAAGCGCGTTTCGAACACCGCCGCCAGTTGCGCGCGCAGCGCCTGCGGCACCAGCGCCAGCGCTTCGGGCGGAAATTTTTCCCAGTCCGGCTTGCCGCGGGATATCGCCATTTCGTACTCGGCGCGGCGCGACAGGCCGCCGTGCCGCTCGCCCTCGGTTTTCAGCGTTTGCAGCCAGCGCCGCCCGCTGCGCCGCACCCTGAGCGCCACGCCCTGCGCGCTCAGGGAAAAATCCGGCGTATCGAAATAGCGCGTGACGAGCTCCTGCTGCAGCGGTGCGCCGCGCCGCCGCGCCATCAGCTTCGCGAATGCCGCCGCCTGCTGCGGCGGCAGCGCCAGCTTGAGTTCGATTTCAACCGGCTGCGGCGGCGTCATATGGCTGTCATGTCATGATTGGAACAGGCGCTTATCATTGAAGCTCATCCTCGATACTAGATCATGAATCCTCCCAGCCCCGACACCCTCATCAACCGCGAACTCGGCATTCTCGAGTTTCAGCGCCGCGTGCTGGCCCAGGCCGACGACCCCGGCATGCCCTTGCTGGAGCGGCTGAAATTTCTCTGCATCTTTTCCAGCAACATGGACGAGTTCTTCGAGGTTCGGGTGGCCGGACTCAAGGAGCAGATTCGCGCCGACTCGACCCAGCGCTCGCCCGACGGCATGACGCCCCGGCAGCAGTACCGCGCGGTGTCGAACATGGCCCGCGACCTGGTGGCCAAGCAATACGCGCTGTTCAACAACGAACTGATTCCCGAGTTGGCCGCGCACGGCATTCACTTCTTCCGCCGCACGCAGTGGACCGAAGACCAGGCGGCGTGGATCCGCGATTACTTCTTTCGCGAACTGATGCCGGTGCTGACGCCGGTGGGGCTCGACCCCTCGCATCCCTTCCCGCGCGTGCTGAACAAGAGCCTCAACTTCGCGGTGGAGCTGTCGGGGCGCGACGCCTTCGGCCGCAACTCCGGCGCCGCCGTGGTGCAGGCGCCGCGCGCGCTGCCGCGCGTCATCCGCCTGCCGGAAGAAATCGCCGGCTGCGAATACGGCTTCGTGTTCCTGTCGTCGGTTCTGCACACCCATGTCGGCGAACTGTTCGCCGGGATGACGGTGGAAGGCTGCTACCAGTTCCGCGTCACCCGCAATTCCGATCTCTTCGTCGACGACGAGGAAACCAAGAACCTGCGCCAGGCCCTGCAGGGCGAACTGCCGCAGCGCAATTACGGCGCGGCGGTGCGGCTCGAAGTCGCCGACAACTGTTCGCCTTCGATGGCGGCCTTCCTGCTGGAACAGTTCGAGCTCGGCTCCGACGATCTCTACCAGGCGAACGGCCCGGTGAATCTGGTGCGGCTGATGCAGGTGCCCGACTGGGTCGACCGCCCCGAACTGAAATTCGCTCCCTTCGTCCCCACCCTGCCCGCCCGCCTGGCCAAGCAGGACGACATCTTTGCGCACATCCGCAAGCACGACATCCTGCTGCACCATCCGTTCGAATCCTTCCAGCCGGTGATCGACTTCATCGAGCAGGCCGCCGCCGACCCCCACGTCGTCGCCATCCGCCAGACGGTCTACCGTACCGGCACCGACTCCAAGCTGATGATGGCGCTGATCCGCGCCGCGCAGTCGGGCAAGGAGGTCACCGCGGTGGTCGAGCTGATGGCGCGCTTCGACGAGGAAGCCAACATCAACTGGGCCGCCAGGCTGGAGGAAGTCGGCGCCCATGTCATCTACGGCGTGGTCGGCCACAAGACCCATGCCAAGCTGGCGCTGGTGATCCGCCGCGAGGATGGCGAACTGCGCCGCTACGCGCACCTCGGCACCGGCAACTACCACGCCCGCACCGCGCGCCTGTACACCGACTTCGGCCTCTTGACCGCCGACGAAACCATGACCGCCGACGTCGCCAGCCTGTTCACCCAGATCACCGGGCTGGGCAAGGCCGGCAAGCTGAAGCGCCTGTGGCAGGCACCGTTCACCCTGCACAGCGAGGTCGTCGCCGCGATCAACCGCGAGGCCGAGCTGGCCGCCGCCGGCAAGCCCGCCGCCATCGTCGCCAAGATGAACGCGCTGCTGGAGCCGCAGGTCATCGCCGCCCTCTACGCCGCCTCGCAGGCCGGGGTGAAGATCGACCTCATCATCCGCGGCGTGTGCGCGCTGAAACCGGGCATCGCCGGCCTGTCGGAGAACATCCGCGTGCGCTCCATCGTCGGGCGCTTCCTCGAACACACGCGCATCTTCTATTTCAGGAACGGCGGCGACGAGCAGGTGTATCTGTCCTCCGCCGACTGGATGGACCGCAACTTCTTCCGCCGCATCGAAACCGGCTTCCCGATACTCAACCCCAAGCTGAAAAAGCGCGTCATCGCCGAGGGCCTCAAGCCCTATCTGCGCGACAACGTGCAGGCCTGGGAGATGCTGCCCGACGGCAGCTACCGCCGCCGCAGCCCGCGCCGCGCCGCGCCCTACAGCGCGCAGGCCGAACTGCTGGCGCTGCTGTCCAGGCAGTAACAGCGCCGGCATCCCGCTGCGCCGGGGCTTGAAACCCGCCGCCGCCGCCCCCATTTCCCGTTGCACCTTGTTTGTAGTCAACGGGAGATAAAGGCATGTCCGCCACCAAAGAAACCCTCGGCTTCCAGGCCGAAGTCAAGCAACTGCTGCAGCTGATGATCCATTCCTTGTATTCCAACAAGGACATCTTCCTGCGCGAACTGATTTCCAACGCCTCCGACGCCGCCGACAAGCTGCGCTTCGAGGGCCTGTCCGACCCCGCGCTGTTCGAGAACGACCCCGACCTCAGGATCCGCGTCGCCTTCGACCGCGAGGCGCGCACGCTGACGATTTCCGACAACGGCATCGGCATGAGCCGGCAGGAAGTCATCGACCACATCGGTACCATCGCCAAGTCCGGCACCCGCGAGTTCTTCAGCCAGCTCTCGGGCGACCAGAAGAAGGACGCCGCGCTGATTGGCCAGTTCGGCGTCGGCTTCTACTCCGCCTTCATCGTCGCCGACCGCGTGACGCTCACCACCCGCCGTGCCGGCCTCACGTCCGAGCACGGCGTGCGCTGGGAATCCGAGGGCGCCGGCGACTACACGCTGGAAACCGTCGAGAAGCCCGGCCGCGGCACCGAGATCGTGCTGCATCTGCGCGAAGGCGAGGACGAATTCCTCTCCGACTGGAAGATCAAGTCGGTCATCCGCACCT
>MKUE01000039.1 GCA_001897675.1 Thiobacillus sp. 65-1059 | reverse complement strand
GGAGCGACGGCCTGTGCATGTCGTTCCATTTCGAGGCGCAGGACCTGAAAAACCTGGATGTGGTGCCGACCCTGTCCGGCGTGATCGAGCGGATCGCGGCGACCAAAGAACATGCCGGCCAGATTTTCCTTATTCTGTCCGAACTGGTGTCCAATGCGCTGGATCATGGGCTGTTGCGGATGGATTCCTCGCTTAAAACGAGCAACGACGGTTTCGCCGCCTACGCGGCTCGGCGCCAGAACGCCTTGAAGGAGCTGCAGGAGGGGTTCATCGACATCGGGATCGAGATCCTGCGGCGCGATAACCGCAAGATGGTGAAAATCTCCGTGCGCGACAGCGGTCCCGGATTCAATTGGACGGCCCGCTCACGGATGTCGGATAGCGGGCTGCATGGACGCGGCATCGAGCTGGTGCGGCGCTTGAGCCATGAAGTGCTATACGCCGGTGCCGGCAACGAGGTTGTCGTGTATTACGAACTGAATCCTTTGAACCGCGCTATCGGCGATAAGCGGAACCATTCGTTCATGCAGTAATTGGGTCGGCCCGCCCTTGCAATCAAGGGCGGGCTCGGATTGCCGCGCTGTTGCCGGTTGCCGCTTCGAAATCAGTCAGACCTTCAGTTCGGGCGGCAGGTGGGGAGCGAGGATTTGCAGCATCTGAGCGAAGATTTTCGGGCTGGCGGCGACGATGTTGCCGGATTCGAGAAAGCCCTCGTCGCCCATGAAATTGCCGACCAGCGCGCCGGATTCCTGTGCGATCAGGCTGCCGGCGGCAAGATCCCAGGGCTGCAGGCGCATCTCCCAGAAGCCGTCGTAGCGGCCGCAGCCGACATAGGCGAGGTCGAGCGCGGCGGAGCCGGGGCGGCGCAGGCCGGAGGTGGCGTGCATCATGTCGCGGAACATGCCGATGTAGGCCTCGGCGAAGCTGAAGTCGCGGAAGGGGAAGCCGGTGCCAATCAGGCATTCGGAGAGTTTGCTGCGTTTGCTGGCGCGGATGCGGCGCTCGTTGAGATAGGCGCCGCGGCCGCGGCTGGCGGTGAAGAGCTCGTTGCGGGCGGGGTCGTACACCACGGCCTGGGTGATCTGGCCCTTGTGCCTGAGCGCGATGGAGACCGAATATTGCTGCAGGCCATGGAGGAAGTTGGTGGTGCCGTCGAGCGGATCGACGATCCACTGGTAATCCTCGCCGTTTTTGGCATCGGCCGCGCCGGACTCCTCTGCTAAAATCCCATGATTCGGATAGGCGTCGAGCAGGGTTTCGATGATGGCGCGTTCGGCCATCTGGTCGACTTCGCTGACGTAATCGCGATCCTGCTTGCTGCGCACGGTGAGCTGATCGAGGTCGAGCGAGGCGCGATTGATGATCGCCCCGGCTTTGCGAGCGGCTTTCACCGCCGTATTGAGCATGGGATGCATGGTGTCTGGCAATAGATTCAAAGAACGAACTCGCTATTTTACTTGATGTATTGAGTCCGTATGTTTCATAAATTCACGTGCCCTCGCTGGTCTTTTGTTTCGCATGGAAACTTTGCTCGGTCGGGCGTATGAATAACTACGCCACTCCTTTACAAAATTCCCCTGCAAAACAAAATCCTGCGCGATCATCACGCGAATTTATGAAACCTACGGACTCGCTAGACCCGAAACTTCTCGCCAATATTCGCATCGTGCTGACGCGCACCAGCCACCCGGGCAACATCGGCGCGGCGGCGCGGGCGATGAAGACGATGGGGCTGGCGCAGCTGGTTCTGGTCGATCCGGCCATCTTCCCCAACAGCCAGGCCGACGCCATGGCCTCGGGCGCGACCGACCTGCTGGCGCAGGCGCGGGTGTGCGCCACGCTGGCCGAGGCGTTGGCCGACACCACCCTGGCGCTGGGCGTGTCGGCACGCCGGCGCGATATCGTGGCCGAGGTGCTGACGCCGTCCGAGGCATCCGTCCGCTTGCTGGGCGAAGCGCAAACCGGCCCGGTGGCCCTGGTGTTCGGCAACGAGACCAGCGGGCTGTCCAACGAGGAGCTGAGCCTGTGCCAGGGGCTGGTGACGATCGCCGCCAACCCCGACTACAGTTCGCTCAACCTGGCGGCGGCGGTGCAGGTGCTGAGCTACGAGATCCGCCAGACCTGGCTGGGGCGTGCGAGCTGGCCGCAGCCGGATATCGACGCGGCGACGGGCGACGAGACGGAGAAATTCTACGGCCATCTGGAAACCGCGCTGGCAGAACTGGAATTTCTGAACCCCGGCTCGCCCGGCAAGCTGATGCTGAAGCTGCGGCGGCTGTTCGCGCGCACCCGGCTGGCGAAGGAAGAAGTGAATATCCTGCGCGGGATCCTGACCGCGGCGCAAGAGGCGAAACAGGCGGCGCTCAAGGCGCGGAATCCCGCTGCCCAATAGTTGACCAAATCACTCGGAAAAAGCATCCTCCAGCGCATGAACCTGTTCAGCAAATTCAAGGAAGACATCGCCGTCGTATTCGACCGCGACCCGGCGGCGCGCTCGACGTTTGAAGTCGTCACCACTTATCCCGGCTTTCACGCCATCGTCATCCACCGGCTGGCGAACAAGCTGTGGCGCATGGAGTGGAAATGGCTGGCGCGCTTCATCTCGCATCTCGGCCGCTGGCTCACCGGCATCGAGATCCATCCCGGCGCCACCATCGGCCGCCGCGTGTTCATCGACCACGGCATGGGCGTGGTGGTGGGCGAGACCGCGGATATAGGCGACGACTGCACGCTCTATCACGGCGTGACCCTCGGCGGCACTTCGTGGAACAAGGGCAAGCGCCATCCCACCCTGATGCCCGGCGTGGTGGTGGGCGCGGGCGCCAAGATCCTCGGCCCGATCACCATCGGCGCCAACGCGCGCGTCGGCTCCAATGCCGTGGTGGTGAAGGACGTACCGGACAATGCGACGGCGGTGGGCATTCCCTCCCGCATCCTCGACAGCGCGGCGGAAAAACAGCGCAACCAGCAGGCGGAAAAGCTGGGTTTCTCGGCCTATGCCATTTCCGCCGACATGAACGACCCGGTGGTGAAGGCGATCCATGGGCTGATCGACCATTCCGCCCACATCGATCATCGGCTGGAACTGATTTTGGCGCAGCTGCAGAAGCTGGGCGCGGAAATGCCGGCGGGGCAGGACAAGCCCGACGATTTCGATCCGAACTACCTGAATAAAATAGTTGACTAAATTGCTTGGGTAAGGAATAGTTGACCGAAATGCTCGGGTATTTTATAGTTCGGGCGAAATTTCAGGAGAATAGTCATGAGATTGACCACCAAGGGTCGCTTTGCCGTCACCGCCATGCTCGACCTGGCGCTGCGCGGCGGCAAGAGTCCGGTGACGCTGGCCGGAATCAGCGAGCGCCAGGACATTTCCCTGTCGTACCTGGAACAGCTTTTCAGCCGCCTGCGCCGCCATGAACTGGTCGAAAGCGTGCGCGGCCCGGGCGGCGGCTATTACCTCGCGCGGCCGCTCGAAGATGTCAGCGTGGCCGACATCATTCGCGCGGTCGACGAACCCATCGACGCCACTCAGTGCGGCGGCAAGGAAAACTGCCACGACGAACACCGTTGTCTGACGCACGACTTGTGGACGGGACTCAACGCCCACATTTACGATTACCTGGACAACGTGACGCTGGCCACGCTGGTGGCCAGGCAGGACGAATGCAAGGAAAAGGTGATTCAGGATCGCCGCGCATCGAAATCGAAGATGACGCTGGCTGTTTGAACGATTCAATTAGGGCAAAACGATGAAAACACTGTATTTCGATTATTCCGCCACCACCCCGGTCGATCCCCGCGTGGCCGAAAAGATGATCCCCTATCTGACCGAGCATTTCGGCAATCCGGCATCGCGCTCGCATCCGTTCGGCTGGGAGGCCGAAAAGGCGGTGGAAGACGCGCGTGCCCAGGTTGCCGCGCTGGTCGGCGCCGACCCCAAGGAAATCGTGTTCACTTCCGGCGCCACCGAATCGAACAACCTCGCCATCAAGGGCGCGGGCCATTTCTATTCGACCGCCAAGGGCAAGCACATCATCACGGTGCGCACCGAGCACAAGGCGGTGCTCGACACCGTGCGCGAAATGGAGCGCCAGGGTTTCGAGGCGACCTATCTCAACGTCAAGGAAAACGGCCTCATCGACCTCGACGCATTCCGCGCGGCGATCCGTCCCGATACCGTGCTGGCCTCGGTGATGGCGGTCAACAATGAAATCGGCGTGATCCAGGACATCGACGCGATCGGCAGAATCTGCCGCGAAAAGGGCGTGATCTTCCACGTCGACGCGGCGCAGGCGACCGGCAAGATGCCGATCGACCTGAAGACGCTGCCCGTCGATTTGATGTCGTTCTCGGCACACAAGACCTACGGCCCCAAGGGCATCGGCGCGCTGTACGTGCGCCGCAAGCCGCGCATCCGCCTGGAGGCGCAGATGCACGGCGGCGGCCACGAGCGCGGCATGCGTTCGGGCACCCTGGCGACGCACCAGATCGTCGGCATGGGCGAAGCCTTCCGCATCGCCCGCGAAGAGATGGCGACCGAGAACGAGCGCATCCGCATGCTGCGCGACCGCCTCTACGCGGGCCTCAAGGATATCGAGGAAGTCCACCTGAACGGCGACATGGACCAGCGCGTGCCGCACAACCTCAACGTCAGCTTCAACTTCGTCGAAGGCGAGTCGCTGATCATGGCGATCAAGGACCTGGCGGTGTCTTCAGGCTCCGCCTGCACCTCGGCCAGCCTGGAGCCGTCCTACGTGCTGCGCGCACTGGGCCGCAGCGACGAACTGGCGCACAGCTCGATCCGCTTCTCCATCGGCCGCTTCACTACCGAGGAAGAAGTCGATTACGCCATCAAGCTTTTGCACGAGAAGATCGGCAAGCTGCGCGAGCTTTCCCCGCTGTGGGAAATGTTCAAGGAAGGCATCGATCTGAATACCGTGCAGTGGGCGGCACACTGATTCTGAAGTGAAGGAGAACCCAAATGTCCTACAGCGATAAAGTACTCGACCATTACGAAAACCCCCGCAACGTCGGTTCCTTCGGCAAGGAGGATGAGGACGTCGGCACCGGCATGGTCGGCGCGCCCGCCTGCGGCGACGTGATGAAGCTGCAGATCAAGGTCGGCAAGGATGGCCTGATCGAAGACGCCAAGTTCAAGACCTACGGCTGCGGCTCGGCCATCGCCTCGTCCTCGCTGGTGACCGAATGGGTCAAGGGCAAGACGCTCGACCAGGCGATGGCGATCAAGAACACCGCCATCGCCGAGGAACTCGCGCTGCCGCCGGTCAAGATCCACTGCTCGATCCTCGCCGAAGACGCGATCAAGGCCGCGGTTGCCGACTACAAGCAAAAGCACAGCCAGGAGTAGACCATGGCCGTCACACTTTCCGAGCGCGCAGCGCAACACGTCACGAACTTCCTTGCCAAACGCGGCAAAGGCGTCGGCATCCGTCTCGGTGTGCGCACCAGCGGCTGTTCCGGCATGGCCTACAAGCTGGAATTCGCCGACGAGGCGCCCGCAGGCGACGAGGTTTTCACCAGCCATGGGGTGACCGTGTTTGTCGATCCGAAAAGCCTGCCCTACATCGACGGCACCGAACTCGACTATGCCCGCGAGGGCCTGAACGAGGGCTTCAAGTTCAATAACCCGAACGTGAAGGACGCGTGCGGCTGCGGCGAGTCGTTCAACGTCTGATCATTCGGTGAGGGGTAAAGGGTGAGGGGCGAGGTGGAACGTCTTGCCCTGTGCCTCGCCCCTTACGCCTGACGCCTCACCTGCCATGGACTTCACCCAGACCCACTTCGAACTGTTCGGCCTGCCCACGGCCTATGCGCTCGACCGCGACAAGCTCGACGCCGCCTACCGTGAACTGCAGAACGCCGTGCATCCGGACCGCTTCGCCGCGCAGCCGGAATCCGAGCAGCGGGTGGCGATGCAGTGGGCGACGCAGGTGAACGAGGCGTACCAGACGCTCAAGCACCCGGTGAACCGGGGCGTGTATCTGCTGCGGCTGCAGGGAATCGACGCGCTCGATGCCGGCAACACCAGAATGTCCCCGGCATTCCTGATGCAGCAGATGGAATGGCGCGAGTCGATCGAGGACGCGCGCGCGGGCAAAAGCGTAACGGCACTGGACGCCTTGTCCGACGACCTGCGCGCAGCGCATCGCCGTATCGAGGCGCAACTGGCCGAGCTGATCGACGCGGCACGCGACTTTGCGGCGGCCTCCGAAGCCGTGCGCCAGCTGCGATTCATGGACAAACTCATCGCCGAAGTCGGCGACGTCTACGAAGAACTGGAAAGTTAAGATGGCTCTGCTGCAAATTGCCGAACCCGGCATGTCCACCGCGCCCCACCAGCATCGGCTGGCGGTGGGCATCGATCTGGGCACCACCAATTCGCTGGTGTCCACGGTGCGTTCCGGCCTGGCCGTGGTGCTGGACGACGAAGCCGGGTATTCGCTGCTGCCTTCGGTCGTGCGTTATCACGCAACGGGCCGGGTCGACGTGGGTTATGCCGCGAAATCCGCGCAAAACAGCGATCCGCACAACACCATCGCCTCGGTCAAACGCTTCATGGGGCGCGGCATCGCCGACATCGAGGACATCGCCAGCCTGCCGTATCGCTTCGTCGATGCGCCCGGCATGGTGCAGTTGAAAACGGCGGCCGGCGTGAAAAGTCCGGTCGAGGTGTCGGCCGAAATCCTGAAAGCCCTGCGCCAGCGCGCGGAAACCGCGCTGGATGGCGAGCTGGTCGGCGCGGTGATTACCGTGCCGGCGTATTTCGACGATGCCCAGCGCCAGGCCACCAAGGATGCCGCTCAACTGGCCGGCCTCAACGTGCTGCGCCTGCTGAACGAGCCGACCGCGGCTGCGATCGCCTACGGCCTCGACAATGCGTCGGAGGGGGTCTATGCGGTGTACGACCTCGGCGGCGGCACGTTCGACATTTCCATCCTGAGGCTGTCGAAAGGCGTGTTCGAGGTGCTCGCCACCAACGGCGATTCGGCGCTGGGCGGCGACGACTTCGACCAGCGCATCTTCTGCTGGATGCTCGAGCAGGCTCGTTTCGAGCCGCTGTCGGCGGGCGACATGCGGCTGCTGCTGACCAAGGCGCGCGACGCCAAGGAAGCCCTGACCGAACATACCGAGGTGCGCGTCACCGCGGTGCTGTCGACCGGCGAGATGATGGATGCGACGCTCACCCAGGCCGCGTTCAACGCCATGACCGCGGGACTGGTCGGCAAGACGCTCGCCCCCACCCGCAAGGCGCTGCGCGACGCGGGCCTGGCCGCGGACGAAGTGAAAGGTGTGGTGATGGTAGGCGGTTCGACGCGCATGCCGTGCGTGCGTCAGGCGGTGGCCGATTTCTTCAGGCGGACCCCGCTGACCAACCTCGACCCCGACAAGGTCGTCGCGCTCGGCGCGGCCATGCAGGCTGACGTGCTGGCGGGCAACCGCGCCGGCGACGACTGGCTGCTGCTCGACGTGATTCCGCTGTCGCTGGGGCTGGAAACCATGGGCGGACTGACCGAGAAGGTCATCCCGCGCAACACCACCATTCCCACCGCGCGTGCGCAGGAATTCACCACCTTCAAGGACGGCCAGACCGCGATGAGCGTGCACGTGCTGCAGGGCGAGCGCGAACTCGCGTCCGACTGCCGCTCGCTGGCACGCTTCGAGCTGCGCGGCATTCCGCCGATGGTGGCGGGCGCGGCGCGCATCCGCGTCACCTTCCAGGTCGATGCCGACGGGCTCCTGTCGGTGTCGGCGCGCGAGCAAAGCAGCGGCGTCGAAGCGAGCGTGCAGGTCAAGCCCTCGTACGGGCTGGGCGACGAAGACATCACCCGCATGCTGAAGGACGCTTTCACCCACGCCAAGGACGACATGTACGCGCGCGCGCTGAACGAGCAGATCGTCGATGCGCAGGGCCTGATCGCCGCCACCCGTGCGGCCATGGCGGAAGACGGCGCACTGCTCGACGCGGCGGAAAGCGCGGCGATCGAAGCCGGCATCGGCGCCCTTGAAAGCCTGTTGTCGAGCCCCGATGCCAAACCCGATCATCATCTGGCCATCAAGCGCGGCATCGAGGCGCTGAATGCGGCCACCACCGAATTCGCCCAGCGCCGCATGGACCGGAACGTACGCCGGGCGATGGCCGGGCAAAAACTGGAAACTTTTGGTTGAACCTGATTATGTTGAACGCAGATTTCATCGAATCCCTGCGGGTGCGGCTCGACGCGCACCCGATCTATGCGGCGGTCGCCACGCCGGACGACCTGCGCGTATTCATGCAGCATCACGTCTATTCGGTATGGGACTTCATGTCGCTGATCAAGTATCTGCAGAACGAAGTCGCGCCCGCGCGTTGGCCGTGGCTGCCGGGCGGCGACGCCGCGGTGCAGCGCTTCATCAACGAGATGGTGCTTGAAGAGGAAACCGACGTCGCGCCGCCGGGACAGGAAGGCCATACCAGCCACTTCATGCTGTATCTCGCCGCCATGCGCGAAATCGGCGCCGATGCCGACGTGCCTGTGCGCTTCGTGCAGAAGGTGGCGGAGCAGGGGATCGCCGCGGCCCTCGACGCAGGGTTGGCGCCCGCGCCGTCCGTCGCTTTCACCCGCACCACCTTCGATTTTCTTGCCAGCGGCAAGCCGCACGCCGTTGCCGCCGCGCTGGCGCTGGGCCGCGAGCACATCATCCCGTCGATGTTCCGCGCGCTGCTGTCGCGTATGGCGGTGAGCGAAGCGCAGGCGCCGAGCTTCCACTATTACCTCAAGCGCCACATTCACCTGGACGGGGATTCCCACGCGCCGCTGTCGCTGCGCCTGCTCGCCGCCCTGTGTGGCGATGACCCGGGAAAATGGCGCGAGGCCGAGGCGGCGGCCGAAACCGCCGTCGTCGCGCGGTTACAATTATGGGACGGCGCATTTGCCGCCTTGCCGAGCCGGCAATCCAAAGCCGCCTGACCGTCTCCCCAATTCAGCCGTATTCAAAAAGCCATGCCCCAACTCATCGTACTGCCCCACGTCGAACTCTGCCCCGAAGGCACCGTGATCGATGCCAAGCCCGGCGACACCATCTGCGATACCTTGCTCGCCAACGGCGTCGAGATTGAGCACGCCTGCGAAAAGTCCTGCGCCTGCACCACCTGTCACGTCGTCGTGCGCGAAGGCTTCGATTCGCTGGCGCCCTCCACCGAGGAAGAGGACGATCTGCTCGACAAGGCCTGGGGCCTGGAGCCGCAGTCGCGGCTGTCGTGCCAGGCGCGCGTGGCCGGCAGCGACCTGGTGATCGAGATTCCCAAATACACCATCAACATGGTCAAGGAAGGGCATTGATATGAAGTGGACGGACACCCTCGACATCGCCATCGAACTCGCCGAGGCGCATCCCGAAATCGACCCGCGCACCATCCGTTTCACCGACCTACATGGCTGGGTGATGGAGCTGCCCGATTTCGACGACGATCCCAACCATTCCGGCGAGAAGATTCTTGAGGCGATCCAGATGGCGTGGATCGACGAGGCCAGTTAAGCGGCCGCCGTACTGCCGGATCGATCCCGCTTTCGATATTCTTCAACGCCGGTCGGCATCCATGGAATCGGGCGGGTTGACGATCGGCCCAATCGAAAATATCGCTGTGTGAGCAAGGGCGCCTGCCGTTTCGACGGCAGAAAGCCTGTTCCGCCTCGTGCTAGACTCCCCCAAAATTCGAGACAAGCATGGCCGAGGAGACTGATCTTTCCCGTACCGAACCGGCAAGCCCGCAGCGCCTGCAGCAGGCGCGCAGCGCGGGCGACGTGCCGCGCTCTGCCGAACTCACGGCGTGGGTCGTGCTGCTGTCGGCACTGGGCATGCTGGGCTGGCTGGCGCCGCGACTGTCGACTGCCCTGCAGGCGATGACCGAGGCGGCCTTCATACATGCGGCGACGCCGCTTTCCCCGGTTTTTCTTGAAGCGGTTTGGTCGGCGCTATGGGCTTTGCTGCCGGTGCTGGGCGTCATTTTTGCCGCCGCGCTGGTAGCGCCGATGCTGCTCTCGGGCTGGGTATTCGTGCCTCGCTTAACCCGGGCCGAGCTGACCCGCGCCAACCCCCTCAAACCCTTTGCCCGGCTGTTTTCCGTCGATTCGCTGTTCGATGGAACGCAGGCGCTGCTCAAGCTGGTGCTCGCCGCGGCGGCGGCGGGGTGGGCGCTGGCAAGCGGCTGGCCGGAACTGCAGGATCTGGCCGGCAACGGGATCGGCGTGGCGCTGCCTGCGACCGCCGCCTGGGTGGGGCGTGGCGTGCTGGCGCTGGCGGCGGCGCTGGCGCTGTCCGCGGCGCTCGACGCCGGCTGGCGCTGGTGGCGCTACCTGCGGCGTCACGCGATGAGCTGGCAGGAAGTACTGGCCGAGGCACGCGAATCCGAGCTCCATCCGGAAATGCGAGCCCGGCTGCACGGCCGCCGGCAGCCGGCGGTGCGGGACGAGGCTGGCCCTCTCCCCGGTCTTCCTCCGGTGGGGGCGCACCCTGAAGGGCATACAGGGACGAACGCCAAATCCAAGGCGATTGACGAGGTGATCGGGTGAGCGCGCAGGGCGCGATGGTGCTGGGCATGCCGGTCAACCGGCTGGCGGTGCCGGGGCTGGTGCTGCTGATCCTGGCGATGATGGTGCTGCCGCTGCCCACCTTCATGCTCGACGTGCTGTTCACGCTCAACATCGCGCTGGCGATGATCGTGCTGCTGGTGAGCCTGAACGCGCGGCGCCCGCTGGATTTCTCGGTGTTTCCCACGGTGCTGCTGCTGACCACGCTGCTGCGCCTGTCGCTCAACGTGGCGTCGACCCGTATCATCCTGATGCAGGGCCACACCGGCCCGGACGCGGCGGGCAAGGTGATCGAGTCGTTCGGCAATTTCCTGGTCGGCGGCAACATCGCGGTCGGCTTCGTGGTGTTCCTGATCCTGGTCATCATCAATTTCGTCGTCATCACCAAGGGCGCCGGGCGCATCGCCGAGGTGGCGGCGCGCTTCACCCTCGATTCGATGCCGGGCAAGCAGCTGGCGGTCGATGCCGACCTCAATGCCGGCTTCATCAATGAAGGCGAAGCCCGCGCACGCCGCCACGAGATCGGCCGCGAGGCCGACTTCTACGGCGCGATGGACGGCGCCTCGAAGTTCGTGCGCGGCGACGCCGTCGCCGGCATGATCATCCTCGTGGTCAACCTGATCGGCGGCATTGCGGTCGGCCTGCTGCAGCACAACCTGGGGGTCACCGAAGCGCTCGGGCGCTATGCGCTGCTGACGGTGGGCGACGGGCTGGTGACGCAGATTCCCGCGCTGATCATTTCGACCGCGGCAGGCATCGTGGTGAGCCGCGCGTCGAGCGAGCAGGATTTGAGCCGCGAATTTTCCACCCAGATATTCGGCCGTCCGCAGACGCTGTATGTCGCGGCTGCGGTGCTGGGCGTGCTGGGACTGATTCCGGGGACGCCGCACCTGGCGTTTCTGACCATCGCCGCGGCGCTGGGCGGGCTGGGCTTCTGGCTGAAGCGCCGCCAGAGCGCGGCATTCGATGTCGAGCCGCTGGCGTTGATGGAAGAAGAGATCGCGCCGGCCGACGTCACCTGGGACGACATCCCGCCGGTCGACGTGCTGGCGCTCGAAGTCGGCTATCGGCTGATTCCGCTGGTCGACCGCAACCAGGGCGGCGCCGCCTTGGCCCGCATCACCGAGGCGCGCCGCCGCTTCGCCACCGACATGGGACTGGTGGTGCCGCTGATCCGTGTGCGCGACAACCTCGACCTCAAGCCCAACAGCTATCGCATCACCCTCAAGGGCGTCGACGTGGCGCACGGCGAGCTGCCTACCGGCCAGGTGCTGGCGGTGGATATGGGGGACGTGCTGGGGCGCATCGACGGAACGCCCGGGGCCGATCCGCTGACCGGGCTGGCCGGGGTCTGGATCGAGGCGGGGCGGGAGGAGGAAGCCGAACTGCGCGGTTTCGTGGTGCTGGAACCGGCCGAGCTCATCGCGCGCCAGGTCGAAGCCGTGTTCCGCCAGCACGCGCCGGAACTGCTGGGGCGCACCGAGGTGCAGCAACTGCTCGACACGCTGGCGCGCAGCCATCCCGGGCTGGTCGAGGACGTGACGCCGCGCCATCTGCCGCTGACCAGCGTGCAGGCGGTGCTGCAGCAGCTGATCGCGGAAAACGTCTCGATCCGCGACACCCGCACCCTATTCGAAACGCTGGCGGCGCGCGCGCCGAAGAACCAGGCGATCGACGAACTGGTGGAAACCGTGCGCGCGGCGCTGGGGCGCAGCATCGTCGACCGCCTGTTCGAAGGCGGCAACGCGCTGCACGTCATCGGCCTGGCCGCATCCACCGAAACCCGCCTGCTGAACGAGATGGGCGACGAAGGCGAAGCCCTGCTGTCGCCCGCCACGCTGGATGCGCTGAACGAAGCGGCCGAACGTGCGCTGGCCGAGCAGGAGGAAGCGGGCTACCCGCCGGTGCTGCTGATTTCTCCCGGCCTGCGTGCCATCCTGTCGCGATTGTTGCGGCGCAACCTGCCGCAGCTTTCGGTGATTGCCTATGCCGAGGTGCCTGCCGATAAAATGGTGCAGGTGAGCACGGAACTGACCATCGAGGAGGGAGCATGAGCGCGCAGGTATTCGTGGCGGCGAATGCGCGCGAAGGCCTGGCGCGCATTCGCCGCGAGCTGGGCGACGACGCCGTGGTGCTGGCCACCCGGCCGCATCCGCAGGGCGTCGAGCTGCTGGCCAGCGCCTACGGCGATTTGGCGGCGCGGCCTGCCGGCGAGGCGCCGGACGCGGCCGGCGGCTCGCGCATCCTGAGTGAGCTGGCGCGCCTGCGCGGCCTGCTGCAGAACCAGCTGGCGGGCTTTGCCTGGGGATCGGCGCGGCGGCGCGATCCGGCGCGGGTGGCCGTGATGCAGACCCTGTTCGCCGCCGGCTTCGGCAGCACGCTCGCCCGCACCCTGGCCGCGCGTCTGCCGCGCGGACTCGATGCCGATGCCGCCTTGCGCTGGCTGCGCCAGGTGCTGATCCGCAATCTGCCGCTACAGGGGCGCGAAGCCGATCTGCTGGCCAGGGGGGGGTGCTACGCGCTGGTGGGCTCCACCGGTTCCGGCAAAACCACCACGCTGGCCAAGCTCGCCGCCCGCGCGGCGGATGCGCACGGTGCGGCAAAGGTGGCGCTGGTGGCGGCCGACGCCTACCGCATCGGCGCAGCGGAGCAATTGACGGTGTATGCCGACCTGCTGGGCGTGTCGCTGCATGTGGCGGAAGACCAGGCCCGGCTGGCGCGGCTGTTGCCTGAACTTGCCGCCAACAAGCTGGTGCTGGTCGATACCGCCGGTTTTTCGCCATCCGATCCGCGCAGCCGTGAGGGGCGGGCGCTCGACGCCCTCGGCGTGCGCCGCCTAGCAGTGATCTCCGCCGGCCAGCAGGGCGCGGCAATCGAGCAGGCGATGACGCATTTCGGCCAGGGCGCGGTCGCCTGCATCCTCACCAAACTCGACGAAGCCCCGCAACCCGGGGCGGCGCTCGACAGCCTGATCCGCCATCGCCTGCCGCTGGCGTACATCAGCGGCGGCCAGCGCGTGCCGGAAGACCTGCACGCACCCAGCGCCCCCTACCTTGTCGACCGCGCTCTGAAAGGCGGCCAGCTTGCCACGCCCTATGCGCTGCAGGCCGAAGACTGGCCGCTGTTTGCCGGCGTCGAGGCCGAGCGCGAGGAGCGCCTTGCCCTGAAGGGCATGCATGCCGGCTGACCAGGCCGCCGGGCTGCGGCGGCGCAGCGCCCGGCAGCCGCTACGCTGCATCCAGTGTTTTTTCGACTCCGCCCAATCCACCTCCCGGCTGGCGCTGGCGCTGCACCAGCGCGGCTGGACTGCGCTGCTGGTCGATGCGCGGGGACGGCTGCTGGCCGACGCGCCTGCCCGCAGCCTGTTCGGCTGGCGCCAGCAGCTTGAACGCGGACAGTTGCACACGCTGCCGCTGTCGCATGGCGACGGCTGGCATGCGCCCGGCGCCAGGGCGGACGACCCTGCCCTGGCGGGCATCGCCCAGGGCTACGATGCCGTGGTGTTCGACGCCGGCCGCGACGGTCTGGCGCTGATGCCCGGCGCAGTCCACGCCGTGGTCATCGAGGTGAACGCTGCGCACGAATCGATGCTGCGTGCTTACGCCCTGCTCAAGACCCTGTCGCGGGCCGACGGGGTGGGCAGCATCGGCCTGTTGGGCGCCGCCGCTGCCTGCGATCGCGTGTGCGCTGCCTGCAGCCACTTTCTCGACCGGCGCTTCGCGCAAGCCATCTACAGCGCGGCCCACGAAGATGGCCTATTCGCCGCGCTTGCCGTTAGAATGGCATGCGAGGAGGCGAGCCTGGCGGCTCGTTGATAAAACAGGAAAAATCTAGAATATGGTCCTGAAGCATGGCTGAAAAAGCCTCGTCAAAAGACGAAC
>MKUE01000038.1 GCA_001897675.1 Thiobacillus sp. 65-1059 | reverse complement strand
GTGAGCGCGCCGATGATGCCGTTGCGGCCGGCGTAGACCTTGCCGATCTTGTCCTTGTGCTTGCGCGCGGTTTCGATCACGCCGCAGGCCGACGCATTGATGACCGCGGTGACGCCGCCGGACTGCGCGTAAAAGGCGTTCATTTTCTTCGCCATGGTGTTTTCCTCAATTCAGTATCAACGTATTGGACAGGTTTTTGTTCCAAATAAAAAAGCCAGCACAGCAGCCGGCTTTTCCACTCAACTATTGCCGGACGCTTCGCCCTCGGCCAGGCGCCTGGCTTCCTCGTCGGCCTGCATTTTCAGCAGCGTGGTGACGCAGTCGCCAATGTCGTCGTATTCCTCGCGCCCGGTGCTGAAGCGATCGCGGATGCGATAGAAGAACATGCTGCGGTAGCGCGAGTCGCCGGTTTTCGACAGCACGAAATGACAGCCGTGCTCGTTCCAGTAAAAACCCGGGCACAGCGTCAGTTCGCGATCGTCGATGTGCAGACGGATTTCGGTCTCGACGTCCTGAATCTCGACCTCGCGACCGTAACGCTCCTTCACCGCGCTGGAGACGATCCAGCGTTCGGTGTCGTTCGGCGGGGGGATCTGCTGCGGCATCGGAGCGGTCGGCCCGGTCGGTCAGCCGAGCGCGGCGAAGATGGCATCGCGGATGCCTTCGACCTTGCCGACGCCGGCAACCTTGACGTACTTGGGCGCGCCGGCTTCGCCGCTCTTGCCCCAGTCGCCGTAGTATTTCACCAGCGGCTCGGTCTGCGCGTGGTAGACGTCGAGACGCTTCTTGACGGTTTCTTCCTGGTCGTCGTCGCGCTGGATCAGGTCCTCGCCGGTGACGTCGTCCTTGCCGGCCACCTTGGGCGGATTGAACACGACGTGGTAGGTGCGGCCGGATGCCACGTGCACGCGGCGGCCCGACATGCGCTTGACGATCTCTTCGTCCGCCACGTCGATCTCGACCACGTAGTCGATCGGCACGCCGGCGGCCTTCATCGCCTCGGCCTGCGGGATGGTGCGCGGGAAGCCGTCGAACAGGTAGCCGTTCTGGCAGTCGGCTTCGGTCAGGCGGGCTTTCACCATGCCGATGATGATGTCGTCGGAGACCAGGCCGCCGGCGTCCATGATGGCCTTGGCCTTCATGCCGAGTTCGCTGCCGGCCTTGATCTGCGCGCGCAGCATGTCGCCGGTGGAGATCTGCGGAATGCCGTATTTTTCCTTGATGTAATTGGCTTGCGTGCCCTTGCCCGCGCCGGGGCCGCCCAACAGAATCAAACGCATTGCTTAATCTCCCTTAGATATGGATATCTGAATGTGCCAAACCGCGCTAGCCTAAGCCAAGCGAGAGTCAAGCAAAACTTAAAAAATTTTATTGACGGATTCAAGAGGCTGCTATGCAGCCGCAAACAGCGCGCGGACCCGCTCCAGATCCTCCGGCGTATCGACCCCCGGCGCCGGCGCGACCGGTGTGATGCCGAGGCTGATGCGGTGGCCGTGCCACAGCACCCGCAGCTGTTCGAGCATCTCGCAGCGCTCCAGCGGCGAACTGGCGAGGCCGGCATAGGTGCGCAGGAAACCGGCACGGTAGGCGTACAGGCCGATGTGGCGCAGCGCGCCGAGTTCGTGCGGCATCGTCTGCTGCCCACCGTGGGCTGAAGCCGATGCCGGATCGTGCGCGGCAAACGCGTCGCGCGGCCAGGGAATCGGCGCGCGACTGAAATACAGCGCGTAGCCGGCTTCGTCGGCGACCACCTTGACGACGTTGGGATTGACGAAGTCGGCATGGTCGTGGATCGGATGCGCCAGCGTCGCCATCACTGCGTCGTCGTGCAGCACCAACTGGCGCGCGGCTTCGCGGATCAGCGCCGGGTCGATCAGCGGCTCGTCGCCCTGCACGTTGACCACCAGGACATCGTCGGGCCAGCCCAGGGTTTCGGCGACCTCGACCAGGCGCTCGGTGCCCGAGCAGTGCGCCGGCGAGGTCATCAAGGCCGGGTAGCCGGCGGCCTCGACCGCCTGTTGCACGCGCGCGTCGTCGGTGGCGACCACCACCGATTCGGCGCCCGCCTGCAAGGCACGCTCCAGCACGCGCAGCACCATGGGGCGCCCGCCGATGTCCGCCAGCGGCTTGCCCGGCAGACGGCTCGACGCATAGCGCGCGGGAATGACGACGCGGAAATGCATGGGAGCGCTGCCGCTAATTGCCGTGGATTTCGTCGGGGTCCAACGGACGCGCTTCCTCCGGCAGCATCACCGGAATGTCGTCGCGGATGGGATAGGCGAGGCGGCACGCACGGCACACCAGTTCGTGCGCGGATTTCTTCCATTCGAGCGGCCCCTTGCAGACCGGGCACACAAGAATTTCAAGAAGCTTCGGGTTCATCGATAAGAGTCCTGTAGTTCGGAGACGCACCCGCCGTTTCGGGCTGTTGCGACTTGCTTTGATAAAGGTGGATGTCGGCGACCGACAGCAGCGTCACCAGGTCGTGGCCGTCGCGCGGGGCGTGGCTGACGCCCAGGCTCACCGCCATCGGCAGGCCGTTGCTGCGGCTCCAGGCCGCGGTACGCACTTCGATGCGCTCGAAAATCTGGCGGACGGCGGCGGCCTCGCGCAGCGGCAGGATAGCAACAAATTCGTCTCCGCCCCAGCGTCCGCACACGTCCGTATCGGCCGATTCGCTGAATATCTGCGCGAATTCGGCCAGCACGCGATCGCCCGCGCCGTGGCCATAGCGGTCGTTGACCGACTTGAACTGGTTCAGGTCGGCAAACACAACGGTGGCCGGACTAGGCGCATTCGTCTTGTCGAAGATGCTGTCTGCCGCGGCAAGCAGGCCATGGCGGTTGAGCAGCCCGGTCAGCGCATCGAAGCGGCTGCGGTAATCGAGCTGGCGCCGCTGCCCATCGATGCGCCCCATCAGGATGTAGGCGTACAAGGCCAGGGTGACCCAGAACACGCCGAAGAACACATCGCCCGCACCGATCTCGAACCCGCCCAGACGATAGCGCAAGGCAAAGGAGATCGCCATGCCGAGAAAAATGCCGCCCAGCACCTCGCTGAACAGGCGCATGCCGTAGCGCATGCCGTTGCCCAGCAGCACCATCAGGAACGCCAGCGCAGACGGCGGGATCGGGTTGGGGTCGTGAATCACGCACAGGGCGACGATCAGCAGGTCGGCGCTCATGGCGCTGCGGATTTTCAGCAGCGTGACGCCGCGCAGCGCCTGGTGGAAGAACCAGCTGTTGAAGAAGAAATAAGCGCCGAGCGCGACCAGCAGCTGCTCGATGCTGAGCAGCACCGGGGGGACGCTTGCCAGGGTGGAGAAATAGACGACCGCCAGCGAAAAGAACAGGTAGCGGGTGAAGAACTGGGTGACGATTTCGGAGCGGTCGGGCACCCAGAAACCCGCCTCCCCGGTCTCGGCCATCCAGCGGCAGGGATGACGGCGGTCGCCCCAGTCGGATGATTGCATCCTCATACCTCCTCCCTTGATGCGCATGCGCCGCTATCTTTATTGTTCGATGCGTGCGTCCAGCCAGTCGACGAATCCGGATTCCGGGGCGACGTCGAGTTCCACCGCCCACCAGTCCGCCCCGGCAAATGCGCGACATTTTACCGCGTCTTTCTCCGTCATCAGTACGGCCGCGCCGGCAGGCAGCTCCTGCGGCTGAAAGGCGTGATGGTCGGCGAAAGCACGCGGGCTGAAGCGGATGCCTTGGGCTTCGAGCATGGCAAAAAATCCCTGCGGGCGGCCGATGCCGGTGACGGCGAGCCAGTCGCGCGGCGGCAGTTCGCCAAGCGCTCTTTTTTCCAGCGGCGCGCGCAGACGATAGGCCTGACCGGCACGGTAGTCGGCGCGCCAGGCCGCGCCGACTACCGGCGGCTCGGCTCCGCCGCGCACCACCTGGACCACCGCATCCACGCTGCGCAGCCGGCTCCGCGGCTCGCGCAAGGGGCCTGCCGGCAGCAGCCAGCCGTTGCCCAGCCCGCTCGCCGCATCGATCACCGCCAGTTCGATGTCGCGCTGCAGGCGGTAGTGCTGCAGGCCATCGTCGGCGACGATCACGTCCACCCCGGGATGGCGCGCCAGCAAGGTGCGCGCCGCCGCCACCCGGTCGCGCCCAACCACCACCGGCGCCGCGGTCTTGAGATGGATCAGCAAGGGTTCGTCGCCGACTTCCGCCGGCGGGCTGTCGGCCTGCACCTCGACGCAGCCGCGCGCCGCGCCTCCATAGCCGCGGCTGACCACGCCCGGGCGATGCCCGCGCGCGCGCAGCCGGTTCACCAGCCAGATCGTCAGCGGCGTCTTGCCGCTGCCGCCGACGGTGATGTTGCCGACGATGATCACCGGCACCCCCACCGCAACCGGGGTCAGCCAGCCACGGCGATACGCCAGCCGGCGCGCCCCGGAGACGGCGGCAAACAGCGCGGCAAGGGGAGAGAGCAGCAGCGTGAGCACGCCGGTGCGCGCCCAGACATGCCGAAAAGAGAACATGGATGCGACCGCCTAAGGGGCGGTCTGGGTGGCGAAGGTGATGCGGGTCAGCCCTACCCGGCGTGCCGCTTCCATCACGTTCACCACCGACTGATGCGCGGCCCGCGCATCGGCGTTGATCACCACCACCGGCTCGTCCCGGCCGGCGGCGGCTTTTTTCAACGCGGCGGCCAGTTCGTCGATCGAGGCCTCGCCGACCGCAGTGTTGTCGATCTGGTAGCGGCCGTTTTCGGCCACCGCCACTTCGATCTGCCTGGGCGGGTTGGGCGTTTGCGCGGCGCTGCTGGTGGGCAGGTTGATCTTGAGTTCGGCAAAGCGCGCATAGGTGGTGGTCACCGCCAGGAAAATCACGATGACGAGCAGGATGTCGATGAACGGAATCAGGTTGATTTCCGGATAATCCTCGCGGCGGCCTCGGCGAAAATTCATGACGGCCTTACTTCCGTTCGCCGTGGACGATTTCCACCAGCTTGATCGCCTGCTGTTCCATGTCCACCACCAGCGATTCCACCTTGCTGCGGAAGTAGCGGTAGAAAATCATCGCCGGGATCGCCACGATCAGGCCGAATGCGGTGTTGTACAGCGCAATCGAGATGCCGTGCGCCAGCTGGCCGGGATTGGTGCCGGTTGCAGTTTGTGCGCCGAAGATTTCGATCATGCCGATGACCGTGCCGAACAGGCCAAGCAGCGGCGCCATGCTGGCGATGGTGCCGAGCGAGGTCAGGAAACGGTCGAGTTCGTGGGTGACGGCGCGGCCGGATTCCTCGATGGATTCCTTCATCACTTCGCGCGAGTTGTGGGCGTTCTTCAGCGCGGTGGCAAATATCCGCCCCAGCGGCGAGCCGTCGGCCAGCCGGGCGACCAGTTCCTGCGTCGCGCCGCGTTCCTGATAGGCCTTGATCGTTTCCAGCAGCAGGCTGGCGGGCGCCACTTCCTGGGTACGCAAACTGTAGGCGCGTTCGATAATGATGGCGACGGCGATGACCGACGCCAGAATCAACGGCCAGACCGGCCAACCGGCCGCCTCGATGATGGCAAGCACTGGATACCACTCCCAATAAAACAACAGGCGAAATGTAGCGCCCGCGCGCAGGGTTCGGCAAGCCCCCATTGCACGGGCGTGCTTTTTTGGCGTGCCGACCCGAGTTCTCCACAATTGGTGTGGATAAGTCTGTGAGGAACTCCTTTCCGGGCGCCCTAAACACCCGCCCACAAAGGGAAAAGCGTTTTGGCACAAAAAGTAACCAATCCGCTTAGTCGTTTTATATCAATGAGTTACAAAAACACAACTATCGTCAATAGGGTTTTAAACATTTTTTTATGGGAATTTGCCGGCTGTGCATGAACCGTGCCGGCATGAACCCGCTATCCTGCGCGCCATGGACTGGATCGAAGACTCTCCGGGCGCCGCAGAACTGCCCGTGCTCACCGTGAGCGAGCTCAACCGCATGGCGCGCCGTGCGCTGGAATCGCAACTGCCGCTGCTGTGGGTGGAAGGCGAGGTTTCCAACTTCACCCGCGCCGCCTCGGGTCATTGGTACTTTTCCCTGAAGGATGCGAACGCGCAGGTGCGCTGCGTGATGTTTCGCGGCCGCAACCAGTTTGCCGATTTCACCCCCGCCAACGGCGACCACATCGAATTGCGCGCCCTGCCCTCGCTGTACGAGGCGCGCGGCGAATTCCAGCTGGGCGCCGAGTCGATCCGCCGCGCCGGGGCCGGCCGGCTGTATGAGGCCTTCCTCAAGCTCAAGGCGAAACTGGAGGCCGAAGGCCTGTTCGATCCGGCGAAAAAGCGCGCCCTGCCGCGCTTTCCGCATTGCCTCGGCATCGTCACCTCGCCACAGGCGGCGGCGCTGCACGACGTGCTGACCGCGCTGGCGCGCCGCATGCCGGGCCTGCCGGTAATCCTCTACCCCACCCCGGTGCAGGGCGCCGGTGCCGGCGCGCAGATTGCCGCCGCCATCCGCACCGCCGCCGGACGCGCCGAGTGCGACGTGCTGCTGGTGTGCCGCGGCGGCGGTTCGCTGGAGGATTTGTGGGCGTTCAACGACGAAGCGGTGGCGCGGGCGATTGCCGCCAGCCCGATGCCGGTGGTGAGCGGGGTCGGCCACGAAACCGATTTCACCCTGGCCGACTTTGCCGCCGACCTGCGCGCGCCCACGCCCACTGCGGCCGCCGAACTGGCCAGCCCGCTGCGCCAGGAGCTGCGGCAGCAGCTGGACCACCTGGCGCGCCAGCTCCGCCACCATCTCGCCCGCAGGCAGCACGGCGAAATGCAGCGGCTGGACTACCTGGCGCGGCGGCTGCTCCATCCGGCCGAACAGCTGCGCCGCCAGCAGCTCGCATTGAACCCCTTGGCGCAGCACCTGCACCGCGCCGTCCGCACCCGCCTGGCGCACGAACAGCTGCGGATCGCACGGCTGGATCAACGGCTGGTGACGCCGCTGCACGCCATCCGGCTCGAGCAGCAGCGGCTCGACGCGCTCGACGCGCGCGCGCGCCGCGCAATGGAAGGCGGCCGGGTGCGGCGCCGGCTCACGCTGGCGCGCCTAGCCAGCAGTCTCGCCCACCTCAATCCGGAAGGCGTGCTGGCGCGCGGCTACAGCATCGTCCAGCGGGAAAACGGCGCCATCGTGCAGGATGCCGCGACGCTCGATGCGGGCGACTCGATCGGCATCCGCTTCCATCGCGGGCAGGTCCGCGCCACTGTGGACGCCGTGGACAAGGCGTAACCGGCCGCTATTGCGTCTGCAGATGCGCGGCCACCCGCGCCAGCGCCTGCGCCTCGAGGTCGTCCGCGAGACAGTCCAGTTCCACCGCATCGGGCCACGAGCGCAACCAGGTCAGCTGGCGCTTGGCAAGCTGGCGGGTGGCGGCGATGCCCTGTTCGCGCAACGCTGCCAGATCGATTGCGCCGTCGAGATAGGCCCACGCCTGGCGGTAGCCGACCGCGCGCATGGCAGGCAGATCGGGCGTAAGCGCGTAGCTGCGACGCAGGGTTTCCACTTCGTCGAGCAGGCCGGCGGCAAGCATGGCGTCGAAGCGCGCGGCGATGCGCTGGTGCAGCACGCCGCGGTCGGACGGGATCAGGGCGAGTTGCAGCACGCGGTAGGGCAATTCGGATTGGCCCCGGTCGAGCAGCGCCGACATGGGCGTGCCGGCAAGCCGGAAAATCTCCAGCGCGCGGCCGATGCGCTGCGAATCGTTCGGTGCCAGCCGCGCGGCGGTCACCGGGTCGACCACGGCCAGCTCGGCGTGCAGTGCGGGCCAGCCGCGCGCGGCGGCCTCTTTTTCCAGCTTCTTACGCAGCGCCGGGTCGGCGCGCGGCAGATCGTCCAGCCCGTGCAGCAGCGCGCGGAAATACAGCATGGTGCCGCCCACCAGCAGCGGCACCCTGCCGCGCGCGGCGATGTCGGCCATCAGCCGCCGCGCATCGGCGCAGAACGCCGCCGCCGAATAGGCTTCGGCGGGGTCGCGGATGTCCAGCAGATGATGCGGTGCGCGCGCCAGGGTGGCGGCATCGGGCTTGGCCGTGCCGATGTCCATGCCGCGGTACACCAGCGCCGAATCGACGCTGATGATTTCGAGCGGAAAGCGTTCGAGCAGGCTGACCGCAAGCGCGGTCTTGCCGGCAGCGGTCGGGCCCATGAGGAAAATGGCGGGAGGCAGATACTCAGGCATGGCGGTCGATTATGCCGCAGTCGGGCAGGCGGCACGCAATATCGAAGGGCTTGCGTCCCCGGAACGCGCCCATGAAAAACGGCGGGAAGTCCCGCCGTTTCCATCGGAGCCGCCGGAATCAGGCGGCGGCGTACTGTGCCTTGGCCTGGCGTGCCGCAGCGATCTCGTCGGGACCGTAAGCCTTGCCGGACCACAGCATTTCGTAGGCGATTTCCTCGTTGCCGTTCTCGCACAGCTCCAGCGCTTTGCGGAACAGCGGCTGGAAGGTTTCGGAACGGTGCGATTTTTCGTGGTTTTCGAAGTCGGTCCAGAAGGTCACGATCAGTGCTTCCTTGCCCTTCATCGGGCTTTCGACCGCCTGGCCGATGGTCGAGCCTTCGTTCGACACCTGGCCGGAGTTCAGCGCGACGAAACCTCCCACAAAACCGGTGTCGGAGTGATAGGTCTTGACGTTTTCGCACAGGAACGCCACGCGCTCCTGCAGGTCGTCCACCGTATATTCCGGCTTCAGCACCACACGGTTGACGGTCACGATGCCGTCGCTCGGGAAATTGGCGATCAATCCACTCATGGCTTTCTCCTTTAATGAAGATGAAGGGCTGAACTGCACCTTCAGTCTATATACCCGAGTATATTAGTCAACCATTTTATTCGAATATTCAACGACCCCTGCGATAAACCGGATCGATCGCCGGCATGCTCAGATGTAACGCTTCTGCTCGCTGCGCTTGCCCGGCCGCTTCTTCATGATCACCACACCCTTGGCCACGTCGACATCGGGCACCGGAATGTTCTCGTACAGCGGGTTGAGCGGTTTCAGCATCCAGCCGTCGTCGTGCTTCACCAACTGGCGAAAGATGTATTCGTCGTTCACGTAGGCCACCACGTAGGAGCCGTCCTTGACCAGGCCGGACGGTTCGACGACGATGATTTCGCCTTCTTCGAACTCCGGCAGCATGGAATCGCCCAGCACCATCAGCGCATAGGGTTCGGCACTGGCGCAACTGCTGGCCTCGTTGATGTCCTGGATGGGTATGGTTTTGCGTTCGTTCATGATGACCTGCCTAGCTTGGTTAATCAGGCAAAGCTTATATATAAAAGTGCCGGCCGCAAAATCAGCGCCCACGCATGAACATGGCGTCGAGTTCCTTGAGACTGATCTGGAACCAGGTGGGGCGGCCGTGGTTACACTGCCCGGCTCGCTCGGTGGCCTCCATCTCGCGCAGCAGCGCATTCATTTCGGGCAGCGTCAGATGCCGGTTGGCGCGCACCGCGCCGTGGCAGGCGAGCGTCGCCAGCAGTTCGTTGCGACGTTCGGCCAGCAGACGCGCCACGCCGAATTCGGCGACCTCGGCCAGCACCGCGCGGGTCAGTTCGACCGGGTCGGCATCCTTCAGGAGCCACGGCACCGAGCGCACCGCCACCGAGGTCGGCGAGGTGACCGACAACTCGAAACCGATGCCGGCAAGCGCCTCCAGATGCGGGCCGATTTCCGCGACGTCGCGTGCGTCGACCGTGAGCACCAGTGGAATCAGCAGGGTTTGCGCCGGCACCGCGCGGCGGTCGAGCGCATTCTTGAGCTTTTCATACACCACCCGTTCGTGCGCGGCGTGCATGTCGACCAGCACCAGCCCCTGCGCGTTCTGCGCCAGCACATAGACGCCGTGCAGCTGCGCCAGCGCATAACCGAGCGGCGGCGCGTCGTGCGCGCCCGCTTCAGGCAAAGCCTGCGCCGCAGGCGCGGCCAGCCCCACCGAACCCTGTCCGAACCCTGAACCCCGCTCCAGGGGGGCGTAAAACGCCATCGCCTCGGCCACCTGCAGCGGCATCGCCGCCTGCTGCGGCGCGCCATGGGCTGGCAGCCTGGATGCGGGCGCAGGGGCGGCGGGCACCTCGCCAGCCGTCACCGGCGCCCCCAGCAGGCGCTCGACCGCGTGATACAGGAACTGGTGCACGCCGCGGCTGTCGCGGAAACGGATTTCGGTCTTGGCCGGATGCACGTTGACGTCCACCGTTTCCGGCGGCAGCTCGATGAACAGGCAGTACGCCGGGTTCAGCTGGTGGTGCAGCACGTCGCGGTAGGCTTCCTTCAGCGCATGGACGATCAGCTTGTCGCGCACGTAGCGGCCATTGACGAATACGTGCTGGCTGTCGCGGCCGGCGGTGGCGGCGCTGGGGCGGATCACCCAGCCGTTCAGCCTGAGGGCGCCCGCCGCCGCTTCGACCGCAATGGCGTTCTGCCCGAAGGCGTCGCCCAGCACATGGCGCACCCGCGCAGCGGCCGGCTCGGCGTTCAGGCGCAGCTGCACGCGGCCATTGTGCGTCAGCGTGAATGCCGTCTGCGGCTGCGCCAGCGCCAGGCGGCGCACGGTTTCGGCGCAGTGGGCGTATTCGGTGGCGTCGGTTTTGAGAAACTTGCGCCGTGCCGGCGTATTGAAAAACAGATCCTGGATATCGATCGTGGTGCCGCCGGCGCGCGCCGCCGGTGCGGGCGCGGCAAGCAGTCCGCCTTCGGCCTGCAGCGTCCAGGCGTGCGCCGCATCGACGCTGCGGCTGGTCAGTTGCAGCCGCGCGATGGCGGCAATCGACGCCAGCGCCTCGCCGCGAAATCCCAGGCTCGCCACCCGTTCGAGGTCGCTCAAGCTGGCGATCTTGCTGGTGGCATGGCGCGTCAGGGCAAGCGCCAGATCGTCGCGCGCGATGCCCATGCCGTTGTCGCTGACGCGAATGCGCTTGATGCCGCCCTGCTCCAGTTCGACCTGAATTTCGGTGGCGCCGGCATCGAGGCTGTTTTCCAGGATCTCCTTCAGCGCCGCTGCGGGGCGTTCGACCACCTCGCCGGCGGCGATTTGCGAAATCAGCACATCGGGCAGGACGCGGATGCTCATGGCCGCCCCGCGAACGGCACGCCGCGCCGCGCCGCCATGGCGCGGCCCAGGCGTTCGACATCGGCGGCGCCGAGCGCTTGCCGCGCCAGCGGCAGCACATGGGTGTTCTCGAATTCGAGATGGCTGCGATTGAGGGCAATGAAACGGCGCGCCAGCGCCGCGTCCAGCGCGTTCGCCGCGCCCGCTCCGAGCTGCCGCAAGGCAGGGCTCAGGCGCCACCACAGCAGGGCCAGTTCGTCGTGTTCCAGCGTCAGGGTTTCGACCAGATCGCAGGCGCCGGGCGCGCCCGCCCGTTCCAGCAGCGGAAACAGGTTGCGCTCCTCGTCGTCGTGATGGTGCACCGCGGCGGTGTCGAAGTAAGCCAGCACCGCACGCGCGGCCTGCTGCGCCTGCGCGTCGGCGCCGTGCGCCGGCAGATGCGCCAGTATTTTTTCCAGGGTGTCGCACTGTTTGGCGATGCGGCCATGGCAGGCCTCGAGCACTTCCAGCGGCCGCTCGAATCCCGGAGCCGCCGCGCCCAGCAGGCTGCCGGTCATGGATTGCGCGTCAGCCGCGACGGCGCGGTCAGCGGGTGCTTGTCGAAGTAATCCTTGACGCCGACGACGATGGCGTCGACCAGTCGATCCTGGTAGGCGGAGTCGTTGAGGCGCTTCTCTTCTTCCGGGTTGGAAATGAACGCGGTCTCGATCAGGATCGACGGAATATCCGGCGCCTTCAGCACGGCGAACCCGGCCTGCTCGACGTGCGCCTTGTGCAGCGTGTTGACGCCGCCGATCTCCTTCAGCACCGCGCGCCCCAGCTTCAGGCTGTCGTTGATGGTGGCGGTCTGCGACAGGTCGATCAGGGTGCGCTTGAGAAAAGGATCCTTGACGTCGATGTTGATGCCGCCCACCAGATCCGCCTCGTTTTCCTTCTTGGCCAGCCAGCGCGCCGCGACCGAGGTCGCCCCGTTCTCCGACAGCGCGAATACCGACGAGCCGCGCGCGTGCGGCTTGATGAAGGCGTCGGCGTGGATCGACATGAACAGGTCGGCCTTCACCGCGCGCGCCTTGGTGACCCGCTGCGCCAGCGGCACGAAGTAGTCGCCGTCGCGGATCAGCACGGCGCGCATGTTTTCCTGGGCGTCGATTTTCTGCTTGAGCTTTTTCGCCAGCGCCAGCGTGATGTCCTTCTCGCGCGAGCCGCTGGCGCCGAGCGCGCCGGGGTCTTCGCCGCCGTGGCCGGCATCGATCGCCACCGTAATCAGCCGCGCGTATTGCGGCGCGGCCGGCTTGGCGGGCCTGGGTTGTTCGGCCACGCCGGGTTGCGGCGGCGCGGCCGGATTCGCCGCGCTATCGGCGGTCTGCGCCGGGCCTGCCTGAACCGGATACAGGTCCACCACCAGCCGGTGGCCGTATTGCCCCAGCGGCGGCAACTGGAACACCGAGGGTTTGACGGCGGTTTTCAGATCCAGCACCAGGCGCATCACCCCGGGACGATTCATTCCCACGCGAATGGCGCCGATATAGGGGTCCTCCGCGGTCAGCTGTCCCGCCAGCGCGTCGAGCGCGGCGCCCGCCTCCACGCCCTCGAGGTCGATCACCAGCCGCTCGGGGTTCGACAGCGCGAAGTATTTGTGCGCGACCGGTTGCGCCGCCTCCAGCGTGATCCGCGTGTAATCGGGCGACGGCCACAGGCGCGTGGCGCTGAGTTGCAGCGCCTGGGCCCAGCCCGACGCCAGCAAACCGCACAACAGGAAAGTTTTCAGCAGGGCGTGCAACATGCCTCCAGGTAACGGGCGCCGCGCGGGCTGGCGGCTTCGCATTCGGCATCGCGGCTGTCGTCGTCGATCCGCAGGCGGACCACCACGTCCGGCGGCGGCAGCCAGCCGGCGGCTTTCTCCGGCCATTCGATGAGACTCACCGCCTGGCCGCCGCTGACATCGCGAAACCCGGCGTCCAGCCATTCGCGCGGGTCGTGCAAACGATACAGGTCGAAATGATACAGCTCAAATGCGGGCAGGCTATAGGTTTCCGCCAGGGTATAGGTCGGGCTTTTCACCCGCCCGCTGTGGCCCAGCGCCCGCAACAGCCCACGCACCAGGGTGGTCTTGCCCGCCCCCAGATCGCCTTCGAGGTAGAAGGTCAGCCCGGGCGTCAGTTCCCGCGCCAGCCGCGCGCCGAAGGCCAGCGTCGCAGCCTCGTCGGCCAGATGGCAGCGGCATCGCACGGTATCATCGTGTTTATGCATGAACAGGATTTAAGCCGGCTGGCGCAGCAAATCAAGCAATGGGGGCGCGAGCTCGGCTTTGCCGCAGTGGGCATTGCCGACGGCGAGTTGAGTACCGCCGAAGCGGGCTTGCTGGCATGGCTGGATCGGGGTTTTCATGGCGAGATGGATTATATGGCGGCGCACGGCGTCAAGCGCAGCCGGCCGGCCGAACTGGTGCCCGGCACCGTCCGCATCATCAGCGCGCGGCTGGATTATTTTCCGCCCGCCGCTGCCGATCCGCATGCGGTGCTGGATGACGCCGACGCTGCCTACGTCTCCCGCTACGCGCTCGGGCGCGATTACCATAAAGTCTTGCGCAACCGCCTGCAAAGCCTGGCCGAAAAAATCGGCGCGGAAATCGGCGAACACCGTTTCCGCGTCTTCACCGACAGCGCGCCAGTGCTGGAAGTGGAACTCGCCAGCAAGTCCGGCCTCGGCTGGCGCGGCAAGCACACCCTGCTGCTGAACCGGCAGCACGGATCGTGGTTTTTTCTCGGCGAGATCTACACCGACCTGCCGCTGCCGGTGGACGCGCCCGAAACCGGCCACTGCGGGTCCTGCCGGGCCTGCATCGACGTCTGCCCGACGCAGGCCATCGTCGCCCCCTACACGCTCGACGCGCGGCGCTGCATTTCCTATCTCACCATCGAGCTCAAGGGCAGCATTCCGCCGGAGTTGCGCCCACTGCTGGGCAACCGTATCTACGGCTGCGACGACTGCCAACTGGTGTGCCCGTGGAACCGCTTCGCGCAGACCGCCGCGCTGCCGGACTTTGGCGTGCGGAATGGGCTCGACAGTGCGCAACTGGTGGATTTGTTCGCCTGGAGCGAAACGGATTTCAACGAGCGGCTGGCCGGTTCGCCGATCCGCCGCATCGGCCACGCGCGCTGGCTGCGCAATATCGCGGTGGCGCTGGGCAACGCGCCGCCCTCGCCTGAAATTCAAACGGCGCTTGGCGCGCGCCTGCAGCACCCGTCCGAACTGGTGCGCGAGCACGTGACGTGGGCGCTGGAACGCCAGCAGAAAGCTTAAGTCGCCTTCAATTCGTCGCGCGCGCCGTCTTTAATTCATGCGCAGCTCACGCTGCGCATGGCGGATCACCGACGCGCCCGAACTCAGCGCCAGCCCTGCCAGCACCAGCGCCACCGCGATATCCGGCCAGCCGCGCGCGGTCGCCCATACCCCGGCCGCCGCGCCCATCACCGCCAGATTGCCGAGCGCGTCGTTGCGCGAGCACAGCCACACCGAGCGCGCCTGCGCGTCGCCGCCGCGATGGGCAAACAACAACGCCGCCACGCCGACGTTGACCGCCAGCGCCAGCAGACTCACCCAGCCCATGATGACCGGCTCCGGCACGATGCCCGCCGACCACTGCCAGGCCGACTTGCCGAGCACGAACACGCCGTAGCCGACCATCAGCCAGCCCTTCCACAGCGCGGTGCGCGAACGCCACGCCGGCGCCAGCCCGAGCACCAACAGGGCGACGCCGTAGTTGCCGGCGTCGCCCAGGAAGTCGACCGCATCGGCCAGCAGCGACACCGACCGCGCCGCAAAGCTCGCCGCCAGTTCGACGCCGAACATCAGCGCGTTCAGCGCCAGCGCGATCCACAGCGCGCGCCGATAACCCGGGTCAGGCGGCGCCGCGCCGCACACCGAATCGCAGCCGCAGCCGCTCATGCCGGATGCCGCCGCAGGCGGCCCTGAAGGTAAAATACCGACTCTGTCATCCCGCCATCCTGCCACCCATGTCCACGCATGCACACTCCCCCATCGGCGTATTCGATTCCGGCATCGGCGGGCTGACCGTGGTGCGCGCGCTGATGGAGCGCCTGCCCTACGAGAACATCGTCTATTTCGGCGATACCGCGCGCGTGCCCTACGGCGTGAAGTCGGTCGAGACCATCGCCCACTTCACCACCCAGATCGCGCAGTTTTTGCTGGAAAAGGACGTCAAGCTGCTGGTCATCGCCTGCAACACCATGGCCGCGGTGGCCTCGCAAGTCGTCAAGGACCTGTCGCCGGTGCCGGTGCTCGACGTCATCGACGCCGGCGCGGTCTCCGCTCGCGGCGGCCGCAAGATCGGCGTCATCGGCACCCCCACCACCATCAACAGCAACGCCTACGCGCGCGCCATCCACGACTACGCGCCCGACTCGCGCATCCATTCGCAGGCCT
>MKUE01000037.1 GCA_001897675.1 Thiobacillus sp. 65-1059 | reverse complement strand
CGCTCACCGGCGTCGACACCGATCGTCTCAGGGAGGAGAAGGCGCGCGGCATCTCCATCGAACTGGGCTACGCCTATCAGCCGCTGCAGAACGGCGAGGTGCTTGGCTTTATCGACGTGCCCGGCCACGAGCGCTTCATTCACACCATGCTCGCCGGCGCGGCCGGGGTCGACTTCGCCCTCTTGGTGGTGGCGGCGGATGACGGCGTGATGCCGCAGACGCGGGAGCATCTGCATATTCTCGACCTGCTGGGAATCCGCCGCGGCGCGGTGGCGCTGAGCAAGGCCGACCGGGCCGACGCCGGGCGGATCGCCGAGGTCGAACGCGATCTGCGCCTGTTGCTGAGCGATACCCTGCTGGCCGGCATGCCGGTGTTTCCGGTTTCGGCGACGAGCGGGCAGGGCGTCGAAGACTTGCGCAGGCATCTGCACGAGGCCGCGCACTCCACGCTGCGGCCTGGCGGCGACGGCGGGTTCCGGCTGGCGGTCGATCGCAGCTTTTCTCTCAAGGGAGCGGGGACGGTCGTCACCGGTACGGTGTTTTCCGGCAGCGTGCGGGTGGGGGACGAATTGTGCATTACCCCCGGCGGCAAGATCGCCCGCCTGCGCAGCCTGCATGTCATGAACCAGGCGGCGCAGGCGGGTGCAGTTGGACAACGCTGCGCCCTCAACCTCGGCGGCGTGGGCAAGGACGAGATTCAGCGCGGCGACTGGATCGTCGCGCCGCACCTGCATGCGCCCAGCGGACGCCTCGACGTGCGGCTCGATCTCTCCGCGCATGCCCCGCATGCCTTGCAGCATTGGTCTTCCGTTCATCTCCATCTGGGGGCGGCCCATGTCATGGCGCGGGTGGCCCTGCTGGAAGGCGCCGTCCTGGCGCCGGGCGGCACCATGCTGGCCCAGCTGGTGACCGATCATCCCGTCGGCGCGCTGCACGGCGACCGTTTCATCGTGCGCGACAGCGCGGCGCGCCACACCATCGGCGGCGGCGCGGTGCTGGATCCGGGCGGGCCGGCGCGCAAACGCAAAACGCCTTCGCGCCTGGCTGAGCTGGCCGCACTGCAGATTGCAGACACGGCACCACGCCTGGCCCGATTGCTCGAACTTGCCCCGCAGGGGCTGAACCTCGACAGCCTGGCCGTGAACTGGAACCGCGAACGCGTGGCGGACGATTTGCCGTCCGCCAGCAGGCTGGTGCGCGCCGGCACTGAGAATTGGGCTTTTTCCGCTCTGCACTGGCATCGTCTGCAGGAGAAACTGCTGGCCGATCTGGCCGGCTTTCACCAACAGTTTCCGGACGAACTGGGCCCCGATGCGGCGCGGGCCCGGCGCATGTTTCTGCCCCGCCTGCCGGCTGCGGTATTCGCGGTATTGAGCGAGGAGCTGCTGGCAGCGGATAAACTGCAGCGCAGCGGGCCGTGGCTGCATCTGCAGACGCATCGCATCACCCTCGGCCCGCAGGAGGAAGCGCTCTACCGGCGCATTTATCCCCTGCTGGCGGAGGCCGCCTTCGATCCGCCCTGGGTACGCGATCTGGCCCGACTGAGCGGCCATGACGAGGCGTCGGTTCGGCGATTGCTGAAGAAGCTGGCGCGCCAGGGCAAGCTGTACCAGGTGGTGCGCGACCTGTTTTATCTGCCGGAAACCCTGGCCGGGATGGCATCGGTGGTGCAGGAACTGGAAAATACGGTGGGCGAGACGCGCGCCGCCGCGTTTCGCGACCGCACCGGCCTGGGCCGCAAGCGCGCGGTGCAGGTGCTGGAGTTTTTCGATCGGGTGGGCTTCACCCGCCGGGTGCGCGAAGCCCATCGGCTGCGCAATCCGGACCTGTTCGGCAAGGCGGAACAGGCCGTTTGAATCAAGTTTGAACTGGAAGGGAAGCGTTCCTGGTGGTGCGGCCGGACTTCAAATCCGGTTGGGGGTGTCAGTCGCTCCCGGGTGGGTTCGACTCCCACTCCCTTCCG
>MKUE01000036.1 GCA_001897675.1 Thiobacillus sp. 65-1059 | reverse complement strand
GCGGGCCGACGGCGAGTCGGCGGACGAAACCGATTACGCGACCTGCCAGATGTGCGGCAACGAGAAGATCCGCTACGTCCACATCATGGAGCATCCGGACCTGGACGAGAACTTCGACGTCGGGTGCGTCTGCGCCGAGAAGATGAGCGGCGACTACGAGGGGCCGAAACGGCGTGAGGCCAAGCTGCGGAACCGGGCAGCACGCCGGACCCGATGGCTGCAGCGCAGGTGGCGAGTGTCCGCCAAGGGGAACAGCTTCCTAAACGTCGATGGGCACAACCTCGGCGTTCACATGAACAAGTTCAAGCGCTGGGGCTACCGGATCGGCAGCCGGTTCAGCACCAAGACCTACGCGACCAAGGACGAAGCCAAGCTGGCGCTGTTCGATGACTTCTGGGCCGCGACCCAGGATGACGAGCGGCTGTGGGCCAGTGACTGATCAGGGAAATAGATTCGATGTCGCATAACTTACCCAGCAGCACACCGCGAGACGGAAGCCCACTGCTCAAGGGCAAAAGGCCTGATTTGATCGAACTGATCGCCGCTACCCTTCATTCAGTAAAGGCGTATGACTTGCCGGCGGAATGCGAGCGGCTCGGATTGGCTACCGGGACAGGTAGCGAAGCGCACTCCAGCAAGCGCGTGTACGTGCGAAGCCGCCTCCAAGGACTGAGCAACGATCAGCTTCTCCAGCTCGCACGCCAGGTTGAGCAGGATCACGTCAGTTTTTCGCTGAGCGAATTTCTCCGACTGTTGGACGAGTCGAGCGACGGTCAGGCAGTCACTGAACTCACGCGGCGCTCGATCCTCAAGCTGCTGAACGACATGGATCTCTTCGGCGAACTCCCGCTTGTCGAGCAATTGTCCAAGATCTGGCCATTACCGGAAATGCGTGGCGCGGGCTTCGAGGCAAACTTGGAGGAGTCCGTTACACGTCACTGCGTGACCAACGACGACTGGACCAACGCTGAATTGCTTGAGGTGGTGGGCGCACTGAGCTGCTCCCGACAACTGTTCTTCAAGTTGCTTGAGGCGGTCGTCTCTCCAAATGCCCGAAGAGGAAAGGAGCAGGCGCAGCTCGTTGAAAAACTGAATACTCTCCTCAAGGCGGACGGCTTCCAGCTAAGGCTATCGGGGAGCATCTCAGGACATTCGGCGTTCGCGGTGAATCGAATCAGTGGTGGCGTATCTGGTGCGCCCAAGAATTTGATCTTCGCGTCGACGGGTCCGAAGCCCGAGATCGTCATCCAGGATGCCATCAACAATGACATCCGAATCGTAAGGAATGAAGAGCACTGCCTCGTGTACGACCGCCCGATTCAGGCCAACGGGCTTACCAAGGAGGAGATGCTCTCGTGGTGGAAAGAACGGCAAGGCACCCAGGACGAATCAGATGCACGACGATCGCTTTCTCAACGTCTGATGGCATCTCTGGCATCTGACGGCGAGCGAAACGTATTCAGCGTCTACTACCGGGCATTCAAGGATCTCGGTGACAAGCTGCCAGCCCTCATTCCGCAGGTCTATCTGCATTACGACCCATACACGCTGGCACAGCTCGGCGGGGTTGGACGCTTGTCTCGGCAACGCATGGACTTCCTGCTCCTGTTCAGCGACTCAGGCCGTGTGGTCGTCGAGGTTGACGGATCTCAGCACTTCGCCGAAGACGGGAAGCCATCCCTCGCAAGGTACGCGGACATGGTGGCGGCCGATCGTGACCTCCGGCTCGCCGGGTACGAGGTCTATCGTTTCGGGGCCAACGAGCTCACCGGCCACGGGTCGGCGGAACGGATCGAAGCATTCTTCCGGCGCTTACTTCGGAAGCACGCGGTCCTTCCCGGAGCCGGTTCGGCTGAGTGATGCCATGCCAACCGATCCGGAGTTGCGGACGTGGGTTCAATTCCGCAAACGGGAATCGAACTGGCGTCCTGGCTTAGGCACTTGGCTGATGACCTCGGCCGGGCAGAACTGGTAGGATTGTTGGCAGTTGGGGCTGGATTCCGCACCTTTCCGCTGGAGTTCGCAGCGGTTCTAAGGCGCTGAGTTACATAGGTTTGGCGCAGGGTTCCACCCCACCACCAGATTTTCGATCCCTGGTGGTCCAAAGATGGCCATAGTTCTTATTAAAAACAAGGATTATGGCCATTTTCACGTCCAGACTCATCCCATAAGGTACCGGCGGCAATCCGGGCGGCGGCTCATCGGCCGGTCGCTGCGAACCCTGGCCGGGCTCTGGCGATGCGGGCACTTGATGCGCATCAGCCGCCCTCCTCGCCGTCGTCGCCTAAAATCAGCTCGACCAGCTTGAAAAACAGCAAAAGACCACACGAGACGACGAACAGCGTCACCCACCATGGCGCCTGGAACAGCGCCAGCAGCACCAGGCCTGCCAACACCAGCACGATGCTCCCGGCAACGAACATTTCGATCATGCGCCCTCCCTTGCTGTCATCGCGGCCTCGATGGCCTCCCGCGTCGCGCGCAGCGCCTCGATGGCTTCCATCACCTCGCGGTACGCTCCCAACTCGCCGGCCCTGATGCCGACCCGCTGCGCCAGCGCGGCATTGCGTGCATCGGCGAAATTGGCCGCATAGCGCCTTCAGCGTTTCCCCGGCTTCGCCCTGGTGGAACACAAGCATTTTCCTTGGAGCTAAGGCTGCTTGATCCGCATCATGCCATGAAGCGGATTTTCAATGGACTCGCTGCGGGAACTATGCTATGCGTGTGTTAACGAGAGGGGAGATATCGGGCAAACAATGCTTATCCTCGAAGGAGTTGCGCCATGAAGACATACAAGGTCGGTTACATGATCGGCAGCCTCGCTAGCCAATCGATCAATCGCAAGCTTGCCAAGGCGCTGATTCGTCTTGCGCCGGAAAGCCTGCAATTCTCCGAAATCGCGTTCCGCGATCTGCCGCTATACAGCTATGACTATGACGACGATTTTCCGCAAGTGGCACGGACGTTCAAGGCGGCGATCAAGGCCTCCGACGCGATCCTGTTCGTGACACCCGAATACAATCGTTCGATCCCGGGCGGCCTCAAGAATGCGATCGACTGGGCGAGCCGTCCCTACGGCACCAACGCCTTCACGAAGAAGCCGTCGGCCGTGATCGGCACCTCGCCCGGCGCCATCGGCACGGCCGTTGCGCAGCAGAGTCTCAGGAGCGTGCTGAGCTTCTGCAACTCACCGCAAATGAACGCGCCCGAAGCCTATATCCAGTTCACGCCCGGCATGATTACCGACGACGGCGAGGTGACGGTCGAATCGACAGAGGCGTTTCTGCGTAACTACATGGCTGAATTTCATACCTTCATCGCCCACGTCCTGACGGTCCTGCCACGCGAGGACTGAAGGCCTCGCCGGGCTCTGCCGGGGGAAGCGGAATTGGGCCGTCTGGCCGACGGCCTTGCGAACACGGGGCAGCCCATACGGGATCGTGCGCAGCCTACGGAATCCCGGGCGATTCACCGCCCGGGCGGCAAGCGCTCGATCCAGGCACGCATCTCCATCGGGCGCTGGAAGTGATAGCCCTGGAAACGCTCGCACCCCTGCCGGCGCAGGAAGGCGAACTGGGCTTCGTTTTCCACGCCTTCGGCCACCACTTCGAAGTGCAGATGGCGGGCCATCGACAGGATCGTCTCCACCAGGGCGACGTCGTTGGGGTCGTGCGGAATGTCCTGCACGAAGCTCTTGTCGATTTTCAGTTCGGACAAGGGCAGGCGCTTCAGGTAAGCCAGCGACGAATAGCCGGTGCCGAAATCGTCGATGGCGAAGCGCAGGCCGAGCGCCGCCAGCTCGGTCATGCGCGCCACCGACTCGGAGGCGTGCTCGACCAACTGGTTTTCGGTGATTTCCAGCGTGAGGTAGGTCGGGTCGGCGCCGGTGGCGGCCAGGATCTCCCTGACCCGCTGCACGAAATCGGCCTGGTGAAACTGCCGCGGGCTGACGTTGACGGCAATGCGCAGGCCGCGGCCTTCGGCGTCGAGCCGGGCGATGAGGATGCAGGTTTCGCGCAGCACCCACTCGCCCAGCGGCACGATGAGGCCGGACTCTTCCGCCAGCGGAATGAAGCTCGACGGCATCACCAGCCCCCGGCGCGGATGCCGCCAGCGCACCAGCGCACCAGCGCTTCGGCCCCGATCACCTTGCCGCCCGCATCGACCTGCGATTGCAGATACAGTTCGAAGCTGCGGTCGCGCACCGCCTCGCGCAATTCGTGATCGAGCGCATAGCGCTCGGCGACGGCTTCCTGCATGGCGGGCTCGAAATAGGCCAGGGCGTTGCGGCCGCGCTCCTTGGCCCGGTACATGGCGGTATCGGCCTCGCGCATGAGATCGTCGACGCTTTCCGCTTCCTTCGGGAACAGGGTGATGCCGATGCTGGCGGTGGCGAGATATTCCTGGCCGCCGATGCTTACCGGGTGTTCCAGCGCACTGCGGATTTTCTCTGCCACCGCCATGACCAGGGAGCCGGCATCCTCCGGGTTTGTCGCCAGATCGGGCAGCAGGATCACGAACTCGTCGCCGCCCAGCCGCGCCACCGTGTCTTCCTGACGCAGGTAGAACGCCAGCCGCCTGGCCACTTCGCGCAGCACGGCGTCGCCCATCGCATGGCCATGCACATCGTTGATGCGCTTGAACTGGTCGAGGTCGACGAACAGCACGGCGCCGTAGCGCCGGTTGCGGCGCGCAGCCGCCAGCGCCTGGGTCAGCCGGTCGAGGAACAGGACGCGGTTGGGCAGTTCCGTCAGCGCATCGTGGTAGGCGAGGCGTTCGATTTCGGCCTCGGCCCGCTTGGCGTCCGTGACATCCATGCAGTGCCCGACATAGCCGGTGAACTGGCCCTGGGTGTCGAAGCGCGGACTGCCCTGGTCGATGATCCAGCGGTACTCGCCGCTGACGTGGCGCAAGCGGTATTCCATGGAAAACGGCTCGCGGCGGTCGAAGGCGGCGTTGTAGGTCTCAAGGCAGTGCGACAGGTCGGCCGGGTGCACCCCCGCGGTCCAGCCGTCGCCCAGCTCCTGCTCCAGCGAGCGGCCGGTAAAGCGCAGCCAGGGTTCATTGAAATAATCGCATCCGCGGCCCAGCCCGGCGGTCCACACCAGCGCCTGCCCGCTGTTGGCGAGGGTGCGGAAATGCAGTTCGCTGTTGGCCAGCGCCGCGCGCAGCTGGTATTCCTCCGAGACATCGCGGAACACCAGCACCACGCCCTGCAGTTCGCCGCGGGCGTTGCGAATCGGCGCGGCGCTGTCGGCAATGTGGTAACGCCGGCCGTTTCGCGCCAGCAGGATCGTGTGGTTGGTCAGTCCCACCACCCGCCCCTCGCGGATGACGCGCGCCACCGGAATCTCCGCCGGCGCACCGGTGAGCGCATTTTCGATCGCGAACACCTCGGCGACAGGCCGTCCCATGGCCTCGGCCCGAGACCAGCCGGTGAGACTTTCGGCCACCGGGTTCATGAGCGTAACGCGCGCCTCGGTGTCGGCGGCCAGGATGGCATCGCCGATGGAATGCAGGGTGATGGCAAGCCGTTCCTCGCTGGTGGCCAGATTTGCCTGGGCTTCCTGCATGGCGCACGCCATGGCATTGAAGCTTCCGGCCAGTCTCGCAATTTCCAGCGCGCCCTCTTCCGGCACCGTCACATCCAGCTGCCCGCTGCGCAGGGTGTTCGCCGCCTGCGCCAGGCGTCCCAGCGGCGAGGTCACGTGGCGATGCAACATCCAGCCCAAGAGGCCGATCAGCAGCAGGCTGGCAGTCAGATCCGCCGCACGCGCCTTGAACACGAACTCGCGCATCATCAGCCGGTCGCGAGCGAGATCGAATCCGACGTACACCGCGCCCTGCCGCCGGCTGCGCAACTGCTGCGCATCGGCCGCCAGCTGGAACGGCTGCATGGCGGCGATGTGCACGCCGTCGGCAGTGGTCGGAAAAAATACCGGAAGCTTCCCCTGCCTGATCTGCGCGAAACGGCGCATGTCGAAACCCGGCAGCACCTCGGTAACGAGCCGGCCGCGCCAGGCATAGCGGTGGGCCGCCAGCACGCGGCCGCTGTCGTCGAGCAGCAGCACGGCCTCCGCGCGCCGGTCGGTCGCTATCTGCGCCATATCCGCTTCCACCAGTTCCCGGCTGGTTTCCCAGCCCTGCTCCGCCATGCGCGCCAGATGGGCGGTGTGGGTCAGCAGATCCGCTCTGGCCTGCAGGCTAAGCTGGTCCAGGCGCTTGTCCAGCACATTCACCAGCGACATCCCGAGCACCACCAGCAGCAGCAGCGCCAGCCCGACCGGCAGGGTGATGCGCAGGGGCAGGCGCGGTATCCTCATGGCGACACCGGCAGAAAACGCGGATCAGTCAGGCCTGCCAGCGCGGGGGTCTGCCTCAGCAAGCCGGCGGAAACCATGATGCGGGCGACGTTGTCCGCCGCAGGCACAAGGCCGGGGCTGGCTCCTTCCAGCCAGCCCCGGTTGGCCGCAAGGTCCATGAAACGGATGCCCTCGAGTGCCGTGCGCACCTCGTCCGGGCTGACGCCGAGGCGCGGAGCCATGCGGCGAAAGGCGTCGCCGGGCGCGGCATGCAGATAATCCAGTGCCTGGAAATAGCCCGCTAGCAATTGCCGGAAGCTTTCGGGAGAGCGTTCCAGAGCGTCGGTTCGCGCCACCAGCGTGTCCACGATCAGGCCGGGAAAATGACTGCTGTCGTACAGGCGCCGCGCGCCCTCTGCCTGCAACTGCGTGGCGAAGGGCTCCCAGCTGACCAGCGCATCCACCTCGCCGGCGAGATAGGCCCGCAGCTGGCGGTCGCCGGTAATCCGCAGCAGCACGATGTCACGCAGCGTCAAGCCCGCCGCTTCGAGCGACTTGGCCAGCATCAGCGCGCCGGCGGCGGTCTCGTCCACGCCGATGCGTTTGCCCCTGAGATCCTCCAGCCGTTCGATGCCGGGACGGCTCATGATGGCATCCGCCCCGGCGGAATCGTCGAAGACCAGAATGGCGCGCACGTCCAGCCCGCCCTCGCGGGCAAGCAGGCATTCGTCGAGGGTGAGCGTGGCCGCTTCCACATCCCCGGTGGCCAGCGACATGAGATTGGCCGTGTTGGAGGGCATTTCCACCAGGCGCAAGGCGTTGGCGTCATACAGCCCCAGTTCGCGCGCAAGGAACAGGGGCTCGGAACCGACCCAGAGAATGCCGCCGACGCGCGTGAGGGGCGGCTGGCCGCTGCATCCCCCGGCCAGCGCAAGCGGCGCCAGCGCGCTGGCGGCAAGAAAACGACGGCGTCCCTTGTTCATTACCTATCCCCTTCAGGCTGGCTGTCCGTCAGCGAGCTTCCAGACGAACTGTTTTTGCCAGGAAACCGGATTCATGGGCAATATCCCACGAACTCGCCTTGTTGTTTTCGCTTATCAGGCCGTTTCTTGACCGGGCGGGCAGGAAAACAAGCCCGCAGCCGGCAGGCAAATGATCGCTGGATCGATGCCGGAATGGCAAGCTTCAACGCTACCATGCCTTTTTTACTGGAAGATGGACCGAGATGGAAGAATTGATCGCCTGGCTACCGGCCGAACTGGCCTCGCTGCCGCGCTACGTGGTGGCGCTGGCGATCGGCCTGCTGATGGGCCTGGAGCGCGAACGCAACCCGGCGGCGAAGGCGGGGCTGCGCACGTTTGCACTGACGGCGCTGCTGGGGGTGCTGACGGCGCATCTGGCGGCGGCGCTGGGCGAACCGTGGCTGATCGCGGCAGGACTGCTGCTGGTCGGCGCGATGATGATCGCGGCCTATCTGCGTTCCCCGCAACAAGCGGATGGCGACCCGGGGACGACGACGGTGGCGGCGCTGATGCTGTGCTATGGCCTCGGCGTGCTGGTCTGGCACGGCGAAATCCAGCTGGCGGTGATGCTGGGGATTGCGGCCACCATGCTGCTGTATTTCAAGCCCGAGCTGCGCGGCATCAGCCAGCACATGAGCCGTCGCGATCTGCTGTCGATGCTGCAGTTCGCGGTGCTGGCGCTGATCATCCTGCCGCTGCTGCCGAACCGCAATTACGGCCCCTACGGCGCGCTCAACCCGTATCAGATCTGGTGGATGGTGGTGCTGATCGCCGGCGTGGGACTGGCGGGCTACGCCGCGCTGCGGCTGGTCGGGCAACAGCGTGGCGCGGCGATGCTCGGCCTGCTCGGCGGGCTGGTGTCGTCCACCGCAACGACTTTGGCATTCAGCCGCCACGCCCGCGCCAGCAGCGCGATGATGCCGGTCGCCGTGATCGTCATCGTGCTGGCCAATCTGGTGGTGCTGGTGCGGCTCGGCGTGCTGGCCGCGGTGCTGGCGCCGGCGGTGTTGCCGCAACTGCTGCCGGTGCTGATCGGCGGACTGCTCACCGGCGGCCTCGGCGCCGCCTACGGGGTGCGCCGCCTGCAGCCGCAGGGCGAGCTGCCCCCACTGGCGATGGCCAACCCCACCGAATTGCGCACGGCGCTCGGCTTCGGCCTGATGTATGCCGTGGTGCTGCTGGCCGCGGCCTGGCTGTCCGACTGGCTCGGCACGCGCGGGCTGTATGCGGTGGCGCTGGTATCGGGGCTGACCGACGTCGACGCCATCACGCTGTCGAGCCTGCGCCTGCACAATCTGGACACGCTACCGGCGGAGGGCGTGGTCAACGTCGTCACCCTCGCGGTGCTGGCCAACCTGGCGTTCAAATCCGCGCTCACCCTCACCATCGGCGGCTGGCAGATGGCGCGCCACGCGATCGCCGGCATGGGTGCGGCGGGGCTGGGGCTGATGGCGGCCTGGGCTATAATTCGCGGTTTTTCCGCCTAGTCACGAGCCCTAATCATGGAAGCCGAAAGCCTCAATCAGATCGAATCCAAACTCGCCGACCTCGGCGAACGCGCCGGCCAACTCAGGGGGTTTCTTTGACTACCCTGTCAAGCGGGACCGTCTAGAGGAAGTCGTCCGTCTGTCCGAAGCGCCGGACTTCTGGAATGACGCCGCCCGCGCCCAGGAACTGGGCCGCGAACGCAAGGCGCTGGAAGACGTGGTGCTGGTGCTCGACCGCGTGGCGTCGGGCCTCGCGGACGCGGCCGAACTGTTCGAGATGGCGCGCGAGGAGAATGACGACGACACCCTCGCCGCCGTGCAGGCCGACATCGAGGCCATCGAAAAGGCCGTCTCCACGCTGGAATTCCGCCGCATGTTCAACAACCCGGCCGACCCCAGCAACTGCTTCATCGACATCCAGGCCGGCGCCGGCGGCACCGAGGCCTGCGACTGGGCCTCGATGCTGCTGCGGCAATACCTGAAATACGCCGAGCGCAAGGGCTTCAAGGCCGAACTGCTGGAAGAGTCCGAAGGCGACGTCGCCGGCATCAAGTCCGCCAGCATCAAGATCGAGGGCGACTACGCCTACGGCACCCTGCGCACCGAAACCGGGGTGCACCGCCTGGTGCGCAAATCGCCGTTCGACTCGTCCGGCGGCCGCCACACCAGTTTCGCCAGCGTGTTCGTCTACCCGGAAGCCGACGATTCCATCGAGGTGGAAATCAACCCCGCCGATCTGCGCGTCGACACCTATCGCGCATCCGGCGCCGGCGGCCAGCACATCAACAAGACTGATTCGGCGGTGCGCATCACCCACCTGCCGACCAACATCGTGGTGCAGTGCCAGAACGACCGCTCGCAGCACAAGAACCGCGCCGAGGCGATGTCGATGCTGAAATCCAGACTCTACGAAGCCGAACTGCGCCGCCGCCAGGCCGAACAGGACAAGCTCGAAGCCGGCAAATCGGACGTCGGCTGGGGCCACCAGATCCGTTCCTACGTGCTGGACAACTCGCGCATCAAGGATCTGCGCACCAACGTCGAAGTCTCCGCCACCCAGAAGGTGCTCGACGGCGATCTCGACGTCTTCATCGAAGCGAGCCTGAAACAGGGCGTGTAAATGGACGCTCCCGACCACAGCGGGAGCCTGGCGGAATTCCTCGCGCCGGGTCTGCTTGCGGAAGACATCCCGCCGCTGTTCCCGCTGCTCGCCGCGCGCCCGCTGGTCGGCGCGCTGATCGCGCTGTTTCGCGGCGGCGACGACGAGGTGCTGATCCGGCTGATGGTGCTGCGCGAAATCGGCCTGCGCGCCGATGCGCCGGAATGGACGCCGCGCGAACTCGAATCGCATTTCGCCTACCTGTCGCAGACCAAGCTCAACACGGTGCTGGCGCGGCTGCGCGAACACGCCTTGCTGCTGTGGGACAACGAGCGCCGCGTCTATCAGCTCTCGACCGAAGGCCGCATGGTGCTGTCGGCGCTGTCGAACCTGCTGGTGTTCAACGCCGAGCAGGACGGCGAGCTGGGCTTTCTGGCGGCGCAGGTCGCCGCCGGCGCGGCGGTGGGCAAGCTGGCGCCGGAGGCCTTGTCCCACCTCCTGGCGCGGCTGGGCGAACTGGAAGAGGAATTTGCGCAGGCGGTCGCTTCCGGCTCGGAATTCCGCCTGCGCGCGGCGCAGTCGAAACTGGCCTCGGTGCAGCAATGGCTCGACCGCGCCAACGCGGTGATGAAGGACCTCAGCGACGCCGGCCTCGACGACGGCAGCTGGCGGCTGGCGCAAAGCATCGGCCAGCGCCAGTCGCGGCTGTTGCGCATGGCGTCGGTGTTCCAGCGCGAACTGGCGGCGATCGCGCGCCAGCAGGTGCACCTGTCGCAGGGCGGGCTGTCCACCTCCGAACTCGCGGCCTGGCTGAAAACGCAGTCGCCCGACAGCCTCGCGGCATTGGCCGACGGGCGGCTGGCGGCGACGCCGGAGTCCGTGTTCGTGCTACCCGACGTGATGCTCGACAACACCGAGGAATTCGTCACGCGCGAGCAGCCCGCCCGCAAAACCTCGGCCATGCCCGCGCCGGCCGAGATCGAATACACCCGCGACGTGCCGCTGGAACCGCCGCGCGAACTGGTCGAATTGACCCGCATGCTCGCCGGGCTGGCATCGCCCGCGAGCGTCGCCGACACCGTCGCCGGCGGGCGCTTCGGCGCGGCGTCGTACCGCCTGTCGCTCCTGGCGCTGCTGGGCGAAACCAATATCGGCCCCGAACTCGCGCCGCTCGCCGAACTGCCGGTGACGCTGGAATGGGGCGACGCAATGGAGGCTGTCGGACGCGGCGAAGTGGCCTGGATCAGCGCCGGCCGCGTCCTCCCCGCCGCGCCTGCTTCGCCCCCTGCCGACGGCCACGCATCCTTGCCTGCCGCAAACCCGGACCAGAACCCCGATGAACAATGACCTTGCCGCCCGCCTGATCGCCCGGCTGCTGGCGCTGCGCACCCTGCCGCGCGAAGACCCCGAAGCACGCCGCCTGCTGATCGATGCGGGGTTTCGCGACGAAGTCGAAACGCGGCTTGCCGCCAGCGGCCTGCGGCTGCTCGCCCAGCCTTTCGCCGCCCACATTGCGGTCGCGCTCGCGCGCGAACACGAGGCCGCCGTGTTCGAGCAGAACGACGCCTGGCAGGCCTCGAACATCGGCCTGCCCAAGGATGCCGCCGCGCTGCTGGTGATCGTGTGGGCGCTCATCATCCTGCCCAAGCGCGAGCGCCAGCTGGCGAGCGAAGCGGCGCAGACCGACGCGCAAAACGAGCTGTTCGAGACCGTGAAGCTCACGCCCGCCGCGCATGAGGCCTCGCGCGGCATCCCCGAAAACGTGCTGCTGGAAGACTACGGCAAGCTGCTCGGCGGCAAGGCAAGGCTGCAGCAGTTCGCGCTGCCGCAGCTGTCGCGGCTGGGCTTCATCGAACGCCGCAACAAGGTCATTCACGAAGGCCCCCTGCTCGACCTGGCGTTCGACTACGCCGAGTTCGCGCCGCGCATTCTCGAAGGCGCGCTGTCCGACCTGCTCAAGCAACGCGGCGTGCTTGAAGAGCACGCCCCCTTAAGCCCGACGCTCGAAGATCGCGCCCCTTCAAGCCCGGCGCTCGAAGACCCCACACCCGAGGATCACGCCTGATGTTCCGCCTGCTTGAACTCGAAACCGTGCACTGGGATTTCTGGCGCAACTTCCGGCTGCCGCTCGACGCCTCCATCGTCACCATTTCCGGCCCCAACGGCTCGGGCAAGACCACGCTGCTCGACGCGCTGCGCACCCTGCTGGCCCTGGACTGCTCGAAAAAGCGCGACTACAAGCGCTACGTGCGGCGCAACGGCGAAGACTTCTGCTGGCTGCGCGGGGTGATCGACAACCAGCGCCCGCCGGGTTCGAGCCGCCGCCCGTTCGGCCTGCCGTACCAGAGCGACCGCATCACGCTGGCCTGCCGCATCGACAAGAAAGGCGGCGACTGGACGCGCAAATACTGGATCGCCGACGGCGAAGTCGCGCTCAAGGACCTCGAACAGCGGGGCGAGGAATTCGGCGTGCGCGACTACCAGCGCATCCTCCACGGCGCCGGGCTGTCGCCCGCCATCGCCCGCGTGCTTTCGCTCGAACAGGGGCAGACCGACAAGCTGTGCGAGCTGTCGCCGCGCGAACTGCTCGACCTGGTGTTCCAGGTGTTCGGCGACAAGGACGTGCTCGACCGCTACCAGGAAGCGCGCCATCACCAGGAACATACCGCGCGCGAACTCGACGCCGGACAGAACCAGCTCGAAGCGCTCGGCAACAATCTCGAAAAGCACGAGCAGAAGGTCAACCGCTACCGCGAGTGGCAGCGCCTCAACCAGGAGCGCGTCGAACTCGTCAGCGAAATCCGCCCGCGCCTCGAACACAGCCTGCTGCAACGCGAGGCCGACCACGCCGCGCGCACGCTGCTCGCCCAGCGCCGCGACTGGCGCGCCAAACGCGCCGAGCGCGTCGCACTGCAAATCGAAACCGAAACGCTCGACACCGCGCTCGCACAGGCGCAGCTGCGCAAAGAGGCGGCTGCGGAAAACGAGCGCATCCAGAACAACGCCCTGAACGACATCAACCGCGAACTCGGCGGCTGGGAAGTCATCGTCAAACAGCAGCAGCGCCTGCAGGAACAGGCGCAGGCCGCCGGCGGACAGGTCGCCGACACAAACGAAATCGAGCGCCTCGAATCCCAGCGCGCCGATCTGCTGGTCAGGATCGCCAGCCTGCAGCAGCGCCAGGGTCAGCTCGACGAGATGCTGGAAAACCTCGCCGCAGGACGCCGCGCCGACCCCCACGACGTCGCCGCGTTCCGCCAGGCGCTGACGCAGGCCGGCATCGCCCACCACCTGCTCACCGACGTCGTCGAGATCGTCGACGCGAGCTGGCAGCCGGCAGTCGAAGCCGCGCTCGCGCCCTTCGCCCACATCGTGCTGCTGCAGCACGCGCGCGACGCCGAACGCGCGATGGCGCTCGGCGAAAGACAGCGCTACCGCAACTTCATCGTCCCCGAATGCGTGACCGCCGGCCTGCCGCCGCAAGGTTCGCTGCTCGAAGTGGTGCGCTTTTCCAGCCCGGTGCCGGAATGGCTGCTGCGCACGCTGGAGCGCACCCGCCGCGTCGAAGACGTCGCGGCGGGCAGCAAGCTGCCGCGCGGCGAGGACTGGATCACGCGCCAGGGCTATCTGCGCGAGCGGCGCGGCGGCCGCCACGCCGCGCCCGAGCAGGCGCGCTTCGGCCGTGCGCGGCTGGATGCGCTGCGCGATGAGCGCGCCCAACTCGACAAGCAACTCGCCCCGCTCAAGGCCCAGCAAGCCGAGCTTGCAGGCAGGATCAACGGCATCAAGGCGCAGCTGAGCGGCGAAACCGCCGCCGCGCAGCTGGCCCAGCGTGCCGCCGAATTCGCCGAAGCGCGCACGCAATACGAGGCGCTGGTGCTGCGTCGCCGCGACAACGGCGTGCTGGCGGCGCAGCAGGAACGCGAAGCGGCGGACAAGGCCATCGCTGATCTTCGCAGCCAGCGCACCGGGCTCGATGGTGAACTTGTCCGGCTCGGCAAGGAGATCGCCGAACGCGAAAACCGCGCCGGGCGCGAAGAACAAATCCGCCGCCGTTTGCGGCTGCGGCGCGATCGCCGCCAGTTTCCGCCCGCCTGGCGCGACGCCGCGGCCAGCCAGCAGCTGGTGGAAAAATGGCGCGATGCCACCAACGTCGACCGCCGCCTCGCCGAAATCGACACCAAGTTCGCCGACGAAAGCTGGGAAACCGACGACAGCGTCGTCGCCCTGCGCGACAAGATCGCGGCCAATTACCGGCAGATGGAACGCGACCTGGCCGCGCGCCGCCGCGACAACGAGCTCGCCGGCGAACAAACCCAGGCCGCGCGCGAGAACTACATCGCCGTGCTGCGCCACACCGTCGGCCGCTACGCCAAGAATCTCAAGACGCTGGGCGAAGTCGCCGGCGTCCGTGTCGAACACGAGCCGGTGGCGCTCGGCAACGACGACGTGACGCTGGCGCAGGCGGGGCTGTCGGTGCGTTTCGACTTCGACGCCAAGGGCTTCATGGGCATGAACGACGGCGACGCCTCCGGCGGCCAGCAGGTGATGAAATCGCTGATCCTGCTGGTGGCGCTGAT
>MKUE01000035.1 GCA_001897675.1 Thiobacillus sp. 65-1059 | reverse complement strand
CTTCGGCGACCGCCTGCTGATCGACAACCTGTCGTTCAGCGTGCCGCCCGGCGCCATCGTCGGCATCATCGGCCCCAACGGCGCCGGCAAGTCGACTTTCTTCAAGATGATCACCGGCCTGGAAAAACCCGACTCGGGCGAAGTCGAGATCGGCCAGACGGTCAAGCTCGCCTACGTCGACCAGAGCCGCGATGCGCTCGCCGCCGACAAGACGGTGTTCGACGAAGTCGCCGAAGGCCGCGACATCCTCACCGTCGGCCGCTACGAAACGCCGTCGCGCGCCTACCTCGGCCGCTTCAACTTCAAGGGCGGCGATCAGCAGAAGCGGGTCGGCAACCTCTCCGGCGGCGAGCGCGGGCGGCTGCACCTGGCGAAGACGCTGATCGCCGGCGGCAACGTGCTGCTGCTCGACGAACCGTCGAACGACCTCGACGTGGAAACCCTGCGCGCGCTGGAAGACGCGCTGCTCGAATTCGCCGGCTGCGTGCTGGTGATCTCGCACGACCGCTGGTTCCTCGACCGCATCGCCACCCATATCCTTGCTTTCGAAGGCGACTCGCAGGTGACGTTCTTCCCCGGCAACTACCAGGAATACGAGGCCGACAAGAAGAAGCGGCTGGGCGAAGAAGGGGCCAAGCCGAAACGCATCCGCTACAAGCCGATCAGCCGCTGAGTACGCAATGATTCTGGCAAACCTGACCGAGGCTGACCGCTACCTCACTTTGCATCCGCTGTTTGCGCGCGCCTTTGATTTCCTGCGCAATACCGATCTGGCAACACTCGCGCCCGGCAAACACGGCATACAGGACGAACAGCTTTTCGCCATCGTCGAGGCCTGTGCCGGCCGCACGCGGGCGGATGCGAAACTGGAGTGCCATCGCCGCTACATCGATATCCAACTGGTGCTGGAAGGCGTCGACGAGATGGGCTGGAAGCCGGTCGCCGATTGCGTGGACCCGGCTACGGATTACGATGCCGGGCGCGACATCCGTTTTTTCAACGACGCGCCCGCCAGCTGGATTGTCACGCCGCCGGGCGCGTTCTGCCTGTTTTTCCCCGACGATGCCCACGCGCCGCTGGTCGGCACGGGCTCGATCCGCAAGGTGGTGGTGAAGATCGCGGTTTAGCCTCAATAGTGCGGCGGGATTTCGTCGCGCAGGTTGCGCGCCTCGTCCGGCAGCGCAGCCTGCAATTGCTGGTGCAGCAGGCGAAGCTGTTGCTGCAGCAAATCGAGCTGCCCCTGCTGGCGAATCACCGTCTGGTTGAGCGTCTCGATCATGTCTTCGGCAAACGCAAGCTTGGCTTCAAGTTCGTTGAGGCGGGCGTCCATCATCGGTTTCCGGGTTGCGTGGCCGGGTTCAGCAGCGGGGTGACCAGTTTTTCCAGCCGGGGATAATGCACCTGTCCGGCAATCTTGTGGCGTATGCGGCCCTCGGTGTCGACGATGAACGAGGTCGGCACGCTTTTCACGCTGCCGAATGCGTGGGTGACCGAGGCATTGGTCGGCGCAGCCATGAAGGCGTATTCCTTGTCCCGCATCCAGACGGCGATTTTTTCCGGCGGGTCGTCGACGCTGATCGAGACGACCTCGAAGCCCCTTTCCCGATAGTCCCGCCAGAAACGGTCGATCACCGGCTTTTCCTTGCGGCAATACGGGCACCAGGTCGCCCAGAAGTTCACCAGCACGACCTTGCCCCTGAGGGAATCGCTGTCCAGCGCCCGGCCGTCGGGCAGCATCACCTGCCAGGGCGGGGCGGGGCGGTTCTCCTCGCTGACGTCGGCCGGCGGGCGAAACCACAGGTACGCGATCAAACCCAGTAAAATCAGGGTCAGCGGACTTGGCGTCCATTTCTTCAAAAAGGCTTGTCTATCCATGCTGTGGCTGAAGTCGTTTCATATCGTGATGGTGGTGAGCTGGTTCGCCGGGTTGTTCTACCTGCCGCGCATCTTCGTCAATCTGGCGATGGAATCCAACGACGCCGCCTACGACCGCCTGCTGCTGATGGCGCGCAAATTGTATCGGTTTGTCACCCCCATCATGTGGCTCGCGCTCGCCACCGGCATCTGGCTGTGGCTGGCGTACTGGCTGCCGACGATGGGCTGGCTGTGGGCGAAGCTCGCGCTGGTCGCCGGACTGGTCGGCTATCACCATGTATGCAAAAACCTGCTGCGGCAGTTTGAAGCCAGACAGAACCGGAAATCGCACACCTGGTTCCGCTGGTTCAATGAAATTCCGGTGATTGCGCTGCTGGCCGTGGTGCTGCTGGTGGTGCTGAAGCCGTTTTAAATCATTGTCCGCGAAGATTCGCCGTCGCGCGCGGATAAAATTTTCTGAAAGTGTTTTTTGAAGCCCGAATCCCGCCGTAACAAAACGCCGCATCCCGTCCGTCCGGAACGCGAGGCGCTGCCGCCAGCCAGCCACTTCGCCACCTGCCCGCGCGGGCTGGAGGCCCTGCTGGAAGCCGAACTCGCGGCCGCCGGCGCGCAGGTGGTGCGCCAGGTGCCCGCCGGCGTGCTGTTCATGGCCGACGCGGCGGCCGAAATGCGCGCCAACCTCACTTCGCGCATCGCCACCCGCATCCTGCGCAAGGTCGGCTACACCCGCTACCGCAAGGAAGAGCACATCTACCGCGCCGCGCTCGACCTCGACTGGCCCGCCTGGTTCGACGTCAAGAAGACCATCGCGGTGAAGGTCGGCGCGCAGAACGCGCCGCTGAAAAGCCTCAACTTCATCACGCTGAAGATCAAGGACGCCATCTGCGACCGCTTCCGCGAGGAAACCCGCGAACGCCCGAGCGTCGACACCGAAGCGCCCGACGTGCCGGTGTATGCCTTCTTCACCCCGGACGCGGTCACTTTCTACCTCGACACCTCGGGCGAGCCCCTCTTCAAGCGCGGCTTCAAGCGCGAGGCGAGCGCGGCGTCGATCAAGGAAAACCTCGCCGCCGGACTGCTGCTGCTGTCCGGCTGGGAGCCCGGCACGCCGCTGCTCGATCCGATGTGCGGCGCCGGCACCATCCTGCTCGAAGCGGCGGACATGGCGCTCAACCGCGCGCCCGGTCGCGCCCGTCACTTTGCCTTCGAGCACTACCGCAACTTTGACGCCGCGCTGTGGCAGCGCATCCGGGCCGAGGAAAAAGCGAAGGAAAAACCGCTGAAATCCCTGCCGCTCTTCGGCGCCGACCAGGACCGCTGGGTGCTCGACAAGGCGCGCAACAACCTCGCGGCCGCCGGCTACGCCGACGCCATCGAGCTCAGGGTCTCCGACGCGCTCGACCTCAAGCCGCCCACCCCCGTCGGCACCCTCATCACCAACCCGCCCTACGGCGAACGCATCGGCGACGCCGACGATCTCGCCGACTGGTACCCGTTGCTGGGTGACTGGCTGAAACAGAACTTCGCCGGCTGGGACGCGTGGATCATCTCCGGCGATCCGCTACTGCCCAAGTTGATGGGCCTGAAGGCCAGCCGCCGCATTCCGCTCTTCAACGGCCAGATCGAGACGCGGTTTTTGCAGTACAGGCTGATTGCGGGGTCGATGCGGGCAAAGCCCCGGCCTGCCCCGGCCTGATCCTGCGCTTCCTGTGTTGCGGCGGCCCCACAGTGCCACCCGCCACTACCGTTATTCCCCAAACTTAACAATTCTTTATCAACTGCGCGCCGCCCAGCGACCTTATACTCCGGTGCGGGCGGCTGCCGACGTGCCCGCGTGGCAGGTCGGCAGCACCCAACAATAAGATCTTGCTAAGGGATTACCGTATGCGATTCATGACTTTGCCGAGCCTTCGTGCCGTGCGTAGCGGGTGCGTGCGCCTCGTAGCCGCAGCCAGCCTGTTGATGGCCCCTGCCGCCTGGGCCGGCGTGGACTGGGTGGTGAACAACAGCGACACAGGTTTCGACCCGGTGATAGCCGGCGGCAACGTGGTCTACGTGGTCTCTGTCAGCAACAACGGCAACAGCGCCGCAGCATCGACTTCCCTCATCTTGTCGATTCCGGCGACGACGAGCTTTATCAGCGCCACTGGCATGAGTTGCAGTGGCAGCGGCCCGGTAACTTGCACGGTACCGGCACTGAGCGAAGCCGGCGGTGGCAGCGATAGCGCCACGGTGAACGTCACCCTGCGTACCAGCGTGTCGGGTTCGGTGATCCTGGGGGCAAGCGTACCGGCAGCGGGCGACGACGACGTGAACAATAACGTCGATAACGAATCGACCACGGTGAGCGCGGGCGCGGACATTGCCTTGAGCCTGGCGGGCCCGGCCAGCGCGCAATCCGGCAGCACGGTGTCGTACACCTTCACGGTGTTGAACAACGGCCCGGACACCTCGCCCGGCCAGACCCTGTCGTTTCCCGTGCCCACCGGCCTCGTCGGGGTGACGCCGCCCGGTGGTTGCACACTGGCGGGTTCAACCTATTCCTGCACGGTGGCGGCGCTGGCCAACGGCGGTTCGACCACGCGGGTGTTCACCGGCCAGATTGCAGCGGCGTCAGGTTCCACGCTCACGCCGGCTGGCAGCATTGCGGCGGCGGGCACGCCTGCCGACCCGGTCAGCACCAACAACACGGCGGTGTTCAACACCACGGTAACGGCCGGCAGCGACGTGCGCCTGACCAAATCGCGTGCGCCTGCGGGCACGCTCATCGTCGGGCAGGCGGTGAATTTCACCCTCACGCCGAGCTACAGCGGCGATTCACCCAACACGCTTACGATCACCGATACCCTGCCCGCCAACTACACGGTGGGTGCCGTGGCCAGCCCGCAGAACGGCTGGACTTGCGGTGTGTCGGGGCAGACCGTCACCTGCACCAAGCCTGCGGGCAGCGGTGCGGGCAACGCTGTGTCGCTAGGCAACGTCGTTATTCCGGCCACCGCAAGCGGCGCGGGTGCAGGCGTCGTCAACACAGCCACGATCAGCGCGGCGGGCCCGTCTGACCCCAACCCGGCCAACAACAGCGCGAGCGACACGGCCGCCACCATTCAGGCCGCCACCGTCGATTTGCGCGCCAACAAGTCTGCACCCAGCCCCGCGCTGGTGGTGACCGGTGTGCCGTACGACTACACGATCAGCGCTACCAATATTGGTACTGCTGCGTTCTTCGGCACGCTGACGATGACCGACAGCCTGCCGGCCGGTGTCACCGCCAACAGCTACACGCTTAACGGCTGGAGCTGCCTGCCTGCTGCACCCGTCGCCGGGCCGGCGAGCATTACCTGCACCCGCGTATACACGGCGGGTGCCCCGCTGGCGGCCAACGCCACTACCCCTGTCGTTACGCTCAACGCCACCGCATCGGGTACCGGCAGCCTTGTGAACAGCATGAGCGTGAGTTCGCCCGATGCGAACCTGCCCGACAACAACCCTGGCAACGACACGACGACTGCGCCGGTGACCAGCAGCGTGCCCGGCGATTCGGCCGATCTGTCGGTACTGAAATCGGTGTCGCCCGGCACTGTGGCGGCTGGCGACGTGCTGACCTACACGCTCGAAATCGTCAACGCGGGCCCGCAGGCTGCCACCACGGTGTCACTGGCCGACAGCCTCACCAGCCTCATCAACAGCAGCACCGGGCCGACCGGCGCGGGTTACGTGGGCGAAAGCCTCAACGCGGGGGTGGCCACGGGGGCAAGCTGCACGTCGTCGGCCAGCGGCGGCACCACGCGCAACCTGAATTGCGCCTTTGCCAGCCTGCCGGTGTGTACCGCCGGCGTCGATTGCCCGGTGGTGACGGTGCAGGTGCGCCCCGGCGGCAACGGCGGCAGCCGCACCAACACCGTCAGCGTGGTGTCGGCCAACACCGCCGATCCGGACGCCGCCGACCGCACCGCGAGCGTGACCAGCACCGTGACCCCGCGTGCAGACGTCACCGTCAGCAAAAACGCCAATCCCGCCTCGGTACCGGCCGGGCAGAACGTCACCTACGTGGTGACGGCGACAAATATCGCCAATGGCTTGTCGGATGCGGGCAACGTCACCGTCACCGACACCCTGCCGGCCAATGTCACGTTCGTGTCCGCCACGCCGTCGGCGGGGTCGTGCAGCACGACACCAACGGCCAACAGTACCACTGGCCCGGGCAACGACCAGATCGTCTGTAACTTCGGCACGATCAACAACGGCGCGCAGCGCACGCTCACCATCGTGGTGCAACCCAACACCGCCACCCGGGGCAGCACGCTGACCAACAACGTGAGCGTGGCCACCAGCACGACAGAAACCGACGCCGGCAACAACAGCGCCAGCGTCAATACTGCGGTGCTGAATCCTGCGCTCGATCTCCTCATCAACAAGACTGACAGCGTTGATCCCGTTGCCGCCGGCGACAACACGGTTTACACCGTCACCGCGCGCAACCAGGGCCCGTCGGTGGCGGAAAACGTGCAGATCACCGAGAGCCTGCCGCCCACCCGCCTGAGCTACCAGTCCCACACCGTGCCGGCGGGCGGCAGTTGCGGCACCGTGCCGGCGGTGAACAGCACCGGCGGCACGCTGGTGTGCCAGGTGCCGCGCCTGGCGTCGGGACAGACGGCGAGTTTCACTGTCACCCTGCGCGGCGAAATCAAGGGCGTGGACACCAACTCGGTGAGCCTCACCTCTGACGAAGCCGCCCTGGGGTTCGACACCAACGCGGCCAACAACACCGTCAACGAAACCACCACGGTGCTCACCAAGGCGGACATGCAGGTGGTGAGCAAGATTGCGTCGGCCAACCCGGTCAACCTGCGTGACGATTTCAATTTTGTCGTCAAGGTGCGCAACAACGTGGGCGCAGGGCTTGCCGAGGCCGACAACGTTGTCGTCTCCGACACGCTGCCCACCAACATGCAGCTGACGGGCACCCCTACGGTGGCCATCATTGCCGGCACCACCACGTCCACCACGTGCAGCGGCAACGCGGGCAGCGTCGCCTTCACCTGTACCCTGGGCACGGTGAGCAGCGGTGGCGAGGTGGACATCACGGTGCCGGTACAGATCGTCGCCGTCAGCAGCACCCCGCAGAATTTCAACAACACGGCCTCGGTGGCGACTTCGTCGCTGGACATCAATGCCGGCAACAACAGCAACAGCGGCAGCGTGTCGGTCAATGCGTCGTCGCTGGCCGGTCGCGTGTTCCGCGATTTCAACAACGATGGTCTGGTCACGGCGGGGGATACCGGCATCGCCGGCATCACGCTGACGCTCACAGGTACGAGCTTTGACGGCGCAGCCATCAGCCGGACCGCCACCACCGACGCCAGCGGCAACTACAGCTTTGCCAATTTGCCCGAAGGTACGTACACCCTCAGCGAAGGTGCGGTCAGCGAAGCGTATCTCGTGGATGGCATCGACACCGCCGGCACGGTGGGCGGCAATGCTTCGGTCAATGATGTGATTTCCGCGATTGCCCTGCCGGCGAACACCGCCGCCACCGGCTACACCTTCGCCGAGGTGCCGCAGGCGCGCATCGGTATCGCCAAGGCCGTGAACGCCGGGCCGACGGTCAATCCGGATGGCAGCTTCAACGTCACCTTCCGCCTGCTGGTCGAAAATTTCAGCCTGGAAGCGCTGAACAGCATCGTCATTACCGACACGCTGGCGGGGGGCACGCCGCGCTTTGGCACGCAGGTTACGCTGGGCAACCCGGCTGCTGACGCGCTCAATCCGGGCGAATACACCCTGCTGGCTGCGCCGGCGGGGTCGTGTTCCGGACTCAATGCCACGTACAACGGCAGTGCCAGCACCACAGTCGCCAGCGGATTTAGCCTCGCCGCCGGGGGAACGTGTACGGTGGACCTGGCGCTGCGCGTGCGGCCGACCAATCCGCTGCCGCCGCTGTTGCCGTCGGGCGGCCGCTACGATAACCAGGCCGTTGTGAATGGCACGGGCGCGTTGTCCGGCCAGACCTCGGCGACCAACCCGCAACTCCAGGATCTGTCGGACAACGGCAGCAACCCCGATCCCGATAACGACAACCAGGCCAACGAGGCCGGCGAAAACGACCCCACACCGGTTCTGCCCGCATTCAACGCGGCTATCGGCATTGCCAAGCGCGTGAACACCCAAGTTTCGGTGCAGCCGGACGGTAGTCTGCTGGTGCCGGTGCGCCTCGTCGTCAGCAACGTCGGCAACGAACCGCTCAATACCGTGTCGGTGACCGATCCGCTCTCCACGGCGGCGGGCGGCCAGTTCGGCGGTTTCGTGCCCGGCGGCGCGGCAGCAGTGCTCGCCAGCGGCCAGTACACCGTGCAAACCGCGCCGGCCTTCTCGGGAGCCTGCGCCAACGGTGCCACCGTGGGCGGGTTCACCGGCCACAGCGGCAATCTCGCCGTGGCGACGATCTCGGCCATGGCACCCGCCGCCGTCTGCACCCTCGATTTCGTCTACCGCTTCAACCCCGGTGCGGCGCTCACCTACACCAATCAGGCGCAGGCCAGCGGCACCGGCGACTACAGCGGCTCACCCGTCAACGACCTGTCGGACGACGGGACAAGCCCCGACCCCAACAGCAACGGCAACGCGGGCGAGGCGGGCGAGAACGATCCCACACCGGTACCGGTGCCGCGCATCGGTCTGGCCAAATCCGCCGGCGCGGTGGTCAATAACGGCGACGGCACCTACACCGTGCCGTTTACCCTGACGGTACGCAACGCCGGCCAGACGCCGCTCGCCAGCGTGCAGGTCAGCGACACGCTGGCCGGTGCCCTGCCGCAGTTCGGCACCTACACCGCCAGCGCGATTCCTGCCGCCGGACACTATACGATCACCAGCGGGCCCACCGTGGGCGCACAAACCAACGGCGCGTCGCTCGCCGCCGTGGCCCCCGGTGTGTTTACCGGCAACGGTTCGGGTACGAACCTGCTGAATCCCGCGTCGAGCAGCCTGCCCAACTTCGGCGCGTCGGCGTCCAGCGCGCAAATCAGCTTCACCGTGCGTTTCTTCCCGACCACCCCCGGCCCGTTTGAAAACAGCGCGGTGTCCACCGCCTCACCGCCCGGCGGCGGCACGGTGCAGGACGACAGTGTGGACGGCAGCAACCCCGACCCCAATGGCAACGGCACGCCCAACGACGACAGCTCACCCACTCCGGTGAGTCTGGCAGCGCAGGCCATCGGCGTGGCCAAGTCGGTATCCGGCATCGTGCAGACCGGCGCGAAGCAGTATCGCGTCCCCTACACGATCATCGTGCGCAACGTCAGCGCCAGCGTAACGGCGACCAATGTGCAGGTGACGGACGATGTGGTGGCCACCTTCCCCACGGCGGTGACGCGGACGATCGCCCCCCCGGTCGCCGTGTCCGCGTGTACCGGCACCGTGCTCAACGCCAATCCGGCGTTTACCGGCAGCGGCGTCAACACTTTGCTCGCGGGCAACCAGAACCTGCAACCCGGCGAGCAGTGCACGCTCACGTTCACGGTGCAGATCGACTTTGGCAGCAATCCGCTGCCCGCCGCGACGCAGAACAACCAGGCTACGGCCACCACGGCGCAGACGCCCGGCGGCACGGTGATCGCCACGGATCTGTCGGACAACGGCGTCAACCCCGACCCCAACGCCAACGGCGACGCCAGCGAGCCAGGTGAAAACGACCCGACGCCGGTGAGCTTTGCCGCCGGCAGCCTGTCGTCGGTGAGTGGCACTGTGTATCTGGATGCCAACCACAACCGGGTCAACGACGATCCGCTGGCCACCACCCAGGTGCAGGGCTTTATCGTCGAAGTGCTGAACAGCGCCGGCACCGTGGTGGGCAGCGCGGTGACCGACGCCAGCGGCAACTACACCCTCGGTGGGCTTTTCCCCTCCACCCCGGGCAATGCGGCGACCGAATACAGCCTGCGTTTCCGCGAACCCGTTAGCGGGGCCATCTACGGTCTCGCGCAGTCGAGCGACCCCACACCCGCGCGCAACGGCACCATCCAGAACGGCATCATCACCGGACTGCAACTGGCACCGGGCGTCACGACGCTGGCGCAGAACCTGCCGCTCGATCCGTCCGGCGTGGTGTACGACTCGATCACGCGCACGCCGATTTCCGGCGCGCAGGTCACGCTGTTAAGTGGCGGCGCGGCGGTGCCGGGATCGTGTCTGGTCGGCGGCGTGAACACGCAGACGACCGGCCCGTCCGGCATGTACCAGTTCCTGCTGCTGAACCCCGCCCCCCCGGGCTGCCCCGGCACCGGTACCTACACGCTGCAAGTGGGGCAGCCGGGCGGTTACTTGCCGCCAGACTCGACGATCATTCCACCGACTGCCGGCCCCTACGTGCCGGGCAACGGCGGCACCGATGCAATCCAGGCCCAGCCCGGCGCGCCGAATGGTGCCGACCCCACGGTGTACTACACCAGTTTTGCGCTGACGCTCACCGGCGTGCCCGGCACCAGTTCGAGCAACGTGGTCAACAACCACATTCCGCTCGACCCGATTCTGGGCGGGGCCATTGCGCTCACCAAAACCACGCCGCTGGTGAATGTGAGCGTCGGCCAGCTGGTGCCGTACACGATCACCGCGCGCAACACGCTGGCGGCCACTCTCACCAACATCGACATCCGCGACACCGTGCCGCCGGGCTTCAAGTACAAACCGGGTAGCGCAACGATCAACGGCGTGCCGACCGAGCCCGCGATCAATGGCCGCGAACTCACCTGGACCAACCAGACGCTGGCGGCCAACGCCACGCGCACCATCAAGCTCCTGCTGGTGGTGGGGGCGGGCGTGCAGCCGGGCGAATACGTCAACTCGGCGCAAGCCTTCAACAACCTGGCCAATGCCGCAGTGTCGAGCGTGGCCACCGCCACCGTACGCGTGATTCCGGATGCCGTGTTCGACTGTTCCGACCTCATCGGGAAGGTGTTCGACGACCGGAACGCCAACGGCTACCAGGACGACGGCGAGCCCGGCATTGCCAACGTGCGCCTTGCCACCGCGCGCGGCTGGCTGGTGACCACCGACGCCGAAGGCCGCTTCCACGTGGCGTGCGCGGCGATTCCCGATGCCGATCGCGGCAGCAATTTCATCATGAAGCTGGACGAGCGTACCTTGCCGACCGGCTATCGCGTCACCACCGAAAACCCGCGTGACGTGCGGATCACGCGCGGCAAGCTGAGCAAGCTGAACTTCGGCGCGACGATCCACAAGGTGGTGCGGGTGGACATGAGCGATGCCGCGTTCGAAGCGGGCAAAACCACGCTGAAACCCGCCTGGACGAAGCAACTCGCTGCGTTGCCGGACAAGCTGAAAGCCCGTCCGTCAGTCCTGCGCCTCGGCTACAAGGCCGGTGCCGACGGTGAGGCACTTGCGCGCGAGCGTCTCGCCGCCGTCAGCCAGCAACTCCAGCGCACGTGGAAAGACAAGGCCTGTTGCCACACGCTGTTGATCGAGGAAGAACTCTTCTTGCCTGCCGCCAAGGCCAACAAGGAGGGCAAATAATCATGAATAAACTGCCCGTGAAACATACCGTACTGGCCAGCCTCATCGCCGCCCTGTGCGGCACGCCTGCCGGCGCGGAAGACCGCACACGCTGCGAGTCGGAATCGGGTTGCCCGGCACCGGCGCAACCCGGCAAAACCTGGCAAAACAGCCTCGTCTTCACACGGGAAGCAGGCCACACCCCGCCCAGCGTCGAATACCGCCGGCCAGACGAAGTGGTGGTGCTGAGCGCGCCGGTAGCCAAAGCCGAAACCCGCGAGGTGACGGTATTCGAGACCCGTGCCGAAGACGCGCCCACCACGCTGCCGCAGTTTCCCTCCGGGCGCGATCTCCTGGGCGGCGCGGAACGCCAGATTCTGGTCACCCTGGCGCAGCGTCTGGCCGGCAAACCCGGGCTGCGGATGCGCCTCACCGGCCACGCTGACGTGCAGCGCATGACGCCGGAAGCAAAGCAGCGCTACGGCAACAACCAGGGCCTGTCCGAAGCGCGTGCAGCCGAAGTGGCCGCGTTTCTCAAAACGCAAGCCGGCATGGCGAGCGTCTCCATGGACACGCGCGGCCGGGGCGATACCCAGCCGGTGAAGTCGTGCGAGCCCCGCCGCGCCTACGCGGGCAACACGCAGGACATGGCCGACTACAAGGCCTGCCTTGCGCCCAACCGCCGCGTCGAAATCGAAATCTGGTACGACCAGCCGGCAGGCACAAAAACCGAAACCGTCCCCGTGGCGGCCCCCACGCCCGCGCCCGCGCTGCCGTGCAAGGATCAGTCGGGCGGTGACGCTGGCCTGCCGTTCCGCATCTCGGTCGACGGCGAACCGCTGGACGCCGGCGACGTGCCCAACACCGCCGACACCACGCGCTGCACCGATATTGCGCTGGAAAAAGCGGACATCCAGGTGCGTTTCGACGGACTGGAAACCACGCCGGTGCTGAATCTCACCGTGCATCCCGACGGCGCAGTGCGCGGCGAAACCGTGCGCTTCACGCCTTACAGCAACTATGCCGCGTTCATCAAAAAAGCCGAGGTGCGTATTTTTGCCGCCGACGCTTCGACACAGAAAACGCCGCTGGCGGTGATTGCGCTCGACCCGCACGTCGATACGCCGGTCGAGTGGCAGGTGCCCAAAGATCGCGATGCCGTGCAATACCTGATTCGCGTGTACGACACGCAGGGGCGGTTTGATGAAACCTATCCCAAACTGCTCAAGCTACTCGACGCGAAACGCCCGCTCGGCGACGAGGACAAACCCGCGCGCGAAGACCTGATCGGCTACGGCGAAAACCATCGTGGTTTGCACACCATCCCGGTTTCAGGGGGTGCGGTCACGGTCAACGGCGAGAAGCTCGCACCCGGCAGCCATGTCACCGTGCTGGGTCGCAGCGTGCCGGTGGACGCCCACGGCAAATTTGCGGTGCGGCAGATTCTGCCCGCAGGCAATCATGTGGTCGAGGTGGCGACCGAAGCGCCGTCCGGCCAGCGTGCCGAGTTCAACCGCCATCTCTATATTCCGCACAACGACTGGTTTTACGTTGCGCTGGCCGACCTCACCCTGGGGCAGAACAACGTCAAGGGCCCGGCCAAACTCGTCACCGGCGACGACAGCAAACGCTACGACGAAGAGGTCTACGTCGATGGCCGGCTGGCGTTTTACCTCAAGGGCAAGATCAAGGGCGAAACGCTTTTGACCGCCAGCGCCGACACGCGCGAGCAGCCCCTCGAAGACCTGTTTTCTCATTTCAACAGCAAGGATCCGCGTTATCTCTTGCGCCGGCTCGACCCCAACGCCTACTACCCGGTATACGGCGACGACTCGACGCTGGTGGAAGACGCGCCCACGCAGGGCAAGTTTTACGTCAAGTTGCAGCGCGGCGATTCGCACGTGCTGTGGGGCAGCTTCCAGACCAGACTCACCGGCACCGATCTGGTGAACTACAGTCGTGGCCTGTACGGCGCGCAGGCGCGTTATCAGGCACCGGTGGCCACCGCTTTCGGCGAGCGGCGTACCGAGGCCGAGCTGTTCGCGGCCGACCCCGGCACGCTGGCGTCGATCGAGGAATTCCGGGGCACCGGCGGCTCGCTCTACTACCTGCGTCATCAGGACATCCTGGCGGGCTCCGAGCGCCTGCGGGTGGAAATCCGTGACAAGGATTCCGGCATCGTGCTCCAGTCGACCACGCTGGTCGCCGGGCAGGATTACGAGCTCAACAGCATTCAGGGCCGGGTGGTCTTGCGCACGCCGCTGCCAGCCACGGCAAGCGCCGGCACGCTGGTGATGAGCGGCAGCCTGAGCGGCCACCCCGTCTATCTGGTGGCGGGCTACGAATACACCCCCGGCGTGTCGGCGGCGGACAACCTCACCCTGGGCGGCCGCGCCAGCCACTGGATCACCGATCAGGTGAAAGTGGGTGTTACCGGCTACAAACAGGACGGCACCGGCACCGAGCAGAAACTCCTGGGCGGCGATCTCACCCTGCGCTATGCGCCGGGCACCTGGCTCAAACTCGAAACCGCCCGTTCCGACGGCCCCGGCAACGGCGCGCTCAGCTCGCAAAACGGCGGCTTTGATTTTGGCACGGTGGCGCAAACCACCACCGCCGGCATCGACGCGCAGGCGCATCGCGTCGAAGGCGTGCTCGATCTCGCCGAACTCGGTGCCACGCGCCCGGGCAGCGTCAGCGCCTACTGGTTGAAGCGCGACGACGGCTATTCGGCACCGGGCCAGCTCACCAATGAAGGCATCGATCAGACCGGCGTGCAGATGAAGGTACAGGCAACCGACAAGCTCGAACTCCTGGCCCGCGCCGACTTCAAGGACGGCAGCCTGTCGGGCGCGTCGCAGTCGGCGGAAATCGACGCCACTTACGCGCTGACGCCCAGCCTGTCGGCCAGCGTAGGCGTGCGTCACGACGACCGCGACACCGCGCTGGCGGCGGGCGCGTCCGCGATCCTGGCGGAAACCGGCGCACGCACCGACGTCGCCGCCAAGCTGGCCTGGCATCCGGTCACCGAACAAGGCGACCCGGGCCGCTGGGAAGTGTATGGCCTGGTGCAGGGCACGGCGCAGCACGACGGCACCCGCCGCGACAACGACCGGCTCGGCGTCGGCGGCCACGTGCAGATCAACGACCGCGTCAAGCTCATCGGTGAAGTCAGCGACGGCGACGGCGGCGTGGGCGGCAAAGTGGGTGCGGATGTTCGTCTGAGTGACCGCAACAGCGTCTACCTCAACTATCTGCTCGACCCTGACCGCAGCGACACCGGCTATCGTGGCCGCGTCGGCAACCTCACCGCCGGCATGAAATCGCGGGTTAGCGACAGCCTTTCGGTGTACGCCGAAGAACGCTATCAAACGGCGGACAACGGCCCGTCCGGCCTCATCCACGCCTTCGGCCTGGATCTCGCCGCCAACGACCGCTGGAACTGGGGCGCGCGCTTTGAAAAAGGCATCACCTCCGATCCCGCGACCGGCGACCTCGACCGCACGGCGGTGTCGCTCTCGGCGGGCTATCAGTTCGAGCGCATCAAGTACGCCGGCGTAATCGAATACCGCACCGAAGACGGCAACCTCACCGGCGAGCGCGACAGCTGGCTGATGAAGAACACGCTGGGCTACCAGACCACGCCCGACTGGCGCGTGCTGGGCAAGTTCAACTTCGCCGTCAGCGACGCCGGCACAGGCAGCACCACCGACGCCGATTTCACCGAGGTGGTGCTGGGCCTGGGCTATCGTCCGGTGCTGAACGACAAGTTAAATGCGTTGTTCAAGTACACCTACCTTGCCGACCTGCCGAGCCCCGGCCAGCTCTCCGCCTCCGGCGGTGCCAGCACCTTCGAGCAGCGCAGCCATGTGCTGTCGGTGGACGCGATCTACGATCTGGTGCCCAAGCTCTCGGTGGGCGGCAAACTCGGCTACCGCTTCGGTGAACTGCGCGACACCAGCGTCGCCGGCAGCCCGTGGTTCGACAGCCGCGCCTGGCTCGGCATCGTGCGGCTCGACTGGCACGTGGTGCACGAATGGGACGCCATCGGCGAACTGCGCTATCTCGACGCCGAGGCGGCGGGCGACGCCCGCTCCGGCGCATTGGTCGGGGTGTATCGCCACATCAATCAACACGTCAAGGTGGGCGTGGGCTACAACTTCACTGATTTTTCGGACGATCTCACCAACCTGGATTACCGCAGCCAGGGGTGGTTCGTGAATCTGCTCGGCAAGCTATAGCCTGTGTGTCAAACAAAAACGGGGTGCCTAGGCACCCCGTTTTGCATGGTGCGTGTCGGTCAGACAATATCCAGGTGATCCAGCCCCGCCATCATGTCCCGCCCCTTCGATTCCTGGCCGTGCAGTTTGATCTTCAGGCGCAGGTCGTTGAGGCTGTC
>MKUE01000034.1 GCA_001897675.1 Thiobacillus sp. 65-1059 | reverse complement strand
GGCGACGGCAAGATCGAGCCGCGCCAGGGCAGCCGGCTGAAGATCCTCGCCAACATCTTCGGCAACCCCAACCTGCCGGAGATCGACGACTACTATGAGCCTTTCACCTACGACTACCAGCACCTGCAGAAGGCGCCGCTGTCCGAGACGCCGCCGACCGCGCGGCCGATCTCTGCCATCACCGGCAAGAAGATGGACAAGATCCACTGGGGCCCCAACTGGGAGGACGACCTCGGCGGCGAATTCTCCTCGCGCGGGCGCGACAAGAACTTCGACAACGTGCAGAAGGAAATGCACGCCACCTTCGAGAACACCTTCCTGATGTACCTGCCGCGCCTGTGTGAGCACTGCCTCAACCCGACCTGCGTCGCCTCCTGCCCTTCCGGCTCGATCTACAAGCGCGAGGAGGACGGCATCGTGCTGGTCGACCAGGACAAGTGCCGCGGCTGGCGCATGTGCATCTCGGGCTGCCCGTACAAGAAGATCTACTACAACTGGAAGAGCGGCAAGGCGGAGAAGTGCATCTTCTGCTACCCGCGCATCGAAGCCGGCCAGCCGACCGTGTGTTCGGAGTCCTGCGTCGGCCGCATCCGTTATCTGGGGGTCATCCTCTACGACGCCGATCGTATCGAGGAAGCCGCCAGCGTCGCCGACGAGAAGGAACTCTACGAGGCGCAGTTGAAGATCTTCCTCGACCCGTCCGACCCAGCGGTGATCGCCGCAGCCCGCGCCGAGGGCGTCCCGGAGGCCTGGCTCGACGCCGCGGTGAAGTCGCCGGTCTACAAGATGGCGATCGACTGGAAGATCGCCTTCCCGCTGCACCCCGAATACCGCACCCTGCCGATGGTGTGGTACGTGCCGCCGCTCTCCCCGATCCAGGCCGCCGCCGAATCCGGCCGGATGGGCATGAACGGCATCATTCCGGATACGAAATCGCTGCGCATCCCGATCACCTACCTCGCCAACCTGCTCACCGGCGGCAAGGAGAAGCCGGTGATCGCGGCGCTCGACCGCCTGCTGGCGATGCGCGCCTACATGCGCGGCAAGTCGGTGGAAGGCAAGCCCAACACCGCCGCGCTCGATCAGGTGGGTCTGACCTCGGCGCAGGCCGACGAGATGTACCGCTACTTGGCGATCGCCAACTACGAGGACCGCTTCGTCGTCCCCACCACCCACCGCGAGGAGACGATCAACACCTTCGAGGAGAAGTCGAGCTGCGGCTTTTCCTTCGGCAACGGCTGCTCGGACGGGGTGACGCCCAGGACCACCCTGTTCGGCAACCGCAGGAATTCGGTGCCGGTCGACCTGTCGCAGCTGCACGCCAAGAAGAAAACCGGTTGAGGAGCCCGCACGATGAAAACCTTCAAAGTCATTTCTATGCTGTTGATGTATCCGGAATCCGACTGGCTGTCGGCCCTGCCCGAGATGCATGCCGCGCTGCTGGACGAAGCCGGGTTCAACGGCAATGCCACCGCCCGCCTGGCGCCTTTGTTCGACCTGCTGCACGAGTCGGAATTGATCGCGCTGCAGGAAAACTACGTCGCCACCTTCGACCGCAACCCCTCGCATTCGCTGCACCTGTTCGAGCACATCCACGGCGAATCGCGCGACCGCGGCTCGGCGATGATCGACCTGCTGGAGGAATACTGGAAGCACGATTTCGACGCCAGCGCCGCCGAGCTGCCGGACTACGTGCCGCTGTTCCTCGAATTCCTCTCTCTGCTGCCGGCCGGGGAGGCCCTCGAATTGCTGGGTGACGCGGTGCACGTGCTCGCCGCCGTCGGCCGCAAGCTCGACGCCAACGGCAGCCCCTACGCCGCCGCCTTTCGGCTGCTGGAAACCCTGTCGCCGGTGGCCGCGCAGGAGCTGGCCGAGCCGCCGGTGCGCGACATGGACGAGGCGATGGAGATGTTCGGCCCCTCGATCGATGGCGTCGAGCCCTTGATGAATCCCGGCCCGCAGGTGTCGGTGGTGCAGATGCCGGCCTCGCGCCGGCCGGTCGCCCCTGCCCAGACGCATTGATTACAGGAGGATCGGAAAATGTCCTACTCGCAATATTTCCTGT
>MKUE01000033.1 GCA_001897675.1 Thiobacillus sp. 65-1059 | reverse complement strand
CGCTGTCGCGGCGCTTGTTGGCGAACTTGCCGCCGGATTTTCCACCCATGGGACGGGCCATGATTTATTCCTTTTCGATTCGATTCAATATCAAGATCAGTTGTCGGCTGTTCACGCTGCGCCGGTTCAACGCGCCTTCCAGCTTGACCTGAGTTCCGGTGGTCAGTTGCGCCAACCGACTGGCAAGCGATCCGCTCGCCTGCACCGTCAACTCGCATTCCACCTGCCTGGTCTGGGTTGCTATCGACTGACTGCTGCGGTGAAGAATCACCGCCTCAGCAATCGGCACGCCCGCCGGGCTGTATCGCACCGGGTCAACCTGGATGAGGGCTCCGCTGATGGCCAGCCGATTCACTCGCTCAGGCTGCGGCGGGCTGCTCGGCTGCTGCTTCTGGCTTGGCGCTGTCCAGCATGTCGCGCGATTTCTCTTCCTTCATCATCGGCGAGGCCGCGGTCACGGCGGCGTCGCGCTTGATGGTCAGATGGCGCAGCACGGCATCGTTGAACTTGAAGCCGTGTTCGAGTTCTTCCAGGGTTTCCTGGTCGCACTCGATGTTCATCAGCACGTAATGGGCCTTGTGGACTTTCTGGATCGGATAGGCCATCTGGCGGCGGCCCCAGTCTTCCAGGCGGTGGACGCTGCCGCCGCGCGTGGTGATGTTGCCCTTGTAGCGTTCGATCATGGCGGGCACCTGCTCGCTCTGATCGGGATGGACGATAAATACGATTTCGTAATGCCGCATCGAGTTTCCTTTCGGTTCAGCCCCCCGCTGCGGTGCGGTGGAGCAAGGTCAAAAAACAATCCCCGGCAAACCGGGGATTGCGAATCATACGCTTTTTGCCTGGCAAATCAAGCCGGTCGGGCGGCCCGGTCAGGTCAGGTCACGCAGTCGACGTAATAGCGCGCCTTGCCGTCGACCACATCGCTGACCAAGCCGTGCACGTCGGTTTCGAAGCCGGGGAATTTCTCGTTGAATTCGCGGGTGAACTGCAAATAGCGCACGATGGTGGCGTTGAAGCGCTCGCCCGGGATCAGCAGGGGAATGCCCGGCGGATACGGCGTCACCAGCATGGCGGTGATGCGGCCTTCGAGCCGGTCGATCTCGACGCGCTCGATCTCGCGGTGCGCCATTCTGGCGAATGCGTCGGCCGGTCGCATCGCCGGCGCCATCTCCGACAGATACATCTCGGTGGTCAGCCGCGCCACATCGTTGGCCTTGTAGATGGTGTGGATCTGGTCGCACAGATCCTTCAGCCCGGTCTTTTCATAACGCGGATGTTTCTCCACGAACTCCGGCAGCACGCGCCACAGCGGCTGGTTCTCGTCGTAGTCCGACTTGAACTGCTGCAAGGCGGTCACCAGCGTGTTCCAGCGGCCCTTGGTGATGCCGATGGTGAACATGATGAAGAAGGAATACAGCCCGGTCTTCTCGACGATGACGCCGTGCTCGGCCAGATATTTGGTGACAATCGCCGCCGGAATGCCCCAGTCGGCAAAGGCGCCGTCCATGTCCAGTCCCGGCGTGATGAGGGTGGCCTTGATCGGATCGAGCATGTTGAAGCCCGGCGCGATCTTGCCGAATTCGTGCCAGCGGTCGTTCGCCGTCAGCATCCAGTCTTCGCGTTCGCCGATGCCCTCGTCGGCAAGCCTTTCCGGCCCCCACACGGTAAACCACCACGAATCGCCGAATTCCTCGTCGACCTTGCGCATGGCGCGGCGGAAATCGAGCGCTTCCTTGATCGACTCCTCGACCAGCGCGGTGCCGCCGGGCGGCTCCATCATCGCCGCCGCCACATCGCACGAGGCGATGATCGCGTACTGCGGACTGGTCGACATGTGCATCAGATAGGCTTCGTTGAAACGGTGGAAGTCGAGTTTCCGCGTTTCGGCGTCCTGCACCAGGATCTGCGAGGCCTGGCTCAAGCCGGCCAGGAGCTTGTGCGTGGACTGGGTGGCGAACACCAGCGCATCCTTGGCGCGCGGGCGATCCTTGCCGATTGCGTGCATGCCCCGATAAAAGTCGTGGAAGGTCGCGTGCGGCAGCCAGGCTTCGTCAAAGTGCAGCGTGTCGATGGTGTCGCCCAGCAATTC
>MKUE01000032.1 GCA_001897675.1 Thiobacillus sp. 65-1059 | reverse complement strand
CGACCGAATCGGACAGGGTCGGCACACGCACGTCAATTTTCATACGAAGTCTCCAGCGCATCGTTCAGCAGCGCGTCCAGTTCCGCCCGGTGGCGCGAGGCATAGCCCGACGCCGGCGCCGCGGCAGCCGGGCGGCCGGCGTAATTGAAGCGCCGGCCGTTCGGCGCGCAGTGGTTGAGATGGTGCAGGGTCTGGAACCACGCGCCCTGGTTCATCGGCTCTTCCTGCGCCCAGACCAGGGTGCCGGCCCGCGGATAGGCGTTCAGCACGGCGCGGAATTCGGCTTCCGGGAAGGGGTAGAGCTGTTCGATGCGCACCAGCGCGATATCGTCCAGCCCGCGCGCGACGCGCGCCGCTTCGAGGTCGAACCATATCCGCCCGCTGCACGCCACCACGCGTTTGCAATCGCGCGGCGCGCGCGGATCGTCGATCACGGGCAGGAACGCTCCGCCGCTCAGGTCCGCCAGCGACGAGGTCGATTCGGGATGGCGCAGCAGGCTCTTCGGGCTCATGATCACCAGCGGTTTTCTCAACGGGCGCACGATCTGCCGCCGCAGCAGGTGAAACATCTGCGCCGGCAGCGTCGGCACGCACACCTGGATGTTGTCCTGCGCGCACAGCTGCAGATAGCGTTCGAGGCGGGCCGACGAATGCTCCGGCCCCTGCCCCTCGAAGCCGTGCGGCAGCAGCAGCGTGAGGCCGCACAGCCGCCCCCACTTGGCCTCGCCGCTGGTGATGAACTGGTCGATCACCACCTGCGCGCCGTTGGCGAAATCGCCGAATTGCGCCTCCCACACCACCAGCGTGTCGGGGTCGGCGGTGGCGTAGCCGTACTCGAACGCCAGCACGGCCTCTTCCGACAGCAGCGAATCGATGATGGTGAAATCGCCCTGCTGGTTGTGGATATGCTCAAGCGGGACGTAGACGCCGCTCTGGCGGCGCTCGCGCTTCTGATCGTGCCATACCGCGTGACGGTGAAAGAAAGTGCCGCGCGCCGAATCCTGGCCCGACACCCGCACGTTGTGGCCGGCGTCGAGCAGGCTGGCGTAGGCCAGGTTTTCGGCGTAGCCCCAGTCCACCGGCAGTTCACCCGCGCGCATCCGGCGGCGGTCGTCCAGCACTTTCCGCACCCGCGGATGCAGTTCGATCTCGTGCTGCAGCAGCGTGATGCGATCGCCCAGAAAATCCAGCCGGGCGGCCGGCACGGCAGTCGGCACGTCGCCGGGACGGCCCTTGAAGCGCTCCCAGTGGGTGGCATAGGTCTGCTTGAAATCGGACAGCGCCGGCGCGCTCAGCGACTCGCCGTGCTCCAGCCGCGCGCGGCAGGCATCGACCAGGTCGTCGGCCTGCGCCTGGTCGAGCAGCCCCTCGTCCACCAGCCGCTGCGCATACAGGGTGCGCGTGCTGGGATGCGCCTGGATGCGGCGATACATCAGCGGCTGGGTGGCGAGCGGCTCGTCCTGCTCGTTGTGGCCGTGGCGGCGGTAGCACACCAGGTCGATGAAGACGTTCTTGTGGAAGGTGTAGCGGTAATCGACCGCGGTCTGCACCGCGAACGCCACCGCCTCGGGATCGTCGCCGTTGACGTGCAGCACCGGCGCCTCGACCATTTTCGCCACGTCGGTGCAATACAGCGTCGAGCGCACGTCGCGCGGGTCGGAGGTGGTGAAGCCGATCTGGTTGTTGATCACCACGTGGATCGCGCCGCCGTTCCTGAAGCCGCGCGTCTGCGACATGTTGAGGCTTTCCATCACCACGCCCTGCCCCGACAGGGCGGCGTCGCCGTGCAGGATCACCGGCACCACTTCGTAGCCGAGCACGTCGCCGCGCCGGTCCTGGCGCGCGCGCACCGAGCCGCGCACCACCGGATGCACGATCTCGAGATGCGAGGGGTTGAACGCCAGCGCCAGGTGCACCGGTCCGTATGGCGTGGAAATATCGGTGGAAAAGCCCTGGTGGTATTTGACGTCGCCCGACAGCGGCGAGTCCGCATCGCCGTTCGCCGGTTCTTCGTACAGGCTTTCGAGCGGGCGCCCCATGATGTTGGCCAGCACGTTGATGCGCCCGCGATGCGCCATGCCCATGACGATTTCCTTGGCGCCGTGGCGCGCGCAGCGCGCGATCACCTGGTCGAGCAGCGGGATCAGGCTCTCGCCGCCTTCCAGCGAGAAGCGCTTCTGCCCGACATGGCGGGTGTGCAGGAATTTTTCCAGCGTCTCGGCATCGGTCAGCCGCTTCAGCAACTGCATCTTGAGCTGGGTGGACACGCCAAAACGCCCCTGCGCACTCTCGATGCGTTCCTGCAGCCAGCGTTTGCGCGCCACGTCGGTGATGTGCATGTATTCCACGCCGACGTGGCCGCAATAGGCGCTGTTCAGGCGCTGCAGAATATCGGCCAGGGTAGTGCGCCCCACCCCGAACAGCGATCCGGTCTCGAACTCGCGGCTCAGGTCGGCCTCGGTCAGGCCGTAGTGCGCCGGGTCGAGTTCGGGGCTCGGCGGCGGCTCGAAACGCCGCAGCGGATCCAGCTCGGCCTGCCGCACGCCCAGATAA
>MKUE01000031.1 GCA_001897675.1 Thiobacillus sp. 65-1059 | reverse complement strand
ACAGCAGGATGCGGTCGTCCTTGGTGTGCGGGCAGGTACGCTGCGAGGCCATGCCGCCGCACTTCTTGCACCAGAAGGTCCAGTCGATGTTCATGTTCTTGGTTTCGAGCGCATCCTTGGGGATTTCGTCGAAAATCTTCTGCGCGTCGAACGGACCGTAGTAGTCGCCCACGCCGGCGTGGTCGCGGCCGACGATCAGGTGCGAACAGCCGTAGTTCTGGCGGAACAGCGCGTGCAGCAGGGCTTCGCGCGGCCCGGCGTAGCGCATGTCGAGCGGGTAGCCGGCCTGGATCACGGTGTTGGGGGCGAAGTAGTTGTCGATCAGGGTGGCGATCGCTTCGGAACGGACTTCGGCGGGAATGTCGCCCGGCTTCAGTGCACCCAGCAGCGAGTGGATCAGCACGCCGTCCATGGTCTCGATGGCGATCTTGGCCAGATACTCGTGCGAGCGGTGCATCGGATTGCGGGTCTGGAAAGCCGCGATCTTGGACCAGCCCATTTTCTCGAAGGCGGCGCGGGTTTCGGCGGGGGTCATGAACTGGTCGCCGTACTCTTCCTTGAAGCTGCCGGTGGACAGCACCTTGACCGGGCCGGCGAGGTTGACCGGACCCTGGTCCATCACCATCTTCACGCCAGGGTGTTCGAGATCGGTGGTCTTGTAGACCTGCATGCACTCGTGTGCCTTGTCGATGGAATACTTCTCGGTGACTTTCATGGTGCCCATGATGTTGCCGCTTTCGCCGTCGACCAGCGCGATGTCGGCGCCGACCGCGATGCTCTGGGCGGTGACTTCATCGGTGGAGAGGGTGACCGGAATCGGCCAGAACAGGCCGCTGGCCATTTTGTAGCCGTCGCATACGCCTTGCCAGTCGGCGTGGGTCATGAAACCTTCGAGCGGGGTGAAGCCGCCGATCCCCATCATGATGAGGTCGCCGGTTTCGCGCGAGGTCATCTTGACCTTGGGCAGCGAGGCAGCGCGGGTTTGTTCGGCAGCAAGTGCGGCGCCCGTCAGCAGCAGGGGTTTGAGTTCGCCGCCACCGTGGGGGCGTACCAGTTTGGACATGCTGTCTCCTCAGAATCGATGGGGTTATTGAGTCGCAGCAGCATAGCACCGGGGCTGACCCCTGAATAATGCTTTATTTTTATTTGAGGATAAGCGGGTTTGATATTCAACTTCAAAACAAAAAAGCCCGGATCAACCGGGCTTTTTTGTTCTTGAACAACGGCTTATGCGTCGAAGAAGGCAGGCATGTCGGTCTGCTCGGTCTTGATGACGTCGACCCAGGCAGGCTTGGTGTCGCCGCCGGCCGCGGCCAGTTTTTTGGTTTCTTCGTAGAGCATTTTCCAGCGGTTGTACAGGCAGTCGCTGACCTTGCGCATGCCCGAATCGAAATAGGAGTTATGCAGGTCGCCTACGGTGCGGGTGAAGGCCTCCATCTGCTCAAGCAGGTTATGCGGATAGCCATGACGGTTGGGGTCGGCGTATTTGACCATTTCGCGCTTGACCGCCCGCACGAAGACTTTCTGGCCTTCGGTGAGGTCGGCTTCGGTGCGGGGGCTGCCGCCGTAATTCATCACCTCGTGGATGAAGCCGTTGAGACGTTCGCCGAAGTCGAAGTTGGCATAGTCGACGTTTTGCATAAATCCTCCGTTATCAGATGAATCTTTAAAACTGGATGTAACTCCGCTAGCTATCCTACGCCACGCGATACGGCTGTCCAGCGTCTTCTCCGGAGGTCCGCGCGATTATTTTCTAAGCCCTTGAATCCAGCGGGAATATATTTTGTCGGCCAGTTGGTGCAGGCGGGCGGTGCGGGCGTCCATGTCCGCCTGGATGGCACCGGGCGACTGCACGCCGGGACTGCGGCTGGCGGCGATTTCGGCGGCGCCGCTGGCGCACCAGTTGGCGATGAGTTCGGACGTCATTTCGACGTGGCACTGCATGCCGATATGGCGGCCATGCAGGACGTAGGCCTGGTTGGCGCACCAGGCGCTGTCGAGAATGCGCGTGGCGCCCGGCGGCAGGCTGAAGGTTTCGCCGTGCCAGTGGAAGGCCAGCATGGGCTGCGTGACTTCGCCCAGCCAGGGACGCGCGGCGTCGGCGTCGCTGATGCGGACATCGCCCCAGCCGATTTCCTTGACCGGGTTGCGGCTCACCGTGCCGCCCAGCGCCTTGGACATCAGTTGCCCCCCCAGGCAATGGCCGATCACCGGGATGTCCGATGCGACGGCCTGGCGGATCAGGGCCAGCACGGGCGCAATCCACGGCAGATCGTCGTTCACGCTCATCGGTCCGCCCATCAAGCAGACGCCGGATATGCCGTTAAGGTCTTCAGGGACGGCGTCGCCGGCATCGATGCGCACCAGCTTCCAGGGAATGCCGTGGCGATCCAGGAACGTGGTGAAATACCCCGGCCCTTCGGTCGGGGAATGACGGAAAATCAGAACAGGATTCATGATGGCTTTCAAACATAAATCGATGCTGCTCATCTTAACGGCGGGGGTGTTTTCCTGCACGCCCGCATGGGCGGCGAGCGTGTCGGTGGTGGGGCTGTTCAAGGACAAGGCCATCGTCAGCATCGACGGCGGCCGGCCCCGCACCCTGAGCGTGGGACAGACGGTTCAGGGGGTGAAGCTGGTGGCTGCGGATTCCGGCAGCGCCAGTTTCGACGTCGACGGCAAGCGCCGCACGCTGGGCATGGGACAATCGTTTGCCGGCGGCGCCCAGCCTGCCGCGCGCCAGAGCGTGTCGCTCACTGCCGATGCACGCGGCCACTTTGCCGCGGCCGGTTCGCTCAACGGGTATCCGATGACTTTTCTGGTCGACACCGGCGCGACGTCCATCGCCATCAGCGCTGCCGAAGCCAAGCGCATCGGACTCGACTACAAGGCCGGAGAGGCCGCCGGCGTCGGCACTGCCGCAGGCGTGGTGCCCGCCTGGCGCGTCAAGTTCAATACCGTCAAGGTCGGCGGCATCACCGTCAGCCAGGTCGACGGCATGGTGGTCGAGACCGGTTTGAGCGTTCCGCTCTTGGGGATGAGCTTTTTGAATCGGATGGAAATGCGGCGCGACGGGCAGACGATGACGCTAACCCAGCGGTATTGATTGCACGCGGGCAAAATGCAGCGAGGCCCGCGGTTGCGGGCCTCGCTTCTGGGGTGCGGCAAAAATTTATTGCCTTGTCTTGTCGCGTTCGATCAGCGCGTACGCCGAGTGATTGTGGATCGACTCGAAGTTCTCGGCTTCCACCACATAGGCATCGATCATCGGTTCGGCGTTCATCGCGGCGGCGACGTCGCGCACGATGTCCTCGACGAATTTCGGGTTGTCGTAGGCGCGCTCGGTGACGTACTTCTCGTCCGGCCGTTTCAGCAGGCCGAAGAGTTCGCACGAAGCCTGGTCTTCCACCTTGCGCACCAAGTCCTCGATCCACAGGAAGCCGTTGGTTCTCGCAGTGACGGTGACATGCGAGCGCTGGTTGTGCGCGCCGTAATCGGAGATTTTCTTCGAGCACGGGCACAGGCTGGTCACCGGCACCACGACCTTGGTGGTGTGGGTGTATTTCCCTTTCTCGATCGCGCCGATGAAGGTGACTTCGTAGTCGAGCATGCTTTGTACGCCGGAGACGGGCGCCGACTTGTTGATGAAGTAGGGGAAGGTCATCTCGATGTAGCCCGATTCGGCTTCCAGGCGTTCCACCATCTGGCGCAGCATGTCTTCGAAGTTCTCGATCGAAATCTCGCGCTCGCGCGTGTTGAGGATTTCGACAAAGCGCGACATGTGCGTGCCCTTGAAGTTGTGCGGCAGGTACACGTACATGTTGAAGTTGGCGATGGTGTGCTGGACGCCGTCGTTCTTGTCCGCCACCCGGATCGGATGGCGAATGCTCTTGATGCCGACCTTGTTGATGGCGATTTGCCGCGTGTCGGCCGAACTTTGCACGTCCGGCATGCAAACGGCGGTGTCGCAAATCTGGTTCATGGCGGGCTCCTTGGTGTTTGATTTCAGCACAGGCTGAATGCGGTTTACAGTTTAGACTAAGTATAAACTGCCTGAATAGTTGAGTAAACTACTCGGGTAATAGGGTTATCCGCCGACGCACGGAATGGGTTATCCCCGCCGCGTCGAGCCCGCAGCCAGCCAGCATCGCGGCCGGGTCGCCATGTTCGATGAAGGTGTCGGGCAGGCCCAGATGCAGGACCGGCATGGTGAGGCCAAGCCCGGCCAGCGCCTCGGCCACCCCGGCGCCGGCGCCGCCCGCCACCACATTTTCTTCCAGTGTCACCAGCAGGCGGTGGCTGTGCGCCAGTTCGCGCAGCAGATCCACGTCCAGCGGTTTCACGAAGCGCATGTCGGCCACGCTGGCGTCGAGCGCCTCGGCGGCCTGCAGCGCGGGCGCGACCAGACTGCCGAAGGCGACGAGCGCGACGTCGCGGCCGCGGCGGCGCAGCAGGCCCTTGCCGATCTCGACCGGATCGAGGCCGGGTTCGATCGCGGCACCGCTGCCGCTGCCGCGCGGATAGCGTACCGCCGAGGGGCCGTCGTGCAGAAAGGCGGTGGTCAACAGGCGGCGGCATTCGTTCTCGTCCGATGGCGCGGCGATCAGCAGGTTGGGAATGCAGCGCAGGAAGGAGAGGTCGAAACTGCCGGCGTGGGTGGGGCCGTCGGCGCCGACCAGGCCGGCGCGGTCGATCGCCAGCATCACCGGCAGGTTCTGCAGCGCGACGTCATGGATCAGCTGGTCGTAGGCGCGCTGCAGGAAGGTCGAATAGATCGCCACCACCGGTTTCACGCCTTCGCAGGCCAGCCCGGCGGCGAAAGTCAGCGCATGTTGTTCGGCGATGCCGACGTCGAAATAGCGTTTCGGGTAATCCTGCGAAAAGCGCACCAGCCCGGATCCTTCGCGCATTGCCGGGGTGATGCCGACCAGCCGCGTATCGGCGGCAGCCATGTCGCACAGCCAGTCGCCGAACACCTGGGTGTAGGTAGGCCTGCCGCCGGGCTTTTCGGCGATGCCGGCCGCCGGGTCGAAATGCGACACGCCGTGATACAGGCAGGGGTTGGTTTCGGCGGGCTCATAGCCTTTGCCTTTGCGGGTGACCACGTGCAGAAATTGCGGGCCGCTCAACTGCTTGATGTTGCCTAGCGTTTCCAGCAGCACGCCGAGGTCGTGACCGTCGATCGGGCCGATGTAGTTGAAGCCGAATTCCTCGAACAGCGTCCCTGGCGTCACCATGCCCTTCATGTGCTCCTCGGCGCGCTTGGCGAGTTCGCGGATCGGCGGCGCGACGGACAGGACCTTTTCGCCGGCGCGGCGGGCAGCCGCATAAAAGCGCCCCGACATCAGCCGTGCCAGGTAATTGCTGAGCGCGCCGACATTGGGCGAAATCGACATGTCGTTGTCGTTCAGCACCACCAGCAGGGGCAGGTCGGTGGCGCCGGCATTGTTGAGCGCCTCGAAGGCCATGCCGGCGGTCATGGCGCCGTCGCCGATGATCGCCACCGCGCGCTGGCTGGAATCAAGCAGATTGAACACCTCGGCCATGCCGAGCGCCGCCGAAATCGAGGTGCTGGAGTGTCCGACGCCAAAGGCATCGAACTCGCTTTCGGCACGGCGCGGAAACCCGGCGATGCCGCCTGCCCGGCGCAGGCCGGCCATCGCCGAGCGCCGGCCGGTCAGGATTTTGTGGACGTAGGTCTGGTGGCCGACGTCCCAGACGATGCGGTCGCGCGGGGTGTCGAACACGTAATGCAGGGCGAGGGTCAGTTCAACGGTGCCGAGATTGGAAGCCAGGTGGCCGCCGGTGCGGGAAACCGACTGCACCAGGAATTCGCGCAGCTCGGCGGCGAGTTGCGGCAGCTCGGCCGGCGCCAGGGCGCGCAGGTCGGCGGGGGTGTGGAGGGTGTCGAGCAAAGGCGTGGCCATCTTAAAACGTCCGTTCGACCACAAAATCGGCCAGCTGGCGCAGCCGCTCGGCGCGCGCGCCGAGCGGGGCCAGCGCAGTGCGGGCGTCGGCGCGCAGTTCCAGCGCCAGTTCGCGCGCGCGCGTCACGCCGAGCAGGCTGACGTAAGTCGGTTTGTTGTTGGCGGCGTCCTTGCCGGCGGTCTTGCCCAGCGTGGCGGTGGGGGTTTCGGCATCGAGCACGTCGTCCACCACCTGGAAGGCCAGGCCGATGCATTTGGCGTAACGGTCGAGCGCCGCGGCAGTCGCATCGGACAAGGCGCCGCACTGCGCGCCCAGCAGCACCGAGGCGCGGATCAGGGCGCCGGTCTTGTGGATGTGCATGAATTCGAGTTCGGCCAGGTCGAGCGGCTTGCCCACGCTGGCCAGATCGATCGCCTGGCCGCCGGCCATGCCGCGCGAACCAGCCGCCTGCGCCAGCAGCTGCACCATCTTCAACTGGGCGGCAGCGTCGTCGGCCAGCGGCTGCGCAGCGAGGATGTCGAACGCCAGGCTCTGCAGCGCGTCGCCCACCAGCAGGGCGGTGGCTTCGTCGAATTCGACGTGTACCGTCGGCTTGCCGCGCCGCAATGCGTCGTCGTCCATCGCCGGCATGTCGTCGTGCACCAGCGAGTAGGCGTGGATCAGTTCCACTGCCGCCGCGGCGTGCCGTACGCGTTCGATAGCGGCACCCGCGACCTCGCCGGCGGCAAACGCCAGCAGCGGGCGCACTCGCTTGCCGCCGCCCAGCACCGCGTAGCGCATGGCCTCGTGCAGGCGCTGCGGGGCAATCTGCGGAGCGGGGAGCCATTCGGCCAGCACGCTTTCCATGCGCGCCTGGCATGCCTGTGTCCAGGCGGCAAAATCAGTCATCGGTGTCTTCGGTCTTGAAGGGCTGCAGGGCGCCGTTTTCCAGAATCTTCACTTGCTGCTCGGCATCGGCCAGTTGCTGGCGGCAATACTGCAGCAGTTCGGCGCCGCGCTTGTAGGCGGTCAGCGAGGCATCCAGCGGCAGCTGGCCGGATTCCATCTCGCCCACGATGGCTTCCAGCTCGGCCAATGCGGACTCGTAATCTTTGGGGGGCGTGGCGGCACGGGATTTGGCCATGAAATATCGAACCCGGCGGAGAAAGGACGCTACTTTAACAAATTCGGCGCGCAGGCGCCTCTCCGGAATGCTTGCCTGTGCTAGAATTTCGCGCTTTACCCTGCGTCGTAAAGCATCGTGTCCAGGCAGGGGCATCCGTAAATCCGGTGGGCATCGGGGCCAGGGCCCCGATAGTTTTTTAATGGTGGTCGCTTCGCGATCACGCTTGCCGCTTCCGGTGCAGACCGGAAGGGGGCTTGGTTTTGAGTAGGGTACGCCATGAGCGATCTCGCCGAATCCAGCGCCTTGTCGCTAACTTCGCCTCAGTTGCCGGTTTCCTGGTACTTCGATCCGGCCATCTACGCGTTGGAACTGAAGCATCTGTTCAAGCAGGGTCCCGGTTATGCGGGCCATCGCTTGATGGTGCCCGAAGCGGGCGATTATCACGTGCTGGAAATGTTCGACGGCGCGAAGATGCTGGTCAACAGCGGATCCGGCATCGAGCTGCTGTCGAACGTGTGCCGCCATCGTCAGGCGCTGATGCTGCAGGGGCGCGGCAAGCTGCCGTCCAACAACATCGTCTGCCCGATCCACCGCTGGACCTATGACAGCCAGGGTACGCTGATGGGGGCGCCGGAGTTTCCCGGCAATCCCTGCCTCAACCTCGATCGCAGCGGCCTGCAGAACTGGCAGGGCCTGCTGTTCGCCGGGGCGCGCGACGTCAAGGCCGATCTGGCCGGCATGCAGGCGGCGCGCGAACTGGATTTTTCCGGCTTCATGCTCGACCGCGTGCAGGTGACCCATTACGCCTGCAACTGGAAAACCTTCATCGAGGTGTATCTGGAGGATTACCACGTCGCGCCCTATCACCCGGGGCTCGGACATTTCGTCACCTGCGACGACCTGAAATGGGAATACGGCGACTGGTGGTCGGTGCAGACGGTGGGGGTGAATCGCGGGCTGGCCAAGCCGGGTTCGCCGGTGTACCGGAAATGGCACGAACAGGTGCTGGCCTACCAGCAGGGCAAGGCGCTCGCGCACGGCTCGATCTGGCTGACCTACTATCCGGGCCTGATGGTCGAGTGGTATCCGCACGTGCTGGTGGTGTCGTCGATCGTGCCGACCGGGGTGGAGTCGTGCAGCAACGTGGTCGAGTTCTATTATCCCGAGGACATCGTGCTGTTCGAGCGCGCCTTCATCGAAGCCGAGCAGGCGGCGTATCACGAAACCGCGGTGGAAGACGAGGATATCTGCGAGCGTATGCACCAGGGCCGGCGCGCGCTGTACCGGCAGGGCATTTCGCAAACCGGGCCGTACCAGTCGCCGCTGGAAGACGGCATGATGCATTTCCATGCTTTCCTGCGGCGCGAGATCGAGCCATACCTGAAATGAGCTTTTCCAAACTCTCCAACGGGCGGCGCACACCGCCCGTTTTTTTCGCCCGCCTGCAATGAGCCGCTTTTGATGAAGTCGAGCTGGATGCTGGTGGCGGCGGCCTTGTTCGCGCTGATGAGCGTGCTGGTGAAGCACGCGTCCGCCACCTTTTCCCCGGCCGAACTGGTGTTTTACCGTTCGGCGTTCGGGCTGCTCGCGATCTGGGGCGTGATCGCGATCCGCCATCGGCGGCTGCTGGCGCCGCTTGCCACACCTCATTTGAAAGCCCATTTCTGGCGCAGCCTGTCCGGCTTTTCCGCGCTGGTGCTGTTCTTCTACGCGCTGGCGCGGCTTCCGCTCGCCACCGCGGTCACCCTCAACTACACCGCGCCGCTGTTCCTCGCCGCGCTGTCGGCGTGGTGGCTGCACGAACGTCACGGGCGCGGCCTGAACGGTGCGGTGCTGCTGGGCTTTGTCGGCATCGTGCTGCTGCTGCAGCCGCAGGTTCAGGGGCAGGCCTGGTTGCCGGCCCTGGCCGGGCTGACGTCGGGCATGCTGGCGGCGGTGGCTTACGTCAACGTCAAGCAACTCGGCAGGCTGGGCGAATCCGAATGGCGCGTGGTGTTCTACTTCACGTTGTTGTCGACTGCGGGCGGCGCAGTCTGGATGGCGGTGGCCGGATTCCAACTTCCGCAGGCCGGCGACTGGCCGTGGCTGATCGGCATCGGCGTCACCGCCACCGTGGCGCAGCTGGCGCTGACGCGAGCCTACCATCGCGGCCGCACGCTCACGGTCGGCTCGCTGGCCTACACGACAGTCGGGTTTTCCGCCCTGTACGGCGTGCTGCTGTTTGGCGAGCGCTTGCCCTTGCTGGCCTGGATCGGCATGGCGCTGGTGGCGGCAGCCGGGGTGTGGGCGGTGCGCGCGTCAACCCCAATCCGGCCCGATTCGCTATAGTTGGAACTCGGACATGAGGAGTGCGCCATGATCAACCTGAACGTCAAGGACAACCAGATCGCCGTCACCGTGATGGGCCAGTTCACCCTGGACGACTACCGCGAGCTGGAGCAGGCGGTGTGCTACGGCATCCAGTTTCAGGGCACGGTCAACCTGCTGTTCGACCTGCGCGACATGCTGTCCTATAGCGTCGACGTGGCGTGGGAGGAGCTGAAATTCTCGCGCGAGCACAGGAACGATTTCGGCCGCATCGCGATCCTGACCGGCGACCAGTGGGTGGCGTGGAGCATGTGGGTGAACCGCCTGTTCATGTCGGCGGACATCCGCCTGTTCGACGAACTGGAACTGGCGCAGTCCTGGGTCGCCGGCGGCGAACTGCCGGCCGCGACAGCCTAGCGCGCAGGCCGGAAGATTTCCGCGTTGGCGTAATATGCGGCGTCCGCGCTGGCCGCATCCCAGCCGGGAATGCCTTGTATCGGCAGGGGCGCAAGCTGGCGTGGGGTGTCGACGGTTTCGAGCGCGGCGACCGCCAGCGCATCGGCGGCATCGGGGTCGAGCGAATCCGAGAACAGCGTCAGGCATTTTCCGGTCATCGAGGGATAAGGCGCCAGCGCCTTTTCCAGCAGCGCATGGCCGACCACCACAAAGCCCATGTCACTTTCCACGCGGCCCCGCGCTTCCCAGAACAGCGCGTGCCATGCACGCCCGGCCAGTTGCTCGGACAAGATCCGGTCGCGGCTGATCACCCACACGCCCGATTCGTCGAGCACCGTCAGCGCGTCGCGCCGACGCCCGCGCCGGGTATCGGTCTCCAGCGCGATGGCCTCGCCGTGAGCCGCGTTCAGCGCTGACTTGAAGCGCGGAAAACGCAGCCACACCAGCGCATTCAGCACGTCGTGCCAAGTGTCGGCGCGGGTCGGCACCTCGCCGGTGTGCAGGATATGGGTTTCGTAATCGCGCGCGGACAGGCGGCCGTCGGGGGCGCAGAAACGCAGCGGCAGCCCGCGCGTCTGCGTCGTGCCGCGGGCAGCGGCCTGTGCGTTGAGCGCATCCAGCGAAGGCCGGGAACGTGCGAGTTGCAGCGCATCGATCAGCGCCCGGTAGGGCGCGAAGGCGGGATGGTCGAACTTCAATGCAGCGATTCGGACAGCGCCTGGCGGTATTGCCGCGTCAGCGGATGCGCGCTGCCCAGCAGGTCGAACAGGGCAAGCAGGCTGGTGCGGCCGATATCGTTGCGGAAGCCGCGGTCGGTGCGCGCAATGGCCAGCAGGTCCGCCATGGCGCCGGAAAAGTCGTCGCCCGCCAGCAGCACCGCTGCGCGTTGATAGCGTGCGGCGAGGTCGTCGGCGTCGTGGGCGAGGCGTGCATCGAGGTCGGCCAGCGGCGACGCCAGGCGGGCGGTTTCCGCCAGATTCAAATGCGCGTACAGGGGGGCGATGGCAGCGTCGGCGCGTGCCTCGGGCGGCAGGCTGTCGAGCAGCTTCAGCGCCTGTTCGCCTTCGCCCTCGGCCCACAACAGCTTGGCGAGGTCGCGCGGGATCGCCAGATTGTCGGGCTCGGCCATCGCCGCGTTGGCGAGCAGCATGCGCGCCTGCTGGCTGTTGCCCGCCTGCCATGCCGCCATGCCCAGCGCGTGGGCGCGGTTGGCGTCGCCGGCGATGAAGCGGTCGAGTACTTCGCGAAAGCTGCTGTCGGGGTCGGCGCCGTGGATGGTGTGGGCGACTTCGCCGCGCCAGAAGAACTTCACCGTCGGCACCGAGTTCACGCCGAAGCGCCGCGCCAGTTCGGGCAGCGCGTCGGCGTTCAGCATCACCAGCAGGAACTTGCCGCCGTATTCGGCGGCGAGCTTGACCAGGCGCGGCATCAGGATGAAGCAGGGGCCGGCCTTGGGGGTCCAGAAGTGCACCAGCACCGGGCCCTTGTGCGAATTTTCCAGCACCAGCCGGTTGAAGTTCTCGGCGCTGGCATCGAAGACGTAGGGCGACAGGGCCATCAGTCGAAGGCTCCGGTCCGGGCGAAACGGTCGCACGCGGCGACGAGTTCGCGGCAGATGCCCGGCTCGAAGGCCGAGTGGCCGGCATCCGCCACGATCACATAGCGGGCCTCGGGCCAGGCGCGTGCCAGTTCGTCGGCCGAAACGATCGGGCAGACGGCGTCGTAGCGCCCCTGCACGATGACGGCGGGAATGGTGCGCAATCGCCCGACGTTGGCGAGCAGGCTGTTGCCGGGCAGGAAGATGTCATTCGCGAAATAGTGCGCCTCGATCCTTGCAAGCGAAAGCGCGGTCTTGTCGCGGCCGAAGGCGGCGACGAGTTCCGGGCTGGGCAGCAGGGTCGAGCAGGACGCCTCGAAGGTGGCCCACTCATGGGCTGCCGGCTGGTGCACGGCCGGGTCCGGGTCGACCAGGCGGCGATGATAGGCGGCAAGCAGGTCGTCGCGTTCGGTTTCGGGGATGAATTCCGCCAGCTGCCGCTGCGCCTCGGGGAAGAAGGCGCGGATGCCGTCGAGGAACCAGTCGATCTCGCTCTTGCGGCACAGGAAGATCCCGCGCAGCACCAGCCCGCGGCAGCGTTGCGGGTGGGCCTCGGCGTAGGCCAGCGCCAGGGTCGATCCCCATGAGCCGCCGAACACCAGCCAGCTGTCGATGCCGAGTTCGACGCGCAGCGCTTCCATGTCGGCGATCAGGTGCGGCGTGGTGTTGTCGGCGAGCTCGCCGTGCGGGGTCGAGCGGCCGCTGCCGCGCTGGTCGAACAGGACGATGCGGTAGCGGGCCGGATCGAAGAAACGCCGCTGGTCGGGCGAGGTGCCGGAGCCGGGGCCGCCGTGCACGAACAATACCGGGATGCCGTCCGGGTTGCCGGAGGTTTCCCAGTAGATGCGGTGGACGCCGGCGGTTTCCAGCATGCCGCTGGCGTAGGGGGTGAGCGGCGGATAGAGCGGAGCGGTATCTGGCATGGCAGAGCCTTGAGTCGACAGCCCGCATCATATCGCCTGGCCCGCGGGCGTGAACAGGCGAGGGTGCGCAGCACAGCTGACGGGGGCCAGTATCGACAGGCGCGTGCGGGGACCGTATGCTTCCGGTGCGCAAGAAATGCGCCAACGGGACGGAATGTCCCGTTGCCAACCATAACCGATACGAGGAGAGTTGTTCATGAGTCATGCCGTCAAGGTCGCCCTGCTGGGCCTGGGTGAGGTCGGAGAAAAGTTTGCCGAGCATTTTCTGGAGAAGATCCAGGAAAACGGCGTCAACGTGGAAATCGTCGCCGTTGCGCATCGCAATCTGGAGTCGCCCGTCGCGCTGGGCTTTGCCCACAGCAAGGTGCCGGTGTTCAAGGATGCGATGGAGGTGGTCTCGATGGGCGCCAAGGTCGACATCATTTTCGACCTGACCGGCGACCCCGAATTGCGCAAGAAGCTGCGGGCTGCGCTGCAGGAAACCCATAACCAGCACACCGTGATCGCCCCCGAAGTGGTCGCCCATCTGCTGTGGAATTTCTTCGGCGAAGGCGAATTGCCGCGCAGCAGCCAGACGGGCTACTGAGACAGGGCAGGCCGGGTTGCCAGCAGCCAGGCCTGCCGCGATCGTCGTTCAACCGACATGACTTCCCCCTTCAAATTCGCCCACGCTGCGCACGCCGACTGGACCCGCGCCGCGCAGGACTGCATGGGCCAGCTGGGCGCAATTCCCGCTACGGCGACGCTGGGATTCCTGTATGTATCGGATGCCTTCGCCGGCGAGCTCGCCGCAATCCTGGCGTTTTTCAGGAGCGCGACCGGGCTGACGCACTGGACCGGCAGCGTGGGCGTGGGAGTCTGCGCCACCGGCGTGGAATACCTGGAAGAGCCGGCGCTGGCGGTGATGCTGGGTGAGTTCGCGCCGGCCGATTTCCGTATGCTGCCGGTGTTGCGCACGCTGCAGGACGTCGCTGCGCAGCCGTCGGACGCGTATGTCGCGATGGTGCATGGCGACCCGGCGAACGCGCATATCCAGGAACTGATCGAAGGTCTCTCCGCGCACGTGTCGGGCAGTTTTGTCGTCGGCGGGCTGTCGAGCTCGCGCGGCGCGACCGCGCAGATCAGCGACGGCGTGGTGAGCGGCGGCCTGTCCGGGGTGCTGTTCAGCGAACGGGTGAGGCTGGCGACCCGGCTGACGCAAGGCATTTCGCCGCTGGGGCCGCGCCACCGCATCACCACCGCCAGCAAGAACATCGTCGGCAGCCTGGATGAGCGCCCGGCGCTGGAGGTGATGAAGGAAGAGATCGGCGAAGTGCTGGCGCACGACCTGCGGCGCGCGGCCGGCTATATCTTTGTCGGCCTGCCGGTGCGCGGATCGGATACCGGCGATTATCTGGTGCGCAATATTCTTGGCGTCGATCCGCAGAACCACCTGGTGGCGGTCAGCGAAACCGTCGAGCCGGGAGATGAACTGCTGTTCTGCCGCCGCGACCGGCAAACCGCCGAAGACGACCTGCTGCGGATGCTGCAAGCCATCGGCGCGCAACTGGGCTCGCCGATCCGGGGCGGCGTGTATTATTCCTGCCTGGGACGCGGCCGGCACATGTTCGGCGCGCCGAACCGGGAAATGGAGCTGATTCGCGCCACCCTCGGGGATTTTCCGCTGGTGGGGTTTTTCGCCAACGGTGAAATTTCCCGCAACCGCCTATATGGCTACACCGGAGTGTTAACTCTGTTTGGCTGACCCAAGTAGTGAACACGGAGACAAGCATGACCCTGCACGCCATGAAAGAAGACGAAGTCCGCCTGTTGCGCGGCGAAATCGAAATGCTGATGAACGAGCGCCGCCAGCTGTTGCAGGTGACGGGGGCGGCGGCGGTGTTCGTGGCCAATCTCGACACCGACAGCCTGCCCGATGAGGCCGATACCATCGATGCGGCCGAAATGCTGGCGGAGCAGCTCAACGGACTGTCCGAGGAAACCCTCAAGGACGCGCTGGAGTCGGTGCGCGCCGAACTCGATCCTGTGTAGTAGGCAGGCTTCCGCGCCTTGGCTCGTCTGCCGCTGCCGGGCTTCGCCGAGGTCGGGCGCTTTGCGCTGATCGCCGGACTGACGGCGCTGGCGTATGCGCTGGCAGGCTGGCTCAGCCTCAAGCTTGCGGCTTACCTTGCCGACGTGGCCGCCACCGTCTGGCTGGCTGCCGGCGTCGGCGCCGTGGCGAGCCTGCGCTTTGGAGCGGCCGGCGTGGCGGGGGTGGCGCTGGGATCGCTCGCGATCAACAGCCAGGTCCTGCCGCCGGACGCGGCATTCCGCTTTGCGCTCGGCGCGGCTGCGGAAGCGTGGATCATCGGATACCTGCCGCGTTACCTGCAGCCTTTCAGCGCCACCCTCGATCATGTCTCCAGCGTCGCCAAGTTTGCGCTGGTGGCCGCCCCGCTGGGCTGCGCGCTGAGCGCGCTGACGGGCATGCTCAGCCTGCACTTCTTTGCCGATCTGCCGGCCGGCGCGGTATTGCGGGGCTTGTGGGTAGGGTGGCTGGGCGATCTGCTGGGGGTGTATCTGGTCGCACCGCTGCTGCTGACGGCGGCACGCTGGGATTGGCTGCCGACCAACCGGGGCGCGCGGCTGGAAGGCCTGGCGCTGGTGCTCGGCATGCTGGCGCTGACGCTGGCGATGATGGAGTACGTCGAGCCTTTGCGGCCCGCCGAAATTGTCCTGTTCGTGATGATGCCGGCGGTGCTGTGGGCCGCGCTGCGGTTTTCGGTGACCGGCGCGAGCCTGGCGATTTTCCTGTCGGCGCTCATCGTGCTGGGCGTGGCGGTTGTCTCCTACGGCGGACTCGCGGGCGCCGCGAGTCTGCGCGATGTATTCGCGTTGCAAGTCAGCATGATGACCATGGCGCTGGGCGGCCTGTTCGTGTCGGCCGCGCTGGCCGAGCGCCGCTATTCCGAAATGCGGCTCGACATGCTGGCCAATCACGATCCGCTCACCGGCCTGCCCAATCGCTCGTATTTCCAGGATTTCCTCGGCCATGCGCTGGCGCGCGCGCAGCGTGAAAAATCCCAGGTTTCGCTGCTGTTCATCGACCTCGACCGCTTCAAGCACATCAACGACTCGCAGGGGCACGAAGTGGGCGATCAGGTGCTGCGCATCGTCGCCAACCGGCTCGACGAACAGTTGCGTGCCGATGACTTCGTCGCCCGCCTGGGCGGCGACGAATTCGCCGTCATCCTGACCCATGCGCCGGCCTCGCGGACGGCCAGCCGGGTGGCGTACAAGCTGCTTCAGGCGCTGGCCGAGCCCTTCAGGCTCGCGCAGCGGCGTTACGCCATCGGCGCCAGCATCGGCATCAGCGTGTATCCGGACGACGGCCTCGACGCCAATACCCTGCTGCGTCAGGCCGATCTGGCGATGTACCAGGCCAAGCATCGCCGCAGCGGCTTCGAGTACTTCAGCGACGAATTGAACACGGTGGCGCAGCAGTTGCAGACGCTGGAAAGCGGCTTGCGCCAGGCGCTCGAGCGCGACGAACTGGCGCTGCTCTACCAGCCCAAGATCGATCTCGCCAGCGGCCGGGTGGTGGGGCTGGAGGCGCTGATTCGCTGGCTTCCCGGCACGGGCGCCAGCGTCGGTTCCGAACAGTTGATCCCGGTGGCCGAGGAAACCGGTCTTATCGTCCCGCTGGGCCGCTGGGTCGTGCGGGCGGCGTGCGAACAGTGGATCGCCTGGCGCGATGCCGGGTGCGATCCGCCGCCGGTGGCCGTCAACCTGTCGCCGCGGCAGTTTTCCGATGCGCACCTGATCGACGATATCGATGCCATCCTGAAGGAAACCGGAATGGACCCTGCGCATTTACAGCTGGAAGTGACCGAGAGCGCGGCGATGGACAATCCCGTGCGCAGCTTCGGCATGCTCGAGGCGCTGCGCCAGCGCGGGCTGCACGTTTACATCGACGATTTCGGCACGGGGTATTCCAACCTCGGCCAGTTGAAGCGCATGCCGATCGATGCGCTGAAAATCGACAGGAGCTTCGTGAGCGACGTGCTGACCGACAGCGACGATGCCGAAATCGTCAACGCCATCATTCGCCTGGCGCACGCCTTGAAGCTGCGCGTGGTGGCCGAAGGGGTCGAACTGGCCGATCAGGTGGCGTTTCTGCGGCAGAACGGCTGCGACGAAATTCAGGGTTATATCGTCAGCAAGCCGCTGGCGTCCGCCAAGATCAGCGAACTGTTTGCACGGCGTTTCGCCTTCTGACCCATTCCAGGCATGAGCCCGGGGCCGCGGCATTCAGCGCGGAACAATACGGAGGCTGCCTGCCGAGAACCGTATTGCGCGAATGGCGAGGCGGCCCGCCCGGGGGTCAGCTCACCAGCTGGCCCAGCACGAACGGCAGGATGCCGCCCTTGTTGTAATACTCGACCTCGATCGGGGTATCGATGCGCAGCTTGAGGGCGACGCGTTCGGTTTCGCCCGTGGCGCGGTGGATCACCAGCGTGACGTCCTGTTGCGGGGCGATGCCGGCTTCGGTGCCTTCGAGATCGAAGGTCTCGCTGCCGTCGAGTTTCAGCGTGGCCGCATCGACGCCGTCCTTGAACTGGCAGGGCAGCACGCCCATGCCGGCGAGGTTGGCGCGGTGGATGCGCTCGAAGCTCTTGGCGACGACCGCCTTCACGCCGAGCAGCGTGGTGCCCTTGGCCGCCCAGTCGCGCGACGAGCCGGTGCCGTATTCCTCGCCGGCGAAGATCATCAGCGGCGTGCCCTCGGTCTGGTAGGCCATGGCGGCGTCGTAGATCGGCTTCTGCTCGCCGCCCTGCAGCGTGATGCCGCCCTCGGAACCGGGGATCATCAGGTTCTTGATGCGTACGTTGGCGAAGGTGCCGCGCATCATCACTTCGTGGTTGCCGCGGCGCGCGCCGTAGCTGTTGAAGTCGGCCTTCTGCACGCCGTGCTCGGTGAGGTAGAGGCCGGCCGGCGAGGTCGGCTTGATGCCGCCGGCCGGGCTGATGTGGTCGGTGGTGACCGAGTCGCCGAAGATCGCCAGCGCGCGCGCGCCCTTGATCGCGGGAGCGGCGGCCTTCCCGCCGGCAAAGAAGGGCGGCTCCTGGATGTAGGTGGAAGCGGCATCCCATTCGTAGACGGCGCCGGCCGGCGCCGGCACGCCGTCCCACAGCGGGTTGCCGGCGCCGACGTCGGCGTAGCTCTTGTAGGCGCCGGCATCGGTGGAATGGTGCAGCAGCGCGGCGATTTCGTCGTTGCCCGGCCAGATGTCCTTCAGGTACACCGGCCCGTTCTTGCCGGCGCCGATGGGTTCCTTCTCGACATCGAACGGCACCCGCCCGGCCAGCGCGAACGCCACCACCAGCGGCGGCGACATCAGGAAGTTGGCCTTGACGTTCTGGTGCACGCGCGCCTCGAAGTTGCGGTTGCCCGAGAGCACCGAACAGGCGACCAGGTCATTGTCGAGCACGGTCTTCTCGATCGCTTCCGGCAGCGGGCCGGAGTTGCCGATGCAGGTGGTGCAGCCGTAGCCGACGACCGAGAAGCCCAGCTGTTCGAGATAGGTCAAGAGGCCGGCGGCCTTCAGATATTCGGTCACCGCGCGCGAACCGGGGCCCATGCTGGTCTTGACGTGGGATGGCGTATAGAGGCCGAGCTCGACCGCCTTCTTCGCCAACAGGCCGGCGGCGATCATCACGCCGGGGTTGGAGGTGTTGGTGCAGGAGGTGATCGCCGCGATCACCACGCTGCCGTGGCGCAGTTCGCCGCCGCCTTCGACCGTGTAGGTGCGGCGCAGGTCTTCCGCGGTCTTGCCGTAGCCGCCGTCTTCCCGCGGTTTTTGCGTCAGCGTGTCGAACGTCGTCTCGATCGCGGACAGCGCGATGCGGTCCTGCGGCCGCTTGGGGCCGGCGATCGAAGGCTCGACCGTGGAGAGGTCGAGGTCGAGCGTCTGCGAGTAGTCGATCTCGCCTGCCTTGGGGATGCCGAAGAGATCCTGCGCCTGGTAGTAGGCGCGGATCAGGTCGACCTGCGCGGCGTTGCGGCCGGTCGCGGCGAAGTACTGGCAGGTCGCCTCGTCGACCGGGAAGAAGCCCATGGTCGCGCCGTATTCCGGCGCCATGTTGGCGATGGTCGCGCGGTCGGTCACCGGCAGGGCGGCGGCGCCTTCGCCGAAGAACTCGACGAACTTGCCCACCACTTTGGCTTTACGCAGCATCTCGGTGACGGTCAGCACCACGTCGGTGGCGGTGACGCCGGGCTTGACGCTGCCGGTGAGGTTGACGCCGACGACGTCGGGGGTGAGGAAATACACCGGCTGGCCCAGCATCGCCGCTTCCGCCTCGATGCCGCCGACGCCCCAGGCGACCACGCCGAGGCCGTTGATCATGGTGGTGTGGGAATCCGTGCCCACCAGCGTGTCGGGGTAGGCCATGCCGTCCTTTTCCATCACGCCGCGCGCCAGGTATTCCATGTTCACCTGGTGCACGATGCCGACGCCGGGCGGCACCACCTTGAAGGTGTCGAAGGCCTGCATGCCCCACTTGAGGAACTGGTAGCGCTCGAGGTTGCGTTCGAACTCGATTTTCATGTTGAGGTCGAGCGCGTCGGGGGTGCCGAAGGTGTCGACCTGGATCGAGTGGTCGACCACCATGTCGACCGGCACCAGCGGCTCGATCTTCTTCGGGTCCTTGCCGATTTTCTGCGCGGCGGAGCGCATTGCCGCGAGGTCGGCCAGGAGCGGCACGCCGGTGAAGTCCTGCAGGATCACGCGCGCCACGGTGAAGGGGATCTCCTCGGTGCGTTCGGCGTTCGGCTTCCAGCCTGCCAGCTGCTTGACGTGCCCGGGCGTCACCTTCACGCCGTCGCAGTTGCGCAGCACCGACTCCAGCACGATGCGGATCGACACCGGCAGGCGCGCCACCGACACCCCCAGCGCGGTCTCGAGCTTCTTCAGCGAGGCGAAGCGATGGCTACCCGTGCCGGTGGTGAAGGAATCGTGGGTGTTGAAGGCGTCGGTCATGATGGGGTGACTCGTAAAAATGATTGATGGTGAAAATGGCCGGAAGACACGATTTTACCGGAAGCGATCGCGCATGGACGGGCCTGCGGGCACGCCTTACAGACGAATGCCGAACATGCTCAGCAGCTTGATCGTACCGAGGTAGGCCAGCGCGGTCGCGGCGCTTGAAACGGCCAGGCTGAACCAGAACCCCCAGCCGCTGCGCAGCAGAATCGGCAGCAGCACGAACAGCAGCAGCGAAGGCAGCACCAGCCAGAAAATGCCGCTGCAGAGCGCGGCGACCTTCTGCACGTCGCCGGTGTCGAGATACAGCAGGACGAACGCAAGCAGCGAAGTGAGCGGCAGGGAGGCCAAGGCGGCCGCCCAGAAGGTGCTGCGCTTGGCCACTTCGGCAATGGCGACCAGGATCAGCGCAGACAGGCCGATCTTGAGTGCGTATTGCCCCATGGCCGCGGGATCAGCCTTCGCGCCGCGTCTGCGGGCTCATTTAACTTTCCCGCCGCATTTGCGGGCTGTCTTCATGCTTCCCGCCGCATCTGCGGGAACAGGATGACGTCGCGGATGCTCGGCGAATCGGTCAGCAGCATCACCAGGCGGTCGATGCCGATGCCGCAGCCGCCGGTGGGCGGCAGGCCATGCTCCAGCGCGCGGATGAAGTCGGCGTCGTAGTGCATCGCTTCCTCGTCGCCGGCCTCCTTCTGCCGCACCTGTTCCATGAAGCGCTCGGCCTGGTCCTCGGCATCGTTCAGCTCGGAGAAGCCGTTGGCCATCTCGCGACCGGTGATGAACAGTTCGAAGCGTTCGGTGATGTCGGGCTGGCTGTCGGAGCGGCGCGCCAGCGGCGAGACTTCGGCCGGGTAGTCGATGATGAAGGTGGGCTGGATCAAGAGCGCTTCGGTGGTTTCCTCGAAGAAGCTCAATTGCAGGCCGCCGATGCCGTCCTGCGCGCGGTACTTCGCCTTCATCGCCACGAACTGCGCGATCAGCCAATCGCGGTCGTTCAGTTGTTCGACCGTGTACTGGGGATTGTATTTGCGGATCGCCTCGACGATGGTGAGGCGGTCGAAGGGCTTGCCGAGTTCGATTTCTTTGCCCTGGTAGACGACCGTGGTGGAGCCGGTGGCGGCGACCGCGGTGTGGCGGATCAGCGCCTCGGTGTAGTCCATGAGGTAGCGGTATTCGCGGTAGGCCTCGTAGAACTCCATCATGGTGAACTCGGGGTTGTGGCGGGTGCTCAAGCCCTCGTTACGGAAATTGCGGTTGATCTCGAACACCTTCTCGAAACCGCCGACCACCAGCCGCTTCAGATACAGCTCGGGCGCGATTCGCAGGAACAGCTCCATGTCGAGCGCGTTGTGGTGGGTGGCGAAGGGCTTGGCCGCGGCGCCGCCGGGGATCGGATGCATCATCGGCGTCTCCACCTCGAGGAAGCCGTGGCCGGTCATGAACTCGCGGATCGCCTGGATGATCTTCGAGCGGCGCATGAAGGTCTCGCGCGCGTCGTCGTTGGTGATGAGGTCGAGGTAGCGCTGGCGGTATTTCTGCTCCTGGTCGGCGAGACCATGGAATTTTTCCGGCAGCGGGCGCAGCGCCTTCGACAGCAAACGGATCGATTTTGCCTGGATGGTCAATTCACCCTTGTTGGTCTTGAACAGGGTGCCGGCGACGCCAATGAAATCGCCCAGGTCCCAGTGCTTGAAGGCGTCGTGCGATTCGCTGCCGGTGAGGTCGTTCGACACGTAGACCTGGATGCGCCCGCTCATGTCCTGCAGGGTGGCGAAGCTGGCCTTGCCCATCACCCGCTTCAGCATCATGCGGCCGGCGAGCTGCACCTGGACGGCTTCGGCTTCCAGCGCTTCCTTGGATTTCTCGCCGTGTTCGTGTGCGAGCTTGCCGGCGTAGTCGTGGCGCTCGAAGTCGTTGGGGAAGGCGACGCCTTGTTCGCGGATCGCGGCGAGCTTGGCGCGGCGCTCCATGATGATCTGGTTCTCGTCTTGCAGGGGAGCGGTGTTTTCGGTATTCATGGTGGCTGGGATCAATCGAAACGGTGGAGCGCAAAGCCGAGTTTTTGAGCGGCTTCGGCCTGTTTTTTGTCGGCGGTAGAAAATTCCGGAATGGCTTGGCGACGCGCGACAGCGAGGTGCAGCGCGTCGAGCGTACGCAAAGGCAGATCGGCGACTTCGTCCATCAGGTGGTAAGCCAGCGTCAGGTCGTCCTCCAGGAAAGACGAGACCGCGAGGGCGCCGTCCTGCACATCCAGTCTGAAGGCCTCGAGCACCTGCGCTTCGAGCTCGGTTGTTATCTGCTGGTTGCGGCGGCGTCGCGCGAGCGCGCAACGCATTTCGACAACAGTCAGCCGACTGATTGCGAGCGGTGCCCGGGCCAGGAAGAAAGCGTCAAATGTGTCGCTGCCTGCTTCGCTGAGGTAGCGCTTCACCAGCGCGCTGGTATCGACATAAATCATCAGAAGCGATCTTCACGGTCTTCGCTGATCAGGACTTCGCTGGGAATTTCCTGGAACGGCTGGCTGGCACGAAATGCGGCGAGCGAACGAAATGCTTTCTTGCGCGGTTCGACCGGTAGGATGCGCGCCACCGGCTCACCATGACGTACCACCAGCACTTCGTCGGCGTCGGCGAACATCTGGTCGGGGTGCGACAGGCCTTCTCGGGCTTCGCGGATGGTCAGGGTTTTCATGGGCAGCCTCCAAAGGGGCAAAACGTGACACAATTATAGCCAATGTGACACATCGCTTGCCAGACGTATTTTCATGCCCGACACCCCCTTAAGCCTGCTCAACCGCGTCTTCGGCTACCCCGCGTTCCGCGGCGAGCAGGCGGCCATCGTCGACACCGTCGCGGCGGGCGGCGACGCGCTGGTGCTGATGCCCACCGGCGGCGGCAAGTCGCTGTGCTTCCAGATTCCCGCGCTGCTGCGCGAAGGCTGCGCGGTGGTGGTGTCGCCGCTGATCGCGCTGATGCAGGATCAGGTCGCCGCGTTGCAGGAACTCGGCATCGCGGCGGCGTTCCTGAATTCGAGTCTGGACGGCGCGGCGGCCGCGCAGGTCGAGCGCGAATTCGCCTCCGGGCAATTGAAACTGCTCTACGTCGCCCCGGAGCGCCTGCTCACGCCGCGTTTCCAGAGCCTGCTCGAACAAGCCCGCGTCGCGCTATTTGCCATCGACGAGGCGCACTGCGTGTCGCAATGGGGGCACGACTTCCGCCCGGAATATCTCGGCCTGTCGGCGCTGCACGAGCGCTTTCCCGAGGTGCCGCGCATCGCGCTCACCGCCACGGCGGATGCCGCGACGCGCGCCGAAATCCTCGCCCGGCTCGACCTCGGCGCCGCGCGCGTGTTCGTCGCCAGCTTCGACCGCCCCAACATCCGCTACCGCATTTCCGAAAAATCCGAGCCGCGCCGCCAGCTGCTCGATTTCCTCGCCGAACACAAGGGCGAAGCCGGCATCGTCTACTGCAGCACGCGCAAGAAGGTCGAGGAAACCGCCGACGCGCTGAAGCAGGCCGGCCTCGCCGCCTTGCCCTACCACGGCGGCATGGACAACGACACCCGCCGCCGCCACCAGGAAAGATTCCTGCGCGACGAAGGCGTGATCATGGTCGCCACGCTGGCGTTCGGCATGGGCATCGACAAGCCCGACGTGCGCTTCGTCGCCCACCTCGACCTGCCGCGTTCGGTCGAAGGCTACTACCAGGAAACCGGCCGCGCCGGGCGCGACGGCGAGCCCGCCGAGGCGTGGATGGCGTGGGGCCTGCAGGACGTCGTCACGCAGCGCCGCTTCATCGACGAAGGCGAGGCGGAAGACGCCCACAAGCGCATCGGCCACGCCAAGCTCGATGCGCTGGTCGGCCTGTGTGAGGCGGCCAGCTGCCGCCGCGTGGCGTTGTTGAGCTACTTCGGCGAAATCAGCCAGCCCTGCGGCAACTGCGACGTCTGCCTCAACCCGCCCACGTTGTGGGACGGCACCGAAGCCGCGCAAAAGCTGCTCTCAACCGTCTACCGCACCGGCCAGCGCTTCGGCGCCGGCCACGTCATCGACGTGCTGCTCGGCAAGACCACCGAGAAGATCGACCGCCTCGGCCACAGCCAGTTGAGCGTGTTCGGCATCGGCGCCAGCCAGACCGACAAGGTCTGGCGCGCCGTGCTGCGCCAGCTCGTCGTGCGCGGCTTGCTGGAAGTCGACCACACCGCCTACGGCGCGTTGAAACTCACCCAGGCCGCCAGGCCGGTGCTGAAGGGCGAGGAAACCGTCATGCTGCGCGCCATCGAAGTGCGCCCGGCGCGCGGCAGGAAATCCCGTTTCGCGCCCAGTTCCGGCGCCGGCGTCCACGACGACGAAGATCCGCTGTTCCTCGCCCTGCGCGCCTGGCGCCGCGAAACCGCCAACGAGAAGGGCGTGCCCGCCTACGTCATCCTGCACGACGCCACCCTGCGCGAGATCGCCGCGCGCCGTCCCGCCACCCTGGCGGAGCTGGGCGAGATATCGGGGCTGGGGACGAAGAAGCTGGAAGCGTACGGCGAGGCGGTGCTGGAGGTGGTGGCGGAGGGGTGAGGGCGCTTCCCGCTCAGAAGATTCAGCCCGATCCCTGGCAGCCAGCTTGACTCCGTTCAGATTGTTGTCAAGAATGCCAACATGAAGGCCGAACTGCTCAAGCAGCACCGCCAGCGCCTGCCCAACGGCGGGCTGGTTGAGATGAAAATATGGAAGCTGCATTGCCCGGTGCCGCCTTGCGATCATGCCTTCAAGTATCGCCTGGTCTATATCCTGGATGACAAGCGCCTCGTCGGCTTCGACAATGAGCGCGGCAAGGGCGATCACAAGCATCTGGATGGGAAAGAGTCCGTATACCGATTTGTTTCCATCGACCAACTGCTGGACGATTTCCTGGCAGAAGTGGAAAGGAGAGTTGAATGAAAACCGCCGTCATCGAAATCAATCCCGATTGGAAAGCTGCGCTTAGAGCCGGTGCAAAAGGCATACGCCAGGCCGCCAAATCGGGGCGCGCCCAGCAATTCACCTTCAGCTACGCCAGCCCCGAACTGCTGTTCTCGGAAATCAGCCCCAAGCGCTGGGGCGTGCTGGAGGCCATGAGCGGCGCCGGCGAAATGAGTCTGCGCGAACTGGCCCGTAGGCTGGAGCGCGACGTCAAATCCGTACACCGCGACGTGCATGCCCTGCTGGAAACCGGCCTGCTGGAAAAAACCGAGAGCGGAAAAATCGTATGCCCGTTCGACAGGGTGCGGGTCGATTTCACGCTGGCGCAGGCGGCCTAGTCTTTCAATGGTTTGGGAATGGACCGCCCTTTGTCCTTTTCAGCCACGATGAATTCGAGAAAGCGGAGCTTTTCAGTCGTGCTGGGATTCCAGTGCGTGTGAATGGTGCCGGCCGGAACGAGCAGGCTGTCGCCAGCGCGTAGCGTGACTGGCGGCTTGCCTTCCTCCTGCCAGATGCCCGTGCCGGAAAGGATGTGGAAAGTGACCGCTGCCGGATGAAGGTGCCGTGGATTGATGCCACCCGGCGCATATTCGACGTGATAGACGGCGACTTCCTGGTTCGCCGTGTCGGGCACCGCTGTCTTCAGCAGCGGCGCATGCGGGATCACGCCGATACGTCTTTCCTGGGCAACTGCCGGTTGTGTGCAAGCCATACATAAGACTCCTGTTGTCGCAATGACGATGCTGAAGAGAACGCCTTTGGTCATGCTGTGCCTCCTGATGTGTCTGTGATATCCATATTCCGTGGTCCGACTGGAAGTGGGCCTTGCGTTGACGATAACCCATCAAAAAACTGAGTCCGCACCAGTGTGGTTGTACACACACGGTTTCCGTATGAAGTAAGGTAATCATGAGGAATGATAGGGAGAGGCTCATTGCCGGGCAAACGTGTTTAACTTACCGTATCAACAAGTAAAAATTGGGGTATCACAAAATCGGGATCTCATATGGTGCGACGATTACCCTCACTGAATGGGCTGCGCGCTTTTGAGTCGGCAGGCCGACACGGCAGTTTCACCGCTGCGGCAAGAGAGCTGAACGTGACCCAAACCGCGGTAAGCCGCTTGGTTCGCTTGCTGGAGGATCGTTTGGGTTTTCCTCTGTTTCTGCGACATGCGAACGCGCTGGAGTTGACGGTGCAAGGGCAGGCATTGCTGTCCGGTCTGACTGATGCTTTCGATTCCATCGCCCGGCTCACTGAAAGCGTTACGGCAATGCGCAGTGGCCCGGTGTTGACGGTTGGAGTTGGCCCAACCCTGGCGATCACCTGGCTGATTCCGCGACTGGCGAGCTTCTATCGAAGCCATCCCGACGTCGAAGTGCGCATGGCGACGGGTGGCGCAACGCGCCCGGTACGTGATGACTGGACCTGCACGATCCGGCGCGATACCCACGCGTTGCCGGGCTACGATGCGGAACGCCTGTTCCCGAGCGCCGTCGTGCCGGTCTGCACGCCCAGGCTCGCATCGACGCTGCGCTCGCCCGAGGATCTGCGCAATGCAAATCTCATCGTCGTGTCCGGTATGCCCAATGAATGGCCACACTGGTTCGCGGCGGCGGGCTTGCGTTCCCCCGTGCACCCCGCTGGCGAGGTGTCATTCGAGAGCAACGTCATGGCGATGCAGGCAGCGCTCGACGGGGTCGGAGTCGCTATCGCTCAAATCCCTTACGTCAGCGATGCGCTGGCAGCGGGCCGCCTGGTTGCACCGTTCCCGATCGTTGCGCACACAAGCGGCGACTGGCTTCTGGAATACCGCGCCATTCGCAAGGACGACCCGGCACTTCTGGCTTTTCGCATCTGGTTGCGCCAGGAAGCTGATCGGGCATGTCAAGTTGGGAACGTGCCAGGGCGTGCGAATACCAACGGAGCCCATCGGCGATCAGCACAAAGCTGATGAAGCCTGACGCGCCCGAACGACAGCGGTGGCTGATATTCCGTCATTACCTTCGCCCCATCCAGGCAAGACCCATCGCTGCGTTCACCCTCGCAGCGCATTCCCCACCACTTCCGCCACGTCCTTCGCCAGGTTGTCCGTCGCCAGGATGCGCTCCAGCGCGGCACGCGCATGCGCCTGCCGCCCGGCGTCGAACTGGCGCCAGCGGTCGAAGCTGCGGGCGATTCTGGAGGCGACCTGCGGGTTCATCGCCTGCAATTCGCTGATGACGTCGGCGGCGAGCGCGTAGCCTGCGCCGTCGGCGGCGTGGAAGTGGCGCGGGTTGGCGCCGCAGAAGCCGCGGATGAGGGCGTAGACGCGGTTGGGGTTTTTGAGGTCGAAGGCGGGGTGCTGCATCAGCGCCCGCACGCGGGCGGCGGTGCCGGGCAGGCGCGAGGTGGCTTGCACCGAGAACCACTTGTCGATGACCAGGGCTTCGGTCTGCCAGCGGGTATAGAAGTCGGCGAGTGCAGCTTCGCGTTCCGGCAGGTCGAGGTTGGCGAGCGTCGCTAGCGCGGCGATTTCGTCGGTCATGTTGCCGCCAGCCCCGTTATTGCCAGCCGCGAGCTGGGCGGTGAGGCGCGGCACGACTGAGGTCTGCAAATAGCCGGCATCGCTTTCTGCCAGGTAGCCGAGGCAGGCGTTGCGCAGCGCGCGTTGGCCGACTTGCGCGCCGTCGGGGGCGTAGGCGGCGGTGGGGGCGAGCGCCGTCCACGCGGCTTCGAGTTGGCCGCGCAGATGGGCGGCGAGGTGGCGGCGCAGGTTGACGCGTGCGGCGTGGATGGCTTCGGGGTCGATGGCGCCGCCCGCCGCGACAACCGCCTCGGCGAGCACGGCTTCGGCGGGCAGGTTGAGTGCCTCGGCGGCGAGCGCGGGGTCGCCGCCGAGGCCGTCGTCGAGCATGCGGCCGCAGGCGGCGACGAAGGCATCGGGAATCCAGTCGCTGCCGGTGCCGCCCGCCGCGATGCCTGCGAGCAGCACGCGCGTTGCCAGCCGTTGTCCGGCTTCCCAACGGTTGAAGGCGTCGGAGTCGGCCGCCATCAGGTGCGCGAGTTCGGCGTCGGTCTGCTCGAATTCAAGCTGCACCGGCGCGGAGAAATCGCGCAGCAGCGAGGCGGCCGGTGCGGCGGGAATATCCTCGAATACGAAGGTCTGTGCGGCTTCGGTCAGCGACAGCACGCGCGTCGTGCCTGCGGATTCGGCTTCTTCCGCCAGCCGCAAGGCCGCGTCGCTGCCGTCGGGCAGGACGAGGCCGAGCGCGACGGGAATGTGCAGCGCGCCGTCGGCGATGGCCTGGCCGGATTCGGCCAGCCGCTTCTCGTAGGCGGTCGGTGCGAGGTGTTGGGTGAGCGTCAGGGTGTAGCGCCGGGTCGCGGCATCCCACGCCCCCGTGGCGTGCAGGCGCGGGGTGCCTGCGCGGGCATACCAGCGGCGGAACTGAGCTAGGTCGACGCCCGAAGCGTCCTGCATCGCCGCGACGAAATCCTCGCAGGTCACGGCCTGGCCGTCGTGGCGCTGGAAGTACAGATCCATGCCGCGGCGGAAAGCCTCGCGCCCGAGCAGGGTGTGCATCATGCGGATGACTTCCGCGCCCTTGTTGTAGACGGTGGCGGTGTAGAAGTTGTTGATCTCGGCGTAGGAGGCGGGCCGGATCGGGTGCGCCATCGGTCCCGCGTCCTCGGGGAATTGGCCGACCCGCAGGGCGCGCACTTCCTGGATGCGCGTGACCGCGCGCGAATGCGTATCGGCGCCGAATTCCTGGTCGCGGAAGACGGTTAATCCCTCTTTGAGCGACAGCTGGAACCAGTCGCGGCAGGTGACGCGGTTGCCGGTCCAGTTGTGGAAATACTCGTGCGCCACCACGCGGTCGATGCCCTGGTAGTCGGCGTCGGTCGCGGTGTCCGGGCGCGCCAGCACGTACTTGGTGTTGAAGATGTTGAGGCCCTTGTTTTCCATCGCCCCCATGTTGAAGTCGCCGACGGCGACGATCATGTAGCGGTCGAGGTCGTATTCGAGCCCGAAGCGCTCTTCGTCCCAGCGCATGGCTTTCTTCAGCCCCGCCATCGCGTGGCCGCACTGGTCGAGCTTGCCTGGCTCGACGTAGATCGCCAGCCGCACGCGGCGCCCCGATGCGGTGGCGTACTCGTCTGCCAGCACGTCGAGCTTGGCTGCGACCAGCGCGAACAGGTAGCTGGGCTTGGCGTAGGGATCTTCCCAGCGCGCCCAGTGGCGCGCCGCGTCGTCGGCGCATGCGCCCGCTTCGACGGGATTGCCGTTGGACAGCAGATGCGGAAAGCGCGCGCGATCCGCCTCGACCGTGCAGGTGAACTTCGCCATCACGTCCGGCCGGTCCGGAAAGAAGGTGATGCGGCGGAAGCCCTCCGCCTCGCATTGCGTGAAATAGCCGTCCTTGGAGCGGTACAGACCCGAGAGCCGGGTGTTGTTGTCGGGGTCGATGCGCACCACGGTTTCCAGCACGCAGGCATCCGGCAGCGGCCCGGCGATCGTCAGCAGGCCGTCGGCATGGACATGCCGTGCCGGATCGAGCACGGCGCCGTCGAGCGTGATGCCCATCAACTCCAGCGCTTCGCCGTTCAATACCAGTGCGCCGGACTCGGTCGCCGGGTTGCGACGGCAGGTGAGACGGGTTTTGACTTCGGTGTGGCCATCGAAAATCGCCACACGAAGATCAACGGTGTCGATCAGCCAGGCGGGCGGGGTGTAGTCCTTGAGAAACAGCGTGACGGGTGTTTCGGTGCGCATGGGGGCTCCGGCGGCGGGTTTGGGCTGACAACAGTAAACAGGAATATGTCGATGGGAACTGACAGGTTTGCAAATGGCGTTTTAAGTTGCATTCGGCCTTCCCGAAAATGCAGCGGCGTCGCTACAGGATACCCTCCTGCTCGCCCTTGACGTTGTGCTCGCGCATGTAGGCAAGCAGCGCGGACAGGGAATCGGGCAGGGCGCTTTGCGCGAGCTGGGCGATGCACGTCTGGTCCCACGCCTTGAGCGGGCTGCGGCTGGGCAGGCTTTGCAGGGCGGCGATGTCCATCAGCCAGGGCTGCCAGTCGAGTCCGGCGGCTTGCCATAGCGCCCCGGCCTGCAGGGCGATGGCGACGCCGGCCGGGTCGGGGTCGCAGGCGATGGCGGCGGGGGCGGGCGCCAGGGTCAGCAAATGCGCCACGGCTTCGCGCCACCAGGCGGGCGGAAAACCGGGCAGCCAGATCACGCCGGCGTCGGCTGCGCGCGTGCGCGCGGCGCGCTCGAAGCTGGTGCGGTTTTCCAGCAGATACCAGCGGGCGGGCGCGCCGTCGGCGGACGCGGCGGCGGTCAGGGTGGCGGGGGTGAGGGCGCAAAAGTCGGCGCAGGCGGCGAGGTCCGACGCACCCCGGGGCAGCTGCAGCGTCACCGGCGCGGCCACCAGCAGCAGCGGCGTGTGGCGCTCGATCCCCCACACGGCGAGATCGGTTGCGGCGGCCAGCCATGCCCATTCGGCGGCGGCGACCGCCTTGGTGGCGCCGCGCGCAAACAGGGCGAAATCGCGCTGGGTGCCGCTGCGCTGCTCAAGCTGCCAGCGGGCGAGCGCGGTGGCCAGGTCGGCGCGGGCCAGCGCGGTTTTTGGCGGCAGCGCATCGAGCGCGTCGAGCAGCGGCGTGTCCGGCGGCAGGGCGTCGCGAAGGGTTTGCCAGTTCGCAGCAATGGCATCCGCATCGGCGATGCCGAGCGCTGCGCGCAGGGCGGCGGATTCCTGAAACCGCACCCGGTACGGCCACCATTCCGCGCGCTCGAATTTTTCGGTCAGCGCCACCCAGCCGTTATCCAGCAGCCAGTCGAGCAGCGCCTGCGCCAGTCCCTGCCGCCCCACGCCGGCGTCGCCCTTGAGCGTTTCCCAGCGGCTGTCGCCGCCGCGCCTGACCCAGCGCTTCAGCAGTTGGCGCCAGTCGTCGGGCAGGCTGTCGAGTCCGCGCGGCGGCTGCCCCGATACGCGTAGCCGCCGGGTTTTGCTCTGCGGGGTGACGCGCAGCATGGTCAGTGTGCCGTCGAGGTGTCGCGCATCAGCACTTTCACGCCCGGCGCCCACGCCTCGCCCGGGCGTTTCTTGAACGTCACCAGCGTCAGGGTGGCCGGGTCGTAGATGTTGACGTTGTGCGTGACCGGGGTGGTGAGCAGGTATTGCGCCTTCGTCGCTTTCAAGAACCCCGACACGCGCTCGATGTTGACGATGTCGAGGTGAGCGAAGGGCTCGTCGATGAAGACGAAGCCGCCGGGGCGCGACTCTTCCATCATCAGCGCCACCAGCAGGATCAGCGATTTCATCACCTGCTGGCCGCCGGAGGCGTCGCCGTCGTTCATGCCCATGAAGCCCTTGGCGTCGAA
>MKUE01000030.1 GCA_001897675.1 Thiobacillus sp. 65-1059 | reverse complement strand
AGCCGATCGCCATGGACGAAGGTCTGCGTTTCGCCATCCGCGAAGGCGGCCGCACGGTCGGTGCCGGCGTCGTGGCCAAGATCGAAGAGTAAGGCTCAACAATGCAAAATCAGAAAATCCGCATCCGCCTGAAGGCGTTCGACTACAAACTGATCGACCAGTCGGCACTTGAAATCGTCGAGACGGCCAAACGCACCGGCGCCGTGGTTAAGGGGCCGGTTCCGCTGCCGACCTCGATCGAGCGTTTTGATGTGCTGCGCTCGCCGCACGTCAACAAGACATCGCGCGACCAGTTCGAGATCCGTACCCATCGTCGTTTGATGGACATCATGGATCCCACAGACAAAACCGTGGATGCCTTGATGAAGCTTGACCTGCCTGCCGGGGTGGACGTCGAAATCAAGTTGTAAAAAGCCGCGGCGGCTGTGTATAATGCCGCCCCTGCAGTTTTGCTTTTAGAAGCCGGTCAATAGTAATCGGCGCCTACAACCCTGGTCCCCGTGGTTTTCCCGGGGGCTTGTGATAGGAAATACAAAGATGAGTATCGGGCTCGTTGGCCGCAAGGTCGGCATGACCCGCATTTTCACCGAGGGCGGCGCGTCCGTTCCGGTGACGGTGCTGGAAGTGTCCAACAATCGTGTGACGCAGGTGCGCACGCCAGAAAACGACGGCTATTCCGCGGTGCAGGTTGCTTATGGCAGCCGCCGCAACAGTCGTGTCAACAAATCGGAAGCGGGGCATTACGCCAAGGCGGGTGTCGAGGCTGGCGAGCTGCTGCGCGAATTCCGCGTGTCTGCGGAGGAGGCTGCGCAGTACCAGCCTGGTGCTGTGGTGTCGGTTGAGTTGCTGCAAGCGGGCCAGAAGGTCGACGTGACCGGCGTGACCCAGGGCAAGGGCTTTGCGGGCACCATCAAGCGCCACAATTTTGCCTCGCAGCGCGCCTCGCACGGCAACTCGCGTTCGCACAATGTGCCGGGTTCCATCGGCATGGCGCAGGATCCGGGTCGCGTGTTCCCGGGCAAGCGCATGGCCGGCCACATGGGTGCGGTGGTCTGCACCAAGCAGAATCTGGAGGTTGTGCGCGTCGATGCGGAGCGCGGACTGGTCTTGTTGAAGGGTGCTGTTCCGGGCGCCAAGGGTGGCCACGTGATGGTGCGCCCGGCTGTGAAAGGGGGTGCCTAATGGATTTGGCGGTCATTAACGAACTGGGTCAGCAGGTGACCAGCGTCGCGGCTTCCGACGAGACCTTTGGTCGCGATTATAACGAGGCGCTGGTGCATCAGGTGGTGACGGCGTTCCAGGCGAACGCGCGCAGCGGTAACCGCGCGCAGTTGACGCGTGCCGAGGTGACTGCCTCCACGCACAAGCCGTGGCGTCAAAAGGGTACCGGTCGCGCGCGTTCCGGCCGTACCTCGAGTCCGATCTGGCGCGGGGGTGGTGTCACGTTCCCGAACAAGCCGAACGAAAACTTCACCCACAAGGTGAACCGCAAGATGTATCGCGCGGGTTTGGCGACCATCCTGTCGCAGCTGGCGCGCGAGGGCAAGCTCAAGGTGGTGGAGAGTCTGGGTGTCGATTCGCCCAAGACCAAGCTGCTCGCCGGCAAACTTAAGTCGATGGGTTATGGCAAGGTCATGATCATTGCGGACAGCGTCGATGACAACCTGTGGCTGTCCTCGCGCAACCTGCCGAACGTTTATGTGGTCGAGCCGCATCAGGCGGATCCGTGGAGCCTGGTTAAATTCGGTAACGTGCTGATCACCAAGGCGGCGGTCAAGCAGTTTGAGGAGATGGTGTAATGGGTGCGATCAGTCAAGAGCGTCTGCTCAAAGTCATTCTCGCGCCGGTGATCTCCGAAAAGAGCACGCGCGTTGCGGACAGGCAGAATCAGGTGGTTTTTCGCGTGTTGCCCGATGCGACCAAGCAGGAAATCGGCGCCGCTGTCGCCAGCCTGTTCAAGGTTGAGGTTGCGGGTGTGCAGGTGCTGAACGTCAAGGGCAAAGTCAAGCGCACCGGTCGCGTCACGGGTCGTCGCGACAACTGGAAGAAAGCGTATGTCACCCTGAAGCCGGGTCAGGACATCGACTTCGCATCCGGTCAGTAAGGGAGAAAAACATGGCATTGATTAAAGTCAAACCCACCTCTGCCGGTCGTCGTGCGGTCGTCAAGGTCGTTACCCCGGGGCTGCATAAAGGCAAGCCGGTCGCGGCGCTGCTCGAGCCGAAGAAACGCGGCTCGGGCCGCAACCACCATGGCCACATCACGGTGCGCCACAAGGGTGGTGGTCATAAGCAGCACTATCGCGTGGTTGATTTCCGCCGCAACAAGGATGGCGTCGTGGCCAAGGTTGAGCGGCTGGAGTACGACCCCAACCGTTCCGCGCATCTGGCTTTGCTGTGTTATGCCGATGGCGAGCGTCGCTACATCATTGCGCCGCGCGGTGTTCAGGTCGGCGCGCAGTTGGTGAGCGGGGTCGAGGCGCCGATCAAGGTGGGTAACTGTATGCCGCTGCGCAACATCCCGGTCGGCAGCACGGTGCACTGCGTCGAGATGATGCCCGGCAAGGGCGCGCAGATTGCCCGTTCTGCGGGTACGTCGGTACAGCTGCAGGCGCGCGAAGGCAGTTATGCCCAGCTGCGGCTGCGTTCCGGCGAAATCCGCAAGGTTCACGTCGATTGTCGTGCCACGCTTGGCGAGGTGGGCAACGAAGAGCACAGCCTGCGTTCGATCGGCAAGGCGGGCGCCAGCCGCTGGCGCGGCATTCGCCCGACGGTCCGTGGTGTGGTGATGAACCCGGTCGACCACCCGCATGGCGGTGGCGAAGGCCGGACTGCGGCTGGCCGCCATCCGGTCAGCCCGTGGGGTACTCCGACCAAGGGTTATCGCACCCGCAGCAACAAGCGCACCTCCAACATGATCGTCCGCCGCCGTCAAGCGCGCTGATTGAGGTAGAAAGATATGGCACGTTCAATTAAAAAAGGCCCGTTCGTTGATGGGCATTTGCTGAAAAAGATTGAAGCCGTCCGCGGCTCCAATGACAAGCGCCCGATCAAGACCTGGTCGCGTCGCTCCACCGTGTTGCCTGATTTCATCGGTTTGACGATTGCGGTGCATAACGGCCGCCAGCATGTTCCGGTGTTCGTGACCGAGAACATGGTCGGCCACAAGCTGGGTGAGTTTTCCCTGACGCGTACCTTCAAGGGGCACGTTGCGGACAAGAAGGCGAAGAAATAAGGAGCGCATGATGGAAGTTTCTGCGATTTTGCGTGGTACCCGCCTGTCCGCCCAGAAAGGCCGTCTGGTTGCTGACCAGATCCGCGGCCTGCGCGTGGAGAAGGCGTTGAATATCCTGGCCTTCAGCCCGAAAAAAGGCGCGGGCATCATCAAGAAGGTGCTTGAGTCGGCGATTGCCAACGCCGAGCACAATGAGGGCGCGGACATCGATACCCTGACGGTCAAAACGATCTGCGTTGACCAGGGTTCCGTGCTGAAGCGTTTTACCGCCCGCGCCAAAGGCCGTGGCAACCGTATTAGCAAACCGACCTGTCACATTACCGTGACGGTCGGGGACTGAGGAAGCACCATGGGACAAAAAATACATCCGATTGGATTCCGTCTTGGTGTTCAGCGCATCTGGACGGCCAAGTGGTACGGTTCGAACCGCAACTTTTCCAGCACGCTGCTGGAGGACATCAAGGTTCGCGACTACCTGAAGAAAAAGCTGGCGCACGCCTCGGTCTCCAAGGTGCTGATCGAGCGCCCCGCAAAGAACGCCCGCATCACGATTTTCAGCGGTCGCCCCGGTGTGGTGATCGGCAAGAAAGGCGAGGACATCGAGGTTCTGCGCGGCGAGCTCGCGCGCCTGATGTCGGTGCCTGTGCATGTCAATATCGAGGAGGTGCGCAAGCCGGAAACCGATGCGCAGATCGTTGCCGACGGCATCGCCCAGCAGCTTGAAAAGCGCGTGATGTTCCGTCGTGCCATGAAGCGCGCCATGCAGAATGCCATGCGCCTGGGTGCGCAAGGCATCAAGATCATGAGTTCGGGTCGCTTGAACGGTGCTGAAATCGCCCGTACCGAGTGGTACCGGGAGGGTCGTGTGCCCCTGCACACCCTGCGCGCAGAAATCGATTACGGCTTTGCCGAAGCCAAGACCACCTACGGCATCATTGGCATCAAGGTTTGGGTATACAAAGGCGACGCGCTCAACCGTGGCGAGCAGCCTGCGGTAGCCGATCAGGAAAAGCGCGGCAAGAAATCAGGAGTGAAACATGCTGCAGCCAGCTAGAAGGAAATTCCGCAAGGAACAGAAAGGCCGTAACACCGGACTGGCGACCCGTGGAGCCAACGTGAGTTTTGGCGACTTCGGTCTGAAAGCGGTCGGCCGCGGCCGCCTGACTGCGCGTCAGATCGAGGCGGCGCGTCGTGCCATGACGCGTCACATCAAGCGCGGCGGGCGCATCTGGATCCGCATTTTTCCTGACAAGCCGATTTCGCGTAAGCCTGCCGAAGTGCGTATGGGCAACGGCAAGGGTGCGCCGGAGTACTACGTCGCGGAAATCCAGCCGGGCAAGGTTTTGTACGAGATGGATGGGGTGAACGAAGAGCTGGCGCGCGAGGCTTTCCGCCTGGCGGCCGCCAAGCTGCCGATCGCAACCACCTTCGTTACCCGCATGATCGGGAGCTGAGTGATGAATACACAAGAAATGCGCGGCAAGAATGCCGCAGAACTAAAGCAGGAACTCGAGTCCCTGCTGCGTGCCCATTTTGCGCTGCGCATGCAGGTGGCCACCCAGCAGTCGAACAAAACTGCCGACCTGGGCAAGTTGCGCCGTGATATTGCCCGCGTCAAGACCATTATGCGCGAGAAGGCGGGCCAGGCATGACTGAAATGAAAAAGATGGTGCGCACGCTGACAGGGCGTGTGGTGAGCGACAAGATGAACAAGACGGTCACAGTCCTGGTCGAGCGTCGTGTCAAGCATCCGGTTATCGGCAAGATTATCCGGTTGTCCAAAAAGTACCACGCTCACGATGAAAACAACGAGTTTCACGAGGGCGACACGGTGCAGATCGAAGAGTCGCGCAAGCTGTCACGCACCAAGGCGTGGACCGTAAGCAAGCTGATCGAACGCGCGCGCGTATAACGCTTGCGTGAAATGTAATAGCCCGGTATAGTGCCGGGTTTTCCGGTTGGTGAGCCGGTTGGTTTTGTCCGGTTCGCTGACTCAAGCAGTTCCGCGTATAGCGGGATTTTCTCCCGAACGGGTTCCAAGACTGGCCGCCATTTTGGTGGATTAAGTTGGAGGCAATTTAAATGATTCAGATGCAGTCCGTATTGGACGTGGCAGACAATACCGGTGCGCGCTCGGTTATGTGCATCAAGGTGTTGGGCGGCAGTCATCGCCGCTATGCGGGCGTGGGCGACATCATCAAGGTCACCATCAAGGATGCGGCGCCTCGCGGCCGTGTGAAAAAAGGCGATATCTACAACGCTGTGGTGGTTCGTACCGCCAAAGGCGTGCGTCGGCCCGATGGTTCGCTGGTGCGCTTCGATGGCAATGCGGCGGTGTTGCTGAATAATAAATTAGAGCCGATCGGCACCCGTATTTTTGGGCCGGTCACCCGTGAGCTGCGCACCGAGAAGTTCATGAAGATCGTCTCGCTGGCGCCCGAGGTTCTGTGAGAGGGAATCATGGCACGTATTCGTAAAAGTGATCAGGTGATCGTCCTGACCGGGAAAGATAAGGGCAAGCGCGGCGTTGTGCTTCGCGTGCTTGATGATGGTCATGTGCTGGTTGAGGGCGTGAATCGCGTCAAGAAGCACCAGAAGCCCAATCCCATGCGCAACATCCAGGGCGGGATCGTCGAAAAAGAAATGCCGATCCAGGCTTCCAATGTCGCGTTGTTCAACGTGGGCACGCAGAAGGCTGATCGTGTGGGTTACAAGGTGCTGGAGGACGGCCGCAAGGTGCGTGTGTACAAGTCCAATGGCGAAATGGTTGACGCTCAGGGGTGATCATGGCGCGTTTTCAAGAGTTTTATCGTGAGACGGTGGTGCCCAAGCTGGTAGAGCAGTTTGGTTATAAATCCGTCATGGAAGTGCCGCGCATCCAGAAGATCACCCTGAATATGGGGGTCGGCGAGGCGGTGGCTGACAAGAAGGTGATGGACCATGCGGTGTCGGACATGCAGAAGATCGCGGGTCAGAAGCCGGTTGTCACCAAGTCCAAAAAATCCATCGCAGGTTTCAAGATTCGCGAGGATTACCCTGTCGGCTGCATGGTGACGCTGCGCCGCGCGCAGATGTTCGAGTTCCTGGATCGTCTGGTGACGGTGGCAATGCCGCGTATCCGCGATTTCCGCGGTGTTTCGGGCAAATCCTTTGATGGTCGTGGCAACTACAACATGGGTGTCAAGGAACAGATTATTTTCCCTGAGATCGAGTACGACAAGATCGATGCTCTGCGTGGGATGAATATCACGATCACCACCACCGCCAAGACTGATGATGAAGCGCGAGCCTTGCTTGCCGCCTTCAGTTTCCCGTTCAAGAATTGAGGTAGGCATGGCCAAGTTATCCTTGATTAATCGTGAAGAAAAGCGTGCGCGCATGGTGAAGAAATATGCCGCCAAGCGTGCCGAGATCAAAGCGCTGATCGCCAATTCGCAGACCAGCGATGAAGACCGCATGGCGGCCTATCAGGCTTTGCAGGCCCTGCCGCGCAATGCCAGCCCGGTGCGTCAGCGCAATCGCTGTCAGCTGACGGGGCGTCCGCGCGGCGTGTTCAGCAAGTTTGGCCTGGCGCGCGGCAAGCTGCGTGAATATGCGATGCGGGGCGAAATCCCGGGCATCGTCAAGGCAAGCTGGTAAGGGGTAGACGATATGAGTATGAGTGATCCCATTGCGGACATGCTGACCCGCATTCGTAATGCGCAAGTGGTCGAGAAGGCGGTTGTCATGATGCCTTCATCGAAAGTCAAAGTGGCTATAGCCAAGGTGCTGAAGGACGAGGGCTATATCGAGGATTTCGCCATTCGTGGCGAAGCCGGAAAGCCCGAGCTTGAGCTGCAGTTGAAATATTACGCGGGCCGCCCGGTGATCGAGCGCATTGAGCGCGTGAGCCGGCCTGGCCTGAGGGTCTACAAGGGTGCCGAGGAATTGCCGCGCGTCATGAATGGCCTGGGTGTCGCGATTGTCTCCACCTCGAGTGGTGTGATGACGGACCGCCATGCGCGCGCCAAGGGCGTCGGTGGTGAAGTCCTGTGCGTGGTTGCGTAAGAAGGAGCGGATATGTCACGTGTAGCCAATAATCCTATTACGTTGCCTAAAGGCGTCGAAGTCGCACTGGGTGGCGCGGTCTCGGTCAAGGGTCCTCTGGGGGCGATGAGTCAGGCGATGTCGGCTGACGTGTCGGTCGCGCTTAATGACGGGGTGCTGACTTTTGCGCCTACCAACGAAAGCATCCAGGCGAATGCCATGGCGGGAACGATGCGTGCGCTCGTCAATAACATGGTGCAGGGCGTTTCCAAGGGTTTCGAAAAGAAGCTCTTGCTGGTCGGGGTCGGCTATCGTGCTCAGGCTCAGGGCGACGCCCTCAATCTCTCGCTTGGTTTCTCGCATCCCGTTGTGCACAAGATGCCTGCTGGCATCAAGGTTGAAACCCCGACGCAGACCGAGATTGTGATCAAGGGCGTCGATCGTCAGGTCGTTGGGCAGGTGGCCGCCGACGTGCGCGCATATCGTCCGCCGGAGCCTTATAAGGGCAAGGGCGTTCGCTATAGCGACGAGGTGGTTATCAAGAAAGAGACCAAGAAGAAGTAAGGCTTAAGGACAGACAATGAACACCAAGCAATCACGGATTCGCAGAGCGCGCAAAACCCGCGCCAAAATCGCGGCCGTCAAGGCGACCCGCCTGGCAATTCACCGCACCAACAGCCACATCTACGCGCAGATCATTTCGGCGGACGGCGGCACGGTCATGGCCAGTGCGTCCTCTAACGACAAGGAGCTGCGTGCCGCTTTGGGTAACGGTGGCAACGTGGCGGCAGCAGTTGCCGTTGGCAAGCGCTTGGCCGAGAAAGCCAAGGGCTTGGGCATTGAAAAAGTGGCTTTCGATCGTGCTGGCTTCAGGTTTCATGGGCGAGTGAAGGCCCTCGCCGAAGCAGCCCGCGAAGGCGGTTTGGTATTTTAACGAGGCAGACTCAAGATGGCCCGTACAGCACCTACTAGTAACGAAGAGCGCGGCGACGGCTTGCGCGAGAAGATGATTTCGGTCAACCGCGTCACCAAAGTGGTGAAGGGTGGCCGCATCATGGGTTTTGCCGCACTGACCGTGGTCGGCGACGGCGATGGCGGGATCGGCATGGGCAAGGGCAAGTCCCGGGAAGTGCCGGTGGCCGTGCAGAAAGCAATGGAAGAGGCTCGCCGCAAGCTGGTCAAGATCAGCCTGAAGAATGGCACTTTCCATCATACGGTGGTGGGGCAGCACGGCGCTTCGCGCGTGTTGATCCAGCCGGCATCGGAAGGTACCGGGATTATCGCCGGTGGAGCGATGCGCGCCGTATTCGAAGTGATGGGCGTACAGAACGTGCTTGCCAAGTGCTTGGGTTCGACCAACCCCTACAACGTCGTGCGTGCGACGATCGATGGCCTGTTGAAAATGTCCACACCGTCCGAGATTGCTGCCAAGCGTGGCAAGTCTGTCGAAGACATTACGGGGTAAGTCATGAGCGAGCAGAAAAAAATCAGGGTGACGCTGGTCAAAAGCTTGATTGGCACCAAGGCGCCGCATCGCGCCTGTGTGCGCGGCTTGGGCCTGCGTCGGATGCATCACACGGTCGAGGTGCTTGACACCCCGGAAAACCGCGGAATGATTTCCCGGGTCGCCTATCTGGTGAAGTGCGAGGCTTAAATGGAACTGAACAATATTAAACCGGCCGACGGCGCAAAGAAGAACAAGCGTCGTTTGGGTCGCGGCATTGGCTCCGGCCTGGGTAAAACCGCGGGGCGTGGCCACAAGGGTCAGAAATCACGTGCGGGCGGCTTCCACAAAGTGGGATTCGAGGGTGGCCAGATGCCGATGCATCGCCGTCTGCCCAAGCGTGGCTTTGTTTCGCTGACCAAGGCCGATACAGCGCACATCCGCCTGTTCGAGCTGGCGGCTGTGGGGGTGGACGAGATCGATTTGCTGGTGCTGAAGCAGGCCGGTGTCGTTGGTGCCGCAGCCAAAGGCGCCAAGGTTTACCTGGCCGGCGAAATCGGCAAGGCGATCAAGTTGCGCGGTATTGCCGTCACCAAGGGGGCGCGTGCTGCGATCGAGGCTGCGGGCGGCAGCATCGCCGACTGAGTCAGCGAGGACACACGCTTTGGCTACGCCCAAAACCGGTTTGAATAAATTCGGCGACCTCAAGCGTCGTTTGCTATTCCTGCTCGGCGCTTTGATTGTGTACCGTATCGGCACTTTCATCCCGGTGCCGGGTATCGATCCTCTGGTGCTCGATCAGCTCTTCAAGTCGCAGCAGGGCGGCATCCTGGGCATGTTCAACATGTTCTCCGGGGGGGCGCTGTCGCGTTTCAGCGTGTTCGCGCTGGGGATCATGCCGTACATTTCGGCGTCGATCATCGTGCAGTTGATGACGACCGTATCGCCGCAACTGGAAGCGCTGAAGAAAGAGGGCGAGGCAGGGCGCCGCAAGATTACCCAGTATACCCGTTACGGGACCTTGTTTCTGGCTGTTTTTCAGGCACTGGGTATTGCCGTTGCCCTGGAATCGCAAGCCGGTCTGGTGCTGGATCCGGGGATGGCGTTTCGCTTGATTACCGTGGTTACGCTGACTGCCGGTACGATGTTTTTGATGTGGCTGGGCGAGCAGATTACCGAGCGCGGCTTGGGTAATGGTATTTCCATCATTATTTTCGCGGGTATTGCCGCGGGCCTGCCCTCTGCGATCGGCGGCACGCTTGAGCTGACGCGCACCGGTGCGTTCTCGATCCCGCTGGTGCTGATGCTGTTTGTTGGCATCTTGCTGGTGACTGCATTGGTGGTGTTCGTCGAGCGTGGCCAGCGCAAGATTTTGGTGAATTATGCCAAGCGTCAGGTCGGAAAAATGGTCGTGGGTGGCCAAAGCTCGCATCTGCCGCTTAAGTTGAATATGGCCGGGGTGATCCCGCCGATTTTCGCCTCCAGCATCATTTTGTTCCCGGCGACCCTGGCGGGCTGGTTTGGCAGTAGCGACAACATGGGCTGGCTGAAAGACATTGGGTCGACCCTGTCACCCGGCCAGCCGGTGTACGTTTTGCTGTATGCGTTGGCAATCATCTTCTTTTGCTTTTTCTACACGGCCCTGGTGTTCAACCCCAAGGAAACTGCAGACAACCTGAAGAAGAGCGGCGCGTTCGTTCCGGGCATTCGGCCGGGCGATCAAACCGCGCGCTATATCGACAAGATTTTGACCCGGCTGACGCTGGTGGGGGCAATCTACATCACCCTGGTGTGTCTGCTGCCCGAGTTTCTGATTCTGAAGTGGAATGTCCCTTTCTATTTTGGGGGAACGTCGCTGTTGATTATTGTGGTGGTGACCATGGATTTCATGGCGCAGGTTCAGGCTTATGTCATGTCCCACCAGTATGAGGGCTTGCTCAAGAAAGCCAATTTCAAGAACGGTCTGGTGGGGCGTTGATGTCTAAGGAAGATGTCATCCAGATGCAGGGTGAAGTCATTGAAAACCTGCCGAACGCTACCTTCAGAGTCAAGCTTGAAAATGGTCATGTCTTGCTGAGCCATATCTCCGGCAAGATGCGCATGCACTACATCCGAATCCTGCCGGGAGACAAGGTGACAGTAGAGCTTACCCCGTACGATCTGACCAAAGGCCGGATTGTTTTCCGGGCCAAATGATTTTTGACCGGCAGCACGCTGCCGGTGAGTGAATGGAGAGAACCATGAGAGTGCAGGCTTCAGTCAAGAAAATGTGCCGTAAGTGCAAGGTTGTGCGCCGCAAAGGCGTAGTGCGCGTGATCTGCGACGATCCGCGCCACAAGCAGCGCCAGGGCTAAATTGGCCCGTTGGCGGCAAGTGTGAATTCGAGTCAACCCAAAGGCGGGTTGGCATGTTATAATTTTTTGTTTTGCGTTCGGAGCTTTGCGAATGGCTCGTATTGCTGGGGTTAATATCCCTAATCATCAACACGCGATTATTGCGTTGACCGCCATTTATGGCATCGGCAGAACTACGTCCGGCAAGATTTGCGAAGCGGCGGGCATTGCCCAGACTTCGAAAATCAAGGACTTGTCCGAGGCAGAGATGGAGCGCTTGCGTGAGGGCGTGGCCAAGTTCACGGTCGAGGGCGACCTGCGCCGTGAAATCACCATGAACATCAAGCGCTTGATGGATCTCGGCTGCTATCGCGGCTTCCGTCATCGCAAAGGCTTGCCTGCGCGTGGTCAGCGCACTCGCACCAACGCGCGTACCCGCAAGGGTCCCCGCAAGGCCATCAAGAAATAAAGGTTAACCATGGCAACGAAAACTGCAACGCGCGTGCGCAAGAAGGTCAAGAAGAATGTCGCAGAGGGTATTGCGCACATTCATGCTTCTTTCAACAATACCATCGTGACGATCACCGATCGTCAGGGCAACGCCCTGTCGTGGGCGACCGCCGGTGGTGCGGGCTTCAAGGGGTCGCGTAAGTCGACGCCGTTTGCGGCGCAGGTGGCGGCTGAAAACGCCGGCAAGATGGCGCAGGAATACGGCGTCAAGAACCTGGAAGTCCGGATCAAGGGCCCCGGCCCGGGCCGGGAGTCCACCGTGCGTGCGCTGAATGCGCTGGGCTTCAAGATCGTTGCGATCTCGGATGTCACCCCGATCCCGCACAACGGTTGCCGTCCCTCCAAAAAGCGTCGTATCTAATCCTAGGGTAAATCATGGCTCGTAATCTTGATCCCAAATGCCGTCAGTGCCGCCGCGAAGGCGAAAAGCTGTTCCTGAAAGGCGAGAAGTGTTTCACCGACAAGTGCGCCATCGAACGCCGTGCTTATGCGCCTGGCCAGCATGGCCAGAAGAGCGGCGCCCGTCTGTCCGGGTATGGCGTGCAACTGCGTGAAAAGCAGAAAATCCGCCGTATCTACGGCGTGCTCGAAGGGCAGTTTCGCCTGACCTACAAAAAGGCGGACAGCCGCAAGGGCGTGACGGGCGAAAATCTGCTGTCGATGCTGGAGTCGCGCCTGGATTCGGTGTGCTATCGCATGGGCTTTGGCGCGTCGCGTACCGAGGCGCGCCAGGTGGTGCGTCATAACGGCATCACGGTTAACGGCCGCCGGGTCAATATCCCGTCGTACCAGGTGCGTGCCGGCGATGTGGTCGAGGTGTCTGAAAAGGCGAAAGCCCAGTTGCGCATCAAGGGGGCGGCGGAAGCTACCGCCGCGCGCGGTTATCCCGAATGGGTCGAAGTTGACGCCAAAGCGCTCAAGGGCACCTACAAGGCCGCCCCGCAGCGTTCGGAACTGCCGTCGACCATCAACGAGTCGCTGGTCGTCGAACTGTACTCCAAATAAGTTGGCTCGGTCTTTGTGACTCGGTCTTAAGGAATCGCACTCTATGCAAAGCGCTACGGAATTTCTCAAGCCGCGTATTGTGGAGGTGGATCGCGCCTCCCCGCTGCACGCCAAGGTCATCATGGAGCCCTTCGAGCGTGGCTATGGGCACACGCTCGGTAATGCGCTGCGTCGTATCCTGTTGTCCTCTATGGTTGGTTATGCGCCGACCGAAGTCAGCATCAGCGGCGTCGTTCACGAGTATTCGACAATCGAAGGCGTTCAGGAGGACGTCGTCGACATCCTCCTGAACCTCAAGGGCATCGCTTTCAAGATGCATGGCAAGTCCGAAGCGATCCTGAAGGTGTCCAGGTCGGATGAGGGCATCGTTACCGCGGGCGATATCGAAGTCGGCCACGACATCGAAGTGCTGAACCCGGATCACGTGATTGCTCACCTGACCAAGGGCGGCAAGCTCGATATGGAAATCAAGATCGAGAGTGGCCGCGGCTACCAGCCGGCCACAGCGCGCAAGGTTTCCGAGGAATCCCGTTCGGTGGGCTCCATTCTGGTGGATGCCTCGTTCAGTCCGGTTCGCCGTGTGGCTTACTCCGTGGAAAGCGCACGAGTGGAGCAACGTACCGACCTCGATCGGCTGGTGATCGATATCGAAACCAATGGCGTGGTCGAGCCGGAAGAGGCTGTCCGTACCGCTGCCCGCATTCTGGTGAGCCAGTTGTCCGTATTCGCCGATCTGGAAGGTACGCCAGCCGAATCCGAGTTGCCGCGTTCGCCGCAGGTGGATCCCCTGCTGCTGCGCCCGGTCGACGATCTGGAACTGACCGTGCGTTCGGCCAACTGTCTGAAAGCTGAGAATATCTACTTCATCGGCGACCTGATCCAGCGTTCCGAAACCGAACTGCTGCGCACTCCGAATCTGGGCCGCAAGTCGTTGAACGAGATCAAGGACGTGCTGGCTTCCAAGAGCCTGTCCTTGGGGATGAAGCTTGAAAACTGGCCGCCTGCCGGCCTCGAGCGCCCCTGAACTATTTGAGCAAGTACCTGTAACCGGAATCAAACAATAAAGTGCGGGCTGCCGTGGCAGGCAGCCTTGCCCAAGAATACAACCTGAAAGGACACGCCATGCGCCATCGTCAATCCAACCGCAAACTCAATCGCACTACCAGCCATCGCCTGGCCATGTTCCGCAACATGAGCAATTCCCTGCTGAAGCACGAAGTCATCAAGACCACGCTGCCGAAGGCCAAGGAGTTGCGCCGCTTCGTTGAGCCGCTGATCACCCTGGGCAAGGAACCCAGCCTGGCGAATCATCGCCTGGCGTTCGACCGCCTGCGCGACCGTGAAATGGTCGTCAAGCTGTTCGGCGAACTGGGCCCGCGTTACAAGACCCGTCCCGGCGGCTACCTGCGCATCCTGAAGTACGGTTTCCGCAATGGCGACAATGCGCCGATGGCACTGGTCGAACTGGTTGATCGCCCGGACAGCGACGTCACGCCGGGCGAAACCGAATAAGCCGTATTGTTGAATGGATTGAAAAAGCCGGGGTATCCCGGCTTTTTTTCTTTGGGCGCCAGCCGGAACTGCACAGCGGCGCTGCAGCTTGTCGGCTTGCGGCATCGTCGTGCATAGTTGGCTCCCCCGCCAGCCACAGGAACAGCCGTGATTGTTCTCTTTACCGATTTTGGCGTGCGCGACCCCTATGTTGGTCAGCTCAAGGCTCGCTTGGTTGAACATGCGCCCAGCCAGCAGGTGGTGGACCTGCTGCACGAGGCGCCGGACTTCAATCCCCATGCGGGGGCCCATCTGCTCGCTGCGTTTGCGCCGGGTTTTCCACCCGGTAGCGTGTTCCTGACGGTGGTGGACCCCGGCGTCGGCACGCCGCGCAGTGCCGTGGTCGTGCTGGCTGGCGGCCGCTGGTTCGTCGGGCCGGACAACGGATTGCTGTCCATCGTTGCCGCGCGGCACAGCGACACCCGGCAATGGCGGATCGACTGGCAGCCCGAAATCCTGTCGGCCAGCTTCCACGGGCGTGACCTGTTTGCGCCAATCGCGGCCGACATCGCGCGCGGCGAATTTCCCACCGCCAAGCTGACCCAGACAGACAGGCTCGCCGTCGAGTTCGATGCGGGAGACCTTGCTCGCGTGATATACATCGACCACTATGGCAACGCTTGGACCGGCATCCGCGGCGCGCCGAAGGATGCGCGCGTCAGCGCCGCTGGCGAATTGTTCAGGCACAGCGAGAGTTTCGGTTTTGTCGGCAAGGGGGAGGGGTTCTGGTTCGTCAACAGCGTGGGGCTGCTGGAGCTTGCAGTCAACCGCGGCAGCGCAGCGACGGCGTTTGGCTTGGCGGTCGGCGACCCGGTCCAGGTGCAGCGCCTGAATTGACGGCGCTTAATCCGCGTCGAGCAGCAGTGCCCGGTAGTCGTTGACGTTGGTGCGGGTGGGGCCGGTAAGAACCAGGTCGCCCAGCGCGGAAAAAAATCCATGGCTGTCATGCGCCGCCAGCAGGCTTTCTGCTTGAACGCCGAGCGCACGGGCGCGTGCCAGGGTGTCAGGGGCGAGCAGCGCACCGGCATTGTCTTCACTACCGTCGATGCCGTCGGTGTCGCAGGCAATTGCCCAGGCCGGGGTGCCGCGCAAAGCCAGCGCCAAAGCCAGCAAATATTCGCTGTTGCGCCCCCCTCGCCCATGCCGTGGGCGAAGCGCAACGGTGGTTTCGCCACCCGAGATCAAGGCGAGCGGCCCCCTGGCGAGGCGGGCGTGGGCCAGTGCGGCATGTTGCCGGGCGACTGTCTGGGCGTCGCCGCCGACACTGTCGGAAATCAGCAGCGCGGGGATGCCGTGCTGTTCGAACAGCCCGACCGCCGCCATCAGGCTGTCGTGCGCGCGGCCGATGACGCGGTTTTCCATGCGTGAAAAGCATGGGTCGCCTGGTTTGGGCGTGTCGCTGCGCGTACCCGCCGAGCAGGCTTCGAGATGGCGTTGAACCCCGCGGGGCGGCGCAATCCGGAAATGCGCCAGCCTGTCGAGCGCATCGGAACAGGTGGTGGGGTCGGGCGCGCAGGGGCCGGACGCGATGGTGCTGGGGTCATCGCCGACAACATCGGAAATGATCAGTGCCCGTCCCCTGGCCTTGCCTGATGCGCGCGCCAGCTGTCCGCCCGACAGGCGGGTGAGGTGTTTGCGCACAGTGTTGATGTCGTGGATGGGGGCGCCCGCGTGCAGCAGGGCCTGGGTGACCTGGCGCAACTCCTTCAGGCTGACGCCTGCGACCGGCGCGGCGAGCAGACTGGAGCCGCCGCCCGAAACCAGTGCCAGCAGCAGATCGTCCTCACCCAGCCCTGCCGCCATCTCCAGCATCCGCAAGGCTGCGGTTTCGCCGCGCCCGTCGGGCAGCGGGTGGCTGGCTTCGACCACTTCGATGCAACGGGTAGGCAGGCTGTGTCGATAGCGGGTGACGACCAGACCGGACAAGCGCGCCTCGGCCGGCCAATGGGCCTCGACGGCAGCGGCCATGCTGGCGGCTGCCTTGCCGCCACCGACCACCAGGGTGCGGCCGCTTGGCGGTGCGGGCAGATGCGGCGGCAGGATGGCCGCGGGATCGGCTGCGGCGACGGCAGCGTGAAACGAGTCCAGCAGCAGGGTGCGCGGATTCATCGGGTAAAGTGGAAGAACCGATGCTGGATTGCAGCGCTGGGCTTCGGGGCCTGGCCAGGCAAACAAAACGGCCAGGTTTTCCCGGCCGCTTGCGCCGCCTGAAGCGGAATTACTGCTTGGCGGCGTCTTTGGCCTTGTCGGCCATTTCCTGTGCCTTGTCGGCGCCGGCAGCGGCTGCGTCGGCAACGCCCTGAGCGGCGTCGGCGGCCGCCCCGGCAGCGGCGTCGCCGGCTGCGGTAGCGGCTTCCCCTGCAGCAGTGGCGGCGTCGCCGGCGGCGTCGGCGGCCGCGCCTGCCGCTTCCGTGGCCTGCTCCACGGCAGGAGCGGCGGCCTCTTCCGCCTTTTTACAGGCGGTCAGCGCAAGGGCAGCGAAAAGTGCGACGAGAAGTTTGGATTGCATGGAGGTCTCCCTGGTGTGGATTGAATGTAAAGGAAATGCGGGTCTGGCGACCCGCACTTTTTATTAATAATGCCAAAACGTACCAGGAACAAGCTTGTCGGCATTTATTTGCGCCGTGAGGCTCAAAAACGCTCGTCCGGGCGCAGGTAACGCCATTGCCCCGGCGGCAGATCGCCCAACCGCACGCGCCCGATACGCACGCGCTTCAGCCCCACGACTTGCAGGCCGACCAGTTCGCACATGCGGCGGATCTGGCGCTTGCGGCCTTCTTTCAGAATGAAGCGCAGCTGGTCGGCGTTCTGCCAGCCGACCTTGGCCGGGCGCAGTCGGCGGCCGTCGAGCGAGAGGCCGTGGTTGAGCCGCGCGAGACCTGCTTCATCGAGGCGCCCGGCTACTCGCACCAGGTATTCCTTTTCGATCTCGGAATCGTCGCCGATCAGCTGCCTGGCGATGCGTCCGTCCTGTGTCAGCACCAAGAGACCGGTCGAATCGATGTCGAGCCGCCCGGCGGGCGCCAGACCTTTCAGATGAGCGGGATGAAAGGCCGGGCTGGCGCGTCCGTCCCGCCACTGAGCCTCGGGGCGGATCAGGACCGCGGCGGGTTGATAGCCCGGCTCCGGCTGGCCGGACACATAGCC
>MKUE01000029.1 GCA_001897675.1 Thiobacillus sp. 65-1059 | reverse complement strand
TCCAGGAGATGCTTGGCCACGCCAACATCACCACCACCCAGATCTATACTCACTTGGACTGGCAACACTTGGCGAAGGTATATGACTCGGCTCATCCCCGGGCCAGACGCGCGAAACCAGTGAGCGGCACCGAGAACACATAGCCATACGTCGTCGCAATTACAAAAACTCAATAAAGTAGTAACGTGAAAACGTTGTGTTCGCTTTCGAGGTGACATCATGCCCATCGTGACCCTATCGAGCCGCGAGTTTAACCAGGACGCCAGCCGGGCCAAGAAGGCTGCGAAGCATGGCCCGGTATTCATCACGGATCGCGGCAAACCTGCGCATGTGCTGCTGTGCATTAAGGAGTACCAGCGGATAACAGGTGGCCATCAGAAGGTCGCCGATCTGCTGGCGATGCCGGGTATCGAGGACGTTGAATTTGAGATTACGCAACTACGTGATCTCGCTAGGCCGGCTCATGCCGCAACGCACCCGCGAGCAGATGAGGCGCAGATGGGGGCAGGCGGTAAGACCACCTGAGTGACATCGCAAGAGAACGGAAATAAGGGGAATAATATGACCTACATTTTGCTGTACATCGCAGGCCTGATAGCTGCTATGGTGGGGGTCGGTCTGTTAATTACCAAGCTGCAACCACGTCCGACCCCGAATTCTCAGTATCACGGGGCGTTCGATGACGATGCCCCGTCTGTTTATGGGCTGGATCCGTCCAGTGAATTCCACTATGGAATAGACCATAGAGACTGAATCACCATTCCCCGTTTGCCCCGCCGGTATTCTTGGTGGCGACAGCGGGATTTCTGTCCCGTGGGCGATTCACATCTAAAGCGCTGCCCGCCGCCCGCTCGAACAGATCGGCGTCTCCCTGCTCTTCCTGAACCGCTGTGGTCACGGTTTTCCTGCCCTGGCCAGCTTCATCGCGTCCTTCATCGGCCGCGATGTCTGCCGCATTGGCTCCCGCTTTGGCTGCCCGTTCCACGATAACTGGCGTCACGGTCTGACCGGACTGTCCGCCTGGTCCATCCCGATCTACGATCATTGCGGGAGAGGCATGCGGGTTACCTGGGACACGCGATTGGTTGGCAGTATTTCCACCCCTGATGTCGCTGGCGGAGTCTTGGTAGAGCTCATTCGGCTCGCCGCCTGGTGTCGGGGTGGAAAGCTTGGTGGCTGGCTCAAGCCCAGCATTGGCAGAATTGTCTCCTTGACGCATCAATCCGGCTTGGTTCTGCACCCATTCCTTTATGTATCCATCCACCAGCGCGAGCTGGCCAGCAGTATCCCTTGAACCGAGCGCGGTATTCGCTCTGGCAGCGCCGCCAAGCTGCGCAACGATGAAGTTGGACAGGTCGGCTTGCGCGCGTCCTTCCCCTGAGCGGGTTTCGCTTGCAACCCGTTCATATGCCTCGGCCTGCGAGAGCGATACGCGCTGAGCATGTTCGGCCCTGTCGGCATCTGACAGGCTGGCTCGGATCTCGCTTGACGCACGGCGTGCAGACTCGCTACCCGTTGACGTGCTGATGGTGTTATTGAAGCTTTGCGCCTTGTTGAGCTGGTCCTTGAAGCCGGAAGACTCTGCGTAGGAACGGGCTGAATCCAGGACGCTTTGGATTTGAGATTCAGAAGCAGCGGCATGTTTCAAAGAAGCACGAACGCCGGCGGAAAGTGCCCCAACATTTACGCCTGCTCCAAAGTTTGCAGAAACTTCTTTGAGTAGCTGCTGTTTTTCCGTATCACTGAGCTTGATCCCCGCGTCCCATTTTGATGCGGTATTCATCGCACTCTCATATGTCTGGGCAAACTGAGCGATGCTGCCGACACCTGCATCAGACCCCACGCGAGTCGAGGAACCTGCTGACTGCAGGAAGGACTGCGCCTTATCGTAGGCCGCCGTGAGCGAACTCGACCTGGCGGCCGATGCCTCGCCAGCCTGCTGGAAACTGTTTTTGGATAGCGTCTGAGCTTGTGTTGCCACCACTGTTCCCACCATCCCGCCAACCTCACCCAGATCAGAGACCGTGCCGGCACGATTCAGCACCGATGGGAACTGGCCATTACCAAAAGTCGAAATCATCGAACCGTCACTTCCGACTGCTTGGTTGACTCCGGACCCGTGCCGGTTTGTAGGCGCGGTATTCCACTGATCCGCGCTTCTATTGTTCGCGCTCCAGTTCCCCATGGTGACATTGCCCCATTGAGTGTTGCCAGCGCTGATATTCCCGGTACCGACCTGCGCGCCTG
>MKUE01000028.1 GCA_001897675.1 Thiobacillus sp. 65-1059 | reverse complement strand
GTGGACGTAGCGGATCTTCTCGTTGCCGCACATCTGGCAGGTCGCGTAATCGGTTTCGTCCGCCGACTCGCCGTCGGCCCGCAGGTCGACCACATCCACGCAGTGCCATCCTTTGTGGGGCACACCCGGCTGGTCCCATCGATTTCCGCTCATGCCAGTTCACTCCATCTCAGAATCCCGGGTACTTGCGCCAGATCCGCTGGTTCAGCTCTTCGTTGTCGCTGTACTCGCCGATCGCCCAATCCTTGAAGGCGTAGAGGTCTTCCGCCAATTCGGTGATGACGTCGCGCAGCTCCAGCGGCTCCAGCCACTCGACAGGGATCGCCTTCACGCCGTACATCGCGCCCAGCAGGTTTCCGACGATCGCTCCGGTCGAATCGGAATCGCCATCGTGGTTCACGGCCAGGATCACGCCCTGTTTGAAATTCCGGGAGACCAGCGCGCAATAGATGGAGATCGCCAGGGCCTCCTCGGCGATCCAACCCTGGCCCAGCCTGGCAATGGCTTCTTCATGTGGCAAATCGGAATCGGCTAACTCCTCCGCCATCTCGATCGCCCGAAGCGTCTCCTCAAAGCCGGGCTCAGCTCGCAGTAAGAGTTTGACGGCGGCCAACGCCTCGCGCAGCGACGCGCCATCGGTCAGGGCCAGGATCAGAACCGCCAGCACACCACCGGTCAGGGCTCCGGTCGGGTGCCCATGGGTCAGCGCAGCCAACTCGGTACCCAGCCGGAAGGCGTCTTGGGGAGATTCGTACTGACGCAGGCGCCAGGCGAACAGACCGACCGGCGCAACCCGCATGACGCCGCCGCAGCCCTTGCTGTCGTTGCGGGCCGGCTCCCCGAGCGAGTTCATTGCCCGCAGTGCCGCCAGGCAGGTGTTGCCCGGTGCGCGACGGCTGTGCAGCTGACGCTGCTGAAACAGCCAGCCAGGCTCATCGGCGCCGAAGTCGATGTCGCATGTCGGACGTTCGCCCTGGGTTTGCAGCCAGCGCAAATAGGCGTGCGCCGTTACCCCGGAATAGGTTGTGATGCCTGTGAAGCAGCCACGCACCCAGCCTCGGATCAGTCCCTCGGCGGTAAACAAGGTCATCTGCGTGTCGTCGGTGATCGTCCCCAGGCCACCATAAGCCGGTGCGTACTGGGTGATTCCCTTCGGGCCGAAGCGACGCAGAATCTCGGTCCGCTTCATGAACTCAACCGGTGCGCCCAGCGCATCGCCGACTGCACCACCTAGCAGACAGCCCAGAAACCGCCCCTGGACCGTGCGTTTTTGCTGGCGCTTGCTGCGCCAGGCCGGAGGCGCCGGCGTCTCGGATCGTTCCACCGCGCCCGCATCGGCAACAGGCTCCTCGTCCTCATTGCCGGACAATGTGTAGTAGACGCCCAACTCTGCGACTACGCGGGCGACGGGTCGGGCAACGAGGTCCAGCTGCTTGCGCCACTCGGGCACATCGGAGCCGTCCCAACTGATGCCCAGGCCTTTCTCCCAGTAGGACAGGTAGGCCTCGCCCCGGTCGGCAGCGTAGTAGTTGCCGTTGCCGGCGGAGCAGTCGAGCGCGTACTCCCAGTTGTTCTCGCGCATGCAGACACCGTGCTCAGGGTGAGGCACCTGCCCCAGCCCGATCAGGTATTCCGCGCTCTTGGCGTCCAACGGGCGAAACACCGCCACCCGCAAGCGTCCGCCGTCCCGGGCGGTGATGGCAGCGATCAGAGCATCGCCACGTTGGATGGTGACCAGTTTGCCGCCGAGGTCCACGGGCCCGACCTCGAGCCACCAGTGGTCACCAGCAGCTGAAACGACATCGCGGGCATCGTCGGGCGCCAATAGCTCGGCAAGCCGATCCATTGCGGGTTCGACCTGCTGCCATTCGGCCTCCCCATCCCGGCTACGCCGCTGCAGGCCGTGCAGCATTACGGCCAGCGGCAGGTCCCCCTTATCGAGCAGTGCCGACTTCAGATCGGTCGCGGGGACGGGGTACGGGATGTCCGGCAACCCGTACTGCGCCAGCGTCTCTGGCTTGAGATGAAGCTCTGCGAAATCTTGCATGGCGCCCGTACCGATCCTTTTATCGCTGCGCCGCTTGTGGTTATCACTATACGACGCACACACAAATCAAAATAGAGTCATGGACAGATTCTAGGGCAGACCATATACTTTCCGCAATAACCCGTACAAGCATTCGCTAACCCGAACGAGCCAGCCAGGATGTCAAACGAACAGCTTGCAGATCTAACCCAGCCACAACGCGACCGGCTCGCGTTCGTGGAGTTGCGCGTGCGCTTCATCGGGGAGATACGCCGTCAGGACTTGGTCACGCGGTTTGGCATCCAGTCCGCCGCCGCATCCAGGGATCTGGCGCTGTACAAGGAGTTGGCCCCGGGCAACATCGACTACGACCCCAAGGGCAAGTCCTACGTCATGGGGCCGGATTTCCGGCCCGTGTTCGACTTCCCCCCGGAGCGGGTGCTGTCGTGGCTGACCCAGGGCTTTGGCGACGGTGAGCCGATGCGGCTCAAGGCGTGGGTAGCCAGCGAGAGCCCGTCACGGCTCACGCATCCGGATCTGGATGTGCTTGCGAGCGTGACCCGTGCGATTCACCAGGAGTGTCCGCTCGGTATTGAGTACCACTCCATTTCCAGTGGCCGCACCGAGCGGGAGATCGTCCCGTTCGCGCTGATCGACAACGGCCTGCGCTGGCACGTCCGCGCCTTCGACCGGAAATCCCAAGAGTTCCGGGATTTCGTCATCACGCGGATCAAGCGCCCGTTCCTTATGAGGGATGCAGATGTGCAGCCCCATGAGCGCAGTGATCAGGACATCCAATGGACCCGGATCGTGGAGCTGGAGATGGTGCCGCACCCGGACCAGCCCCGCCCTGAAATTACGGAGATGGATTACGGCATGGTTCGCGGGTCACTACGGATGAAGCTGCGTGCTGCCACCGCCGGATACATCTTGCGGCAGTGGAGTGTGGACTGCTCTCCGGACCACAGTCTGCGCGGTTATGAATTCAGGCTCTGGCTGAAAGATCACCTGGCGCTGTACGGCGTCAAGAACGCTGTGTTGGCGCCGGGGTACCGCTCGCCCGACCAAAACAAGGGAGAGCAATAACGTGGCCTACGACCCAAAACGCGCGCTGGAACTTCTCCGCATCGGCTCCGGACGCGCCGATGCCACTTTCCGCGACGGCCAAGAAGATGCCATTCGTCACATCGTCGAAGGCAAAGGGCGCTTGCTGGTCGTGCAGAAAACCGGGTGGGGTAAGAGCTTTGTCTACTTCATCGCGACCAAGTTGCTGCGGGAAGCTGGAGCCGGCTCGGCGTTATTGATCTCGCCGCTGCTGGCGCTGATGCGAAACCAGATCGCAGCGGCAGAACGGATGGGGGTTCGCGCCGCCACCATCAACTCCGATAACCAGGATGAATGGAAATCGGTTGAAGCCAAGCTGCGTCGAAACGAAGTGGACATTCTGCTGATAGCGCCAGAAAAGCTGGGTAACGACTGGTTTAACACAGAGGTTCTAGCTGGTATCGCAGGGCAGATTTCGCTGATGGTTATCGATGAGGCCCATTGCATTTCCGATTGGGGTCACGACTTCCGTCCTCACTACCGACTGCTGGAACGTATCGCCAGAACGCTTCCAGCCAATCTGCGGCTACTGGCCACAACGGCAACAGCAAACGATCGCGTTATGGAAGACCTTGTGGCTGTGCTCGGCCCCAACATGAAGGTGCTGCGCGGTGACCTGAATCGAAGTTCTCTGACGCTGCAGACGATGCGTTTACCCAGTCAGGCTGTCCGTCTGGCATGGATCGCGCAGCAACTCAGTTCACTTCCAGGGCACGGCATCATTTACACACTCACTATCCGAGATGCCAATCAACTGGCGGATTGGCTCAAGGCCCAGGGCTTTGCTGTAGAGGCCTATACAGGTAAGACAGGTGATCGGCGTGAGGAGCTAGAGCAGGCTCTGCAGGAGAACAAGGTTAAGGCACTTGTAGCGACCACCGCATTGGGTATGGGCTACGACAAGCCGGATCTGGCATTCGTTATCCATTTTCAGATGCCAGGCTCAGTTGTCGCCTATTACCAGCAAGTAGGGCGCGCAGGAAGAGCGCTGGAATCTGCATATGGCGTGCTCTTGAGCGGAGATGAAGAAGAAGGAATTACCGACTGGTTTATCCGTAGCGCGTTCCCAACTCGCCAAGAGGTAGGCGAGGTCCTGGGGGCTCTTAATGAGGCACCGGAAGGACTTTCAATACCTGACCTCATGACCTGCGTGAACATGAGCAAAGGTCGCATCGAGAAGACTATCACGGCACTGTCTCTCGAATCTCCAGCGCCGATCGCCAAGCAAGGTACGAAGTGGCAGCTTACTGCAGCCGAGCTAGGAGACGAATTCTGGGCGCGAGCAGACCGGCTCACCAAATTGAGGCGTGCCGAACTCCAGCAAATGCAGGAATACGTCTCTCGGCCTTTCGGGCAGCACATGGGCTTTCTGATTGATGCGCTTGATGGCGATTCAAGCACCGTCAGCCCACCGTCGTTGCCGCCGCTGTCAGAAGACGTCGATCAGTTGCTGGTTCGGGAAGCCGAGGAATTTCTTTGTCGCACAAGCCTCCCCATCGAGCCTCGCAAAAAATGGCCTGTGGGGGGAATGCCGCAGTACGGAATTCACACCGCATCCACCATTACCTATCAAGCGCAGCCAGGCAAAGCCCTCTGCGTCTGGGGTGATGCCGGTTGGGGCGGCTTGGTTCGACAGGGTAAGTACCACGACGGCCACTTCTCCGATGACCTCGTTGCTGCGTGCGTGAAGATGATTAAGGAGTGGAATCCGCAGCCGAGCCCGACCTGGGTGACCTGCGTTCCTTCGCTTCGGCATCCCGAATTGGTGCCGAATTTCGCGCAACGCTTGGCTGCTGCGCTGGGTCTGCCGTTTCATATGGTCATCGTAAAAACAGACGAACGGCCCGAACAGAAAACGATGGCAAACAGTACACAACAGGCGCGCAACATTGATGGCTCGCTCGCACTCAACGGCCAGCCCATTCCTCCCGGACCAGTCCTCCTGGTGGATGACATGGTCGACTCACGCTGGACGCTGACGGTGTCTGCATGGCTGCTGCGCAAAAGCGGCAGCGGCGTGGTTTGGCCTATGGCCCTTTCACAGACGGGGCACGACGAATGACGCCAGTCCTCTCACCCAACACCCAGGCGATCCTGCTGCTGACGGCGCCGCTCATTGCTGGACGAGGCACTGCGTCATCGGATCTGCTCTCGCCTGGTGAATACAAACGTCTCGCGCGTCATTTGCGCGAGATCCAGCGTCAGCCTTCGGATCTCCTCTCACCGGATGCAGCTGAGATCCTGCGTGCGTGCCAACCGGTGATTGACGAGAGCCGCCTGCAGAAATTGCTGGGGCGCGGATTCCTGCTGAGCCAAGTGATCGAGCGCTGGCAAGCGCGCGCCATTTGGGTGGTCAGTCGCGCCGACGCCGAGTATCCGCGTCGCCTGAAGACCCGCCTTCGTGAAGATGCGCCGGCAGTGCTCTACGGCTGTGGCGACATGGCTTTGCTCGAAACCGGTGGGCTTGCCGTCGTCGGATCGCGGCATGTGGACGACGCCCTCATCGACTACACCATGGCAGTTGGCCGGCTCGCTGCTCGGGCAGGCAGAACGCTTGTCTCCGGTGGCGCCAAGGGCATCGATCAGGCCGCCATGCGAGGTGCGCTTGAGGGAGGTGGAAAAGTTTGTGGCGTTCTGGCGGACAGTCTGGAAAAGACCACCATGAACCGCGAGCACCGCAACCTGCTGCTCGATGGGCAACTGGTTCTGATTTCGCCCTACGACCCGAGTGCCGGGTTCAATGTCGGCAACGCCATGCAGCGGAACAAGCTGATCTATGCCCTGGCAGACACCTCACTGGTGGTCAGTTCCGACCTCAACAAAGGTGGCACTTGGGCGGGCGCTGTCGAGCAGCTCGACAAACTCAAGTTCGTCCCGGTCTTCATTCGATCGACGGGCGAGTCTTCAGCCGGATTAGATGGTTTGCGAAAGAAAGGCGCACTTCCCTGGCCGAACCCGCAAGACGTGGATTCGTTCGAGGACGTGTTCAACGTGGCGATGCCCACGCCGACGGCATCCCCACAGGTTGGTTTTGCGCTGTTTTCAAACGAAGAACCAACGTCGGCTGACGCCAAGCCAACGGCGCCCGTGCCACCCGACACCGCGCCAGCGCCCCAGGCCGCGAGTGAGCCATCGGCACCGGTCGACGTTGTTTCCGATGCGCAGCCACCCGCTGAGGCATTGGAAGAACCGCCGCCAGTCACGCCAGAGGCCGTGGCGCCAATAGACGAGGCCAAGGAATCTCTGCAGCCGGAATCGACCCCTGCCGAAGCGCTCTTCGCTGCCGTGCGCGCTGCGATTCAGCAACTCTTGAGTGCGCCGATGAAGGACGCCGAAGTAGCAGCGGCGCTGGACGTTTCCAATGCGCAGGCCAAGGCGTGGTTGCAGCGCCTGGTTGACGAAGGCGTACTAGAAAAACAGAAGAAACCTGCGGGCTACATCGTCAAGCAAAAGCGGCTGTTCGAGTAACCGATGAAGATTAAACAAGAACACAAGCCGCAGTGCGACGGCATTGATATAGAAGGGCCATTCGTTTGAGCGACCAACAAATCACCCTCAGCCAACTCGAAGGCCACCTCTGGGAATCCGCCAACATCCTACGCGGCCCGGTGGATGCGGCTGACTTCAAGACCTACATCTTTCCGCTGCTGTTCTTCAAGCGCATCTGCGACGTCTGGGACGAGGAGTACCAGGAGATCGTTGATGAGACCGGCGACGAGCAACTGGCCTGGTTCCCGGAATCGCACCGCTTCCAGATCCCGGAAGACTGCCACTGGAACGACGTTCGCACCAAGGCCAGCAATGTTGGGACGGCCCTTCAGCGCGCGATGCGCGAGATTGAGAAGGCCAACCCCGACACCCTTTACGGCGTGTTCGGCGATGCCCAGTGGTCGAACAAGGATCGGCTGTCTGATGCCTTGCTCAAGGACCTGATCGAGCACTTCTCCAAGCTGCCGTTTGGCAACAAGAACGTCAACTCGGATCTGCTTGGCGACGCCTACGAATACCTGATCAAGAAGTTCGCCGACGCCACCAACAAGAAGGCCGGGGAGTTCTACACCCCGCGCAGCGTCGTGCGGCTGATGATCGACATGCTCGATCCCAAAGAAGCCGAGACCATCTACGACCCGGCCTGCGGTACCGGCGGCATGTTGCTGGCCGCTGTGCAGCACGTGAAGGAACAGCATGGCGACGTGAAGCGGCTGTGGGGCAAGCTGTACGGACAAGAGAAGAACCTCACCACCTCCTCCATTGCGCGGATGAACTTGTTCCTCAACGGCATTGAAGACTTCCAGGTGGTGCGCGGCGACACGCTGCGCAACCCGGCCTTCTTCGAGGTCGACCGACTGGCTACCTTCGACTGCGTGATCGCCAACCCCCCTTTCTCGCTGGAAAAGTGGGGCGAGGACCTGTGGCTGAACGATCCCTTCGGCCGCAACTTTGCTGGCCTGCCACCCTCATCCAGCGGTGACTTCGCGTGGGTGCAGCACATGGTCAAGTCGATGGCCGACGTCAGCGGCCGGATGGCCGTGGTGCTGCCCCAGGGCGCCCTGTTCCGCAAAGGTGTGGAAGGCAGCATCCGCCAGAAACTGCTGGAGATGGATCTGGTCGAGGCCGTAATCGGGTTGGCGCCCAACCTGTTTTACGGCACCGGCCTGGCCGCGTGCATCCTGGTCTTGCGCAAGCGCAAACCGGCCAAGCACAAGAAAAAGGTGCTGATTGCCGATGCGTCGCGCTTGTTCCGTCGGGGCCGCGCGCAGAACTATCTGGAGCCCGAGCACGCCGCCGAGATCCTCGGCTGGTATCGCGGCTTTGCCGATGTGCAGGACGCGGTCCGCGTGGTCGGTCTCGACGAGATCAAAGCCGAGGACTGGACGCTGAACATTTCGCGCTATGTTCTTCCGCCATTGCAGGAAGACATCCCACCGCTGCCCGATGCTATCGCGGCATTCAAGGACGCGCTCACCCGCTGCCGTGAAGCCGAAGAGCGGCTCGCGCAGGTCATGACTGAAGGGGGATGGCTGCAATGAGTCACCCAAGCAAACGCATCAGCCAACAAGAACTCGAAAGCTACCTGTGGGGCGCCGCCGTATTGCTGCGTGGTCTCATCGACGCCGGCGACTACAAGCAGTTCATCTTCCCGCTGCTGTTCTACAAGCGCGTCTCGGACGTTTGGGACGAGGAATACCATGCGGCGCTCGCCAACTCGAAGGGCGACCTCTCCTACGCCCAGTTCGCGGAGAACCACCGTTTCCAGATTCCCGAGGGCGCGCACTGGAACGATGTTCGCCAGGCACCCAAAAACGTCGGTGCAGCCATCCAGAAAGCCATGCGCGCTATCGAGACCGCCAACCCGGATCTGCTCGATGGCATCTTCGGCGATGCCCCCTGGACCAACCGCGAGCGCCTGCCCGATGAAACGCTGAAAAACCTGATCGAGCACTTCTCGACGCAGACACTCTCGGTGGCGAGTGTGCCCGAGGACGAGTTGGGCAACGCCTACGAATACCTGATCAAGAAGTTCGCGGACGACTCCGGCCACACGGCTGCCGAGTTCTATACCAACCGCACCGTCGTCCACTTGATGACGCAGCTTCTAGCGCCGCAGACCGGCGAGTCGATCTACGACCCCACCTGCGGTACTGGTGGCATGCTGATCTCGGCCTTAGATGAAGTAAAGCGCGCAGGCGGCGAATACCGCACGCTCAAGCTCTACGGGCAGGAGCGCAACCTCATTACCTCATCCATCGCTCGCATGAACTTGTTCCTGCACGGCGTGGAGGACTTCGAGATCATCCGGGGTGACACCCTGGCCGAACCCAAGCACATCGAAGGCGACCGCCTGCGCCAGTTCGACGTGATCCTGGCCAACCCGCCGTACTCCATCAAGCAGTGGAGCCGCGAGGCCTGGAGCAGTGACAAGTGGGGCCGCAACTCCCTTGGCACGCCGCCGCAAGGCCGCGCCGACTACGCCTTCCAGCAGCACATCCTGACCAGCCTCACCGCCAAGGGGCGTAGTGCCGTGCTCTGGCCCCACGGTGTGCTGTTCCGTAATGAAGAACAGGCCATGCGCGCCAAGATGGTCGAGCAGGACTGGGTCGAGGCTGTCATCGGTTTGGGTCCCAACCTTTTCTATAACTCCCCGATGGAGTCGTGCATCGTCATCTGCAACCGCAAGAAGGCCGCCGCTCGCAAGGGCAAGGTGATCTTCATCGACGCGGTGAATGAGGTCACCCGGGAACGGGCGCAGAGCTTTCTGAAGCCCGAGCACCAGCAGCGCATCCTGAGCGCTTACAAGACCTTTGTCGATGTACCCGGTTTCGCCAAGGTCGCCACCCTGGCCGAAATCGGCATCAATGCGGGCAACCTCTCGATCCCGCTGTACGTGAAGCGCATTGCCGCCGCCATCGCCACCGACAGCAATGGTGACGCGGTATCGCTGCGCTCAGCCTGGGACCAATGGCAAACCGATGGCCGCGCCTTCTGGCAACAGATGGACGCGCTGGTGGAAACGCTGGATGGACTGATTACGGAGGACATCGAGCGTGTCTGACAAGAACAATAAAACCCTGAAGCCCGGCTGGCGTCGGGTGAAATTCGGCGACGTGGTGCGCCTCTCGAAAGCACGCAGCCAAGATCCGTTGGCCGATGGCATTGAACGCTACGTCGGTCTGGAACATCTCGAGCCAGGTGATTTGCGTATCCGCAGCTGGGGCAGCGTCGCTGACGGCGTGACCTTCACCAGCGTGTTTCAACCTGGCCAGGTGCTGTTCGGCAAGCGACGCGCTTACCAGCGCAAGGTGGCTGTGGCGGATTTCTCTGGGGTGTGTTCCGGGGACATCTACGTGCTGGAGACCAAGGATGCGCAGGTCTTGCTGCCGGAGCTGCTGCCATTCATTTGCCAGACCGATGCCTTCTTCGATCACGCTGTTGGCACGTCGGCGGGGTCTCTGAGCCCTCGTACAAACTGGACAAGTTTGGCGGAGTTTGCGTTTCCCCTTGCTCCTATAAACGAACAGAAACGCCTTGTTGATCTGCTTCGAGCAGTCGAGCGAACCGGTGAGTTGCATCAGGAAGTTGGCGGATTTGCCGATCAGCTTGCTCGCGCATTACTTGCTGACGTACTGAGTCGAGAATGGCCAGTTGTCGACCTTGGCTCAGTCGTTCAGGGGACCCAGTACGGCCTCTCAATCAACGCCGGATCGGACGGTCAATATCCGATGCTGCGAATGATGAATATCGAAGATGGGCTCTGCGTCGAAAATGACATCAAGTATGTAGACCTCAGCGAGAAAGACTTCGAAGCCTATCGGCTGGTCGACGGCGATGTGCTTTTCAACCGGACAAACAGCTATGAGCTGGTTGGCCGAACAGGGGTGTACGAGCTCGAGGGCGATCACGTCTTTGCTTCGTACCTCGTACGGATCAAGACTATCCCTGAAAAGCTGGAACCGAAGTTCCTCACGCTTTACCTGAACTCTGATTTCGGCCGTCGACAAGTTCTTGCATATGCAACGAAAGCGGTAAGTCAGGCGAACGTGAACGCCAGTAACTTACTCCGTGTTCGTCTTCCTTTGCCGCCCTTGGAGGTGCAGAAGCAGCTGCTGGAGGAGATTGCGTGCGCGAAGTCTGCGGAAAGAGCAGCGATGGTGCGCCGCTCTTCCGCAGAGGAGATGAAGAAGCAGTTGCTGGCAGAAATTGCGGGGGACGCAGAGTGAGCTCTTTCAACGAATCCAACACCGTCGAAGCCTACGTCCGCGATCTGCTCGCCGGCCCAGTCAAGGCTGTCCCGGCTAACACCGCCCAGGAACCTCAAGCCAGCTACGGCCCCAACCCCAAAGGCATCGGCTGGCGCTACGCTGCTCCGTCTGAGGTGCCGCGCCAGATCCAGGAAGTTCTGGTCGAACCCTGGCTGCGCGATGCACTGATCCGCCTAAACCCCGAGATTGCCGCCCAGCCCGACCGCGCCGACGAGGTGCTCTACAAGCTGCGCGCCATCGTGCTGTCGGTGCGATCGGATGGCCTGATCCGCGCCAACGAGGAAATGACCGCCTGGATGCGCGGTGAGCGCTCGATGCCCTTCGGCCCCAACAACGAGCATGTGCCGGTGCGGCTGATCGACCTGGATGATCTGGCGCAGAACCAGTACATCGTCACCCAGCAGTTCATCTACCGCGCAGGCCCCACCGAGCGCCGCGCCGATCTGGTGTTGTTGGTCAACGGGCTGCCGCTGGTGCTGATCGAGGCCAAGACGCCAGTCAAGAAGTGCATCAGCTGGGTCGATGGCGCGGTGCAGGTGCACGACGACTACGAGAAGTTCGTGCCTGAGCTCTTCGTCTGCAACGTGTTCTCGGTGGCGACCGAAGGCAAGGCTTACCACTACGGGTCCATCGGCCTGCCGGTCAAGGATTGGGGGCCGTGGCATCTGGATGGCGACGGTGACGATGGTCAGCACCACCCGCTGAAGTCGCTCAAACTGTCCGCTGAAAGCATGTTGCGCCCACATGTGGTGCTGGACATCCTCGGCAGCTTCACCCTCTTCGCCACCAACAAGAAAAAGCAGCGCATCAAGATCATCTGCCGCTACCAGCAGTTTGAAGCGGCCAACAAGATCGTCGAGCGCGTGCTGGCGGGCTACCCCAGGAAGGGCTTGATCTGGCACTTCCAGGGCTCGGGCAAATCTCTGCTGATGGTCTTTGCCGCGCAGAAGCTGCGCATGCATGCCGGCCTGAAGAATCCCACCGTGCTGATCGTGGTGGACCGGATCGATCTCGACAGTCAGATCACGGGTACGTTTACCGGAGCGGACATTCCCAATCTGGAAAAGGCGGACACCCGCGAGAAGCTGCAGCAGCTGCTGGCTCAGGACGTGCGCAAGATCATCATCACCACGATCTTCAAGTTCGGCGAGGCCACTGGCAGCCTGAACGACCGCAGCAACATCATCGCCTTGGTGGACGAAGCCCACCGCACGCAAGAAGGCGACCTGGGCCGCAAGATGCGTGAGGCCCTGCCCAACGCGTTTCTGTTCGGCCTGACCGGTACGCCTATCAACCGTGCCGACCGCAACACCTTCTACGCCTTTGGTGCCGACGAAGACGAGAAGGGCTACATGAGCCGGTACGGCTTCGAAGAGTCGATCCGCGACGGTGCCACGCTGAAACTGCACTTCGAACCGCGCTTAATCGACCTGCACATTGACAAGGCCGCGCTGGATGCCGCCTACAAAGACCTGACCGGCGGCCTGTCAGATCTGGACAAAGACAACCTCGCCAAGACCGCCGCCAAGATGGCCGTGCTGGTGAAGACGCCTGAGCGCATCCGCAAGGTGTGCGAAGACATCGTCGAGCATTTCCAGACCAAGGTGGAGCCCAATGGCTTCAAGGGCCAGATCGTAACGTTCGATCGCGAGTCCTGCCTGCTGTTCAAGGCCGAGCTGGACAAGCTGCTGCCGCCCGAGGCTACAGACATCGTGATGTCGGTGCAGGCGGCGGACAAGAAGGAACATCCAGAGTACGTGCCCTACGACCGAAGCCGCGACGAAGAAGAGCGACTGCTGGATCGGTTCCGCGACCCGGCCGACCCGCTGAAGCTGATTATCGTCACGGCCAAGCTGCTGACCGGCTTCGATGCGCCCATCCTGCAGGCGATGTACCTAGACAAGCCGCTGCGCGACCACACGCTGCTGCAGGCCATCTGCCGCGTGAACCGCACCTACTCCGAGCAGAAGACCCACGGCTTGATCGTGGATTACCTCGGCATCTTCGACGACGTGGCGGCAGCGCTGGAGTTCGACGACCAGAGCGTCAAGCAGGTGGTCAGCAATATCCAGGAGCTGAAGGACAAGCTGCCCGAGTCGATGCAGAAGTGCCTGGCCTTCTTCTCTGGCTGCGATCGCAGCGTGCAAGGTTATGAGGGCCTGATCGCGGCACAGCAGTGCCTGCCCAACAACGAGGTGCGAGACAACTTTGCCGCCGAGTACAGCGTGCTCAACAAGATCTGGGAGGCGCTGTCACCGGACACCGTTCTGGGCCCCTTCGAGAAGGACTACAAGTGGTTGTCGCAGGTGTACCAGTCGGTACAGCCCTCCAGTGGCCACGGCAAGCTGATCTGGCATTCGCTTGGCGCCAAGACCATCGAGCTGATTCACCAGAACGTGCATGTCGACGCGGTGCGGGATGACCTCGACACCTTGGTGTTGCACGCCGATCTGCTGGAAGCGGTGCTGTCGAACCCAGACCCGAAGAAGGCCAAGGAGATCGAGATCAAGCTCAAGCGCCGGCTGCGCGGGCATGGCGGCAACCCCAAGTTCAAGAAGCTGTCGGAGCGGCTTGATGCGCTGAAAGACCGGTTCGAGTCTGGCCAGATCAACAGCGTCGAATTTCTGAAGCAGTTACTGGAGATCGCCAAGGAGACGCTGCAAGCCGAGAAGGAGGTCCCGCCCGAAGAGGATGAGGATCGCGGCAAGGCGGCGCTCACTGAACTATTCAACGAGGTCAAGACGGCCGAGACGCCCATCATGGTCGAACGCGTGGTCGCGGACATCGACGAGATTGTGCGACTGGTCCGTTTCCCGGGCTGGCAAGGCACGCAGGCCGGTGAGCGTGAAGTCAAGAAGGCCCTGCGCAAAGCCCTCTTCAAATACAAGCTGCATGCGGATGAAGAGCTGTTCGAGAAGGCCTACAGCTACATCCGGCAGTATTACTAAAGGGGGCGGAGGATGACCACTCAGACGATAGATAGTGCACCGCATGCAACCTGGTTTGTCGGCGCCAGCTACGGCGGTACCGATGATCAGATGCCGCGATTTCTTGCAGAAGGAATTTGGGAGAATGGCTACGACGACAAGCTCCTCGATGTGGTGCGTTCCATGCGCCCGGGAGAGCGGATCGCCATCAAGTCGTCTTACACGCGAAAGCACGGCCTGCCTTTCGATAGCCGAGGCCGAGCGGTTTCGGTTATGGGCATCAAGGCGGTCGGCACGATCACCGAAAACCTGAACGACGGGAAGCGGGTGAAGGTGGACTGGGCCAAGGTCGAGCCGGTACGGGAGTGGTACTTCTACACTCACCGAGCAACGATCTGGCGTGTGCTGCCCGGCGAATGGATGAACGATGCGCTGATTGCATTTGCGTTTGACGGCAAGCCGCAGGATGTAGATCGCTTTCGCAACGAGCCCTTTTGGCGGGAGCGTTACGGCACGACTTCGCCAGAAAAGCAGCGCTTCGAGTGGACTGACTTTTACGAGGCAGTGGCCGAAAAGCTGCTGGCCCACGCAGACGATCGAACTCCGCTCATCGAGGGCATCCACGAGATCGCGTCCCGGGTGCCGGGGCTGACCTATCTCCAGGATAAGTTTCCTGATGGAACCAGTGGTCCGCTGCGGGACATTTGCCCATTCACCACGATGGGCACCTTTAACCGATCCATGACCGATGCCAACCGCAAGACCATCGCGGGTGAACTTGCCAAGTTGCTGGGTGTGACGGTGCCGGTCCCGCCTTCATTCGAAGGCATTCCCGTTCTCAACAACCAACGTTCCTGGTTTTTCGCCTATGCCGACAAGCGTGGTGCGGGCGACATCGACGCGCTATGGAAGGTATTCGTTGCCGCGAGCAAGATGGTCGATGGCGACCAGTTGGACACTCGCGATGCCTTCATCCGGGCTTATGACGAGGCAACCCAAGTGTGGGGTGTCGCATGGAACCTTTCGACAGGTCTCTACTGGGCGCATCCGTGGGAATTCCTGACCTTGGATAGCCAGTCGCGCCACTACATCAACAAGCGGCTCGGCCTGAATGTCGCCATCAGTGGTCAGCAAGGCCCATGTGATGGTCGGGCCTATTTGAAGCTGCTGGACGATTTGCGTTCGCGCTTCGGCGAAGACGGCTATCCCGTCCACAGTTTCCCAGACTTGTCGCTTGCGTCCTGGATGTACAAAGACCCGGTTGACGAGCCTGTGCCGGCTGGCGATATCGGTACCAATGCCGGAGCAGAACAGGAAACTGAAGGTGAAGTTCGCGAAGCCTTTCAGGTGGCAGCGCCAATCGTTCCCTACTCGGTGGAGGACATCCTCAAGGACGGCTGTTTCCTGGAGCGGGCCGAGATTGACCGCTTGCTCGATCGTCTGCGCACAAAAAAGAACCTCATCCTTCAGGGGCCTCCGGGCACGGGCAAGACCTGGCTAGCCAAACGGCTCGCGTTCGCGCTCATGGGCCAGAAGGACGACAGCAGGGTCCGTGCAGTGCAGTTCCACCCCAACCTGTCCTACGAGGACTTTGTTCGAGGGTGGCGCCCCACTGGCGAAGGCAAGTTGTCGCTGGCGGACGGTGTCTTCATGGAAGCCATCAAGGCTGCATCGAAGGACCCTTCGTCGAAGTTTGTCGTGGTAATCGAGGAGATCAACCGCGGAAACCCGGCGCAGATCTTCGGCGAGTTGCTGACGCTGCTTGAGGCGGGCAAACGGACGCCCAACGAAGCGCTGGAACTCTGTTATCCGGATGCGGACGGCAAACGACGTCCCGTCCATATTCCCGAGAATCTCTATGTGGTCGGCACCATGAATATCGCCGACCGATCGCTTGCACTGGTCGATCTGGCATTGCGTCGCCGCTTTGCTTTCGTTGGACTGGAGCCGAGACTCGGCCAGGTTTGGCGGGATTGGGTGGTCAAGGATTGCGCTGTCGATCCGGGCTTGGTCGCGGATATCGAGCGCCGTATCGCCGAGCTGAACGACCAGATCGCGGCGGATGCGCGCCTTGGCAAGCAATTCCGGATTGGTCACAGCTATGTGACACCCGCACATCGACTGGAGGCGGGAGACACGAAGAAGTGGTTCCAGCAGGTCGTGGATACGGAGATCGGCCCGTTGCTGGATGAATACTGGTTCGACGCGCCCGACGAAGCACAAAAGGCGATTGCACGGCTGACGCAGGGCTGGTGATGACCGCCGTCGCAGAACAGGTGGAAAGTGCATCCATGAGCGCTGAGGGGTTCATCGGACGCATTCCGGTGCGCAACCTCTGGCTGCTGATGCTCTACGCCTCTGACCTGTTCCGCACTCGCGGCATCGGCAAGATCGGCTTGGAAGACAGCCCGGACGATCTACCGGATCTAGTCGCGGAGATCCTTGCCCACGCGGTTGAGGTGCGACAGCGTCGCCGCTTGAGTCTTGGATATCGATCTCGTGATGCAGTCATCAATCGCGTGCGTGGCCGGATCGACGTCTTGACCACCGAACGCCATCAGTTGATGGATAGAGGCCTGGTGGCGTGCCGGTTCGACGAACTCACCATCGACACACCACGCAATCGTTTCGTCCGAGCAGCCTTGGAGTCCATCTCCAGGATCGTTCAGAGGAAGGACGTTGCCCATCGGTGCCGCGCACTTGCGGGTGGCATGAAAGCAATGGGTGTATCAGGGGACGCACCGACCCGCGCCCAAATGAGCACCGATCGTTTCGGCCGTAACGATGCGGACGACCGGTTCATGGTGGCAGCCGCAAAGCTGGCGTTCGACCTAGTGCTACCTACGGAGGCGTCGGGTGCGAATGTGCTCTCTCTGCCGGACCGAGAAGCGACGTGGGTACGTCGTTTGTTTGAGCGAGCGGTGGGCGGCTTCTACCAAGTCGTATTGAGTCCGCAGGGCTGGCGGGTCCTGTGCGGCGGGACGATGGGCTGGCAGATCGAGCAGAAGACAGCGGGGATCGACAAGATATTGCCGACCATGCGAACTGATGTCGTGCTCGACCACCCGTCAAACGGGCAGCGGATCGTCATCGATACCAAGTTCACCTCGATTGTGACGAGCGGTTGGTACCGTGAGGAAACCCTGCGCAGCGGATACGTGTACCAGATCTACGCCTATCTGCGCTCCCAGGTTGGGTGCGGCGATGCGCTTGCAGATCACGCGAGTGGGTTGTTGTTGCATCCCGCGATCGGCCAGATGGTCGACGAGACAGTGCTGATCCAGGGGCATCGCATTCGTTTTGCCACCGTGGATCTGACTGCGTCGACGGCGGATATTCGATCGCAACTGCTGCGATTCTTTGACCCGATCCAGTTAGTGACAGGCCAGTGAAGAGCATGGATCGAATCTACATCGACACCTGGGCAAACATCAGCGCTGACGGTTGGAGCTCCCTCCTTCTGGGCAACGGCGCCAGCATCGCCATCCACAAGGAGTTCGCATACCCAACACTCCATGGCATTGCTGATGCAAAAGGACTGCTCGCCACTACTGCCCCAATATTCGCGAAGCTCGGGACAACCGACTTCGAGCATGTTCTGCTCGCGTGCTGGTATGCCGAGCATGTCAACGGGGCATTGGGGACGCCGTCGGCCGCCATCTCCGCAGCCTATGAGGAGGTTCGCACAGCGCTGATCGAGGCCGTGCACAGCGTGCATCCGGTGCATGCCGATGTTGCC
>MKUE01000027.1 GCA_001897675.1 Thiobacillus sp. 65-1059 | reverse complement strand
ATCTTGCCGTCGGCATCGAGCGGCATGCGCATGTAGCGGAAGGACTCGTTCGGCGACTCGCGCACGCCCGACATCATGTACCAGCGGCCGTCCAGTTCCAGCGGCAGCATGTAGTTGGAAAATTCGCGCGCCTGCCCGCGCGAGTCGCGCAGCTTGTACTGGAAGCTCGGGCCGACGTTGCGCAGATGCCGGTTGTCGCTGACCGGGCTGCCGCCGAGCACGCTCATGGCGTCGCCGGACGCGGCGATTTCGCCGCCCATGTTTTCGATGTTGAACGGGCGGAAATCGATGAACTCGAGGGTGTAGTCGCCCGCCGCGCTGGTCAGCGTGGCGCTCTGGAGCACCGTGCCTTCGATGGGGAAGGATGCGGCCGTGGGGGCGAACAGGTTCCAGCCGCGCAGCGTCAGGCGGGTGCCGCCGTCGGCAAAGCTTGCCTGGTAAATCGCGATGCCGTCGTGGATCAGCGGGTGGTTGACGGCGATCGTCGCTTCCCTGATTTTTTTGCCGGAACGGTCGAACAGCTCGATGTCGCTCTCGAAGCTTTTGGGCTGCCCCGTCGTGTAGTGCTCGATGCGGAACTGCTTCAGCGCCACGGTAAACGGCAGATCCTGCACCAGGTAACCGTCGGCCACATTCAGGAAGGCCACGTCCGCGCTGGAGCCCTCGGGAATTTGCACGCTGCCGCGGAACGACGGGTTGGAAGGGGCCAGGCGCGAAATCGCCGGCACCTGGCTTTGCGGGATGTCGCGCGTCTCGATCTTCTTGTAACCCAGCAGCTGCTGCGCCTTGAACACCAGATTGCCGTCCATCAGGCCGCCGATGCAGATCATCACGATGGCCGAATGCGCCAGCAGATAGCCGAGGCGGTTCCAGCTGCCGGCCTTGGCGGCAAGCAGCACACCGTCATCGCGCGACAGGTTTTTGACTTTGTATCCCTGACCTTCGAGATAGCGCTGCGCGCTGGCGGCGAGCGCGGCGGGCGGCTGCGTCGTGGCCGCTTCGTGCCGGTGCTTGAACGCGTTCAGCGACTGTTCGCTGACGTGCTCGCGAAAGCTCTTCATCTCGCGCACGAAGTTGGGCGCGTTGCGGTAGATGCAGACGCTGGTCGAAACGACAAGGAAGGTCAGGATGAGCAGAAACCAGGCGGCGTGATAGACATCGTACAGCCCCAGTTTTTCAAACACCTGGAACCAGAACGGTCCGAACTGGATGACGTAGTTGTTGTACGGTTCGGCCTGTTTCAGCACCGTGCCGACGATCGAGGCGACTGCGAGGATGGACAGCAGGCTGATGGCAAAACGCATCGAACTCAACAGTTCGAACAGGGACTTGCCGAAGGAGTGGGGGGCAGTGTTCATGTGGCAGCAATAAAAAAGGGTGACTTGCGTCACCCTTCCATCGACTCAGGTGCGGTCAATAAGTTTAACGCAAGCCCTGAATATAAGATGCCACTGCCTTCATGTCGGCGTCGGTCATCTTGGCGGCGATGCTGCGCATCATCTTGGCGGCGTCGTTTGCGCGCTCGCCGACGCGGAAGCTGTTCAGTTGGGCGTAGATGTAATCGCTGTGCTGGCCGGCCAGGTGCGGGAACTGGGTGGGAATGCCCTTGCCCTGCGGGCCGTGGCAGGAGGCGCAGGCCGGTACGCCGGCCCCTTGCACGCCGCCGCGATAGATCTTCTGGCCGGTCAGCGCGAGTTCCCGATCCGCGGACGTGCCGGGTTTGGGTTGCTGGGCACTGTAATAGGCGGCCAGATTCTGCATGTCCTGCGGGCTGAGGTTGGCGACCATGCCAGACATGATGGCATTCTTGCGGGCGCCCGATTTGAACTCGGTAAGCTGTTTGTAGATGTATTCGGAATTGAGGCCCGCCAGCTTGGGGTTGGCGGCGGCTGCGCTGTTGCCGTCCACCGAGTGGCAAGCCGCACAAACCTGGTTGACGATGCTTTCTGCCGCCTTGGGGTCGCCTTTGCTGGCCGGGACGGCAGCAGGGGTATTGGCAAAAACGGAGGTGGCGGCCAGAGCGGCGACCAGAGAGACGACGAGTTTCATCAAAAGCTCCTGAAGCTTGCAAAACTTGGGAAAAAGGGTAGTTTAGCGGCAACTAATATGACTGCCAAGCCCGTGCTCAATCGCGCTCAATTCCATACCTCGGTCGCCCAGCTGCGCGATTTGCCCTACAGCCGCGCCGAAATCGCATTCGCCGGGCGATCCAATGCCGGAAAATCGAGTGCAATCAATCTGTTGACGCGTAAAAACCGCCTGGCGTTTACGTCCAAA
>MKUE01000026.1 GCA_001897675.1 Thiobacillus sp. 65-1059 | reverse complement strand
GCGCTTCCTGCAGCTTGCCCTTTCCATAATCGCCTTCCGCCTTGACGACCAGCCGGTCGTAGTTGCGCCCGAACCAGGCCTGGGCTTCGTAGGCGGCGGCATTCCCCTCGCGCGTGTCCACGCGTTCCAGGCGGTCAACCAGCAGGCTGCCAAAGCTGTGCTCATCGGCAAGGCGAAGCTGACGAGGTCCAGGGAGGGCGTATTTACCGCTGTCTAGGGTGTAGCCACCCGAGTAGCCATGCGGGTCGCGTGCGTCGGGTGGAGCAGTCCCCCCTTGCATGTTCATTTCGCCATGATCCATTGCCGCCGAACCCTGCTGCGGTGCCGACGGGCTGCCGTGATCCATGCCCGGCATTTCAACGGCAGTTTGCTTTTCCGGTTTTATGCCGGGCATCGCACTGTGATCCATATCGCTGTGGTCCATTGTCGGCATCGCATCCTGGGCCGATCTGGACTTGACCGCGTCAGGAGACGGCGCACCCTGATGCTGAGCATGGTCCATCGTCTCGGCGGCTGAACTGGTTTGCGCCGAGGCAGGTGTCACGCCAAGGCCGATGATTGCCATTGCAAGTACATTCATTCGCTTGTTTGTCATCTTCATATTCCTCTCGTTGCTGCAGGCGCTTACGCCACCACCACTTCGCGGAACATGCCCGCATCCATATGCAGGAGCAGGTGGCAGTGCCAAGCCCAGCGGCCGAGGGCGTCCGCGCTGACCAGGAAGCTGACACGCTGTGCCGGCTGCACGTTGATCGTGTGCTTACGCGCCAGGAACTGCCCATCCGGGCTTTCCAGTTCGCTCCACATCCCGTGCATGTGCATGGGATGGGTCATCATGGTGTCGTTGTGGAGAATGATGCGCACCCGTTCGCCATACCGGAAATGCACAGGCGTGGATTTCCCGAACTCGAGTCCGTCGAGCGACCAGGTGTAGCGTTCCATGTTGCCCGTGAGATGCAGCTCGATCTCGCGCTCCGCACCGCGTGGATCGATTGGCCCGCCTATCGTGTGCAGATCGGCGTAGGTCAGCACGCGGCGGCCGTTGTTGCGCAGGCCAATCCCGGGGTCATCCAGATTGGTGCGTGCCATGTCCACCCGCATATCGGTGCTCGGGCCATATTCGGTTTTCGCGTGGCGCGCCTGCGTACTCGGCTTGGCCAGTTTTCCGCCCATGGCCGTTCCGGCTGGCATGGCGTGTTTGCTGTGGTCCATGGCCATTGCTCCGTGATCCATGCCGCTCATACCGGCCATGCCGCCGCCCATGTCGCCCATCATGTCTGCCATGGTCAACCATTCGGGCTTGTCCGGTTTCGGCACCGCGGCAGCCAGCCCGTGTCGGGTGGCGAGCGTGCCGCGCGCGAAGCCGGTGCGATCCATCGACTGCGCGAAGATCGTGTAGGCCTCATCCCTGGGGGTGACGATCACGTCGTAGGTTTCGGCCACCCCGATGCGGATCTCATCCACCGTCACCGGCTCAACATCCTGGCCATCGGCCTGCACCACGGTCATCTTCAGTCCGGGAATACGAACGTCGAAGAACGTCATCGCGCCGGAGTTGATCAAACGCAGCCGCACGCGCTCGCCCGGACGGAACAGCCCGGTCCAGTTACCGGACGGGGTGGTGCCGTTAACAAGATAGGTGTAGGTGTAAGCGGAGATGTCGGCCAGATCGGTCGGATTCATGCGCATCTCGTTCCACATCTTGCGTTTGTCGAACGCCGCCTTGAATCCGTCGCGCGAGACGTCGCGAAAGAAATCGACCACCGTGGGCTGGTTGAAGTTGTAGTAGTCGCTTTGCACCTTGAGCTTGGCGAAGACGCGCATGGGATCTTCGTCGGTCCAGTCCGACAACTGCACGACGTAGTCGCGATCCGCCTGGATCGTCTCACCGCCGGCCGCTTCGATGACGATGGCGCCGTACATACCGGTCTGCTCCTGCATGCCGGAGTGCGAGTGATACCAGTAGGTGCCGGTCTGCTCCACCTTGAAGCGGTAGGTGAACGTTTCCCCCGGCGGGATGCCCTTGAAGCTGATTCCCGGCACCCCGTCCATGTCGAAGGGCAAGAGAATGCCGTGCCAGTGAATGGACGTGTCCACCGGGAGCCGGTTGGTGACGCGGATGGTCACGGTATCGCCCTCCCGCCAATGCAGCGTTGGGGCTGGAATCGAACCGTTGATGGTCGTCGCCATGCGCGGCGTCCCGGTAAAGTTGACTGGCGTTTCCGCGATCACGAGGTCAAATTCCGTACCCTTGAGGACCGGGGCGCTGCCTATCGCGGTGTCGGTGGCATTCGCCCAGACCGGCTTGATGGCCGACGGCAAGCCAAGCAGAAGACCGCCCGCCGCAAGCCCCTGAACGAACCGACGGCGCGGCAGGTCCGGCACC
>MKUE01000025.1 GCA_001897675.1 Thiobacillus sp. 65-1059 | reverse complement strand
ACGCTGTTCTTCAACCTGTCCGGCCACGGCCACTTCGACATGGCCGCCTACGACAGCTACTTCAGCGGCAAGCTGGAAGACTTCGCCTACCCGGAAGAAGCGATCCAGGCCGCGCTGGAGCGTCTGCCTAAGGTGGGCTGATGGCCGCCCGCGCCGCGCGTTGACGGCGCGGCAGTCCTCCCCGGGGCCGAATAGCCGGCGCGGCTGAACGCACAATCGCGCCGCCCCCGCGACAAGGCGCCGAGCCTTGAAACCGAACTATCCGCTTGAAAAAATGACTAACAACACAGGAAGGAAATAGAAGACAAGCCTGCACAAGGGCAAAAACGATGTTTTCTGCGGAAGCCGGGACGCTCGTCCTGCGGTAAAAGAAGCGAATGTCCGGCAAGAGACTGCGCCTCTCGCGGTGGAGGCGATCAAGGAGCCGACATGCACAGCAGCAGACTCATTCCGCCCGGTATCGCGCTGGCGCTCTGTCTCGCGGCCGGCACAACCGGCGCCCGGGCTGCCGACGACCCTTACCGGGTTCCCGTGGACAGCGACGGCATCCAGCGCGTCGCCATCGTCGGCGGCAGCTATTTCTTCAAGCCAGACCACCTCGTCGTCAAGGCGGGCACGCCGGTCGAACTGGTGCTGCGCGCCGAACCGGGGATCGTTCCGCATCGCTTCGTGCTCAAGCTGCCGCCCGACCAGGTTGCCATCGACACCCGGCTTGGCGAGGAGCCGCGCGTTTTCCGCTTCACCCCCGGCAGCGCCGGCCGCTACCCCTACTATTGCCCGAACAAGCTGCTCTTCTTCGACAGCCACCGCGACAAGGGCATGGCGGGCATGCTGGAGGTGGTGGAGTAAGCCATGCTCTGGCCCCTGCTCGCCGCCCTGCTCGTTCCGGCCGGCGGAACCGCGCTCGACCCGGTCGCCGCCGCGCGGCAGCAGTTCGAACAGCTCGACAGCTACCGGGTCACGCTTCGTTCGTCCGCGGCGCAGCGCCCGACGCAGATCATCCGCTACGCCTACCGCAAACCCGGCTTCGTCCGCATGGAATTCATCGCCCCCCATCCGGGCGCGCTGCTGATCTACAGCCCGCACAGCGGCAAGGTGCGCCTGTGGCCATTCGGCCAGCGCGCCCGCGCGGCGCTGACGCTGGCCCCGGACAATCCGCTGATCCGCGGACCCTACGGCCGCAGCGTGGAGCGTTCCGACGTCGGGGCGCTGCTGCGCAATGTCGAGGCATTGCAGGCGGGTGGCGACACCGAGCTGCACGGCGTGGAGACGGTCGGACGCTGGAACGCCCGGCAGCTGGTCGTCACCGGCGCCCCCGGCAAGGCGGTGGACGGCGTGCACCGCTTCCAGCTCTGGCTGGCGGAGGGCTCGCTGTTCCCGGTCAAGGTCGCCAGTTTCGGCCTCGACGGTGAGGCACTGGAAACCGTGTTGATGGACGACGTTGAAATCGGTGTGCCGTTCGCCGCGGACTTTTTCCAGCCCTGACCTCAAGCCCGGGACTTCGAACGGCCATGGCGGAATACCGGTTCTCCACCCTGTGGTACCTGGAGGCCCCGGTGGAACCGGTGTGGGACGCCATCTATCGCTCCCGCCGCTGGCCGAACTGGTGGCGCGGGGTCGAACAGGTGCTGGATCTGGAGGCCGGCGACGACACCGGGCTGGGAGCGCTGCAGCGCTACACCTGGAAAAGCGTTCTGCCGTACCGGCTGACCTTCGACGTGCAGGTCACCCGCATCGAACCGCTGGTCTGCCTGGAAGGCCGGGCAAGCGGGGAAGTCGAGGGGTGCGGCGGCTGGTATTTTTCGCGCGAAGGCACGCTCACCGTGGTCCGCTACGACTGGCAGGTGCGCACCACCAAGCGCTGGATGAATCTGCTCGCCCCCCTCGCCCAGCCGCTGTTCAAGTGGAACCACAACGCCGTGATGCGTGCCGGCGGGCACGACCTGGCCCGTCTGCTCGGCACCCGGCTGGTCGCCATCGCCCATCGCCGCCCGGCAAGGCCGCAACGCACCTAGCTGCTAAACGAGCAGCAGCGCTGCCGCACGGCCATCCGGTCAGCGACGCTCGAACCGGTAGTACTGGCTGTCGAGGTGGCGAACCACCTCCTCGACCTCGTCCCCGCTCCAGCGCAGCTGCGAATAATCCGCCCAGCGCCGCACCTGATCCCGCAGTTGCGGCAGCGACCTGACCTGCTGCCGGCTGCGGATGTGAACCACGCTTTCGTGGCAGGCCGTGCAGTGATTCTCGTAAAGCATCTGGCCGCGCGCCGCCGCCGGGGGCAGGACGGGCGGCGGCCGCGATGCGTGGCCGGGCGGCGCGTCCTGCTCCGGGGCGGGCAATGGCGGCAGGGCGCGCGGACCCGCCCAAGCCGGAAAAGCCAGCCCCAGCGAAAGCAGCACGGCATGAACGATACTCTGTGTCCGCATGATGTTTCCCCTTCGTTGTCGGCTTGCGACAAAGCCGGTCCCGCAAACCGGGACCCTACTCGACCCGGTTGCGCCCGTTGCGCTTGGCACGGTAAAGCGCATCGTCGGCACGGCCGAGCAATACCGCACCGGATTCGCCCGCCTGGTGCACGGCGACGCCGAAGCTGGCCGTCACGCGCCCGACCTGATCGAATTCGGTATGCGCCAAAGACTTGCAGATTCTTTCCGCAATCCCGCGTGCAGCCGCCAGATCGGTTTGCGGCAGCAGCACGGCGAACTCTTCCCCGCCCCATCTCGCCAGGACGTCGATCTGGCGCAAATGGCTCTGGGCGTGCTGTGCAACCGCCTTCAGCACGACGTCGCCCCGGTTGTGTCCCCAGGTATCGTTGATCCGCTTGAAATGGTCGATATCGAAGAGCAGAACCGAGAAGGGCGTGGCGGGCGACCGCTCGTGCCGTTGCTGCTCGTCGAGCAGCAGGGCTTCGAAACGCGTGCGATTGGCCACCCCGGTCAGCGGATCGGTCGCGGCGATGCGCTCCAGCCGCACCGTCTTGCGTTCCAGCACATCGATGATCTCGCGCAATTCCTGCGCATGGTGGCGCATCAGGTCGGCCCAACGGCTGTAGGCGACGCCGATCAGATCCTGCTGGGTGATGATGCCGATCACGTCCCTGCTTGCGGGATCCTGCACCACCAGCCGCTTGAAATGCTTTTCGCGCAAGGTCGAGACCGCTTCGGCCACGGTCAGGTCGTAGGTCACGGCATGGAGCGGGGACGACATGTGCAGGTGCAGCGGGTCGGTCAGCGCCACGCCGTCGTGCAGCAGACGAATCGCATCCTGCGTCGTCACGATGCCCGCCGCGGCTCCCCGATCGAGCACGATCACCGCGTCGTCCGAATCCACCAGCAGCGCCAGCGCCTGGCCAAGCGGCGCATCGTGCGGCAATTTCTTGATCGCATGCCGGCGCAGCAGATCGCGCAACTGCTGGCGCTGGAGCATCAACTGCGGGTCGAGGCTGCCGAGAATGTCGGTATTGGACACGATGCCGAACAGGCTGCCCGCCGCGTCGACCACGGCGGCATAGCCGTGCGGGCCGTCGAACAGATCGAGTACGTCCAGGAGACTGCTTCCCTTCGCTATGCCGGGAAGCGGGTGATAGCCGGCCTCGCTGATGGCGATGTCGAGATTCGGCATCGAGAACCGAAGCCGGACCACATCGGACGCGGTCAGCAGGCCGAAACCGCCGGACGCCTCCTCGACCACGATATTGCGCACCGCGCGCTGCGACATCTGCCGCAGCGCGTCGCGCACGGCGAGCCGCGCCGGCACGCTCACGATGTCGGTCGTGGCCAATTCATCGACAAGAGGAAAAAACATGGATGCCTTCGCTCGCTGCCCGCCGGCTACGCCGCGCGGATTCCGTCATCCGCTTCGGTCTTCCCGGCCCGCCTAGAATCTTTGTCTGAAACCAACCACACTGTAGCGCAAGTGCGCCACCGCCGGGAATCCGCTGGATGCCGTCATGCTGGCCGCCCCCCGTTCAGCCCGGGCCGGCGCTCGGCTGCAGGCCCAGCTTCCCGCAGAGCGCCCGCCGCAGCGCCGCGTTCGCCGTCTCCCGCAAGCTTTCCAGCCGGGCATGAATGCGGTCCAGCTTGCTTGCGGTGATTCTGCCGATGTCTTCGACGACCAGCATATGCTGTCCCGCGAAGGCATCGGCATAGAGCGTTTTGAACGCCCGCGACAGTTGCCTCGCCTGAGTCCGCTGCTGCGCTTCGAATCTTTCGCAAAAGTACTCGTAGCACACCAGCGGCCTGCCGTAGCCGAGCCGGCATCCCGAGCCCGGCACATGCCATCCGGCGTCAACGCTGTATCCCTCGACCAGGGGGCCCAGCAGGAAGCGCAGAAAATCACTCTCCAGGCTTTCCCGGCACATCACTTCCCTGCAGCAGACGCTCGCGCAGCTGGCGCAGGGGATGTCGTCCTGCAAGGCGGCCAGGCTTTGCAGTATGGATTCCACTTCGATGTGAACCTCCCTGATCCCGTACAGCCGTTCGCTGAACGTCCTGCCATCCGGGGCCGCAACCCGCGAACCTGCCTGTGGCTTTTCCATGCACGCACCCGCCCTTTCCTGGCTGTCCCGTCGATTCGGCCGGGAGCCCGGCTGCCGACACCCCCGCGCCCGTTCGGCCTGTCCCTTATTGTTGTCCATGGCGCGAAGGACAGGAGGCTGAGGCCCCATTCATTATCCGCCCTGCGAGAATCCGGAGCCCGTTCAACGGCCGGCTTCCCCTGCTGCGTGTTCACCCCGGCCGGAATGAACTGATATGCTATTGCCGACAACAACATAAACAAGTCTATCGAGGAGCCCTGGATGGGCAAGGAAACCTTTCTCGCACGGCAACCCATAGTCGATGCCGAACATCGCCTGTTCGCCTACGAACTCCTGTTCAGGCAATCGATGGCCTCCGTCTCGGCCCAGATCACCAACCAGCTGCAGGCCGGCGTCGAGGTCATCGGCAACACGCTCTGTCTCGGCCCCGACTGGCTGCTGCACGGCAGGCTCGCCTTCATCAACCTGGACGAAGCCACCCTGATGAGCGACTTCGTCTGCCTGCTCCCGCCCCGCCACGTGGTCTACGAAATCCTCGAGACCGTTCCGGTCACGCCGGTGCTGATCGCCCGCATCCAGGAACTCCGGCAGCTCGGCTACCGCTTCGCCCTGGACGATTTCGTCTGCCTCGACGAGTACCGTCCGCTGCTGCCGATGGTCGACTTCGTGAAGCTCGACGTGCTCGAACAGCCTCCCGAAAAGACCGTGGAAATCATCGCCCACATCCGGCTCAACTTCACCGGCCAGTTCATCGCCGAAAAGGTCGAAACCCGCGGGATGTTCGACCTCTGCCGCAACTGCGGCATCCAGTATTTCCAGGGCTATTATTTCGCCCGTCCGGAGAATCTCGCCAACAAGGCCATCCAGCCGGGCCAGCTGGCCGTTCTCGAACTGATGAACAAGGCTCGCTCCTGCGAAGACCTGGGCGAAATCGAGGAACCGCTGCGCCGCAATGCCGCCCTGACCCTGCGCCTGTTGCGCTATGCCAACTCCGCCGCCACGGGCCTCCAGCAGCAAGTCCACACGGTGCGCCAGGCGCTGACCCAGGTCGGTCTGCAGACGCTTTATCGCTGGCTGGCCCTGCTGCTGATCACCGCCAATCCGATGCCGACCAATGCCCTGACGGCGCGGACCGCGGTGACGCGTGGACGCCTGTGCGAACTGCTCGGGCGATCCAGGCTCGACCGCGGGGCGCAGGACGAGCTGTTCATCACCGGGCTGTTTTCCCTGGCCGAACCGCTGCTGGAAATCCCGCTCGCCCATCTGCTCGAACAGCTCTCCATGCCCGCCCCCATCGTCCAGGCCCTGGTCCACCAAACCGGCCCCTATGCACCCTTCCTGAAACTCGCCGAGGCTTCGGAACGCAGCGATTTCGGGCAGATCGCCCGTTACGCCGGCGATATCGGCTGCAGCCCGGAAGAGATCAATCTCGCCCAGCTGCAATCGCTTGCCTGGACCGAGGAAATGACCGGCGAGGCGAGTGCGGCGGCAGTCGAGCCCGCCACCCCCAAAGCCGGGCGGCGATAACCCCACCTGGAAACGGGGCGCGCGTTCCGTCCCGAATGAATCAAGGCGCAGGAGACTGCGCCTTGATTCATTCTGCCGCTCGATTCCATCTCAAGCCCGGTTGTTTCCGGGCCGCCGGAAAATCGGCTTCAGCCCTTTCGCAGCTGCTGCCGGTACACCAGCGCCATGATGGCCAGGCTGGCCGATTTGCTCAGATCCTTGAACTGCACGCCCATAGTGTGCACGGTCGCCCCCTTCTCCGTGCGCGACTCGGCGCCGCGCATCACCACGTCCGCCCGGATCTCCTCCTCGAGGTCGTCGCCCATCCTTACCTTGAAACCGATCAGAAACCGGGCATTCTGGGGACATGCGACGGGTTCGGGCAGCACGAGCTTGGCGCCGCCTGCGCTCAGGTCTTGCAGAACGACATCCAGGCTGGTGCCGCTCACCGGATCCTGCAGGCTTGCCGGCAGATCGACGAGCGCGCGCAGCGTCCTCCTGATCTTGGTCGCATACACCAGCCCGGGATACTCCAGGTGCAGGTGCGGCAGCGGCTGCGTGTGCGAGATCAGTACCCGGGTCCGGAAGGTGAACAGGCTGGTGCCGGAAAACGTCTTGACGTTGAAGAGCGCACCGTCCTTGACCAGCAGCGGCTTGCCGGAAACCATCGGAGTGGCCACCACGATGGCGCGACGCTTCAGATAACCGATCAGCACCGCGAGCATATCGGCCCCCACCACTTCAAGGGCGGAGTGCAGCTGCAGGATCTCGCCTGGCTGCAGCGCGAGATCGTCGAACTGGACGGGGTCGCCCGCCGGCTTGGCCTTGCCGTCGTCGCGCGGCCCAAGGCCCATGGGCGGAATGTCCGGCCTGGGGACGTTTTGCTTGGCAGTGGGGTCGGCCTGCCGGAACAGCCCGCGCTCGATCATGGTGGCGATTTGCGCCTGGGTAGCGGGGGCCATGCCCTCCTTCAGCAGCAGCACGCCGTTGCCGTCATACACGGCCCAGCGCAGGGGCTTGCCGGCCTCGATTTCGGAAGCGTGTACTGGGACGGTGTTTTTCCTCGGATCGCTCATGGGCATGAAATTTGTTTTTATGAAATTCCGGCGTCTGTTCTTGTGGTTTTTCGCCCCCTGTTCAATTCTTAACGGCTAAGTCGATGAGACTTTTAGGTTTTTTTCTTGCCGGACAGAATTCCATGGCAACAAGCGGGGTTGCAGCCCAAGCGGGCCTGGCGTCGCAAGAGGCGGCGCCGGGTTTGAGGATATTCGGCATAATGCGCAACCTGACCCCTTCCCCCGGCCTCGCGACGCGGCGGCCGATTCATTCAGCAGATCGAACCATGCTTCCTTCCATCGAACAACGACTCGCCGCCGAGATCGCGGCCAAACCCGCGCAAGTCGCCGCTGCCATCGCCTTGCTGGACGAGGGGGCGACGGTGCCTTTCATCTCGCGCTATCGCAAGGAAGCGACGGGGGGGCTGGACGACGCCCAGCTGCGCCTGCTGGAAGACCGGCTGCGCTACCTGCGCGAGCTGGAAGACCGCCGCGCAGCCATCATCCAGTCGGTCACCGAGCAGAACAAGATGACGCCGGCGCTGCTGCAGGCCATTTCGCTGGCCCCCGACAAGACGCAGCTGGAAGACCTCTATCTGCCGTACAAGCCGAAGCGCCGCACTAAGGCGCAGATCGCGCTGGAAGCCGGGCTGGAGCCGCTGGCGGATGCCTTGCTGGCGAACCCGACGCTGAATCCGGACGAGGCGGCGGCCCGGTATCTGCGCGATCCCTTCACCACCGAGCAGGGCGACAACCCCGGCGTTGCGGATGCCAAGGCCGCGCTCGACGGCGCGCGGCAGATCCTGATGGAGCGCTTCGCCGAGGATGCGGGCCTGCTGCAATCCCTGCGCGAATACGTGCAGGAACACGGCGTCGTCGAATCCAGGGTGCGCGAGGGCAAGGAAGCAGCAGCGGAAAAGTACGCCGACTACTTCGACTATTCGGAAACGCTCGGCACCATCCCGTCGCACCGCGCGCTGGCGCTGTTCCGCGGGCGGCGCGAGGACATGCTGGACGTGCGGCTGCGCCTCGACAGCGAAGAAGAGCGGCCGGCCTGGAGCGCGCCGCACAATCCCTGCGAGACGCGCATCGCCAGCCGCTTCGGCATCCAGGACCTGAACCGCCCCGCCGACCGCTGGCTGATGGACACGGTGCGCTTCACCTGGCGCGCGAAGAGCTTCATGCATCTGGAGCTGGAGTTGATGGGTGCGCTGCGCGCCCGCGCCGAGAGCGAAGCGATCAACGTGTTCGCACGCAACCTCAAGGATCTGCTGCTCGCCGCCCCCGCCGGGCCGCGCGCCGCCATGGGGCTGGACCCCGGCATCCGCACCGGCGTGAAAGTGGCGGTGGTGGACGAGACCGGCAAGGCGGTCGACACCGCGGTGATCTATCCGCACCCGCCGAAGAACGACTGGGACGGTGCGCTGCACACGCTGGCGAAACTCGCCGAAAAGCACCGCGTGGCGGTGATCGCCATCGGCAACGGCACCGCATCAAGAGAAACCGACAAGCTGGCGCGCGACCTGATCCGGCTGCGCCCCGAATTGAAGATGACCAGCGTGGTGGTGTCCGAGGCGGGCGCCTCGGTGTATTCCGCGTCCGAATTCGCCTCGCGCGAATTGCCCGACATGGACGTCTCGCTGCGCGGCGCGGTTTCCATCGCGCGCCGCCTGCAGGACCCGCTGGCCGAGCTGGTGAAGATCGATCCGAAGTCGATCGGCGTCGGCCAGTACCAGCACGACGTCAGCCAGTTCCAGCTGGCGCGTTCGCTCGATGCGGTGGTGGAGGACTGCGTCAACGCCGTCGGCGTGGATGTGAACACGGCGTCGGTGCCGCTGCTTGCGCGTGTTTCCGGCCTCTCCGCCAGCGTGGCGCAGGCCATCGTCGCCCACCGCGATTCCAAAGGCCGCTTCGCCAGCCGTGCCGAGCTGCGCGAGGTGCCGCGCCTGGGCGAGAAGACCTTCGAGCAGGCGGCGGGCTTCCTGCGCATCATGGACGGCGCCGACCCGCTCGACGCCTCCGCCGTCCACCCCGAATCGTATCCGCTGGTGCAAGCGATCCTCGCCGACATCAAGCAGGACATCAAGGCCGTGATCGGTAACGGCAATCTCCTGAAATCGCTCGACCCGGCGAAATACACGGATGAGAAATTCGGCCTCCCCACCGTCGGCGACATCCTCAGGGAACTCGAAAAACCCGGCCGCGACCCGCGCCCCGAATTCACCACGGCAAGCTTCAGGGAAGGCGTCGAAAAACTCGCCGACCTGAAGCCGGACATGATCCTGGAAGGCGTCGTCACCAACGTGGCGGCGTTCGGCGCCTTCGTCGACATCGGCGTGCACCAGGACGGCCTGGTCCACATCTCCGCCCTCGCCGACAGCTTCGTCAAGGATCCGCACAGCGTGGTCAAGGCCGGGCAGATCGTGAAGGTGAAAGTGCTGGAAGTGGACGAGAAGCGCAAGCGCATCGCGCTGACGATGCGGCTGAGGGATGCGGCAGGAGCGGCGGCCGAGAAGCCCCAGGCGGCGCAGCGGCCACCGCGCGACCCTCGCGGCCAGGGCAAGCAGGCGGGCGGAAAACCGAACCGGGCGCCCGCGATGGACGGCGCCATGGCGGCGGCGTTTTCGAAGCTGAGGGGCTGAACGCGGCGTCCCGGACGGCAAGACCCGATCCCGTTGCAATGCCCCCATCGAGGGTTTCGAGCGGGAGGGCAGGGGGCATGCCGGCCAAACCCGTCCTGCCGGATGGCGGACGCCTGGTCCCGCCGCATCGATCCGGCGTTCAGCGTGCCCCCAGCATCCCGGTTATCCGCTGCATGTCGGATTCGAGAATGGCCTCGACGTCCAGGGTGATCGCGACCTCGTCGCCGACGACCATGCCGCCGCGCTCCAGGGGTGCGTTCCAGCTCACGCCGAAGTCGTGGCGGTTGATCGCCGCGGTGGCGACGAAGCCGATGCGCTGCGTCGGCCCCAGATCCCTGTCGCCCTCCCAGTAGGGACATTGCCAGCGGCCCAGAAAATGCGCGGCCAGCACGACCGGACGGCTCACCCCGCGGAGGCTGAGATCGCCCGCGACCCTGAAATCGGCCTCGCCCACGCAGCGCACCTCGCTGCTGCGGAAGACGATGTCCGGATGCGCCGCCACATTCAGAAAATCCGGGCCGCGCAGATGCGCGTCGCGCTCATCGTCGCCCGTCCAGATGCCCGCCGCCGCGATCGTGGCCTCGACCGCGGCGGCGTCCGCCGGACTGCCCGGATCGAAGTCGAGGCTGCCATGCACATTCTTGAACAGCCCGCGCATGTGCGACACCATCATGTGCCGCACCGCAAACTCCGCGGCGGAGTGCCCTGGTTCGAATATCCATTTGGCCATTTCCCGTCCCTCCGTCCATCCCGCCGCTCCCTGGCCGATTTCCAGTATAGAAATCGCGGTGGATAAACGAGGGCTTGCCGAAACGGCGCGGCCCGTCCCTTCCGTTCGGCTTACCCGCCCGCCTTCCCGGCCCGATAGACGGCCAGCAGGGCGGCCTTCAGTTCCGGCTCGGCGTCGAGGTCGCGCGCGCCCAGCGTCTGCTGCGCGACGGCCCTGACCCGTTGCCAGTCCTGCTCCTCGCGGCGGGCACGCTCGAACCGGGCCCAGTCGAACCGGCCTTCGCGGCAGCTTTGCGCCGCCGCGCCGGTCGCATCTGAGAACGCGATCTCGTGCGACTCCAGCACTTCATACAGATACGAGTAGGGATCGATCCCGGCCGCCCTGGCCAGCAACCGATGGAAATCGGGCGCCTCGCCCGGCTCGCCGAGACGGCCATCCAGGTCGATGACGGAATCGAGTTCGTGGGTCTCGCCTTTGAACGAGAAGGCCACGCGGGCGCGGATGGTGTTGGCGCTCATGCCTGAACGACGCTGGGCGCAGCCACGCCCAGCGCCCGCGCCCGCAACTGCCCGCAGCCGCCTTCCACATCCTGTCCCGCGGAGTGGCGCAGCTTGGTCAGCACGCCTCGCACATGCAGGCGGCGCGCCATCTCGGCGGCGCGCTCCCAGCTCGGGCGGCGGTAATCGAAGCCGTCGACGCCATCGACGCTGTTGTAGGGAATCAGGTTCATCACCGCGTACTTGCCGGCCAGCAATCGCGCGATGCCGTTCAGCTCGGCCTCGCTGTCGTTGATGCCTTCGAGCAGCGTCCACTGATACTGGATCGGGTAGCCGGTGCGGCGCGCGTAGGCCTCGCCCAGCTCGACCAGTTCGGCCGGCGCGATGTCGGGCGCCTTCGGCAGCAGGCGGCGGCGCAGTTCGTGGTCGGTGGTGTGCAGCGAGAGCGCCAGTGCCGGCTTCACCGCGGACTGCGGCAGGCGCTCGAACACGCGCCGGTCGCCGACGGTGGAGAAGACCAGGTTCTTGTGGCCGATGCCGCCTTCCACGCCAAGCAGATCGATGGCCTCCAGCACGTTGTCCAGGTTGTGGGCCGGCTCGCCCATGCCCATGAACACCACCTTCTTCACCGGGCGGCGGCTCCTGGCCAGCACCACCTGGGCGACGATTTCCGCGCTGGAGAGCTGGCGCAGCAGGCCGGCGCGGCCGGTCATGCAGAACACGCAACCCACCGCGCAGCCGACCTGGGTCGATACGCACACGCCGTCGCGCGGCAGCAGCACGGCCTCCACCGTCTGACCGTCCGCAAGCGCCACCAGCAGGCGCGCCGAGCCGTCCTCGCCGGGATGCTCGGCATGCACCCGCGCCAGTCCGCGCAGCTCGTCGAACAGGCCGGGCAGATCGTTGCGCACCGCCAGCGGCAGAAAGTCCTCGGCGCGCCGCCGCTTGTTGTCGAGCGAGCGTCCCTGCGCCCAGGCGCGCAGCACGCGCCCCTCGTGGCAGGGCGCAGCGCCGAGGTCGCGCAGACGTTGTCGGAGTTGGGGGATTCGCATGGCGGGCGGGATGGTAGCACGGTGGCCAGGGTCGGCTGCGGCGGGCTGGCCGCCAGTAGCCGTGCAGGATCTGCCCCAAACGCACGGGCTGGCCAATCGTCCGGTCCATCTTTGCTACAGTGAAGCAAGGCGGTATGCAATTCTGCAGGGCATGGCGTCCCACCAAGCTGCAAAGGAGTGACCATGGGATTCTTCAGGCTGCGGGACTCGCCTCGATGCTCGACCTGAACGGCGACGGCCATCCGCTCGACGACATCATGCGGATGGCCGGCAAGGCCATGCGCTGACCCCGCGAAATGCGCGCACGCGAAATTTGAATTTCGACCCTCAAGGGAGGAACACCATGAGCTGGATCGTCTCGTTGATCATTGGCGGCATCGTCGGCTGGCTGGCGAGCATGGTCATGAAAACCGACGCCCAGATGGGCTGGATCGCCAACGTGGCGGTCGGCGTGGTGGGCTCGATGCTCGGCTACTGGATCGCCGGACTGCTGGGCTTTGCGGCCGTGGGCGGCATCGCGCGCTTCATCGTCGCATTCGGCGGCGCCGTGCTGCTGATCTTCATCCTCGGCAAGCTCGGCATTTTCCGGAAGGCGTAACCCCGGTGCCGTAGTGTCATCACCCGGCGCATCGGGCGTCGTTTACCACGACCACAAAGGAGAAAGAGACATGGCAGGATGGTTCGAGTTGAACAAGAGTTCGGATGGTCAGTTCCGCTTCGTTCTCAAGGCGGACAACGCGGAAACCCTGCTCACCAGCGAGCTCTATCACGCCAAGGCTTCGGCCGAGAACGGCATTGCCTCGGTGCAGAGCAACTGCGGGGCGGATGCGCGCTACGAGAAGAAGCTCGCCTCGAACGGCAAGCACTACTTCAACCTGAAGGCCGCCAATCATCAAGTGATCGGCACGAGTCAGATGTACGCATCCGCCGATTCTCGCGACGCCGGCATTGCATCGGTCAAGTCGAACGGCACGAGCACAACCGTGAAAGACAACACCTGAACCCTTCCCGCATGGACCTGCCCCGCCCTGACAGGGGCAAGTCCTGCCTGGAACGATGAGGGGCCGCGGGGCGCTAACGCGTGCCGACGACCACCGTGCCCGCCGACGGCATCCGGACGACCCCGTCGCGCAGAAACTGGCTCGCCAGGCCGAGCACCTCGGCGCGGATCCGCTCGCGAACATCCGCGTCCGCCCTGGCGAGTCCGGCCACCACCGGCGCGGCGATGTCGGTCATGAATTCCCAGTAGCGTTCCGGCGTGTCGATGACCATGTCGCAGCTCACCTCCTCCTCGACGATGTCACGCAAGCCCGCCTCGGCGAATAGCGCACGCATGTAGCCTGGCGACGCGCAGCGGAACAGGCCCGGCGCCCCCGGAGGCGGCGCGGGCATGTCCACATGCCGGGCGATTGTTCCCATGATGCCGGTTGCCCAGGGATTCTTCTCTGGCTCGCCCCATACCGCCGTGCAGACGCGTGCGCCGGGCCTCGCCACCCGTGCGAACTCGCGCGCGGCGACAGCGACGTCGGGAAAGAACATGAAGCCGAAGCGGCACAGCACGGCGTCGGCGCTCGCGTCGGCGAAAGGCAGCGCACCGGCGTCGCAGACCCGCGTCTCGACATTGCGCAAGCCGCGCTGCGCGGCCTTCGCGGCCGCCACTTCCAGCATGTGCTCGGCGAGATCGGTCACCGTCACCCGGCCGCGCGGCACCCGTGCCGCCGCCGTGAGTCCCGGTTCGCCGGTGCCGGCGGCGATGTCGAGCACCTCGGAATCCTCGCGCAGCCTGGCATGCCGGATCATCGCCTCGCCGAACGGGGCAATCCAGCCGATGACCGTTGCGTCCCACTTCTTCCAGCCTGCAGAGAACTGGTCCCAGGTTTCGCGCTGCTGGTCACGGATCTGGTCGAGGCTGGGCGTTGCGCGTGTTTCGGTGTTCATGGCCGCTCCCTCCATCTGAGTGCTGCTTCCGGCTGCCGGGATTGATCTCCGGGAACCTTCACATCATAGGACAGTGGATTTCATGAATGCGGCGGTGCCGTGTGCAGAACTGACAATAAGGGACGGACCACGGTTTTCCGCTACGCATCTAACGAATCCCCCGATTCCGGATCAGGCGCCAGACGCGGTCGCCCCGGTGTTCCGGGAGATGCACGCCGCCCCAGGGCTGACGCCACTTCTTTTGCGAAGCGCTCATTGCCCAACGCATAGTTTCCGTTCGTCGCGCGCCGGATTTCATTCACCAGGCCGGGCTCCAGTTCATAGTGAAACAATTCGCGGTAGGCTGCCTGGCGGCTTGCCACGTCCCGCCCCAACGATTCGTACAAGGAATGTGGCCTCACCAGCGCATCCTCTTCCCCCTGCGCATTCGCCCGGTAGCTCGACCAGCGGTATTCCGCCGGATGCGCGGCCATGTTCGTACGCACCGGATTCAGCTCGATGTAACGCTGGCAGGCCAACAGATACGTTTCTTCCTGGGTAAGACAGGAACGGAAGCGCCCTTCCCACAACGTGCCGCTGCGCCGATAGCTGCGGTTGACATACTGGACGTAGCGCTGGCCCACCGCCTTCATCAATGCGCCCGAAGATCCGCCCTCCTCCGCCGAAATCAGCAAGTGCACATGGTTGGTCATCAACACATAGGCGTGAACCCGGCAACCTGTCTTGCCTGCGTACTCACCGAGCCAGTCGAGGTAATTGCGGTAGTCCTCGTCCGCGAAGAAGCATGCCTGCCGGTTGTTGCCACGCTGGATAATGTGCATGGGAACGTTCGACAAAGACAGGCGAGCTCGGCGCGGCATGGTTTCCTCCCACTAATTGATAGGGCCAGCCTAGATTAAATCGTGGTCTGTCCCCTATTGTTACGCGCAGCATGGTTTGCTCGCCGCTGCCTTTGCCTTCGCAGGCGCTAACTGCATGGCCCAGTACCGCTCCGCTGGCCAGTCCGATCAATCCGCTCAAACGCGCAACCGGGAAGCCCAGTCCGGGCTGCTGCTCCGCGCTTTGGGGGAAAGCGCACTGGCTCGCGAGCGTATCCGGCATTGACACCGTGGTGCCATCAAACAGCACCAGCCGCCGTCCGCGCCAACGCCACGACTTCGGCAGGCGGGTTTCCAGCCGTTCGCCCGTGGTCCGATACAGCCGATCCACCATCTCCTGCGGCAGACGTTGCCGCGCCTGGCAGTAGGCTGACGTGTTCAAGCTGCAGGTGCTTTGCCTTTGGCCGACCCGTTCCGAGAGGCGGCGGCCAACCACGTCCTGGCACGCTTGGTCTTCGGAAAGCACCTGTTCGATGAAGTGGCGCAAGGTCGTCAACGGGGGATAGTGCCGATGACGAAAGACTGGCGCGGATTCCTCGATCGTCCCCATGATCTCCTCCGTCGGCAATACTTGTTCGAACACTCCTTGCCCGCCTTGGGCAAATCGATGTCGCAGTTCCCACACTTCGCGGCGCAGTCGCCTTGTACGTCTGCTACGATCCATTTGGCTGACCTCCGTCGTTGCCGTCCTGTCGTCGTCAAACTTCAGTAAAGCAACTTTCGGCTCGGTCAGCCTCCCCATCGGGAGCTTAACTTAGCGCCATGAGTATCTGACCCCATTTTCACTATTGGCGCGTTCATCCTTTATTTCGTTGCGCTGGCGCCGCTTGTCCTCTCCGTAACCACCGGCCGGCGCTGAGCCGTCGCCGACGTTATACGGACCGCCTGCGGGCACGCGCTTGCGTTGTCTGTGCCGGTCGGGATTCGTCTTTTCTGTGTCTGCACCGTTTTGATAGGGCGGGGACAATATCGAAGAAAGGCAATGGAGGGAAAAATGACAACTCTCGCTATTGAAGCGCCATCCCGGCCGCAAGTGCGCACGGTGACCGGCCGAATACCGGGCAACAGGGGCATGTGGGCGGGGATCACGTGCGAATTCGTCGAGTTCATCGTTCTCTTCGCTGTCTATTTCGTCGCGCGTGCCCACTTTCCGGACGCGTTCGAGCAGGGCGCGCAGCGCCTTTCGCTCGCTTCGGGCACCGCGATTACGTTGATCATGGTCACCAGCAGCTTTTTCATCGCCTGCTCGGTGGCGACGATACGCGCCGGTCGACGCCGGCAGTCGTTCTGGTGGCTGGTCGCCGGACTGGTCGTGGCGCTCGGTTATCCCGTCGTGAAGTTTTTCGAAGTCCAGGCGAACCTCGCGCAAGGGATCAATGGCGAGGCGGGGATTTTCTTCACCGTCTATTACTACCTGACGATCAACCATCTGGTGCACTCGTTCTGGGGGATTCTCGGCATTTTCTGGGTTCTGGCACGCCACCTCGGCGGGGCGTATTCGTCCGACGATTACAGCGGCCTGGAGGCGCTGGCGAGCTATTGGCACGCGACCGACATCATCTGGCTGGTTATCTTCCAACTCTGCTACGTATTGGCCTGAACCATGAGCACAATCGAAAAACAGCCCATCTCCCGGTTGGCGCCGCTCACCTTCGCGTGGGCCGGACTGGTCGCGCTGACCCTGTTCAGCGTTGTCGCCGGGCGGTGGTTCGACGGCGGCGTCTGGCTGCAGCTCTTCGTGGCCGGCACCGTCTGGCTGAAGGGCGTGCTCGTCGCCCGCGGGTTCATCGAAGTCGAGCTGGCCCATCCATTCATCCGCCGGGTGGTGCTGGCGTTCGTCGCCTTCGCGCCGCTTGCGCTGATCGGCATCGCCTTTTTCGGCGACCAGTTCGCCCGTTGGGCGACGCTATAACTGTTCGGCGATCAATTGCCCCAGCGTCACCATCGCATCCTGCTGGCGCTGCGAGTCCGAATGGCCGAAATTCAGCCGCAGATGGTGGGTGAATTCCCGCTTCGCCGAAAAAATGGGGCCGGGCGCGGTGCTGATGCCTCGCGCCAGCGCGCGTTGATGCAAGACCAGCGTGTCGATCTGCGGCGGTAGTTCCAGCCACAGGAAATAGCCGCCGTCGGGCCGCGCCAGGCGCGTGCCTTCCGGAAAATTCGGCTCGATCGCCGCGGCCAGTGCGGCTTCCTGTTCGGCGAGCTTGCGCCGCAAGTGCCGCAGGTGGTTCTCGTAGCCGCCGTGTTTCAGATATTCCGCGAGCGCGATTTGCACGGGAATCGTCGTCGCCAGCGTCGTCGAGAATTTTTGCCGCTGGACGCGCTCGGCGAAGCGCCCGGCCGCGACCCAGCCTACGCGGTATCCGGGCGCGAGATTTTTCGAGAACGACGAAACGTGCATCACCATCCCGTGCGGATCCACGGCTTTGGTGCACAAGGGCGCCTGGCGGCCGAAATAAAGCTCCGCGTAGACGTCGTCTTCGATGAGCGGCACGTCGTGACGATGCAGCAATTCGACGAGTTCCTTTCTCCGCTCGTCCGGAACGAGGCTGCCTGTCGGATTCGAGAAATTGAGCATGAACAGGCAGGCTTTGACCGGATGGCGCTGCAGCGTCTCCGCCAGGGCGGCCATGCTGATGCCCTCGCGCGGGTGGGTCGGGATTTCGATCACCTTCAACCCGAGCCGCTCGCTCGCCTGCAGCCCGGCGTAAAAGGCCGGCGATTCGATGGCGATCAGGTCGCCGGGCCGGGCGACCGCCTGCAGACAGAGGTTGAGCGCCTCCATCGCGCCGCACGTGATGACGATTTCGTCGGGCGAAACGGACGCGCCGGACGCGAGGTAGCGCAAGGCCAGTTGCCGCCGCAACTCCTCGTTTCCGGGCGGCAGGTCGATGACCGTGGCGAGCGGGTCGAGCTTGCGTGCGGCGCTCGCCAGAAAACGCCCGAGCTTGTCGAGCGGAAACAGAAACGGGCTCGGGAAGCTCGAACCCAGCGGCACGACCGACGGATCGCGGACGCTTTCGAGAATCTGGAAAATGAAATCGCTGACCTGCAACTGTGTCGAGCTGGCGACCGGGCGCGTCATGTCCGGCTCGCGCAGGTTCTGCCGGAGCCGCGCGCGCACGAAATAGCCCGACTTCGGCCGCGCCTCGATCAGGCCGCGGCTCTCCAGCAGGTAGTAAGCCTGCGTGACGGTAACGGGACTCACATCATGGATGCGGCAGGCCTGGCGCACCGAAGGCAGGCGGTCGCCCGCGCGCAGCACGCCGTCGACGATCAGTTTCTCTGTGTGCTCGGCAATGTCGTGATAGCGGCTCATACGCAGATGCTATCAGCGTTGGCGGCGGCGCTTTCACCCGGTGGCTTCGCCTGATCCGTTGTCTTCGAAATCTTCAGCCGCCGCACCGCCGCGAGCCGGTCGCGCGCCGCTTTTCCATGCCCCGCTCCGCACGCCGTGTCCTTCTCCCTCCTACACACGGAACAGAGATGACAAATATGGAACGTGGAGTCGTTGACGCGCAGGTTTCGCCGACGGGGCGGATGGAGGTGCTATCGCGGACAGAGGCGGCGGCGTTGTCGAATCAGGGGCGAGGGGGGCTGCACGCAGGTGCACGCAGATACAAAACAGGGACACCATTTCTGCAGGGTCAGACACCATTTCAGCATCGTCCAGCCCGATCCGCTGGCAGCGTCGATAGCGATGAAGCGTGGGACAAAACAAGCATCAGGCATAGGCGAGGCGTCTGCCCTTCGGGGTCGGCACGGATCTTCCGAGTTCCTCGGCAGTCGCAATCCAGAGCGCGATCGCCTCGTTGACGCTGGCGAGCGCGGATGCCTGCGAATCGCCATGCGCCATGCAGCCGGGCAGTTCGGGCACTTCGGCGACGAAGGCCTGGTCGTCCTCGCTCCAGTACAGAATGATTTCGTACTTCGGATTCATTCCTCGGCTCCAAGTTTGTATTGAAGGATTATGGCGCGGACTTGCCGAACCTGGTAGGGCTTGGCCTTGCCGCCATCGCGCTGGAGGTTGATCAATTCCAGAACGTCAGGATGGCTGAAAATGTGATGGCTGCCCCGTGTGCGCTGCGAAAAACCCAGGCTGGTCAGGATCTGGCACAGCTCGTCGAAGCCGATATTGGCATCGCTGCGGCCGAGCAGGATCTGCTCGATCAGCTTCGCGAGCTTCGCCATGTCAATCCCAACTCAACGCCCCGCCCGTCTGATACTCCGTGACGCGCGTCTCGAAGAAGTTCTTCTCCTTCTTCAGGTCGATCATCTCGGCCATCCAGGGGAAGGG